>CAKULE010000004.1 GCA_934667095.1 uncultured Oscillospiraceae bacterium | reverse complement strand
CAGAACCGTTATCCGTAGAGATGATACAAGATGTAGATAAATCAAAAGTAATCGGAGAGCATATTATTGAAAGTCCGTTTTTGGGTGCTATACCACCGACACAATTATCTGGTGGTGTTAAAACCTTAATGCTGTTGGCATTCGATGAAAGCGGAAAAGTATTTAATGCTGCTTGTGGAGATAATTGTGCTAAATGGATATTGAAGATAGCAGAGGAAAAAGACCTGACAATCAATCTTCGGCACATTATGGATTTTGGCGACGAACCTTTTGAAGCGAAGATATTAAATACCGGAGAAAACGTACATAATATGTTGGAATTTATTCGTGTTGCAGCAGACTATGTATAACCAAAAGTAATTGAGATATGAATTTAGGTATATTGACTCTTAGCCTAAATTTGGATAAAATAAGACATAGCTCAAATTTGAATAGCGAGTTTTATAATAGCTAATTTACATCAAATACATCAAATACATCAAATAATACATCTACTTATGCGGAAAGCAATAAATTTTAAAGGTAAACAAGACTTTTTATCTGGTTGAAAACAGCAAAGTAGAGGGTCGCTCAGGGATATGGGCGGTTTCAGAACTGCGGTGGAGAAAGTCCCCACCATGAAGCCCGTGGACGCGCCCAAGAAGGCCGCCGCCCCCGCCGCGCAGAGTGCCCCGGCTGAGGCTGCCCCCATCGACTTCTCCAAGGTGGAGATCGAGCCCCTGTTCCAGGACTTCGTGGATTTCGAGACCTTCTCCCGCTCCGACTTCCGGGCGGTGAAGATCAAGGACTGCACGGCCGTGAAGAAGTCCAAGAAGCTCTTAAAGTTCGTTTTGGACGACGGAACTGGCGTAGATCGGGTCATTTTGAGTGGTATTCATGACTATTACGAGCCGGAAGAGCTGGTGGGCAAGACCTGCATCGCTATCACGAATCTCCCGCCTCGCCCGATGATGGGGATTGCTTCTGAGGGTATGCTCATCTCCGCCGTGCATCACGAAAACGGCGAAGAAAAGCTCCATTTGCTGATGGTGGATGACCACATTCCTGCCGGAGCCAAGCTGTACTGAGCCTATAAAAAGCAGTCTGGGAAACTCCCGGACTGCTTTTTTATTTCGCAAGCGGGATCAAGCACAGGTGGGACAGACCTGCTATGATAGGGACTGTCAGACAGAGGAGGCGTACAACATGGAGCAGTGGAGCAAAAATATCCAGACCCTTGTGGACGAGATCGACCGGCACATCCGGGCGTCGGAAGACGACGGCCTGACTCTGGCCAGTCTGGCCAGGGCCTGCGGCTATTCGGAGTATTACGTCTCCCGGAACTTCCGGGAGATCTCCGGCATGTCCCTGCGGGACTATCTCCGGGGCCGGCGGCTGGCCTTCGCCCTGCGCTATGGACGTGGCCGAGGGGGAGTATCTCGTCTTTGAGCATGGCCCCTTCGACTTCGAGACAGAGAACGCCGCCGCGGAGGCCAAGATGGAGGCGGCTATGAAAGCCTTCGACTACGCATCCAGCGGCTGTGAGCTGGACACTGCACAGGGCCGGGTGTTCTATTTCTACCACGATTGCAGCCGGTTCTGGAAATACGTCCGGCCGGTCAGGAAAACAGAAGAATAAAAAGCCGGGGGAGCTATGCTCCCCCGGCTTTTGCTTACAGCAGGATCACAGCCTCGGTCCCGACAGACAGGCTGCCGTCCCGGACGGCGACGGTCCGTCCGGAGAGGGTGTCGGCGTAGTTACCGTCCGCCAGCGGGACGGCGGCGGACCCGCCTCTGCCGGCCAGAGGGAAGACGCCTACGGCCCGGCGCTCCGGCCCGATATAGCTGGCGGTGACAATGCCCTGTTCATCATCGGCGACGATGTGGAACACCTCATCAGTGGGCAGCTGCTTCTTGACAGCAGCCAGCTTCGCCAGATAGCCGCTGATGTCCGGACCGTCGGCCCAGTCGATGGGCTCCCGCTCGAAGAGGGAGGGCGTGTGCGCTGCGCACACCTCCTGCCCGGCGTAAAGCAGGGTGGTCCCCTTCATAAAATAGCTGAGGGCCGTCCAGACCAGCAGGGAAGCGCGGTCCGGGAAACGGGCCGCCCCGCGGGTCTGATCGTGGTTTTCCACGCAGCGGAGTTTGTTGTACTCCGTGGGGAAGCTGACCTCCTGCATGTCCACCACGTCGAAGAAGCGGCTCAGGGGAAGCGCGCCCTTTGTACAGCCCTCGTACAGGGGCCAGAGGTCGTAGGGGTAGAGGATGTCAAAGGCATCGAACAGCTCGGTGTCCGTGGCAGCGTAGAAGCCATGCTCCCGGAAGGTCCGGATGTGGTCCAGATGAACGCTCTCGCCCAACCAGATCATACCGGGATGGACCCTCTCCACCGCCTCACGGGCAGCCAGCCAGAAGTCCACGGGCACGGTGCTGGCCACATCGCAGCGGAAGCCGTCCACATACTGCGCCCAGTAGCACAGCGACTCAAGCTGATAGTCCCAGAGGGCCTTTGCGCCGTAGTCCAGATCCACCACGTCGGTCCAGTCTCCCACCTTGTTACCCATGGAACCGTCCGGCCGGCGGTAGAAGAACTCCGGGTGCTCCTTTACCAGCGTGGAGTCCGGGGAGGTGTGGTTGTACACCACATCGATCATGCATTTCATGCCCCGGCGGTGGATCTCGTCCACCAGATGGAGAAAGTCCTCCAGCGTACCGTACTCCGGATTCACCGTGCGGTAGTCCCGGTTGGCATAGGGGCAGCCAAGACTGCCCTTCTTGTTGAGTACGCCGATGGGGTGGATGGGCATAAACCAGATGATGTCCGTACCCAAGGTGCGGATACGGTCCAGATCAGGCTCAACAGCCCGGAAAGTTCCCTCCGGTGTGTGGCTGCGGACATAAAGCTCATAGATGACGCTGCGGCGCAGGTCGGAATCGGTGCCACGTGCCATGATGATCGCTCCTTTGGAATTATTTTGATATACAACTGATTATAGCCCTTTGGTACGGCAGTTTCAAGTGCCTTGAAAAGTGAATAAGCCTGTGATATAATATCAAAATATTCTGCATTTTTATCGGAGGAACGCCATGAACGCAGAGACGATCACCAGCCGCACCAACCCCCTTGTGACCCGCATGAGAAAGCTGAACGGTAAGCGGGCCCAGCGCAGGGCAGAGGGAGTCTTCTGCGGCGAGGGCCCCAAGCTGCTGGCCGAGGCCCTGAAGTGGGGCGCGGAGTTGGAGACGGTGATTTTTGCGCAGGGGACCACGCTGCCGGAGCTTCCGGCCAGTGTGCGGCTGGTGGAGGTCCCGGATGCGCTGCTGGCCGCCGTGGCGGACACGGAGACCCCTCAGGGCGTGGTGTTTCTCTGTAAAGGCAGCTCCCTTGCGCTCCCGGAGCGGCTGCCGGGGGAGCGCTATCTGGTGCTGGATGGGGTGCAGGACCCCGGCAATGTGGGCACTATCTGGCGCACAGCGGACGCCTTCGGGGCGGACGGGCTCATTCTCTGCAACGGCTGCGCCGACCCGTGGGGCCCAAAGACTGTCCGGGCCACCATGGGCGCGGTATTCCGCCTGCCTGTATGGGAGGCGGAGCTGGATCGGGCCGCGGCTGTGCTGGCGGCAGAGGGGATCCCGCTGTATGCCACCGCTCTGCTGGAAGACACGGTGGATGTACGGACAGTGGAGCTGGGCCGTTCCGCCGTGATCATCGGCAGTGAGGGGCGTGGCGTGTCCCAGCGGGCGCTGGAGCTGTGCTTCCGTACCGTGCGCATCCCCATGCGGGAGCGGTGCGAGTCCCTGAACGCGGCCATGGCGGCCTGCGCAGTGCTGTGGGAGATGGCACGGGAGAGATTGTAAAGAGAGGCGGCGCACTGGATGGCGAACCTGAAATACTGGATCTGGCTGACCCAGCGGAGAGAGCTGGCGGGTCAGGCGGCGATCCGGGCGCTGGAGTATTTCGGCTCCCCGGAGCGCATCTATTTCGCCGACGAGGAGGAATACCGGCAGGTGGAGGGCCTGCCAGCTGGAGCGCTTCCATCCCTGCTGGACAAGTCCATGGCGGAGGCAGACAGGGTGCTGGGCGACTGCGACCGGCTGGGCATCCGGGTGGTGACCCTGCAGGATGCAGTCTATCCGGAGCGGTTGGCCGCCATCCACCAGCCGCCGCTGGTGCTCTACATGAAGGGCCGCCCGGTTTCCTTTGATCAGGAGGCGGCCATTGCCATTGTGGGTACCCGGGATGCCACGCCCTATGGCCTTGAGGCCGCCAGCCGGCTCTCCATGGACCTGACCCGGGCCGGGGCGCTCATCGTCTCCGGCATGGCGGAGGGCGTTGACACCGCCGCCGTGCGGGGCGCGCTTCAGGCGGGCGGCAGTGTGGTGTCCGTGCTGGCCGGCGGACTGGACGTGATCTACCCCCGGCGCAACCGCCCGCTGTATGAGGATGTGTCGGTGGTGGGCACCCTGATCTCGGAATATCCGCCGGGCACGCCCCACCGGGGCGCGCAGTTCCCGGTGCGCAACCGCATCATCAGCGGCCTGTCCGTGGGTGTCATCGCCGTGGAGAGCAAGCGGAGCGGCGGCACATTGCTCACTGTGGGCCACGCGCTGGATCAGGACCGGGAGGTCTTCGCCGTCCCTGGGCCCATCGGTTCCGTGTACAGTGAGGGCACCAACCGTCTGATTCAGGAGGGGGCCGCCAAACTCATCCTGAACGCCGACGATGTACTGTGCGAGCTCGTTGACCGGTTCCCCGGGCGGCTCCGCCGGCAGGGCTTTCTTCACCCGGAGACTGCCCGCCAGCGGGTGGACGAGGCGGTGCGCGCCTCGGAGGCGGAGCGGGCCCCGGAGCAGCCGGCCAAGAAAAAAGTGGTTGACAGCGGTGCCGATACCGCATATATTGACTGGCAGGAATGTAAAGGAAAGCTCACCGACGACCAGTGTACCGTGCTGCTGGCCTTTGAGGGGCGCACCCTGCGGGTAGACGAGCTGGTGGAATACGCCCAGCTCCCGGCCCGGAGGGTGCTGTCGGCGCTGACCATCCTGCAGGTGCTGGGCTATGTGACCGAGAAAAGCGGAAAGCAGTTCTGCACCGCAGGTAAATTGAAAATGGAGTAATTAAGATATGGCGAAGAAAAATTTGGTGATCGTGGAGTCCCCGGCAAAGGCAAAGACCATCGGCAAGTATCTGGGCCCGGACTATCAGGTGAAGGCATCCATGGGCCATGTCCGTGACCTGCCTAAGAGCAAGCTGGGGGTGGACCTGACCACCTTTGAGCCGGACTATCAGGACATCAAGGCAAAAAAAGAGACCATCGATGAGCTGCGCAAGGCTGCCAAATCCAGCCAGCGGGTCTATCTGGCCACCGACCCTGACCGCGAGGGAGAGGCTATTTCCTGGCATCTGCAATCGGTGCTGGGCGTGCCCAAGGACAAGACCTGCCGCGTGACCTTCAACGAGATCACCCGCAAGGTGGTCACCGACTCCATCGCCCAGCCCCGGGATATTGACCAGAATCTGGTGGATGCCCAACAGGCCCGCCGGGTGCTGGACCGGGTGGTGGGCTATCAGCTGTCCCCGCTGCTTTGGAAGAAGATCCGCCGTGGCTTGTCCGCAGGCCGCGTCCAGTCCGTGGCCACCCGCCTGGTGGTGGAGCGGGAGGAGGAGATCCGCTCTTTCCAGCCCAAGGAGTACTGGTCCCTGTCTGTGGACCTGTCCCGTATCGCCCCCAATCTGGGCGGCTTCAAGGCGGAGTTCTACGGCAGCGCCGGGAAAAAGCAGGAGCTGAACAATGAGGCCGACGTGCAGAAGGTGGAGGATGCCGTAAAGGTGTCTCCCTTTACTGTTGACAGCGTGAAGCGGCAGGACAAGACCCGCAACCCCGCTCCGCCTTTTACCACCTCTACGCTCCAGCAGGAGGCATCCCGCAAGCTGAACATGACCCCCCGGCGTACCATGTCCGTGGCCCAGCAGCTCTACGAAGGCATTGAGCTGGAGGGCGAGGGCGCTGTGGGTCTCATCACCTATATGCGTACTGACTCTCTCCGCCTGTCCGAAGAGGCGGTCAAGGCCGCCTGTGGCTTTATCTCCGCCCGCTACGGCAAGGACTACTGCCCGGCCCAGCCCCGGCAGTTCAAGACCAAGAGCGGTGCGCAAGACGCCCACGAGGCCATCCGTCCCTCCGACGTGAACCTGACGCCGGAGCAGCTGAAAAAGGACCTGACCAGTGAGCAGTACCGGCTGTACAAGCTGATCTGGAGTCGTTTCCTGGCCTGCCAGATGGCCCCCGCCGTGTATGACAGCGTCACCATCGAAGTGGGCTCCGCCGGGTATCAGTTCCGGGCCAACCACTCCTCTGTGAAGTTCAGCGGCTACACCGCCGTCTACGAGGAGAGTCGGGACGAAGATGACGAAGCGCCCCAGTCCCCGTTGCCGGATCTGAAGGAGGGGGAGACCCTGAAGCTGAACGATCTGGCCAGGGCCCAGCACTTCACTCAGCCGCCCTCTCAGTATACCGAGGCCACCCTCATCCGCGCGCTGGAGGAGCGGGGCATCGGCCGCCCCTCCACGTATGCTCCCACCATCTCTACCATTACCGACCGGGAGTACGTGGTCAAGGAGGGAAAATATCTCCATCCCACTCCGCTGGGCGAGGTGGTCACCGGCCTGATGAAGGACAAGTTTGCCGACATCGTGGACCCCGACTTCACGGCCCAGATGGAGCATCGCCTGGACGAGGTGGAGGAGGGCAAGCTGCCGTGGAAGCAGGTCCTGCGGGACTTCTACGGCGACTTCTCCAAGGAGCTGGAGCAGGCGGAGAAGGACCTGGACGGCGAGCGCATCAAGGTCCCGGACGAGGTATCCGACGAGGTGTGCGATGTCTGCGGCCGCAATCTGGTAGTCAAATCCGGCCGGTTCGGCCGTTTTCTGGCCTGCCCGGGCTGGCCGGAGTGTACCTTCACCAAGCCGCTGGTGGTGGAGATGCCCGGCAAGTGCCCCCTGTGCGGCGGCCGCATCCTGAAGAAGACCTCCAAGAAGGGGTATACCTACTACGGCTGTGAGTTCAACGCCGCCAAGGACGGCCGCCACTGCGACTTCATGACGTGGGACGTGCCGGTGAAGGACAACTGCCCTGTGTGCGGCCAGACCATGTTCAAGAAAGCGGGCCGGGGCTACAAGCGGCCCTTCTGCATCAACGAGAAGTGCTCCAACTTCACCCCGGAGGAGAAGCGCGGCGGCTACCGCAAGGCCGCGGCCAAGACCGAGGGCGAGGCGGCCCCTGCCGCGGAGAGCGCTGAGACGAAGCCGGTAAAAAAGGCGGTGGCGAAGAAGTCTGCCGCAAAGAAGACCACAGCAAAGAAACCGGCGGCAAAAAAGACAACGACCAGGAAGACGAAGAGCGAGGAATGAGGGAAAACATGCAGAACGTCACCGTGATCGGCGCGGGTCTGGCCGGGTGCGAGGCCGCGTGGCAGCTGGCCCAGCGGGGGATCCCCGTCACCCTGCGGGAGATGAAGCCCGCCAAGATGACCCCCGCCCACCACAGCGCCGGCTTCGCGGAGTTGGTGTGCTCCAACTCCCTGCGCTCTGACCAGCTGGAGAATGCCGTGGGTCTGCTGAAGGAAGAACTGCGCCGCTGCAGCTCTTTGATCCTCCGCTGCGCGGACGAGACCCGGGTGGAGGCCGGCGGCGCGCTGGCCGTGGACCGGGTCGGCTTTTCTGAGGCGGTGACGAAGGCCATCCGTTCTCACCCCGGCATCACGGTGGTGGAGGGAGAGGTGACCGACATCCCGGAGGGGGAGGTCATCGTGGCCTCCGGGCCCCTGACCTCTGACGCGCTCTTTGCCGCCATCTCCCGGCTGCTGCCCGGCGGGAAGTACCTGAACTTCTACGACGCGGCGGCTCCCATCGTCACCTTTGACAGCGTGGACATGGACCATGCCTTCTTCGCCTCACGCTATGACCGTGGCACGGCGGACTATATCAACTGCCCCATGACACAGGAGGAATACCTCGCCTTCTGGAAAGAGCTGTGCGCCGCCCAGGAGGCAGAGGTCCACGGCTTTGAGGACTCCAGCGTGTTCGAGGGCTGCATGCCTGTGGAGGTCATGGCCCGCAGGGGGGAGCAGACCCTCTGCTTCGGCCCCCTGAAGCCCCGGGGGCTGAGGGATCCGGCTACGGGAAAGGAGCCCTACGCTGTGGTACAGCTCCGCCGGGACAACGCCGACGGCACCCTCTACAATATCGTGGGCTTCCAGACCCACCTGAAGTGGGGGGAGCAGAAGCGGGTGTTCTCCATGATCCCCGCGCTGCACGATGCGGAGTATGTGCGCTACGGCGTCATGCACCGCAACACCTATCTGGATTCTCCCCGGCTGCTGGACCGGTACTACCGGGTCCGGGGTCAGGAGCGGGTGGCCTTTGCCGGCCAGATCACCGGAGTAGAGGGCTATGTGGAGTCCACCGCTTCCGGCTTCCTGGCCGGGGTAGAGCTGGCTCACCGTCTGCTGGGGCAGGCACCTGTGGACTTTCCACGGGAGACCGCCATCGGCGCGCTGGCCCTCTATGTCAGCAGCAAGAGTATCGGGGATTTCCAGCCCATGAACATCAACTTCGGCATCATGCCGCCCCTGGATCATAAGGTCAAGGGCAAGCGGAACAAGAACGCGGAGCTGTCCCAGCGGTCACTGACGCTGGTAGACGGTCTGCTGGAACGACTGTAAGACAACCGGGAAGGAGAAAAAGCACCATGAAGATCATCGTAGATGCCATGGGCGGCGACAATGCCCCCAAGGCCGTGGTACAGGGTGCCCTTGATGCTGCAAAGGAGTACGGCGTTGAGGTCGTGCTGGTGGGCCGCGGCGAAGCCATTCTGACTGCCCTGCACGAGTCCGGCGTGGCCGAGCTGCCCGCCGGCGTGGAAATCTGCCACGCGGATCAGGTCATCGAGATGTCTGACAATCCCGCCAACGCCGTGAAGGAGAAAAAGGATTCCTCCATGATCGTGGGACTGGGGATGCTCAAGCGGGGAGAGGGCGATGCCTTCGTGTCCGCGGGTTCCACCGGCGCGCTGCTGGCGGGCTCCACCATGCTGGCCAAGCGTATCCGGGGCATCCGCCGGGCGGCGCTGACGCTGGCAATCCCCACGGAGGCAGGCCGGGCTGTACTGGTGGACTGCGGCGCCAACGCCGAGTGCACCCCGGAGTTTCTGCTCCAGTTTGCCTTTATGGGCAGCTATTATGCCGAGCGCGTGCTGGGCAAGCCGGAGCCCCGGGTGGGCCTGCTGAACATCGGCGTGGAGGCATCCAAGGGCACCGACCTCCAGCGGGAGGCTTACGTGCTTCTGCAAAAGGCGGCGGACGAGGGCCGCATCAACTTTGCCGGCAATATCGAGGGCAGGGAGGCCATGGAGGGTGCGGTGGACGTTATCGTCTGCGATGGCTATTCCGGGAATGTCTTCCTCAAGACCATCGAAGGCACAGGGATTTTCCTTGGCCATGAGATCAAGAAAATGTTCCTCAAGAGCTTTAAGACCAAGCTGGCCGCCCTGCTGATGAAGGACCAGTTGAAGGAGTTCAAAAAGCTCATGGATGTCAGCGAGGTGGGCGGGACTGCCCTTATGGGGATTTCCAAGCCGGTGGTCAAGGCCCATGGTTCTTCCGATGCCCGGGCATTCAAAAATGCTATCCGTCAGGCCGTGGAATACAAAAAGGCCGGCATCATCGAGGACATCACCGAAAACGTGGAATATATGCGCCTGCCGGTGCACAGCCTGAACGAGCAGACCTCAGACGGCGAATAAACCCCGGAAATTCTGTAAAACACTCTTGACAGCAGAGAAAGAAGTCCCTATTATGTTGGAAGACTTACAAGCTGAAGGAGTTGTTTGGGACTATGTTCAACGATCTTTGCGCGCTGATCGCCGATCAGTTCGGCGTGGAGGCCGGCTCTGTGACTGCCGATACCTCGTTTATTGATGATCTTGGTGCTGATTCTGTGGATCTGATCGACCTCTCCATGGCTCTGGAGGATGACTTCGGCCTGCCTGAGATACAGGAGGATGACCTCACTGAGATCGTCACTGTGGGCGACCTCTACAAGTATATTCAGGAGCATCTGCATCTGGATGGCTAACACAGCAGAAACGCTCCGCGGGATACGCGGGGCGTTTCTCTTTTCATTGGAGGGACTATGAAAGATCTGGAAGAAAAATTAGGCTATCATTTTCAGGACCGCGCCCTGCTGGAGCACGCCATGACCCACAGCTCCTATGCCAACGAGCACCGGGCCATGGGCATCACCAGCAACGAGCGGCTGGAGTTCCTTGGGGACTCCGTGCTGGGCATGGTGGTGGCGCAGTGGCTGTTCTGCGCGCATCCGAGCATGCCGGAGGGGGAGCTCACCCGGACCCGCGCCGCGCTGGTTTGTGAAGACAGCCTTTACGAGGTGGCCCGGGTGCTGGATCTGGGCCGCTACCTCAAGCTGGGCCGGGGAGAAGACGCCGGCGGCGGCCGCACCCGCCCCTCCATTCTGGCGGACGCCACTGAGGCGATGCTGGCCGCAGTATTTCTGGACGGCGGGCTGGACCCGGCGGCGGCCATCATCCGCACCTTCATTCTGGACAAGGAGCGGGAAAAGGCCAAAGCTGTGGATCGTGACTACAAGACTACCCTGCAGGAGCTGGTCCAGCGGGACCCGGGCCATACCGTGGCATACCGGCTGCTGGAGGAGACCGGCCCCGACCACGCCCGGATGTTCGTCATGGAGGCGTCCGTAGATGGGAAGCCTGTAGGGATCGGCCGCGGCAGGACCAAGAAAGAGGCGGAGCAGATGTCTGCCAAAGCTGCGCTGGAAAAACTGGAGAGCAGGTAAAGGATTTGAAACAGACAGCAGACGCCGTGCAGGCGTCTGCTGTCTGTCTGTAAAAAGACCGGCTGGGCATACTTGTATTGTCGCGCTTTTTTTGCTATAATAATACGAAACTTTTGGGACAGGGGGGACGAGCCGTGGAGACGCCTATCTACCATCTGGACAAGGTTATCCGCACCAGACAGGAGGACATGGAGGACTTCGACGGCCCGCTGGACCTGATCCTGCACCTGCTGAGCAAGAACAAGATCGAGATCCGTGACATCCAGATCTCCCTGCTGCTGGACCAGTATCTGGAGTGGATGGAGCGCAGGGAAGAGCTGAATCTGGAGGTGGCCAGCGAGTTCGTCACTATGGCTGCCCATCTGGTCTACATCAAGACCCGTATGCTGCTCTCCATCGATGACGAGGAGGCGGCCAGCGAGATGGAGCTGCTGATGGCCGCGCTGGAGCAGCACCAGCAGCATGAGAGCTACCTGAAGATCAAGGCCGTGACCGAGTCGCTGGGCCGCCGGTATGAATACGGCCGGGACTACCTTGCCAAGCCGCCGGAGCCCATCCGGGCCAGCCGGACCTATGAGTACCAACACAGCCCGGGAGACCTGCTTCAGGCCATGAGCGCGACGCTGGAGCGGGTGAACAACCGCATGCCGCCACCGGCCCGGGTCTTTGAAGGCATTGTCGGCCGGGAGCCATACCCCGTGGCGGATAAAGCCAAGGCCATTCTGGACCAGCTGGTGCAGTTCGGCGTGACCCGGTTCCGGGCCATGTTCCGGGGCAACCGCAGCCGCTCCGAGATCGTGGCCACTTTTCTGGCCATTCTGGAGCTATGCCGGGCCAACCGCATCCATCTGGCTGGGACCGAAGAGGACTGCACCGTCACCAGCACCGGCGAAGACGCCGGCGGAGAGCTGAACATCACCGCTGACAGCGAATAAGGAGGGACCTCTATGGAATTGAAGGAACTGGAGTCTGCCATCGAGGGCATCCTCTTTGCCGCCGGGGACCCCATGCCGGTGGAGCGGCTCTGCCTGGTGCTGGAGCAGGACCGGGAGACGGTGGACAGCGTGTGCCAGCGGCTGGCTGACCAGTACAGCTATGAGCGCCGGGGCATCCGCCTGGTGAAGCTGGAGAATTGCTGGCAGATGTGCTCCGCACCCGACTGGGCGGACCAGATCCGCAAGGCGCTGGAAAACCGCAAGCCCGCCCGACTGTCCCAGCCGGCGCTGGAGGTACTGGCTATCATCGCCTATTTTCAGCCGGTGACCCGGGCTTATATCGAGCAGGTCCGAGGCGTGGACAGCTCGTACACCGTAAGCCTATTGCTGGAGCGGGAGCTCATCTGTGAGGCGGGCCGCCTGTCGGTGCCCGGCCGGCCCATGCAGTTCCGTACCACGAAGAATTTTCTGCGCTCCTTCGGACTCACCAGCCTGGCGGACCTGCCGGAGCTGCCCTCCGCTACCCAGGAAGGCGTCCAGATGACGTTGGAGCTGGAGTCCGCCATTGAACGCCTTCAGGAGGGCGAGACGGAGGAGGCTGCGCCCGCCTCCGAGGGCGGGGAGCCATGAAGGGCTGGCTGATCGTCCTCATCATTCTGGCGGTCCTCTTTCTTATCGGTCGGTTGCGGTTGGGCGGCCGGGTCCGCTACGACGAGGACGGCTTTACCCTTACCGGGATCGCCGGGCCCCTGAGGCTGGCCCTGCTTCCGCCCAAGGAGAGGCCGAAAAAAGCGAAAAAGAAGCCGCCTAAGCCGAAAAAAGTGAAGCAAAAGCCCGAGATCGCAGAAGCGCACCCTCAGAAAAAGGGCGGAAACGTGGGGCGGCTCATGAGCCTGCTGCCCACGGTGGCACAGGCTGCCGGGGCTTTCAAGCGGAAGCTGTGCATCCACCGACTGAACCTGTCCGTGGTCTGGGGCGGGGAGGATGCGGCGGCCATCGCCCTGGGCTATGGTCGGGCCAACGCCCTGCTGGGGACGATCTGGCCTTTACTGGACCATAATTTCAAGGTCAAGCGCCATGAGTTCCAGGTCTATCTGGACTACGGCGCCCGGGAGCCGAAGATCGCCGTGGATGCGGTGATCACCGTGGGGCTGGGACAGCTACTCTGGATCGGACTGCACTATGGCCTCAAGCTGCTGATACAGTGGAGCCGGAGCGGTAAGCGCACGGCCAATGAACAGGAGGAAAAAGCATGAGCGAGAACAATCATCCTATCAATGAAGTGCTCCAGACCACCATGGAGCGGATCCATGAGATGGTGGACGCCAACACTGTGGTGGGCACCCCCATCGTCACGCAGGACGGTGTCACCCTCATCCCCGTGTCCCGGCTGTCCCTTGGCTTTGCCACCGGCGGCTCCGACTTTGGTAAGACCCAGAACGTGGCCAAGAATTTCGGCGGCGGCGCTGGGGCCGGGGTCAACGTCATCCCCGTGGCCTTTCTCATCGTGAAGGACGGCAGCGTGCGCCTGCTGCCCGTGGCCCCTCCCCCCGATGACAGCGTCAGCCGCATTGTGGAGCTGGTGCCCGAGATGTTCGAGAAGGTCACCGGTTATATCGACAAGAAAACTGCCGAGAAGCAGGCTCCTGCTCCCGCGGATAGCGAAACTTAAAAAAGGCCATACTGCTCCCATCTGAACCTTCGGATGGGAGTGACCTTTTTGAAGCAGATCCTTTCTCTGGCAGCGGCGTTGGTGCTGGCCTGCGCCATAGCCATGCCCGCGCATGCCCAGCAGCCGGCGGTGGGTGCTTCCTGCGCCGTACTCATGGACGCCGGCAGCGGCCGGATGCTCTACGCCAAAGCCCCACACCAGCGCCGGCTCATTGCCAGCATCACCAAGCTCATGACCGCGTTGGTGGCGGCGGAGCGTATCCCGGACGTGGACCGGGAAGTGGAGATCCGGGCGGAGTGGCTGGGCAGCGAAGGCTCGTCCATCTACCTGACAGCGGGGGAGCACATCACCGTCCGTGGCCTGTTGTACGGCCTGCTGCTCCAGTCCGGCAACGACGCTGCCATGGCGCTGGCCTGCCATGCCGCCGGGGATATGGGGACCTTTGTGGGCTGGATGAATGCCCGGGCGGCGGAGCTGGGCATGGAGAACACTCACTTTGCCAATCCCAGCGGTCTTAACGCAGAGGACCATTACTCCAGCGCCTACGACATGGCCCTGCTGGCCCGGGCCTGTCTGGAGAACGAGCTGGTAGCGGAGATCTGTGCGGCCAGAAGCGCCGCGGTGGGCGCCCGCACATTTTACAATCACAACAAGCTGCTGACCCGTTACCCGGGCTGCATCGGAATGAAGACCGGCTACACGGAGAAGGCGGGCCGCACCCTTGTGTCCGCCGCCCGGCGGGAGGGGCAGACCCTGATCTGTGTGACGCTCAACGACCCGAACGACTGGGACGACCATACCCGCCTGCTGGACTTCGGCTTTTCCGCCTATCCTGCTCGAGCGCTGTGCGAAGCCGGGGAGTCATTCGGATCCGTACCGATAAGCGGCAGCCTTGTGCCAAGCACCGCGGTTTTGGCAAAGGAGACGGTGAGTTACCCGCTGGGTGCGGAGGAGACCGTTACCATGGAGACTGAACTGTCCCCGGCGCTGACGGCCCCGGTGACGGAGGGACAGCCGGTGGGGCGTGTCGTGTGGTATCTGAACGGGTCCCCCATTGCGGAGACCGAGCTGGTGTGTGCCGCCTCTGTGGCGGCGGACCGATCTGAAAAAATACCCCTGTGGCAGCGGCTGCTGGACTGGTTCCGGGCCAAGGCTGCAGGGTAGACTGGGGAGAGGACTATGGAAGAACGTCTGCAAAAGCTTATCTCGGCGGCGGGGCTGTGCTCCCGCCGGACGGCGGAGGCGTGGATCGCCGCGGGTCGGGTGACGGTGAACGGCGTCCCCGCCGCCGTGGGCGGCAAGGCCGATCTGAGCCGGGACCGGGTGGAGGTGGACGGCACTCCGCTGTCCGCCCCAGTCAGCCATACATATATCGTGCTCTACAAGCCCCGGGGGTATGTGACCACCCTCTCTGATGAGCAGGGGCGGCCCACGGTGGCGGAACTGATGGCGGACTGCCCGACCCGGGTGTGGCCAGTGGGGCGGCTGGACATGGATTCCGAGGGATTGCTGCTGCTCACCGACGACGGAGAGCTCACCCACTGGCTCACCCATCCCTCTCATGGGGTGGAGAAGGAATATCACGTCCGGGTGCGCGGGGATGTGGCGGCGGCGCTGCCGCAGCTGCGTGTGCCCATGACCGTGGATGGCGAGGTGCTGACCGCCGACCGGGTGGAGCGCACCGCCCCCGGCTGGCTGACGGTGGTGCTCCATCAGGGGAAAAACCGGCAGGTGCGCCGCATGTGCGCCGCTGCAGGGCTCACCGTGGCCCGGCTCGTCCGGGTGAGGGAGGGCAGCCTGACGCTGGACGGACTGGAAAAGGGCCGCTGGCGACTCCTGATGCCCAGCGAGGTGGAAGAGCTGAAGGCATAACTTGCAGGAAACGCAAGAAAGGCTTGCAAATCCACTTGCATTTTTGCGCAAAAGGGAATATGATATTGCAAAGGGCTCCTGCGGGGGCCCTTTGATCAAGAGAATATCCCTCCGCCGCGGCAGAACCCGGCGGGGCGGGGAAATGGAAGTGGGTCAATGAGCAGGGACATCCTCGGTGCCATCCGCGATGGGATGGGAGCCTTTTCCAAGGGCCAGCGCCGCATCGGCCAGTACATTCTGGATAACTATGATAAGGCCGCATTTATGACGGCTGCCAAGCTGGGCCAGACCGTGAACATCAGCGAGTCCACGGTGGTGCGTTTTGCCGCCGAATTGGGCTATGACGGTTACCCTTCCATGCAGCGGGCCCTTCAGGAGATGATCCGCAGCAAGCTCACCTCCGTACAGCGCATCGAGGTCTCCAACGACCGGCTGGGAGATCAGGATGTGCTGGCCACGGTGATGCACTCCGACATGGAGAAGCTGCGCATGTCATTGGACGGCATCGACCGGGAGGAGTTCGCTCAGGCGGTGGAGGCCATCGTGAGCGCCCGTAATATCTACATTCTGGGTGTGCGCTCCGCCGCCGCCCTGTCTGACTTTCTGGCTTTCTATTTTAACCTGATGCTGGACAATATCCGCTGCGTCCGCACCACGCTGGCCAGCGAGATGTTCGAACAGATGCTCCGGGTGGGCCCGGAGGATGTGGTCATCGGCATCAGTTACCCCCGGTACTCCACCCGCACCGTGCGGGCCATGGAGTTCGCCCGGGATCAGGGGGCTACGGTCATTGCCCTGACGGACAGCGAGCTGTCGCCCCTGTACGAGACTGCCAGCCTGCGCCTGCTGGCCAAAAGCGATATGGCCTCCTTTGTGGATTCGTTGGTGGCGCCGCTGTCGGTGATCAACGCCCTGATCGTGGCGGTGGGCCGCCGTAAGTCCGCGGAGGTCACGGGCATTTTCCAGCGGCTGGAGCGGATCTGGGACGAGTATCAGGTCTATGAAAAGGTCGAGTACGACGGAGGCAGCCATCAATAAGAGAAAAACAGGTTCGGATTTCCGGTCTCCGGAGATCCGAACTGCTTTGGGAGCGCAGGATATGAGCAACGGGCAAAAGGAACGGATCATTGTGGCGGGAGGTGGAGCCGCCGGTATGATGGCGGCTGTTTCCGCGGCGGAGGCCGGTGCGGCCGTTACGCTGGTGGAGCCCAACGAAAAGGTTGGCCGCAAGCTGTACATTACCGGGAAGGGCCGCTGCAACCTCACCAACAACTGTGACAGGGATACCTTTTTTGCCTCGGTTCCCCGTAATGGAAAGTTCCTTTACAGCACTTACAGCCGATTTACGCCGCAGGATGCAATGAGATTTTTTGAAGGACTTGGCGTTCCCTTGAAAACAGAGCGGGGCGGCCGGGTTTTTCCCCAATCAGACCGGGCGGCCGACGTGGTGGATGCACTCTTTTTCCGCATGCGCCGCCTTGGGGTGGAGCTGCTGCAGGACCACATCACGGCAATCGAAGTGAGCGGCGGACATGTGACCGGAGTCCGGACGGAGCACGGTTCCCTGCAGGCGGCTGCGGTGATTCTCGCCACCGGCGGGGCCTCCTATCCCCGCACTGGCTCCACTGGCGACGGCTATCGGCTGGCGGAGGAGACGGGGCACACCGTGACCCCCATCCGTCCCTCGCTGGTGCCGCTTGAGTCCGGGGATGACTGCTGCCCGCGGATGCAGGGGCTCTCCCTTCGAAATGTGGAGCTGCGGGTGAAGGATGACCGGGGTAAGACGGTCTACCGGGAGCAGGGAGAGCTGCTGTTCACCCACTTTGGCCTGTCCGGTCCGCTGGTGCTGTCGGCCTCTGCCCACATGGACTTTTCCAAGCGGTCCTATACCGCCCATATCGATCTGAAGCCCGCACTGGATGAGGGAAAGCTGGAGGCCCGGCTCCTGCGGGACTTTGAAGAGCGGGCCAACCAGAACTATTCTACGGTGCTGGGCGGGCTGGTGCCCCAGTCCATGATCCCGGTCGTTGCGGAGCGTACCGGGGTGCCCCAGACTCTGAAGGTCCGGGACCTGCGGCGAGAGCAGCGCCGCCGCCTGCTGGAAGTTTTGAAGGACTTTACGATCCCGCTCATCGGACCGAGACCCATTGACGAGGCCATTATCACTGCCGGTGGGGTCAAGACCACTCAGATAGACCCGGGTACCATGGAGTCCAAGCTGGTGAAGGGGCTCTATTTTGCCGGAGAACTTCTGGATGTGGACGGCTACACCGGCGGCTTCAACCTGCAGATCGCATGGTCCACCGGCCGGGCGGCCGGTCTGACCGCGGCCCATTCCCTTGGGGAGGAATCATAGATGAAGCATTACAGTATCGCCATTGACGGTCCCTCCGGGGCGGGAAAATCCACGCTGGCCCGGATGCTGGCCCATGAGTTCGGCCTGCTCTACGTGGATACCGGGGCTATCTACCGTACAGTGGCGCTGGCCGCCCTCCGCCGGGGGCTGGATCCTGCTGACCCTGCCGAGGTGAAAGCCATGCTGCCAGAGCTGGATATCCGGCTGGCCTATGGCGACGACGGGCTCCAGCACATGTATCTGGCGGGGGAGGACGTGAGTGAGGCCATCCGCCGCAACGAGGTCTCCACCGGAGCCTCCAAGGTCTCCGCCATTCCCGCTGTGCGGGACTTTCTGCTGGAGATGCAGCGCTCTTTAGCCCGGACCCACAGCGTCATCATGGATGGTAGGGACATCGGTACCGTAGTTCTGCCCGCCGCCGACCTGAAGATCTATCTCACCGCAGACGCCGCTGACCGGGCCCGCCGCCGCTGTCTGGAGCTGAAGCAGCGGGGGCAGGAAGTGGACTATGAGCAGGTGCTGCAGGATGTGATCGACCGTGATCGCCGGGATATGGAGCGGGAGACTGCCCCTCTGCGCCGGGCGGAGGATGCCGTGTTGGCGGACACCTCCGGTATTGATCTGGAAGCGAGCCTGCGCCTGCTGACCGGGATCGTCACGGACCGGCTGGACCTCAAGTCAAAGGAGGAGCAGGGTTGAATAAATTCTACCACACGATCTACCCGATCTTCTGGGCGCTGATGAAGGTATTTCTGCCGTGGCGCATCATCGGCGGAGAGAATATCCCGGAGGGGGGCGGCGTGATGCTGTGCGCCAACCACTCGTCCTTGCTGGACCCGCTCTATATTCTCTGTGCCATGGGCCGCAAGCGGCAGCTGCACATCATGGCAAAGGCGGAGCTGTTTTCCATCCCGGTGCTGGGATGGCTGCTGAGAAAGGCCGGCATGATCCCGGTAAAGCGGGGGTTGGCCGACGTGTCTGCCTATAAAGAGAGCCTGCGGGTCCTCCGCGGTGGGGAGCGGCTGCTCATTTTCCCCGAGGGGACCCGGGTCAAAGAGGGGCAGACGGTTGAGGCCCACACCGGTGCGGCGGTCATGACCGTGCGGGCCAACGCCGTGCTGCTGCCGGTTTTTATCGAGCGGAAAAAGCGGATCTTCCGCCCCACACGTCTTGTCTTCGGCGAGCCCTATCGCCCGGAGGTCAAGGGCAACAAGGTGACCCCGGAGGAGAGCCGTGCCATCACGGACGACCTGATGGTACGCATCTACCGGATGGGGGAGACGGTATGAACATCCTGCTGGCAAAGACCGCCGGCTTCTGTTACGGCGTGCGCCGGGCGGTGGAGATGGCCCGGCAGGCGGCGCAGGACGGCCCGGTCTACCTGCTGGGGAGCATCACGCACAACGACCACGTGATCCGCCTGCTGGAGGAGCTGGGGGCGGTGACGGTAGCTGCCCCGCAGGAGATCCCGGAGGGAGCACGGGTGCTCATCCGTGCCCATGGTGAACCGGACTCCACCTATGCGGCGCTGGCAGCGCGCAGCTGCACCGTGCTGGACGCCACCTGTCCCAACGTAGCCCACATCCACGACGTAGTCCGGCAGGCGGAGGCCGCCGGGCGCATCCCGGTGGTGGTCGGCGACGCCGCCCACCCGGAGATCATTGGCATTGTCGGCTGTACAGCCACAGGGATTGTGGTCTCCAGCGGGGAAGAGCTGGAGGCTGTACTGCAAAAACGGCCTGAATTGGCCGTTCAGCCGCTGACATTCGTGTCTCAAACCACGGCCATTCGGGCAAATTGGGAAAAATGCGTGGAAGCCGCAAAAAAAGTGTGTACAAACGCAGAATTTTTTGATACAATATGTGGTGCTACGTCCAAGCGTCAATCAGAGGCTCTGGAATTGGCACGCTGTTGTGACGCCGTGATTGTGATCGGCGATCCCAAAAGCTCCAATACAAAACGGCTGACTCAGCTCTGCGAGAGTTGCTGCCCCTTCGTCATCCAGACGGAGCGGGCGGACAAGCTGACCCGGGAACAGTTCCGGGGCGTCAGGATACTTGGCATCACTGCCGGCGCATCCACGCCGGAGTGGATAATAAAGGAGGTCTACAACAAAATGAGCGACGAGATTATGGAGATTGAACAGTCCTTCGCGGAAATGCTGGAGGAGTCGTTCAAAACTTTGAATACGGGGGATAAGGTCACTGGTACTGTGGTTGCGATCACGCCGACTGAGGTTCAGGTCGAGCTTGGCATCAAGTACCCCGGCTACATCGCGCTGGACGAGCTGAGCGACGATCCCAGCGTCAAGGTGGAGGACATCTGCAAGGTCGGAGACGAGATCGAGTGCTATGTCATGCTGGTCAGCGACCGCGACTGCCTCGTCAAGCTGTCCAAGAAGCGTCTGGACGCCGCCAAGAACTGGGAGACCATCGAGAACGCCGTGGAGAGCAAGGAAGTGCTCGAGGGCGTGATCACCGAGGAGAACAAGGGCGGCCTGGTGGCCAGCGTCAAGGGTGTGCGCGTGTTCATTCCTGCCTCTCAGTCTGGCCAGCCCCGCGGTGCCGACCTGTCCAGCATGCTGAAGGAGCATGTCAAGCTGCGTATCACCGAGGTCAACCGTGCCCGCCGCCGCGTGGTGGGCTCCATCCGTGCCGTGGCCGCTGAGGCCCGTGCCGCTGCTTCCGCTGAGCTGTGGCAGAACATCGAGGTGGGCAAGCACTACAAGGGCGTGGTCAAGAGCCTGACTTCCTACGGTGTCTTCGTGGACATCGGCGGCGTGGACGGCATGGTCCACATTTCCGAGCTGTCCTGGTCCCGCATCAAGAACCCCGCCGAGGTCGTCTCCGTGGGCGACGAAGTGGATGTGTACGTCATCTCCTTCGATCCCGAGAAGAAGAAGATCTCTCTGGGTATGAAGGACCACTCTCAGGAGCCCTGGACCGTCTTCACCACCAAGTACGCCGTGGGCGATGTGGCCCCCGTGCGCATCGTGAAGCTGATGACCTTCGGCGCCTTCGCCGAGATCGTCCCCGGCGTGGATGGTCTGATCCACATCTCCCAAATCGCCGATCACCGCATCGACAAGCCCGGCGATGTCCTCTCTGAGGGCCAGATCGTGGATGCCAAGATCATTGCCATCGACAACGAGAACAAGAAGGTTTCTCTGTCCATGCGTGCGCTGCTGGACGACGCTGCTCCCGCTGAGGAGACTGCCCCTGTCGAGGAGTAATTCAAAAATCAAAAAAGCTGCCGCCTGCGCGGCAGCTTTTTTGCTGAATGGGAGGTGAGTCCCATGGGCCCTGACGTGGTCTTGACTCCCTGTGCCAACTATGCGCCGGAGACAGTGGCAGCGGCGCTGGACCGGGCACTGGAGCCGCTGGGCGGTCTGAGCTGGGTCAAACCCGGCATGCGGATCGCTCTGAAGGCCAATCTGGTCAGCTTCCTGAAGCCGGAGCGTGCTGCCACCACCCATCCCGCGGTGCTGTGCGCCCTGACAGAGAAGCTCGCCGCCCTTGGTACAGAGGTCGTGGTGGGGGACAGCCCCGGCGGGCTGTATACCGCCGCCTATGTCAACCGGGTCTATGCCGCCGCGGGCATGAAGGCGGTAGAGCAGAGCGGCGGCCGCCTGAACCGGAGCTTTGAAGAGCGGGAGGTCCATTACCCGGAAGGCCGGGTGTGCCGGGAGTTCCGCTGCACTGCATGGCTGGAGGATGTAGACGCCATCATCAATGTCTGTAAGCTCAAGACTCACGGCATGATGGCCATGTCCTGCGGCGCAAAAAACATGTTTGGAGCGATTCCGGGGACGATGAAGCCGGAATATCACTTCCGCTATCCGGATCCGCGGGACTTTGCCCGGATGATCGTGGATCTCGATGAGTACTTCAAGCCACGGCTTACTGTCGTGGACGCGGTGGAGTGTATGGAGGGCAACGGCCCCACCGGCGGCACGCCCCGATACATGGGCCTGCTGGCGGCGGGGGAGAGTCCACATCGGGTGGATCTGGCCTGCGCCGCCCTCATTGGGCTGGAGCGGGCCGAGGTCCCTACGCTGGAGGCCGCGCTGGAGCGCGGGCTTATCCCGGAGACTGTGGATGAGCTGAACATCTCCGGCAGACTAAACGACTTTACAGTTCCTGATTTTAAGCGGATTATTACCGGGAACAGCCATCTTTTCCGCGGTGACGGCAAGCACTTGAGCAGCCAGCTCACCGGTGCGCTGCTGGACAAGCTGCTGTCGCAGCGCCCGGTGGTGGAGCGCCGGGCGTGTGTGGGCTGCGGACAGTGCCGGGACGTCTGCCCGGGTAAGGCCATCGCCATGCGGGGCGGCTATCCCGTCATTGACCGCAGGAAATGCATCCGGTGCTTCTGCTGTCAGGAGTTCTGCCCCAAAAGTGCCATGAAGGTCAGGAGAACGGCCGTGGCCCGCCTGCTGGACCGCTGAATTTGAATATGAGGTGAATCGAAATGGACGTTCGGAACATTCTCGCAAAGGTAGACCACACCCTGCTTCAGCAGGGTGCCACTTGGGCGGAGATCAAGCAGATCTGTGACGATGCTGTGACCTACGGCTGCGCCAGCGTCTGCATCCCTGCCAGCTATGTGAAGCAGGCGGCGGAGTATCTGGGGGACAAGATGCCCGTCTGCACCGTCATCGGCTTCCCTAACGGCTACTCCACCACCGCCGTGAAGGTCTTTGAGACCAAGGACGCCATCGCCAACGGGGCCAAGGAGATCGACATGGTCATCAACATCGGCTGGGTGAAGGACTGCCGCTGGGATGACCTGCTGGCCGAGATCAAGGCCGTGAAGGCCGCCTGCGGCAAACTGGTGCTAAAGGTCATTATTGAGACCTGCCTGCTCACCGACCCGGAGAAGGTGGAGCTGTGCCGCATCGTGTCCGAGAGCGGCGCGGACTACATTAAGACCTCCACCGGCTTCTCCACTGCCGGCGCCACCCGGGAGGACGTGGCCCTCTTCAAGGCCCACGTGGCTCCCCACGTGAAGATCAAGGCCGCCGGCGGTATCTCCAGCCTGCAGGACGCGGAGGACTTCATCGCGCTGGGCGCGGACCGGCTTGGAACCAGCAGGATCGTTAAATTGGTCAAAACGCAGAATTTGTGAGAACTTTGAAATCTTTGCGAATCTAACTTGTTTTTTCCTCGCGGACAATCTATAATAACCTTTGGAACTATGGGCAGCTTGCCTTTGAAACAGCCCTTGTTCAAAATATGAAAGAAAGGATGTTCTTCCCATGAAAAAGTTTGCCGCTCTGCTGCTGGCGATGCTGATGGTCTTCTCTCTTGTGGCCTGCAGCAACAACAAGCCCACCGAGAGCACCAATCCCTCTCCGTCCGTGAACCCCTCTGAGTCCGTCGAGCCTACTGACAAGCAGCCCGCTACCAGCGACTACAAGGTCGCTATGATCACCGACTACGGCGACATCACCGACCAGTCCTTCAACCAGACCACCTACGAGGCCTGCCAGGACTTCTGCAATGCCAACGGCATCGAGTTCACCTACTTCAAGCCCGCCGGTGACACCACTCCCGACCGTGTGGCCATGATCGAGAAGGCCGTGAACGACGGCTACAACATCATTGTCATGCCCGGCTACGCCTTCGGCGGCGCCATCGTTGAGGCCGCTCCCGAGTATCCCGACGTGAAGTTCTTCGCTCTGGACGTCGCCAAGGGCGACCTGCTGGAGACTGCCGTTGCCAACGCCGGCGAGAAGTATGACTTCGACGCTGACAACTGGGATCTGTCCAAGTACTTCGACATGAGCAACGTTTACTGCTGCGTGTATCAGGAAGAGCTCTGCGGCTACATGGCCGGCTACGCTGCCGTCAAGCTGGGCTACACCAAGCTGGGCTTCCTGGGCGGCATGGCTGTTCCCGCTGTTGTCCGTTATGGCTATGGCTTTGTCCAGGGCGTTGACGCCGCTGCCAAGGACATGGACATCACTGTTGACCTGAAGTACATCTACGGCGGCCTGTTCTACGGCACTGCCGACATCACCGCCGTGATGGACACCTGGTACGGCACTGGCACCGAGATCGTCTTCGCCTGCGGCGGCGGCATCTACACCTCCGCTGTTGACGCGGCCAAAAAGGTCGAGGGCGCCAAGGTCATCGGCGTCGACGTGGACCAGGCTGGCGTCATCGCCCTGTACGCCGGCGGCGAGGAGCACGCCAGCGAGTACCTGGATCTGACCGTCACCTCCGCCATGAAGGGTCTCTATCCCGCCACCTATGACACCCTGAACGACATCATCAACAATGATAACTGGGGCGCCTACGTCGGCAAGATCGCCACTCTGGGCCTGGTCAGCGAGGATCCCACCCTGAACTATGTCCAGATCCCCATGGAGTCCACTCAGTGGGTCGAGGGCAAGTTCACCCAGGAGGACTACAAGGCTCTGGTGAAGGGCATGCTGGACGGCGAGATCGAGGTCTCCAACAACACCAAGACTGCGCCCACCGTCACCAACGTCAACGTGGAGTATCTGGGCCAGATCGTGTAATTCGGCTCTCGCAGAATACAATACAAACTAAAAAGAGGGCGGTCTCTTCGGAGACCGCTCTCTTTTTACGAAGTAAGGCCGCCTCTGTCATTTGGCAGAGGCGGCCTACTTGTGTTATAGAAGATGGAGCGTATCGTCGATGGGCAAGGTCAGCAGTTCACCCCGGTCAGGCGCAGGGGAGAGTCCGAACTGCGCCCAGTAGCTCCGGGCGGCGGCGCTGTCCGGGCAGGGAAGGGTGAGGGCGACTTTCCCGGCTGCCCGGCCCTCGGACACGGCCTGCCCCAGCAACTGAACGCCGAAGCTCCGCCCCCGGAACTCCGGGAGAAGATAGAATACAGAGACTGCCCCGGGACGATCCTGAAACAGGCCCACGGCTTTTCCGGTCCGGAGGACCTCTAAGCCCGGGCCCTCTGCCCGGTAGCCCTCGGCAGCGAAGGCGGAGTAGACGGCAGAGGCAGTCAGGTCAGCAATAGGCCTAAAATAGAGCGAGCTGTCGGCGATGGAGGCGGCGATCGCGTCAGAGACAGCGGGTGCATGGGCGGGCATGGCCAGTTCGGAGGAGAGATGGCTGGCGTCATTAAACCAGCACACGTGGGGCTTGCTGCTGTCAAACTCCACCTTGGCCACGGCGGTGTTGTCGCTGTGCTCCACGGTGTTGATCTCCTCCTCCGGGATCTCAAGCCACCGGCTCAGGGCGCAGCGGATGGCGGTCCCGTGGGCGAAGACGGCTACCGTCTGCCCCGGGTGCGCGGCGGCGATCTCCTCTACCGCCTTTGAGACCCGGGCCCGGACCCCGGGGAAGGTCTCGCTGTCCTCGGTCTGCCAGAGATGGTCACACCGCCAGAAGGCCAGCAGACTGTCCCTGTCCTGCTCCAGCAGTTCGCCCCAGGGCTTGTCCTCCCATTGTCCAGCGTGTATCTCCCGCAGGCGGGGATCGGTGTGCAGGGTGAGTTCCTTGGGCCTGCAGATCGCCTGAGCGGTAGTCATGGTGCGGAACAGGTCGCTGGAATAGGCGGCGTCAACATGGATGGACCGGAAGCGGTCCTCCAGAGCCTTGATCTGCCGGTAGCCTTTGGTCGTGATGTGGCTGTTGTACCAGCCCTGACAGCGGCGGTACAGGTTGCCGTCGGCCTGTGCATGACGGATGAGATATACGGTGGTCATTTTCTTTGCCTTCTCTCTGACTTACGATGGATAAAATGATTTTACTCTAACTTTCAGTCATTGTCAAATGGCGTAGTTTGGGGTATAATTATACTGATTTGTTCCGTACATTTGTAAGAGAATCCGTTTATGGGAGGCAAACAAGCGATGCAGCCTGTTTTAGAGGAATATTTTGACACTTTAGAAGGGAAAAAGCTGGCCGTAATTGGCATGGGCATTTCCAACCTGCCGCTGATCGAAAAGCTGCTGGATGCCGGGATGAATGTCTGTGCTTGCGACAAGCGGGAACGCGAGGCTTTCAACGGTCAGGCGGAGGCGCTGGAGCAACGGGGCCTGAAGCTGTATCTGGGCAGCGGCTATCTGGACCATCTGGAGGATGCGGACGTGATTTTCCGCACTCCCGGTATGCGCCCGGATCTGCCTCAGCTGGCCCGGGCGGTGGAGCACGGCGCAGAACTTACCTCCGAGATGGAGGCGTTCCTGTCCCTCTGCCCCTGCCGGATCATCGCAGTGACTGGATCGGACGGTAAGACCACCACTACTACGATCATTGCCGGGATGCTCAAGGCTGCGGGTTACCGCACCTTTGTGGGCGGCAATATCGGCCATCCGCTGCTCAGCGAGGTGGACGACATCCGTCCCGATGACATCGTGGTGCTGGAGCTGTCCTCTTTCCAGCTGATGACCATGCGGCAGAGTCCCAATATTGCCGTGGTCACCAATCTGGCGCCCAACCATCTGGACATCCATAAGGACATGGAGGAATATGTGAATGCCAAGCGCAATATCTTCCTCTGGCAGGACACCGGCGACAAGCTGGTCATCAACGCCGACAATGAGATCACCGCCTCGTTCGCCAAGGAGGCTAGAGGCGAAGTGGTCCAGTTCAGCCGCAGAAAGCCGCTGGACCGGGGCATCTGCCTGAAAGACGGCATGGTGGTCAGCAACAACCGGCCGGTGCTGGCTGCGGCGGACATCAAGCTCCCCGGGCTGCACAATCTGGAAAATTACATGGCGGCCATCGCCGCAGTGGACGGCCTGGTGCCCGACGAGGTCATTCAAGAGTTTGCCCGCACCTTCGGCGGCGTGGCCCATCGCATCGAGCTGGTGCGGGAGCGGAACGGCGTGCGCTGGTACAACGACTCCATCGCCTCCAGCCCCAGCAGGACCATCGCCGGCCTGCGCTCCTTTGACCAGAAGGTGCTCCTCATTGCCGGCGGCTATGATAAGCATATCCCCTACGACGTGCTTGGGCCAGAGATCACAAGAGCTGTAAAGAAATTGTTCCTGACAGGTGATACAGCAGAGAAGATCCGTCTGGCGACAGTGAAAGCCCCGGACTATCAGCCCGGGCAGCCGGAGATCGTTCTCTGCGCCGACCTGAAGGAGACCGTAGAGAGAGCTGCAGCCGCGGCACACAGCGGCGACGTGGTCATTCTGTCCCCGGCCAGTGCCTCCTTTGACCACTTCAAGAATTTTGAGGAGCGGGGCAACGTGTTCAAGGAGCTGGTGAACGCCCTCTGACCGGCATAGGCCAAGCGTTTCCGCGCATAGGGTGCCCCAAGGGGGTGACTGTCGTGGGACGTTTCCGGTTTCGACGGACCTTCCACGTCCGGCGCAGGCTGCCCGGGGCTCTGCTGCCGCTGCTGCTGACGGCAGTGTTGTCTGCCCTGTTCTTTGCAGCACTGACCCGCCGCCTGCGGCCGCAGATCGAAACCATGGCGACCAGCAGGGCAGTCAACCTCATCTCCGTGGCCATGGGGCAGGAGGTGGACGACTGCCTGACCGCCGAAGGGTTGGACTATGACGACTTTGTTATGATGACCACTGACAGCGAGGGCAGGGTCACCGCTCTGGCCGGGAATGGTGCAGGCCGGGCTCTGCTGAAGCGCCGGGTGGTGGACGGGCTGGCAGCCCGGTTGGAGTCCATTGAGCCTGAGGCGCTGGCGATCCCTGCCGGGAATCTTACAGGCTGGTTGTATCTGTCAGACTTTGGTCCCGGGGTGCGCATCCGGGTCCGGTCGGTGGGAGATGTGACCGCCGAATACCGCAACAGCTTTATTGCCGCCGGAGTCAACCAGACCTGCCATCAGGTTTGGCTGGACCTGACGGCCACCGTTTACCTGCTCATTCCGGGGAACATCATCCCCGTCACCGTCAGCGACAGCGTCTGCGTGGCGGAAACGGTCATTGTGGGGCAGGTGCCCGACACCTATCTGAATCTGCAGAAGGGAGAGCAGTAGCATGGACCAGCGAGAAGAGCTGGAGCAGCTCCGCCGGGAGCTGAACCAGCACAACTATAATTACTATGTTCTGGACGCGCCCACCATCACTGATTACGAGTACGACCACTTGCTCCGCCGGCTGGAGGAGCTGGAGGCGGCCCACCCGGAGTGGATCACCCCGGATTCCCCCACCCAGCGGGTAGGGGGTAAGGCGCTGGACAGCTTTCAGCAGGTGGTCCACCGCGTGCCGCTCCAGAGTCTTCAGGACGTCTTTTCCCCGGAAGAGCTGCTGGACTTCGACCGCCGGGTGCAGGAGAGCGCCGGAGCAGTGGAGTACATTCTGGAGCCCAAGGTGGACGGCCTGTCCGTGGCCATCGAGTACGAGGACGGCGTCTTTGTCCGGGGCGCTACCCGGGGCGATGGCCAGATCGGCGAGGACGTGACGGAGAACATCCGCACCATTCGCACCATCCCCATGGTGCTGGAGGGCGCACCCCACTCTCTGATTGTCCGGGGCGAGGTCTATATGCCACGCAAGGTCTTTGAAAAGCTCAATGAGCAGCGGGAGCTCCGGGGCGAGGCCCTCTTTGCCAATCCCCGTAATGCCGCGGCGGGCTCCATGCGGCAGCTGGACCCGAAAATCGCTGCCGCCCGTGGACTGGACATGGTGGCCTTCAACATCCAATACTCCGACGGTACGCCCTTTGCCACTGACAGCGAGGGGCTGGACTGGCTGCGTTCTCTCAAATTCCGGGTCATTGACTATCAGCGGGCAAGCCGTATGGAGGATATCACGCCCATGATCTTTACGCTGGGAGATCAGCGGGAGAAATACCCCTTTGACATTGATGGTGCAGTTGTGAAGGTAAATGACCTTACAGTTCGTGATTCCATGGGCTCTACTGCTAAATTTCCGCGCTGGGCTGCAGCATACAAATACCCCCCGGAGCAGAAGGAAAGCGTGGTGCAGGATATTGTGGTTCAGGTGGGACGCACCGGTGTGCTCACGCCGAAGGCCGTGGTCGCCCCCGTGCGGCTGGCAGGCACCACCGTCACCAATGCCACCCTGCACAATCAGGATTTCATCACGGAAAAAGACATCCGCATCGGCGACACCGTTGTTGTCCAGAAGGCGGGGGAGATCATCCCTGAGATCGTCTCTGTGGTGAAGGACAAGCGCCCTGCCGGCACCGTACCATATCATCTGCCGGCGGTCTGTCCTGTCTGCGGAGCCCCGGTGGTCCGGGATGAGGACGGCGTCCACATCCGCTGCACCGGCGCGGAATGTCCTGCCCAGCTGCTGCGCAACCTGACCCACTTCGCCAGCCGGGACGCCATGGATATCGATGGTCTTGGCCCCGCCGTGATCGAGGCTCTGGTGGGGGCGGGATTGGTCAAGACTCCGGCAGATCTCTACCATCTGGATGCGGAGCAGGTGGAGGCGCTGGACCGCATGGGGCAGAAGTCGGCACAGAATCTGCTGGACGCAGTGGAGCGGTCTAAAAGCAGCGACCTGTCCCGGCTGCTGTGTGCCTTCGGCATCCGGCAGGTGGGAACCAAGGCGGCCAAGGTGCTGGCGGCCAAGTTCGGCTCGCTGGACCGACTGGCCGGGGCCAGCGCGGAGGAGCTCACCGCCATTGACGATGTGGGCGCCATTACTGCCCAATACCTGACTGAGTGGTTCGCGTCTCCCCAGAGTCAGCATCTCATCGCCGCCCTGAAAGAGGCCGGTGTGAACATGGAGAGCACCGCCGCCCCCACCGGGGAGCGGCTGGCGGGGCTCACCTTTGTCCTCACCGGGGAGTTGTCTGCCTGTTCCCGGAAGGAGGCGGGGGAGAAGCTGGAGGCGCTGGGGGCCAAGGTGTCCGGTTCTGTCTCGAAAAAGACCTCCTTTGTGGTGGCCGGTGAGGCTGCCGGCTCCAAGCTGCGCAAAGCGCAGGAGCTGGGTGTGCCTGTGCTGGACGAAGCGCAGTTCCTGACTGTGTCCGGCCCGGATGACGCCGCCGCACTGTCTGTGCTGGAGAAGGCGAGGGGAGAGGCATGAGCGCCACCGAGGTGGTGGCCGCCCTCATCTGGGACGGCGGCCGGTTCATGGTCTGCCAGCGGCCGGCCCACAAGGCCCGAGGGCTCCTATGGGAGTTTGTGGGCGGCAAGGTAGAGCCCGGGGAGACAAAAGAACAGGCTCTGGTCCGGGAGTGCCGGGAAGAGCTGGGCATCACCGTGGCTGTGGGTCCGGTGTTCATGGAGGTGCTCCACGAGTACCCGGACCTGATCGTCCATCTCACCCTGTTCCGGGCGTCCATTGCCGAGGGCACCCCCCAAAAGCTGGAGCACAACGACATCCGCTGGATCACCCCTGATGAGATCGGCGAATACCCCTTCTGCCCGGCGGATGAGGAGATCCTCCGCGCCATCCGGGCGGCTGCGAACCATAACTGAAACGAGAAGGTAGAGAGAGCTATGAACGTAGTACTGCAAGATCTGACCAAGCGGTTCCCCAACCGGGACCGAAAGATCAAGACCGAGGTCACGGCGGTGGACCGCTTCAGCCTTGAGATCCCGGACGGAGAGCTGGTGGGTCTGCTGGGTCCCTCCGGCTGCGGCAAGAGCACAGTGCTCAATCTGATCTGCGGGCTGGAAGCGCCCACGGAGGGCCGCATCTTATTCGGCGGGGATGACGTCACCGACCTGCCGCCGGAGAACCGCGGCGTGGGGCTGGTGTTCCAGAGCTATGCCCTCTATCCCCACCTCACCGTGCGGCAGAATATCCTGTTCCCCCTGCAGAACCTCAAGGGGAAGGACAAGCTGTCCAAGCAGGAGATGGAGGCCAAGGCCATTGAGGCGGCCAAGCTGGTGCAGATCGATACGCTCATGGACCGCCGGCCCAGCGAGCTCTCCGGCGGCCAGCAGCAGCGGGTAGCCATTGCCCGGGCTTTGGTGAAGCGCCCCCGGGTGCTTCTGCTGGACGAGCCCCTGTCCAACCTGGACGCCCGTCTGCGCCTCCAGACCCGGGAGGAGATCAAGCGCATCCAGCGGGAGACCGGCATCACCACTGTGTTTGTCACCCACGATCAGGATGAGGCCATGAGCATCTCCGACCATATCGTGGTTATGAAGGACGGTGCCTTCCACCAGATGGGCAAGCCGCAGGAGGTCTACAATGATCCCGTAGACCTCTTTGTGGCCAAATTTCTGGGCACGCCGCCCATCAATATGTTTGAGGGCGTTGTCCGCGGTGAGCGGCTCTGGCTGGGGGAGGACGATGTGCTTCCCGTCCCCGGCGTAGCCGACGGCAGCTATGCTGTGGGCGTCCGGCCGGAGGGCTTCGAGCTCCGGGAGGACGGCCCCCTGTGCTGCGCTCTCAGCGCCGTGGAGGTCACCGGGCGGGATACCAGCGTGGTCTCCACCCACACCGCCGCCCCCGGCGTGCGCCTGCGGGCCATCATCAGCGCTGACAGCCGGGTGGATACCTCCGTGCCCACTGTGCACTTTGCCCTCAAGCCCCATAAGGTCGTGCTCTTCGACCCAGTCACCGGCGCGCGGGTCTGCGTGGCCGGCCAGTGAGGTGCGGAGATGAAACAAAACCGCTTCAAGGGCTGGCTTTACCTGCTGCCCGCCATTCTGTTCCTGCTGGCCTTTATGGTCTATCCGCTGGTGGATGTGTTTGTCTACTCCTTTGAGGAGGGCTACAACTCCGCCTCTCAGACCTTTTTCGGCGTAGGACCGTACAACTACTCCTACGTGCTCCACGATCCTTACTTCCTTCAGGCCCTGAAGAACACCTTCATTCTGGTCATCATCACCGTGCCGGTGTCCACCGGGCTGGCCCTGCTTATCTCCGTGGGGCTCAGCTCTATTAAGAAGCTGAAAGAGCTGTACCAGACCATCTACTTCCTGCCCTATGTGACCAATACACTGGCGGTGGGTCTTGTGTTCATGATCCTGTTCAAAAAGACCCCCTACACCGATGGCCTGGTGAACCTGATGCTCTCGTGGTTCGGCGGCGGAGGAGTGGACTTCATCAGCGGACCCTACTGGGCCAAGATGTTCGTGCTGTGCTTCTACACGGTGTGGGTGGTGCTGCCCTTTAAGATCCTCATCCTCACCAGTGCTCTGGCCTCGGTGAAGCAGGACTACTACCGGGCTGCCCGGGTGGACGCTACCCCCCGCTGGCGGGTCTTTACCCGGATCACCCTGCCCATGATCTCTCCCATGCTGTTTTATCTGGTCATCACCGGCTTTATCGGCGCCTTCAAAGCGTACAGCGACGCGGTGGCCATCTTCGGCACCGACCTGAACGCCGCCGGTATGAACACAATCGTGGGCTATATCTACGACATGCTCTACGGCAACAGCGGCGGCTATCCCTCCTACGCCTCGGCGGCGGCCATCCTGCTCTTTGCCGTGGTACTGACCATCACCTGCATCAATCTGCTGGTCAGCAAAAAGCATGTCTATTACTGAGGGGGCGCACCATGGAACATCAGGCTGAATACGAAAAGATCGAACGCTCTGCCAAGGTGCGCACCGGCGTCCGCCGTGGCATCACCTACGTGCTGCTCTCCGTCTGGGCAGTGATGGTGCTGTTCCCATTCTACTGGATGGTGCTCACTTCGCTGAAGAGTTACAGCGCCTACAACTCGGAGTACATCCCGGCGTTTTTCACGCTGTCGCCCACCCTCCAGAACTATATCGACGCCTTTACCGCCGTGCCCCTGAGCCGGTATTTTGGCAACACCATTCTCTTCACGTTGATTACCACCGCGCTCATGCTGGTGGTGACGGTGCTGGCGGCTTTTGCCTTCTCCCGGCTGAATTTTCGTGGGAAGGAATTAACCTTTACACTCTTTCTGGCCCTTATGATGATCCCAAACGAACTGGTCATCATCACCAACTTTCAGACCATCACGGAGCTGGGCCTGCGCAACACCTTCACGGGTCTCATCCTGCCTTCGGTAACATCGGTATTCTACATCTATCTGCTGAAGGAGAACTTCGAGCAGATCCCGGATGAGCTCTACCGGGCCGCCAAGATCGACGGTACCTCCGACCTGAAATACCTCTTCAAAGTGATGATCCCCATCTGCCGGCCCACGATCATCACCGTCACCATCCTCAAGGTCATCGAGTGCTGGAACTCCTACGTCTGGCCCCGGCTCATCACCGACGATCAGGCTTACTTCCTGGTGTCCAACGGCATCCAGGAGATCCGGGAAAACGGCTTCGGCCGGGAGAACATCCCTGCTATGATGGCGGCGGTGGTGGTCATTTCCGTGCCCCTCATCATCCTCTTCCTAATCTTCCGGAAGAAAATCATGGCCGGGGTCTCCAGAGGGGGGACCAAGGGATGAAGAAGCACCGCATCCAGGCCGCACTGCTGGCAGTGCTCCTGCTGGCAGGACTGCTGACGGGCTGCCACGGCTCCCGGGGCCTGCCAGAGTTCCAGCCCCCGGAAGGCTTCGACGATACCCGTCAGTACGAGATTACCTTCTGGGCCAAGAACGACACCAACAAGACCCAGACCAGAATTTATGAGAGGGCCATCGCCGATTTCGAGGCGCTGTACCCCAACATCAAGGTCAATCTGCGGCTCTATACCGACTATGGGAAGATTTACAACGATGTAATTACCAATATCCCCACCAATACCACGCCCAACGTCTGCATCACCTACCCGGACCATATCGCCACCTATATGACCGGAGAGAACGTGGTGGTCCCGCTGGACAGCCTGTTGGAAGATCCCCGCTACGGTCTGGGCGGCAGTGAACTACGATTTGACTCTCCCACAGCGGAGGAGGTCGTGCCCCAGTTCCTGTCCGAGTGCATGCTGAACGGGCGGCACTACGCCATCCCGTATATGCGCTCTACTGAAGCGTGCTATGTGAACAAGACCTTTGTGGAGGCACTGGGCTATACTCTGCCGGAGACCCTTACCTGGGACTTTGTCTGGGAGGTATCCGAGGCGGCGGCCGCAAAGGCCGAGGACGGCACTTATCTGCTCAACGGGCAGAAGGTGATGATCCCCTTCATCTACAAGTCCACGGACAACATGATGATCCAGCTGACCCGTCAGCAGGGGAGCGGCTACTCTACCGGCGATGGGGAGGTCCTGCTGTTCAACGACAGCACGAAGGCGCTGCTGCGTACCATCGCGGAGCACACCGCCACCGGGGCTTTCTCCACCTTCAAAATCTCCAGCTATCCCGCCAACTTTCTGAACGCGGGTCAATGCGTGTTTGCGGTGGACTCCACTGCCGGCGCCACATGGATGGGCACCAACGCGCCCCTGTCCGACATCAGCGCTGACAAGCTGGTGGAGTTCGAGACGGCGGTGATGACCGTTCCCCAGTTCGACCCCGATCATCCCCAGATGATCTCCCAGGGGCCGTCGGTCTGTGTGTTCAACAAGCGGGACTCACAGGAGGTGCTGGCCTCCTGGCTCTTCGCCCAGTATCTGCTCACCAACGAGGTCCAGATTGCCTACGCCGAGACCGAGGGCTACGTTCCTGTGACCACCAAGGCGCAGGAAAGCCCGGAATATCAGGACTACCTCTCCCGGGCCGGAGAAGACAACAGCACCTACTATGATGTGAAGATCAAGGCTTCCCAGCTCCTGCTGGACCATACGGCAGACACCTTTGTCACCCCGGTGTTCAATGGTTCAGCCTCCCTGCGGGATGCGGCGGGCCAGCTCATCGAGGACACGGTGAAGTCCGTGCGCCGGGGTCAGACCGTGGATGACAGCTATCTGGACGGACTGTTCGAAAACGTTCAGGCCCTCTACCGGCTGGACCAGTGCGGTGTGGCGGCGGCCGCCGGCAGGGCAGAGCTGGGCCCGCTCCCCGGGGCGGCAGTGGCACTGCTGGCCGCGCTGGCCGGCACATGGGTACTGATCCTTCTGTATCTTTTTATGGAAAAACGTAAGCAGAAAAAGAAATAAAGGGCAAAAAACTGTTGCGGTTCCTGCCATACAAGGCTATAATGAGAGCGCTGACCCGGCAGAGCATGCCGGGCAGAAAAAGGAAAATAAAGAGGAGATCACAGAAATGAAGAAGATCACTGCATTGCTGCTGGCCCTTGTCATGGCTCTGGCCCTGACCGCCTGCGGCGAGAAGACTCCGACGGCCTCTGAAACCCCCTCCGACACGCCTGATGTCAAGGGCGAGGGCGTCATGACCTACGCCGAGTACGTGGCTGCCCCGCTGGACAGCGAGGTCGTGGTGGAGACCTACGTTCAGGCCAAGCAGTCCTGGTGGGACAACAAGGCCACCGTGTATACGCAGGACAAGGACGGCGCTTACTTCTGCTACAACATGGCCTGCTCCGAAGAGGACTATGCCAAGCTGGTTCCCGGCGCCAAGATCAAGGTCACCGGTTACAAGGCCGAGTGGGCCGGTGAGGTGGAGATCATCGACGCCACCTTCGAGCTGCAGGAGGGCAGCTATGTTGCCCCCGCGCTGGACGCCACCAGCCTGCTGGGCACCGACGACCTCATCAAGCACCAGAATGAGTTCGTGTCCTTTAAGGGCATGACCGTGGAGGCCAGCACTGATCCCGATGGTCAGGAGGTCGCCTTCCTGTACAACTGGGATGGCTCCGGCGAGGCCGGTAACGACCTGTACTTCAACGTCTCCAAGGACGGCCAGACCTACACCTTCACCGTGGAGTCCTACCTCTGCGGCGACGGCACCGAGGTCTATGATGCCGTGGAGGCCCTGAAGGTGGGCGACGTCATCGACCTGGAGGGCTTCCTCTACTGGTACGAGGGCGTGAATCCCCACATCACCTCCGTGACTGCCAGCAAGTAAGTTAAGCTGCAAAAAGCCCCGCGGCTCTCGCTGCGGGGCTTTTTCTTATTTCCGGTAGGGGAATACTCCGTTCTCGGTCACCACAGTGTTCATTGGCCGATCGGTAGGCTCCAGCGCGATCCGCGGAGCCCGCTGGACCTCGAAGGCTACAGCGATTGCTGCCGCATGGGTGCAGAAGGGCAGGTACCGGTCATAATAGCCTGCCCCGTGGCCGATTCGGCCGCCTGCGGCATCAAAGCCAACACAGGGGACAAGGACTGCGTCCAGCTCCTCCGGAGCCAGAAGAACGGACCGCTCGCGCACCGGGACCCGCAGCCCATACCTCCCCACGCTCCAATCCTCCGCAGCGCAGGGGACTGCGGCCTCCATGACACCTCCAGGATAGGAGATGGGAAAGGCCAACCGCTTGCCTTGCGCCTGCGCCCAGCAGTGAAAGCAGCTCAGATCCACCTCGTCCCTTGTGGCCGCATAAGAGAGGATGGTCCGTGCCGCCTGCAGCTGGGACAAAGTTTCCAACCAACGGCAGATATCTGCACTGCGGGCGGTGCGCACTTCAGGCGGCAGTGCCCTCCTGCGAGCAAGACAGGCCTCGCGCTGGGCGGGTTTTTCCTTCTGAGTGTCCATCGCCTTCCCCTCCTCTGCGGCAAGTATACCGCAGGCCAGAGAGAATGGCAAGAGGTCAGCCGTTGACTTTTCCGGTGTCGAAGGCGGGGTTGGTCAGATAGATGTTCTTCTGGTCCATTTTTTCCTTGGCCAGCTCGATGGCCTCGCCGAAGCGCTGGAAATGGACAATCTCACGCTCCCGCAGGAAGCGGATGACGTTGGTCACGTCCGGGTCATCGGAGAGGCGGAGAATATTATCGTAGGTGACCCGGGCCTTCTGCTCGGCGGCGAGGTCCTCGGTCAGGTCAGCAATGACGTCGCCAGTGACCTGCATCGTGGCTGCCGACCACGGATAACCCGATGCAAACTGCGGATAAACGCCAGTGGTGTGGTCTACGAAATAGGCGTCAAAGCCAGCCTCCTTGACCTGTTGGGGCGTGAGGTTCCGGGTCAACTGGTGGACGACGGCCGCCACCATCTCCATGTGGCCCAGTTCCTCAGTGCCGATATCGGTGAGCAGGCCCTTGAGTGCGGGGTAGGGCATGGAATACCGCTGGGACAGGTAGCGCAGGGAAGCCCCCAGCTCGCCATCCGGCCCGCCGTACTGGCTGATGATGGCCGCCGCCAACTTGGGGTTGGGCGTTTTGATCTTTACCGGGAACTGCAGTTTTTTCTCATAGATGAACATTCAGCGCGCGCCTCCTTCCTGCTGGTACTCCCACGGCCACGGGTCATTGAGCCACGTGTAGCACTCCATCTCCGCCGCGGCCATTTTGGTCAGCGGCCCGTACTTCGCCTCATACCGGCGACGCCCCTCTTGGGCCAGCTTATTGTACTGCCGGTAGAGCTGAAATGCCTCGGTGTCCGACTTGTGGGTATCCAGATAGAGTCCCAGCTCATCCAGCACAAAATCTAATGCCTGAAGCTCCAGCACAGCGCTCTCCGACAGAGAGGAGGGGGTGGTCTTAAGGTGGAATGGGAGATTCAGGCCGGGAAACAGTGTCCCATTGGCCAGCGCATCGGTCTGGGTGTACTTCTTCGGGTCGTTCTGCTGAAAGGGAACGTATGGGACCGCCAGCGGCGCACAGGACGGCAGCTCGCCGGCGGCGTCATCGCAGGGGCGGGGGACAGGTTCAAATTCCAAAGCAGTTTACCTCCTTGGGTTGGATATGGCATTCCTGCCGCCCCAGTCTATGCCGGCCATCGGTCGGCCGACAGCCTCCTGCTGCCGGGGACATAAAACGGTCACAGGGAGGCAGAGCCCACAAGGCGGCGGGCACTCTTGTGAAAACGACGGAGAAATTAAATCCTTGAATTTTCCATTTCGGTTGGGAGACAAACCGATAAAAACGCCTTGCCTGACGGCGAAAATCAAGATTTTGGCTTTGGGTCAACCAAGCACACAAGATAGGGGAGGCAGGCCTTGCTTCATCGGCAAAGTTTCGAGGGTATACATAACATCATTTACATAAAACATATGCATAAAACACAAATTTTAAGAGATTGCCGGAAAGCTCTTGCGCTCATCCCCTGAGCGGTGTATAGTTGAGACAATAGATCAAGTCCGTTTTTGCACACGGCGTGAGCCGTGTGTTTTTCTACCTTTGCGCTGGAGTTTTGGCATAGCACCGCGCGGCTGTGAATAGCCTGTCTATGAGGTGATCTCATATGGCAGGATCGGCAAAACGGCCGCGGGCCGGCATAAACCTTTCCCGGGAGGCGCTCGGCTATCTGATCGTGCCCGGGCTCTGCTTTGCGGCGGGGGCCGTGTCGGGGCTCCTTTTTGCAGCACTACGGACACCGGACAGCGCGCTGGCGGACACGCTGCGGGCCTGCCTGGCGCAGACTGCAGACGGCCAGCGGCAGCCCCTGCTGAGGGCCGTCTGGGATCAGCTCCGCTGGCCGCTTATAGCATGTGTGCTCAGCCTGACAGCGCTGGGCGCGGCGGGCATCCCGGTGCTGCTGTTCCTGCGGGGATTTCTTCTGTGCTTCACGGCAGGGAGCTTTGCGTCTCTGCTGGGGGTGGATGGTCTTTGGGCGGCTTGGGCCCTGCTGGGCGTATCCGCGCTGCTGGGGCTCCCCGCCCTGTTTGCTGTGGCCTGTCCGGGCTTCAGGGCGGCGGTCGGCCGCCTGCGCGGCGGGGAGCGGCCTTCTGCGGCAAGCCGTGCTGTTCCTGTGGCAGGGGCATTTCTGACAACGGTGCTGGCCATTCTGCTTCAGCGGCTGGTCTCGCCGGGGCTGGTCTCGGTCATCTGGGCCAGATATTTTTAAAGGAAAGAGGAGGTGAGGGTCATGGACTATCTGTCCGGTTACGAGAGCTGGCTGAGCAAAGAAAAGAAGGCGTCCGAGAACACCCTCAGCTCCTATCTGCGGGATGTGCGGCAGTTCTCCCAGTGGCTGGACGGGGAGGGCATCGCCTTGCCGCAGGTCACCCGGGATGATGTGCGGCAGTATGCCGCGTACCTGTCTGCCAAGGGCAAATCCGACGCCACGGTGGTGCGTTCCGTTGCTGCCCTCAAGTCCTTTTACTGCTATATGGTGGCCGGGCATTATACGCCGTACAACCCCGCCAAGGGCTTTACGCCCACCAAGCTGGAGCGTCGGCTCCCGGAGATCCTGACCAACCGGGAGGTAGACCTGTTTCTGGAGCAGCCCGACCCCACGGATGCCAAGGGCTGCCGGGATAAGGCCATGCTGGAGGTCCTGTACGCCACGGGCATCCGGGTGTCTGAGCTCATCGCTCTGGACCTCTCGGATGTGAATCTCTCCGTTGGCTTCATCCGCTGCGCCGGCAAGAGCCGTGAGCGCATCATTCCGCTGTATAAGGCAGCGGTCCGGGCGCTGGCGGGATACATCAATGACGTGCGGCCGCAGTTGCTGGAGGGCCCTCATGAGAGCGCCCTGTTCGTCAACATGAACGGCGACCGCATGAGCCGGCAGGGCTTCTGGAAAATCGTGAAGCACTATCAGGAAAAGGCGGGCATCAGCAAGGACATCACGCCCCACACCCTGCGCCATTCCTTTGCGGCCCATCTGCTGGAGAACGGGGCGGACCTGCGCTCCATTCAGGAGATGCTGGGCCATGCGGACATCTCATCCACCCAAATCTATACGCAGGTGGTCAACCAGAAGCTGCGCGACGTGTACGCAAAGGCCCATCCAAGGGCCTGACCTGGCACTGTACCAGTCTTAAACGGCAGACAGTCTCAAATACGGGGACTGTCTGCCGTTTTCCCTTGCCTTTGGACGCTCTGTGTGGTAAAATATTTTGATACTTGGTTGGGGGTGATCCTGTGCTGATCCTTGGGATCGACCCGGGCTACGCCATCGTGGGCTTCGGTCTGGTGGAAAGTCAGGGCATGCGCCAGCGGATGGTGGCCTGCGGAGCCATCAATACACCCGCCGGGGTGCGTCTGTCTGCCCGTCTGTGGCAGATCGGGCGGGATATGGAGGAGCTCATCGGCCAGTTCCACCCGGACGCGCTGGCCATCGAGGAGCTGTTCTTCAATAACAACGTCACCACCGGTATCGGTGTGGCGCAGGCCCGCGGGGTCATCCTCATGACCGCGGAGAAAAACGGCCTGCCAATCTACGAATACAACCCGTCTCAGGTGAAGCAGGCCGTAGTAGGCTACGGCAAGGCGGAGAAGCGGCAGGTCATGGACATGACCAAACGGATTCTGGGGCTCTCCGCAGTGCCCAAGCCGGACGACGCGGCCGACGCCGTGGCCATCGCTCTCTGCCACGCCCGTTCCTCTACCTCTCTGCTGGCCGGAATCTGAAACTCGGAGGGATTTCCATGTTTTATTACGTGCAGGGCCCCGTGGCTCATATCGCCCCGAATCTGGCAGTCATCGACTGCGGCGGGGTGGGATATGCCTGCAATACAACGGCCTACACACTCTCTGCGCTCAACGTTGGTAAGGTATCAAAGCTTTACACCATGCCCTATGTCAAGGAAGAGATTTTCGAGCTCTACGGCTTCGCCTCCGAGCAGGAGCTGGCCACCTTCAGGATGCTTTTGGGCGTGTCCGGAGTCGGCCCCAAGGCCGCACTGGCCATTCTCTCCTGCAACAGCCCGGATAGCTTTGCCTTGGCCATCGTCTCCGGCAATGAGAAGGCGCTGACCTCCGCCCCCGGCGTGGGAAAGAAGATCGCCCAGCGCATCATTCTTGAGCTGAAGGATAAGCTGTCCAAGGGGCAGTTCACCACAGGCGGCATGGAGAACTTTGCCTGCGGTTCCACGGTGATCCCGCAGGATAAGACCAGCGAGGCCTCCGCCGCGCTGGCCGTTCTGGGCTACAGCCAGCAGGAGATCGTCATGGCCCTGAAGGGCCTCGATCTGGAGAGCTTGACGCTGGAGCAGATCATCAAGCAGTGTCTGAAAAAGATGGTAAAGTAAGGGGGAGAGGGGATTGTCCATTGATTTTTCCAGTCAGGGGGTCGAGTCTGAGGACCTCGCGCCGCTGGTGACCACTACTCTCACCCCGGAGGATGAGGGGGAGGGCTCCCTGCGGCCCAAAACGTTGGCGGAGTACATCGGGCAGGAAAAAGCCAAGAGCAACCTTGAAATTTTCATCCGGGCGGCAAAGCTGCGCAGCGAGCCTCTGGACCATGTCCTGCTCCACGGCCCTCCGGGTCTGGGCAAGACCACCCTGTCCGGTATCATTGCCAACGAGATGGGGGTCAATATCCGCATCACCTCCGGCCCTGCCATCGAGAAGCCAGGCGATCTGGCGGCCCTGCTCACCAATCTGCAGGAGAATGACATCCTCTTCGTGGATGAGATCCACCGCCTGAACCGGCAGGTTGAGGAGATCCTCTACCCGGCCATGGAGGACTACGCCATCGATATCATCATCGGCAAGGGCCCCTCGGCCAACTCCATCCGGTTGGACCTGCCCAAGTTCACCCTCATCGGCGCCACCACCCGGGCAGGACAGCTCTCCGCGCCCCTTCGGGACCGTTTCGGCGTCACCCTCCGGTTGGAACTCTACACCCCCGAAGAACTGGCCCTCATCGTCAAGCGGTCGGCAGGTATTCTGGGCGTCCCCATTGAGGACGACGGTGCGCTGGAGATCGCCCGCCGCAGCCGGGGCACCCCCCGCATCGCCAACCGGATGCTCCGCCGGGTGCGGGACTTCGCGCAGGTCACCGCCGGCGGCGTCATCACCCGGGATGTGGCCGACAGGGCCCTCCGGGCGCTGGAGATCGACTGGCTGGGACTGGATGACATCGACCGCAGGATGCTGCGCAGCATCATCGAGCATTACAATGGCGGTCCTGTTGGGCTGGACACGCTGGCCGCCACCATCAACGAGGAATCGGTCACGCTGGAGGATGTCTACGAACCCTATCTCATGCAGCTGGGCTTCCTGACACGCACTCCCCGGGGCCGCTGCGTCACGCCCAAGGCCTATGAGCATCTCGGCCTGCCCATCCCCGGCGGCGGTGGCATGGACCAGCTGACGCTGTAAAATGGAGTGAGCGGTATGGTCGGGTTTTATATATTTATGTTTGCCTGTACTCTTCTTCTCCCGGCCGCCATGCTGTTTTTAGGGTATCGCTGGCAGCGACGGCCGCCGAGCTCCATCAATGCTGTTTTCGGCTATCGCACCCGGCGCTCCATGTCCAGCAAACAGGCTTGGGATTATGCCCATAGGCATTGCGGGAAAATATGGGTAAAGTGCGGATGGTTTTCTGCTGTTTTCGCTGTTTTATCTATGATTTTCTTGGGAATTGTCACGCTGGATGTTAGCACGGTCGGCATATTCGGCGGGATCATTACGTGCCTTGAATTGCTGCCTGCTGCTGCATCACTTGCCGCGACGGAGCGGGCACTGAAGCGTGTATTTGGAATTTGATTGAGGTGAAATAATATGGGTAAACTCTTTGGGACCGATGGCATCCGCGGCGTGGTCAACGCCGGGCTGGATGCCGATCTGGCCTATAAAGTGGGTCTGGCCGCCGCGGCGGTGCTGGCCCGGGAAAAGAAGGCAGGGGAGAAGCCCCTTGTCACCATCGGCAAGGACACCCGCATCTCCGGCGACCTGCTGAAGGGCGCGCTCATCGCCGGCCTGTGCACCGCCGGGGCCAACGTGCTGGACCTCGGCACTCTGCCCACCCCCGGCGTGGCCTGGGTGACGGTGGATGAGCACGCCGACGCCGGCATCGTCATTTCCGCCAGTCACAACCCCTTCGAACACAACGGAATCAAGATTTTCAACGGTCAGGGCTTCAAGCTGTCCGACGCGCTGGAGGAAAAGATCGAGGACATCGTTCTCTTCGGCCACAACAACATCCCCATGAAGACCCACGGGGACATCGGCAAGGTGAGCTACGCAGCACCCAAGGCATCTGAGGACTATATCGACCATCTGGAGGGCACCGTGGAATCCGATCTGAGCGGCCTGCGGATTCTGGTGGACTGCGCCAATGGTGCGGCCTCTGCCACCGCCGCCCGGCTCTTTGGCCGCTTTGACGGCCTCCGTACCGACGTCATCAACGCCGATCCGGACGGAGTCAACATCAACGCCAAGTGCGGCTCTACCCACATCGACGCGCTGTCCGCCATGGTGAAAGCCGGCGGCTATGACATCGGCATTGCCTTCGATGGAGATGCCGACCGTTGTTTGGCCGTGGACGAGAGGGGAGAGCTCATCGACGGCGACCAGATCATGGCTGCCTGCGGGCTGGACCTGCTGGGCCGCGGAAAGCTGCCCGGCGGCACCGTGGTAGCCACAGTCATGAGCAATATCGGCCTCCACAGCTTTGCCCAGGATCACGGCATGACGCTGGAATGTACCGCCGTGGGCGACCGCAATGTGCTGGAGCGGATGCTGGAGAAAGGCTACGCACTGGGCGGTGAGCAGTCCGGCCATATGATCTTCCTCGCCCACGCCACCACCGGTGACGGCGAGCTCACGGCGCTGCAGGTTCTGAACCTGCTGCACCGCAGCGGCAAAAAGGCCTCTGAGGTGTTTGGAGCCTGCCGCCGGTTCCCGCAGGAGCTCATCAATGTTCCCGTGGCGGATAACGCAGCCAAGCAGCGGGTCATGGGCGCAGATTGGCTGCGGGATGCGATCGCTGCCAAGGAGGCTCAGATGGCCGGAGACGGCCGCATTTTGATCCGCCCCTCCGGTACCGAGGCTCTCGTCCGCGTGATGGTAGAGGCGTCTGACGCCGCTCTGGCACGGTCTGTGGCGGAGGATTTGGCGAATCTGATCAAGCGTCAGGAAAACTGATGGGTCGTTTTTAGAAAAAACCGAAAAATAGGTTGACATTTGTACAGTTTTATGCTAATAATGATAAAGGTTGTTTATGGATATTACCGAAACAAGTAAAACTGAACTGTCTGACGAGCTCCTCTGTCGGCTGGCGGCGCAAAAGGACACACAGGCGGAGGAGCTTCTGGTGCTCCGTTATCGGCGCTTTGCCCGGGCCTGTGCCCGCCCCTATTTTCTGGCTGGGGGCGACAGCGAGGATCTCTCGCAGGAGGCCATGCTAGGCCTTTTGAGTGCGATCCGCTCTTTTGACGGCACCCGGGAAGCCTCTTTTCGGACCTTTGCCGAGGTATGTATCCGCAACCGTGTCCGTTCGGCAGTGACCTCCGCCGCCCGGGAGAAGCACACCCCTCTGAACCGCAGCGTCTCTATGGAAGCGCACGCAGAGCAGCTCCAGCCCCAGACCGGGCCAGAGGAGAATCTCATCGGCAGGGAAGAGGTCGCAGAGCGTCTGGAGGGACTGAACCGCCGGCTGTCTCTGTTGGAGCGGCGGATATTGGCGCTCTATCTGGACGGCTGTTCCTGTGCTGAAATCGCACAGCAGACAGGGCGAAGCAAAAAATCCGTGGACAATGCGATCCAGCGCATCCGCCGGAAGGCGGCCAAATATCTTGGCGTTATCAGCGAGAGCTGACGCAAATATTTTAGTCCCAGCAAGATCATTTCCGGTTCTGGGCAATCAAAGAGAGGGTATTTCCATGTACGAAGACAAGACTTTAGTTTGCAAAGAGTGTGGCCAGGAGTTCGTGTTTACCGCCGGCGAGCAGGAGTTCTACGCTGAGCGCGGCTTCCAGAACGAGCCCCAGCGCTGCAAGGCCTGCCGTGATGCCCGCAAGGCCGTTGCCCGCGGTCCCCGTGAGTACTTCACCGCTGTCTGCGCCAGCTGTGGCGGCGAGGCCAAGGTCCCCTTTGAGCCCAAGTCCGACCGTCCTGTTTACTGCAGCGAGTGCTTCGCCAAGATGCGCGAGCAGGGCTGAGGCCGATAACTGAACCATTTTTGAGGCAGACTGTGTATCACAGTCTGCCTCTTTTTGCAGGATTACATCTTGTATCCCGCAGGAAACCGTGGTATAATGTCACAGTTATGGAAGGAAGGTGTTTTTCCCCTTGGAGAAACCGATCTATGAGAGCCCGCTGTCTGCCCGATATGCCAGCCGGGAAATGCAGTTTATCTTCTCCCCTGACCGGAAATTTTCCACTTGGCGGCGGCTGTGGGTCGCTCTGGCCAGAGCGGAGATGGAGCTTGGTCTGCCGGTCACTCAGCAGCAGATCGATGAGATGGAAGCCCATCTCACGGACATTGATTACGACTATGCCGCCCAGAAGGAGCGGGAGCTGCGCCACGATGTGATGGCGCACATCCATACCTTCGGCGCGGTATGCCCCACCGCCATGCCCATCATCCATCTGGGCGCCACCAGCTGTTATGTGGGTGATAATACCGACATCATCCTCATGCGGGACGGGCTGGAACTCATCCGCACGGAGCTGGTCCGCGTGCTGGACAACCTTGCAAAGTTCGCTGACAAGTATAAAGCCTTGCCGACCCTTGGCTTTACCCATTTTCAGGCCGCTCAGCTGGTCACGGTGGGCAAACGCGCCACCCTGTGGATGAACGATCTGCTTCAGGATCTGGATGAAGTGGGTTATCGCATCGACCACCTGCGGCTCCTTGGCTGCAAGGGCACTACCGGCACGCAGGCGTCTTTTCTGGAGCTCTTTGAGGGCGACCATGAGAAGTGCCGTGAGCTGGACCACCGCATTGCCCGGGAAATGGGCTTTGCCGAGACGGTACCGGTTTCCGGCCAGACCTATTCCCGCAAGGTAGACGCTGCCGTGCTGGCCACCCTGTCCGGGATCGCCCAGTCTGCCAGCAAGTTCGCCAATGATCTGCGTCTGCTCTGCCACCTGAAGGAGGTGGAGGAGCCCTTTGAGAGCAAGCAGATCGGCTCCTCCGCCATGCCTTACAAGCGCAACCCCATGCGGAGCGAGCGCATCTGCGCTCTAGCCCGGTACGTGATGGCCGATGCCATGAATCCCGCCGTCACCGCCTCCTGCCAGTGGTTCGAGCGCACTCTGGACGATTCCGCCAACAAACGCATTTCCGTTCCTGAGGCGTTCCTTGCCGTAGACGGCATTCTTGGCATCTATGAGAATATCACCGCCGGCCTTGTGGTCCACGAGAAGGTCATCGAGCGCCACATTATGGAGGAACTGCCCTTCATGGCCAGCGAGAACATCATGATGGATGCCGTCAAGCGCGGCGGTGACCGGCAGGCGCTCCACGAGCGCATCCGTAAGCACTCTCTGGAGGCCGGTCGAAATGTAAAGGACCTTGGCTTGACAAACAATCTGCTGGAACTGATTGCCGCCGATTCTGCCTTTGGTATGACCATGGAGGAGCTTACCGCCCATCTGGAGCCCGCCCGCTATATCGGCCGCTGCCCGGAGCAAGTGGAGGAGTTTCTTGCCGAGTATGTTCAGCCTGTTTTGGATGCCTATCGTGACCGGCTCGCCAGCCATCACGTGGAATTGAGTGTGTAAAGGAAGGGAAGAGATCGATCATGGAATCTGCAGTCCATCGCATCGGAGTTTTCACCAGCGGCGGCGATGCCCCCGGCATGAACGCCGCCATCCGCGCCGTGGTGCGCACCGCCATGCACTGCGGCATCGAGTGCATCGGTATCCTGCGGGGCTATCATGGGCTCATCAATGGGGAGTTCATGCCTCTGGACTTTAACAGCGTCAGCGACATCTCCCGTCTGGGCGGCACGATGCTCTATTCTGCCCGTAGTCTGGAATTCAAGACCGACGAGGGTCGCCAGAAGGCGCTGAACACCTGCAAAATGCTGGGGCTGGACGCGCTGGTCGGCATCGGCGGCGACGGCACCTTCAGGGGTTTGTTGTCTCTGGCCCAGAGCGGCATCTCTGTGATCGGCGTCCCCGGCACCATTGATAACGACATTGCCTGCTCCACCTACACCATCGGCTATGATACCGCCTGCAACACTGCGCTGGAGAATATCGACCGCCTGCGGGACACCATGGCCTCTCATGAGCGCTGCTCCGTGGTGGAGGTCATGGGCCACCGGGCGGGTCATCTGGCCATGGCCGTGGGCATTGCCTGCGGCGCCACGGTGGTGCTCACCCCGGAGGAGCCCATCGACGTGGAGCGGGACGTGATCGCCCCCATCCGCCGGGCCCGGCTGGCTGGCCGCACCCACTTCATGGTCATCGTGGCAGAGGGCGTCAACGGCGGGGCGTTGGAGATCTCGAACCTCATTAAAAATGAGACTGCCATCGAGACCCGGGTCACCATTCTTGGCCACATCCAGCGGGGCGGTTCGCCCACGGCTAAAGACCGCATGGCTGCCACCTATATGGGGCACAAGGCCGTCATGCTGCTGGCAGAGGGCAAGACCTGCCGCGTGGTAGGCATGAAGGGCGACGATGTGGTGGACTACGACATCACGGAAGCCCTGTCCATGACCAAAGGTCTGGAACAGTATGGTGTCGAGGTTCTTGACCATTTGACCGGAGTGTAAAGCAGTTTCACTTAACCGGCGTCTGAGGTAATGCTCAGGCGTCGGTTTTATTTTTCTCATTTTCCACTTGTAAAAATGTTCATTGCGAGTTATAATAACGATAGCAGTTCTTGATAAAATCCAAGGAGGTCATATTATGGAACTGAAGGGTTCGAAAACCGAGGCCAACCTGCTGGCAGCCTTTGCTGGGGAGTCTCAGGCATACACCAAATACGGCTACTACGCGTCTAAGGCCAAGAAGGACGGCTTTGTCCAGATCGGCGATCTGTTTGAGGAGACCGCCCGCAACGAGAAGGAGCATGCCAAGATCTGGTTCAAGCTGCTTCACGACGGCGCGATGCCCGGCACCGAGCAGAACCTGGCCGACGCTGCGGCGGGGGAGAACTACGAGTGGACCGACATGTACGCCGGTTTTGCTGAGACCGCCCGGGCCGAGGGCTTTGACCACATTGCCTTCCTGTTCGAGTCCGTGGCAAAAATCGAAAAGGAGCACGAAGAGCGCTATCGCAAGCTGCTGGCCAACATCGAGGACGGCATCGTCTTCTCCCGGGAGGGCGACATGGTCTGGCAGTGCTCCAACTGCGGCCACATTGTGGTGGGACAGAAGGCCCCGGAGGTCTGTCCTGTCTGCGCCCATCCCCAGTCCTACTTTCAGCTCCGCGCTACCAATTACTAAAATGCAAAAAACAGCGTGTACCGGTTACGGTACACGCTGTTTTTTGTTTGGGGCAGACTTTGAAGGTCAAACCTCGGCCCTGACCTTATTCAGCCGGGCGAAACGGGGCAGGCCATTTTCCAGCGGGCGGTCGGGCTCGCCTTGGATGAGAGGCAATACATAGTCGATAAACTCCTGCCGGACGCCGTTGCCGGCATTGTTGATCCAGGCACGGGGGACCTTCTTCTCGTAGTTGGCCACATCTCCCAGATCGAAGAGCTTGGTCGTACAGGTGTATGCGCCGTTTCCCCGGGTACACTCAAAGCCGACCATCTTGTCGGTCGCACCGGCCAGCGCGGCTTCGACTGCGGCCTTGCCGACCATAAAGGACTCCTCGATGTCGGTCTTGGAGGCCAGATGCGCGCCGCACCGCTGGAGCAGGGAGAGCTCGATCCCGCGGACTTTCGCGCCGGTGCGGGCCTTGACGATGCCGGCCAGCGTGGAGGCCAGACCGCCCAGCTGCACATGGCCGAACCCATCGGTCACAGCAGGCTTTGCGTCGGAGACAAAGGAACCGTCCGAATAGTGGATCCCCTCAGACACGGCCACCAGACAGTTGCCGGTGCGCTTGAAGATCACCTGCACGTCTTCGAGGAACTGGTCCAAATCGAAGTCTACCTCAGGCAGATAGACCAGATCGGGAGCGCAGCCGGACAATCCCGCCAGTGCGGCAGAGCCGGCCAGCCAGCCTGCGTGGCGGCCCATGATCTCAATGATCGTCACCATGCCGGTGTCGTAGACATGGGCGTCCTTGTAAACCTCGGCGCAGGAGCTGGCGATGTACTTGGCGGCAGAGGCAAAGCCGGGGCAGTGGTCAGTGCCGAACAGGTCATTGTCGATGGTCTTGGGCACCCCCATGACCCGGCACTCATAGCCGGCCTTGGCCATGTAGCGGCTGATTTTGGAGCAGGTATCCATAGAGTCGTTGCCGCCGTTATAGAAGAAATACCGCACATTGTATTTCTTGAAGATCTCCAGAATCCGCTTGTAGTCGGTATCGTCCTCATCAGGATCGGCAATCTTATAGCGGCAGGAGCCGAGCTCGGAGGAGGGAGTATTGAGCAGAAGCTCCAGCTCCTTTTCCTCCTCTTTGCTCATATCGTAGAGTTCATCGTTCAACACACCCTTGATGCCGTGGGCCGCGCCATAAACGGCGGTGATATCAGGATGGTCCAGCGCGGTGCGGATCACGCCGTAGGCGCTTGCGTTGATCACAGAGGTGGGCCCGCCAGACTGGCCGATGATACACGCACCTTTCAGTGTAGACATGAATTATCCTCCCTGCAGTTGGTTCAGGCCTTACCGGCGCAGCCCAGCACGTCCACCAGCTTGTGCTTCACCAGCTCCTTGATGTTGGCGCGGGCGGGCTTCAGGTACTCGCGGGGGTCGAACTTGTCAGGATGCTCCGCCATGAACTGACGGATGGTACCGGTCATGGCCAGCCGCAGATCGGAGTCGATGTTGATCTTGCACACGGACATGGCCGCGGCCTTGCGCAGCTGCTCCTCGGGGATACCGACGGCATCGGGCATCTTGCCGCCGTTCTCGTTGATCATGCGGACATACTCCTGAGGCACAGAGGAGGAGCCGTGGAGCACAATGGGGAAGCCGGGGAGACGCTTGGAGACCTCTTCCAGCACGTCAAAGCGCAGGGGAGGGGGCACCAGAACGCCCTTCTCATTGCGGGTGCACTGGGCGGCGGTGAACTTGTAAGCGCCGTGGCTGGTGCCGATGGCGATGGCCAGAGAGTCGCAGCCAGTCTTGGTCACGAACTCCTCCACCTCCTCGGGGTGGGTGTAGGAAGCCTCGTGGGCAGCCACCTTGACCTCGTCCTCGATGCCGGCCAGAGTACCCAGCTCAGCCTCTACCACCACGCCGTGGTCGTGGGCATACTCCACCACCTGGCGGGTCAGAGCCACGTTCTCCGCAAAGGGCTTGCTGGAGGCGTCGATCATAACAGAAGTGAAACCACCGTCAATGCAGCTCTTGCACAGCTCAAAGCTGTCGCCGTGATCCAGATGGAGGCAGATGGGCAGACCCGTCTCGATGATGGCGGCCTCGACCAGCTTCATCAGATAGGTGTGGTTGGCGTAGGCGCGGGCCCCCTTGGATACCTGCAGGATCAGGGGAGCGTTGACCTCTTTAGCCGCCTCAGTGATGCCCTGAACGATCTCCATGTTGTTGACGTTGAAAGCGCCGATGGCATAACCGCCGTCGTAGGCTTTCTTGAACATTTCGGTTGTTGTGACCAGTGGCATAATTGACACTCCTTTTTAAGTGTAGTCGTACGGTACGTATTGTAGCATCTAACCTCGGAAAAAACAAGAGCCCGGGCAGATTTGTTCCCGGGAAAATGAATGTCAGCCGGGGCTGCCGGCACATATGATAGGGGAGAAGGAGAGTGGAGCGACATGCTCAGGCTGATCCCATATGACCGGCTGGCAGCGGTGGAGTACGCCCACCGCTGGGCCTTTGGCCGCAATCCCGCCTATTATAATTTCGATGCGCTGGGCGGAGACTGCACCAATTTTGCCTCCCAGTGCCTCTATGCAGGCACCGGCGTGATGAACTACACGCCGGAGTACGGCTGGTACTATATCAATGTCAACGACCGGGCGCCGGCATGGACCGGAGTCCCGTACTTCTGGGATTTTATGACCCGCTCCGCCGTGTCTGACGGACCGTTCGGCATCTCTGTGAGCCCCGCCTATCTGCGTCCGGGCGATTTCGTTCAGATCCGCTTTGCGACCAGCGGAGAGGTCTTCGCCCACACACCGGTAGTGGTATCAGTAGGCTACCCGGTCTCACTGGACAATATCCTTGTTTCCGCACATTCTAATGATGCGGACAACCGCCCTCTGAGTACCTACGAAAATGTAGAGGAGCTTAGATTCCTTCATATTCTTGGTGCAATAAGATCTGAAACTATATAGAAACGGCAGCATATGACAAGTTGTTTTGCTTGCCATATGCTGCCGTTTACTATTTCTTGGGCTCAGACTTTTTAGGCCGGCCCCAACGTTTGCCCAAGGGATTCGCCAGCGCTGCAGTGCGCAGGGAATCGCTGTCTACATGGGTGTAGATCTGGGTGGTGTTCAGGTGCTCGTGCCCCAGTACCTCCTGCAGGGTGCGCACATCCACGCCGTTCTGAAGCATCAGCGTGGCGGCAGTGTGCCGGAGCTTATGGGCAGAATACTTGCTGCTGTCCAGTCCTGCGGCAGTAAAACGCCTTTTCAGCATGTAGTGGACGCCGTCCGTGGTAATGCGGGTGTGCTTTCTGGTGATGAAAAGGGCATCCGGGTCGGCGGAGCCTGAGACCGAACGGACTGCCAGCCAGTCCTCCAGCGCACCGAGGCAGGCGGCGTTCAGGTATACGGTCCGTTCCTTGTTTCCCTTGCCGAGCACCCGAAGGCGGTCCTCCCGGATGTCACTGATGTTCAGGCCGACCATTTCCGAGATCCGCAGGCCGCAGTTGAGGAACAGCGTGATGATGCAGAGATCGCGCTCCGCGTTTTCGCCTTCGATACTATCCAAAAGCTGGATGCTCTCATCCAGTGTCAGATAGCGGGGGAGCGCCTGCCGCCGCTTGGGCGAGTCAAGGTCCTGAATCGGATTTTCCTCTAAAAGGTGCGCTTTATTGACCAGATACTTGTAAAAAGAGCGGATCGTTGCGACTTTTCTTGCTCTGGTGGATGCCTGTTTGGCCCGGTCGCGGCTCAAATAGCTCAGATAAGAATAGACATCGGACAGCCGGACGGACTTGACCAACGCCAGATCAAGATCGTCAATTGAGATCTCGTCCAGCGGTGTGGCCCGCGGGACCATGCCGCGCTCCAGCTTGACGTAACGGAAGAAATTGCGCAGATCCAGAAAATATTCGTCTGCCGTCCGGGCCGAGTGGCCTTGAATGGTTTCGTGATAGGTTAGAAAATCCCGCAAAATCGGCGGTGGCAACTGTGTACGATAATCCATAACTGAATCTAAGATTATAGCGTCTGCGTGACCAGGGGAGTCCTGTGCTTCCATTCCTCCAACTCAACAAAATAAAGATTTTGTTGAGTTGGAGGGAGGCGTCGGCAGTGCAATAACCCTTTCAAGGCTCCTCCTTTCTCATTTCTTATACAGATCTATCAGCCGCTGATACTTGGGATTCAGATTCGGCGGACGAACCTGCATACGCCGCAGATACTCGTCCGGACCGTCCAGCTGAAGCAGCGTGTATGCAGCGCCCTGGGACATCTCATAAACGTAGTGCTCAAGATTAGCTTTATTATAGTCCGTCCCGGGCTTGGTGTAAAGCGAGATTTTCTGTGCCTCACCAGTAAGCCGTTCCCAGTATGCCCGCATGGGCCAGCGCCAGCGGTTGGAATCCATACCCGTATCCTCTATGTACCGCAGATAGTTCAGCAGCACTCCGCCGAAGCGGTCTCCCGCACTGCCCATCTGATTGATGAAAGCCAGGGCCCGATCCCGCCGAAGCTGCAGCTCCGTCCTAATCCAGTGGCGACCATCGGTGAAGCCTCGCTCCATGGCCTTATCGTAGATTCGGATGAAGATTTCCGACTTCTGGGAACCGTGGGTAACGGAATCGCCCTTACTGCCTAAAATGCACTGCCAGTCTGAAAACCGGCTGACGAAGCGGCCCGCTCTGGTATCGTCCACCAGCTCGGCCATATCCAGCAGCCCATCCAGATCATCAAAGGCCACATCCAAACGGGTCAGATTCACCTGTCCCGGATTTGTCAGCACATGGGCGAATAGATCCTCATAGCAGCCGGAGCCGTAAGTCTCAAAGGCCCGGCAGCCCTGACCCATCATTTCCAGCCAGACCCCCATATCCTCCCGGCCATTGAAGTGAATAGAGATCGAATTCCAGTAATACCGGTCCTTGTAGCCATGAGCACCCTTCACAACCTCCCATGTGGCGTTCCTGATCCCCAGCAGCTCCATGATCGTCTCCGGGCTGTCGATTTTGGAGGTCAAGCTTAGTGCATCGTAGAGCAGCTTGGATTCCATGATTTCGCCCCCATTATTTTCCTATTTGTAGGTAGTACCCCCCTGTTAGCCCGGGGGGGTAGCCGCAGCCTGACGGCTGCGGCGGTGCGGCACTCCCCGCCTCTCCCCTCCCGGGGATGAGTGCGGGGAGTTTGCCGCTCACTCCTTCACGTTGAGCATGGGGATCTTCCGAATCACCCAGAAAACAAAGCTATACAGAGCATAGGCCACGTTCAGACCGATGATGAGAGTCAGCAGCAGCGCACAAACGCCCATGGCCGTATCTCCGATGAAAGCCCGGATAATGTTGATCCCGGATTCCAGATACCCAATGAACTGCGCGAACAAAGTCTTGATGGTATCCGGCAGGTTGGGCAGGTCAAAGACCAGCAGCAGATTCAGCAGGCCATAGACCAGCTGAAGCAGTCCCTTGATAATCAATCTTCATCACCTCCATCGCTGGAGCTCTGGAACTGGAAGAAGCTCACGCCGGAGATAATGGCCGACACAACCCGGAAGCAGACCTTTACCACACCCACCACGGCGATCAGACTGACGATGGTGCCCAGCACCGGCCGCAGCACCTGAAAGACGCCGTTATCCAGGTCAACGTCCTGTTCCTCTATGATCGTAAGGGTCTCGCCCTGGTAGGGCAGCTGCACCCCGGGAAAATGAAAGGTGTATTCCTCACCATCTCCCATGGAATTCCGGAGAGTAGTAAAGCCGTCTGACAGCATGGTATAGCCCTCATAGACAAAGCCCAACCGCTCCTCCAGAAGGGTCTGGTACTTATCCTTGATCTCGGTAATGTCCTCCTGATCCGGGACGAAAAGGCCCTTGATCCCGTTCAGGATGGTCTGGCCGATGTTGGCGATGGCGTCCAGAATGGAACGCAGCAGGCCCTTCTGCTCGTCCTCTTCGGTGTCCCCGCCGGGGTTGTCCGGACCGACAGAGGGAGACGGATCGGGGTCTGGATCGGGGGGGTTAAAGGGATTGTCCGCTACCTCAACGACAGAATTATCTGTGAAGATCACTCCGAAACCATATTCCTTCTGGTCTGTAGCCAGCGAAATCTTCCCAACATGATCTTCCGTAAAGAGAAACCGAAAGCCAATCTTATGGATAAAGTCATTGATCTGATAAGAGATACCAGAAAAGGCAGGAATCGAAAAAGAGCCATCAATAGAGACAGGATAAGTCCGCAAATATTCACCTTTAGAATTCTTCGCAGGTTCACCGTCAATAAGAAGCTGCACTTCATCCGGCACAATAAAGCAAGAGGTATCATAGTTAAAAAAGCGAATACTGGAATTCTCTGCTGTAATATTCAGATACTGGCCAACTGTGTAGGCCAGAGAAACAGAAGTTGAAATATCAATATAAGAACCCAAATTCGCAGAAATCGAAAGATACGGACTCCAATTTGTAGTACCCTTACCCAAAGTTTTAGGAACACCAGATGAATACGAAAAAACATAAGATTTCGAAGTCCAAGGCCATGCAGTAGATTCGCGACCTATTCCGATCCCTTGAGAAAGATCCAAATACCAAGTATTAATAGTTGTACTGGGCAGCTGAACCGGCTCCACCGCTCCCCCGCCGAGGATCTCCCCCAGCTCTCCCCACGGGTCTATGGGCAGATCGTCAATCAGAACCCCGCTGGCCAACGCACGCCCAGAGAGCCCGAAACAGATAAAACAGGCCAAAGCTGCACAGAATAACACACGCCGTTTTCGCATAGTCTGCCACCTCCCTGCTGTATAGCTGCGGATAGCTGCCCAAGTCCGAATAAACAAGGTAGCTTCCCGCTTGTAAAGTAAAGCCGCTTTCCTCCGTCACAAGGAAAGAAGCCTGTGTATTGTAGCCGTTGGAAATCCGGTAGCTTACGACCGTGACGGAATCTGCCGTAAAAGTTGTACCGGACAGTGCAAGGTCTGAGCCGTAGGCCAAGTGATAGTCATACTGGCCGGACCGCCAGTATACGTAATGGCTGCCATAGGGCAGCTTCTGCGCTATCCCCGAAAAAATCGCAGTATAGCTCGTCCCAACACCATAACCTGAGTCAATAGCCGCATCCATGCTAAGTGGAAGTAGTATTTCTTCATCTTCGGGTACCTCCGCTGCCAGAGCGCCGCTGACCGACAGCAGCAGCGCCAGCAGGATCATCATAGGGCAAAGGAATCGGCGCACCGCTTCTCCCCCTCCATTCTTTCTTATAGCGTTTCATCTTCGCGTAAGTATCGTAGCAGCCATAGAGCTCGCCGGTGTGGAACCACCAATAATTCCCCTTCACATCGCACTGCAGCTTCCCGTTCTCCTCGGTGGCCGTGGTGCCGTCGATCAGCTGATTGCGCTGGATCAGCCCGAAATAGTTCTTGCACAGCACCACGTTCCTGATCTGCTCCCGCAGGGGCTTCGCCAACCGCATGAACACCTGACTGGTCCCCACAATATGCTTACGCTGCTTCCGCTGCTGGGCAAACTCGGTCATTTCCTCAATGCTCATATTCTTGGATTCCAGCGAGTTGAACTCCAGATGGATCTCATCGATCAGATACAGAACACCATCATAGCCGTTGCTCACATCAAAGAGAGTATCCAGACCGTTGTACTCAATGACCTCGATGTCCTCCGGGATCCCCTTGATCTCCACGTTGGTGACAAATTTACAGTGCGGATATTCCTGCAGCACCTTCCGGCAGTACTGCACGGCGGACAGCGTTTTGCCGGAGCCCTGCGGTCCGCAGAACACCAGCAGCCCCTCCGGATCGAAATAGGTGGGATGCTCACGCCGGAACTCCGACTTATACCGCAGCGAGGCCCGGAGATCCGTCAGCTTCTTGGAGCCCCGCAGCAGATCGTTGACCGCCGCCATCAGAAGGACCGGAAGGTCAGCTTCCCGCCGAAGGCCGTCCGGAGGAAGGTACTGACCAACAGATTGCAGATGTAAAAGGTAATCGTGAACGGCAGCGCGATCTTGATGCAGTCCACATACAGCACGATGATCTCATTCAAATCCATCAAATCATCCTTTCAAAAAAATTGGGGCGCTCCCGCGCAGGGAACGCCCCAGAGGCAGAGGGTCACAGCCGGAGCTTGCCCTTCTTGAAGGCGCCCATAAGTGCACGGGTTGCCTTCCGAACGCCCCACCATACAAAGACCATGCCGATGGAGATACCAGCCACATAAGCCAGAATCTCCACGATGGTGGACACGCTCAACTGAGCCTGCAGCGCAGTCATAACGCTCTTGAAGGCTTCACTGGTCAGAGCAGTAGAAGTAGCAGATGTCAGATTACCCCCTTTCCTCAGATTTTGGGTCTACAACAATGGGTGAACGGCGTTTCCGCCGTGGGTGCAGGGCCGGGACTCGAACCCGGAGCGCCGGGAGACAAAGCCGGAATGTTAGCCTTTACACCACCCCGCCAGTTCAAAAAATGTGCCGCAGCAGCCTGTCCGGGATCTTCACGCCCTGTGCCCGGACGTAGTCCACCAGCTGGTCCTTCATCTGGACCTCACAGCAGTACCGGTATTCAAAGCGCCGGTTCTCCTGCTCCAGCTTTTCCGCTCTGGCCTCCAGCTCGGCGATCCGCTGCCGCAAAGCCAGAACCTCATCCGAAGGCGTATACCGAACATTGATATTCAGCGCTGCTCCCTCCTGCCCCGGTGACACCGCGGACAGGAGGGCTTTGTATATCTCACACACGGAGCAGACGCAGCCGGTACAGCTTGTCCTTGGGCCGCAGCTCAAAGACAGCATGGAGTTCATCGCCGAACACGCAGGCCCCCAGCGTATCCAGAACCTCCTGATTCATGTCCGTGTCCATGATATTGAGCGCCAGAGAGGTGCGGGTCTGCTGCTCAAAGAGACTCACCGTGTAATACGCACCGCCGTCACTCAGCACATTGGCAGTGCTCATCCCCAGAAACTTCACATCTTTTTCAAATTGCATTTCGTATTCTCCTTTCAACCAGTTCGAAGCAAAATAAAAAGTGTCTTCAGTAGAATCAACAACATCCAGCCATTAAAGCCCAAAAGGCAGCACAGCAGGCCGTATTCACACACACCTAAAATGCGGTCTAACCTCTCGGTCCGCTTTTGTTCGTCCACCTTTTAATCTCCTTTCATTTAACATCTTTTAAGGCTTATCTAAGTTCAAGGATACATCCTAAGAGGCATAAAGTCAAGAAAAACCTTTTAGGGTGTTTTATAATCTGCAAAAATAGCAGAATGGAGACACAGTTTATGGAAGTGCACGAAAGACTACGAGCACTGCGAGAAGATCAGGACTTAACCCAAAAGGACGTTGCGCAGATCTTGGGGACAACCCAACAGCAGATCTACAAGTACGAAAGCGGCCTGCAGGAAATGACCGTGGGACGCCTTGCGAAACTCTGCAAATTCTATGGGGTCTCTGCCGACTATATCTTGGGGCTGCCGAAGGGTATGCGTTGGCCCCGGTGATCGGTCAATAAGGCATAGCCCCAGCTGGGCCCGGCCCGGTGTCCGGCACGAAGGGCAGCTTCCCCCTGCCCGCACTCTGAGCAGCGCCGGGCAAGCGGTATGTCCGGCCGATGGGAGCACCGGAAGTACACCGGAGCTCCCCGGCCTTGCATGGCAGCCGTGCCCTCTGCCATTTCCTCCGGGGGGGCTTGACTTCTACCGGAGCCCGATGGTAGAATAGGGGCCACAAAGGAGGCGCAGTACATGACAGACAACGAACTGCTGGAAGCAATAAGTCAAATGATAGACGCAAAATTGACCCCCATCAGCGGGCAGCTTGCAACGATGGACCAGAGACTTGAAACAATGGATCGGCGGCTGATCCGGGTCGAGGCCACGCTGGACCACGAGATCAAGCCGGCTATCAAACTGCTGGCCGAGGGCCACGAAAGCATCCTGGAACACATCGACGAGAAGATCGCCGACCGCACCGACAAGCTGGAGTGGCGGCTGGAAGCACTGGAATCCGTTGTCAGGCAGCACCTCCGGGAAGCAAAACAGGCATAAAAAAGCAGGGGCCTTGCACCCCTGCTTTTCTGTTTCTGCAATTTCCAATTTTAGTAAATATTTTGTTGAGTTGGAGGAAGGCGTCGGCAGTGCAATAACCCCAATAAAGCCTCCCTTCATAGCGCATAAAGCGTTTTATCAGTACACAAGCTACTGTAAATCATGTGATAAGTGGTGACATTATGATCATTCCATGCACAGAACCATGCCGCTATCAGTCAGACGGCGTCTGCACGCTGGAGCAAGCTCTATCTAACGATGTGCGGACTGCGCCCAACGACCGCTGCCTGAATTTCACGCCGCGGTCAGACCAGCACAGCGACAGCCTGCCGAATGTTTGACACTCTGATGAGCTCCAGGCCGTCTGGCGCAATGAGTTTTCCGCTGGGCCCAGCTGGCACCAGACATTTTGTGAAGCCCAGCCGTCGAACCTCAGACAGCCGCTGATTCAGGGCATGCACTGCCCGCAGTTCTCCCGTCAGGCCCACCTCGCCGATGGCGGCAAGGTCATACGGCACAGGCTTGTCCCGAAAACTGGATGCCAGCGCCACGATGAGCGACAGGTCGGCCGCCGGCTCTGTGACTGTCAGGCCGCCAATCACATTGACATAAAAATCACAATTTGAGATCAACAGCCCGCCGCGCTTTTCCAGCACCGCGGCCAGCATCATAGCCCGATTGTAATCAAAGCCGTTGCTGGAACGGCGGGAATTGCCGTAAGCCGATGGGCTCAGCAGTGCCTGAACCTCAGCCAATACGGGCCGAACGCCCTCCATTACGCAGGTCACGCAGGACCCCGGCGCGTCCTTGGGCCGACCGGACAGCAGCGCTTCGGAGGGATTGGGCACCTCAGACAAGCCCCGATCACCCATCTCAAACACACCGATCTCATTGGTGGCACCAAAGCGGTTTTTGGCCGCCCGCAGGATGCGGTAGGAGTTGTGCTCCTCCCCTTCAAAATGCAGCACGCAGTCCACCATGTGCTCCAGCACCTTGGGGCCGGCCAGTGAGCCCTCCTTATTGATGTGGCCTACCACAAACACAGTCACGCCCATGCCCTTGGCCAGATGCATCAGGGTCATGGTGCATTCCTTGACCTGTGCCACACTGCCCGGCGAGGAGCTGGAGTCGCCGTTATAGATGGTCTGGATGGAGTCAACGATGAGAATGTCCGGCTTCTGTGCCTCTACAGCCGCCACGATGTCATCCAAATTGGTCTCAGAATAGAGGTACAGCCCCTCGTCGCGGATACCCAGCCGCTGGGCCCGTAGCTTGATCTGGCGCTCGGATTCCTCTCCGGATACATATAAAACGTTGGCAAAACGGCATAAATTGTCACAAATCTGGAGCATCAGTGTGGATTTACCAATACCGGGAGCTCCGCCCACCAGCACCAGCGAACCCTTCACAGCGCCGCCGCCCAGCACCCGGTCCAGCTCATTCATCCCGGTCCGGAACCGCAGCTCGTCTGCCGCATCCACCTCGGCAACAGGCTTGGGCAGTCGAGGCGCACCCACGGAACCCAAGGAAGACGCAGACTTGCGCTTCGTATCGGCGGCAGGACGCTCCACGATGGTATTCCACGCCCCGCAGGCGGGGCACTTCCCTTGCCATTTTGGGGTTTCGTTGCCGCATTCTGTACAATAAAACAGGGTTTTTGCCTTAGCCAAGATAATCTCCTCCCGGCATCATCTGTAATTGGTGAAAATAGGCCGCTGCCAGTGCCGCCGCCAGCTTGCGCTGGTAGCTGTCCGTCAACAGGAGCGATGCCTCTTCCCCGTTGCTGAGAAAACCGCACTCTACCAGAATGGCAGGGCAGTCTATGTGGGAAAACAAATACACGCTATCCGGGATCAGCGCCGCCTTTCGGCTGCTGCTCCCCAGCGTAGAATTCAGAATAGCCTGAGTGCTGTCGCCCCATTGACGGGACAACTCTCCTGCGACAAAGAATACCTGTGCGCCTTTGTATCTGCTATCTGTAAAGGTGTTTTGATGTACACTGATGACCATGGCATGATCCAGATTGCGGACCATCGCAACGCGGTTCTTCAAATCCGAGACCTTCTTTTCCCTCAGCGTCTTGCAGCCGGGATCGTAAACAGAAACATCTGCATCCCGGGTGAGAACGGCATCCGTGCCAAGGAAAGCCATCAGATCCCGCAGCTTGAGCACAATGGCAAGATTAATGTCGCTCTCCTTATGTCCGGAGGCAGACACTGCGCCGCCGTCCTCTCCGCCGTGCCCGGCGTCCAGTACCAGCGTGGGGCGGGTCGCTGTACCGGCCCCCATGGCGGATACGATCCGCCTCCCGGCCGCCAGACTGCCCAGAATGATCAGACATAGCCCCAGCGATACCACCGCCAGATCCCGTTTCATGCGCATCCCCCCTTCCCTCACTTCTATGAGAACCGGAGCGGAAACATGTATCACAGGTAGGAAAATATCTCCTGATGGGTGCGGGAGACGGTGACGGTCAGCTCCGGAAATGCCTCCGCAATCCAGCTGCGGAGGACCGGACACACCACATTTTCTGTGGGGTAATGGCCGGCGTCGATAAGGTTGAGACCAAGGGCCTTCGCATCCAGAAAGCCGTCGTATTTTACATCGGAGGTCACAAAGGTGTCACACCCCTGCGCAATGGCATCATCCATCATGCCGGCGCAGGCTCCGCCGCCCACAGCCACCATGCGGACCGGCTTTCCGCCGTCCACAAGGCGGATGCCGTTGGCGCCCAGCTTCTCCTTTACATCCAGCGCGAAGTCGTACAGAGGTTGGGTCGGCACGATGCCCACCCGGCCGATGCCGTATGGGCGGCCCTCCGCATCCACACCATCCTGATGGAGCTGGCCAATGTCAGACAGGCCCAATCGGCGGGCCAGCGCATCGTTGACGCCGCCTTCTACCGCATCCAGATTGGTGTGGGAGCAGATGGCAGCAATGCCGTGTTCCGCCAACAGCAGGAGCTTTCGCCCAGTGATAGTCTGGTCGGTCACCGATTTGGCGCCGCCCCAGATTACCGGATGGTGGGACACGATGAGCTGCGCACCGCAGTCGATGGCCTCGGCCACCACTGGCTCCGTGATGTCCAGAGCCACCAGCACCCGAGTCACCGGCCGGTCTGCCCTGCCCACCAAAAAGCCGGCATTGTCAAAATCCATCTGGAGCTCGAACGGGGCCTTTCGCTGAATGAGATCATATACGTTCTGTACGGTGACCATGGTCAAAGCTCCCCTTTCATCTGTCGAATCTCATCTAATATCAAGCGGACAGAGTCGATCTCCGCCTCATCCTGCAGCTCCGCGGCCAAATGCCCCTGGAGGATACGCTCCAGCTTGGCCTCCACCATCGCAAGATAGTCCCGGCGGAGCGGGTCGCCGCTCTGCCTTCCGGCCCAAAGCTCGGCCAAGGTCATGGGCGCCATCGCTCCAGCCCTGACCCGAAGGGATGTGTAAAGCCGTTTTCCTTCCCGGGAAATTGTTTCATCTTTGATGCAGTAACCATGGGTGGAAAGCCAGCTGCGCAGGTCCGCAAAGGCGGTCATGGGCTGGAGCAGGAGCAACTTGTCCGCCTGCCGGGTCCATGGCGCTGCCTCCAGAATGGATGCGATGGTCTCCCCTCCCATGCCTGCAATGGCAATGACATCGGCCTCATCTGGGGCAATAGCGGAAAGGCCATCACACAGGCGGAAGGAGATCTGTTTGCTGACACCGTACCGGGCTGCGGTCTCCCGGGCGCGTTCCAGCGGACCGACCCGCAGATCGGCGGCAATGGCCCGCGGGATGCGGCCCTCCAGCAGCAACCACGTGGGGAGATAGGCGTGATCCGTGCCGACGTCAGCCAAAACCGCGCCGGCAGGCACCTGCTCCGCCACAGAGCGCAGTCTGGGCGTCAATTCCATGTTGATCTCCTCCCCGAAAACATCTGAAAATAAAGGAAAAGAGCGGAATGACCGCTCTTTTCACAAGGTTTTGGCTCAACCGATAGTGGCGTTCAGCTGCTCCAGCAGCTCGTTCACGTCCACGCCGTGGACCATGCAGGCCTGCTCCACCGTCTCGCCCCGGGAGGCGGGGCAGCCCAGACAATGCATGCCAATGGACATGAAGATGGGCGCGGTAGCGGGTGCGATGTCCAAAATATCGCCAATAATGGTATCTTTAGTGATTTTAGCCATTTTAAAATAACCTCCTTGCATCATTTGTCGAACAAGAGTAGTATACCCAATCTTTTCGCACTTTGCAAGGGGTAACGGGAAAAAGTCTTATTTCTGCGCAAGGAAGGCCTCCAGCCGGTCCATGCCCTTTCGGATGTTCTCCATGGATGCGGCATAGGACCAGCGGACAAAATTGGGCGCGCCAAATCCGCTGCAGGGCACTGTGGCGACCAGTCCGTGCTGCAGGAAGGCCCGGCAGAAGTCATCGGAGGTATCGATGACCTCGCCGCAGATGGTGCGGCCCAGCAGCTTCTCCACGTTCATCATCACATAGAAGGCGCCTTCCGGCTTGATACAGCTCACGCCCTCAATGGCATTCATCCGGCGAACGATGTAGTTCCGGCGGCCCTCAAAGGCCTGCCGCATGTCCTCCACCAGCACCTGAGAGCTGCTAAGGGCGGCCTCCGCGGCCGCCTGAGATACCGCGCAGGGCGAGCCGGTGGAATGGCTCACGTAGTTGGCGATGACCTTGGCAATCTTCGCATCGCACAGAATGTACCCGATCCGCCAGCCGGTCATGGCATAGCTCTTGGAAACGCCGTTGACGATGAGGGTACGCTCCTTCACGTCCTCGCCCAAGCTGGCCACGGAGGTAAAGGTCAGTCCATCGTAGATCAGACTGTAATATATCTCATCGGAAATGATGTAGATGTCCTTCTCCACGCACACCTGAGCCAGAGCCTCCAGCTCTTCCTTGCTGTAAACCATGCCGGTGGGGTTGGAGGGGTTGTTGAGGATGATCGCCTTGGTCTTGGGTGTAATGGCGGCCCGGAGCTGGTCCGCCGTGAGCTTGAAGTCGGCGGATTCCTCCGTGGTAATGGTCACAGGGACACCGCCCACCATACGGATGAGCTCCAGATAACTGACCCAGAAGGGCGCGGGCAGGATCACCTCGTCGCCGGGGTCTACCAAGGCCCGCAGAGACAGGTAAACGCAGTGTTTTGCGCCGCTGGACACCACCACCTGACCGGGCTCATAGATAATGCCGCAGTCCTTTTCCATCCTCTTGCAGATGGCTTTCTTCAGGGACAGGGTGCCGGATGCGGGGGTATAGCGGGTAAAGTTGTCCCGGATGGCCAGCTCTGCCGCCGCCTTGATATGGTCGGGCGTATTGAAATCGGGTTCGCCGGCGCCAAAACCGATGACGTCAATGCCGTCGGCCTTCATCTGCTTGGACAGTGCGTCGATCTCCATGGTGCTGGAGGCGTGTACCCCGGATGCAATTGCTGCAAGTTCTTTCACTGAGATCCCTCCGATTTTTTCTTCTGACTTAGTATATGTCTAATCTTGCAGAATTGCAAGTACATTTCGGCTTTCCGTTATATTTTTGACGGTTAGGCGAATTTGCATTGCAAAAATGGCTCATCCTTGTACAGGATGAGCCATTTTAAACTCACAGAATGATGCAGATGAGCCCGGCAGAGCCCTCATTGATGATGCGCTGAAGGGTCTCGCGCAGCTTGGTCTGGGCGTCCTCGGGCATCCGTTTCAGCTTGCCCTGCAGGTCCTCCCCCACCAGCTCGTGAAAGGAGCGGCCAAAGATGTTGGACTCCCATATCCTGCTGGCGTCGCCCTCAAACTGCCGGAGAAGATAGTCTACCATCTCCTCCGACTGCTTTTCTGTGCCCATGATGGGGGATACCTCGGTCTTGATGTCCGCCCGGAGCATGTGAATGGACGGAGCCGAGGCCCGCAGGCGCACGCCGTAATGTCCCCCCTGCTTGACGATCTCCGGTTCCTCCAGCGCCATCTCTCCAATATCCGGCATGACGATGCCGTAACCGGTGGCCTCCACCTGCGCCAGCGCATCGGCCACCTTTTCATAGCTGCGCTTCATGGCCGCCATGGCCGTCAATTGATCCACCAGATCGCCGTCGTCCCTGATTTCCAGTCCGCATCGTTCTGAGACCGTGGAATAGAACAGCGACCGGGGGAGCTCCAGCGTAACGATAACTACGCCGCTGCCCATATCCATGCGGTCCAGCGAGGCAGAACTGACGGCGTCGCTCTCTTCCATCGCCAGTACCGCCTGCTCCGCATCCCGCAGGCGCTGGACATCCGCCGTCTGGGTCCGGATGAGCTCGTAAAGGCCCTTTTTGATCGGATGTTCCAGCGGAAGGACATCCACCCACGACGGCAGGAAGATCTCCATCTGCTTCATGGGGAATTCATGGAGCACACCCCGGATGATGTCCGTAACAGCCCCCTCGTCCAGCGTCAGGCAGTTGACCGCCAGACAGGTCACCTGATACTTCTCAGCGATGTCCGCCTGAAGAGTCTGAGCGCACTCGCTATACGGCTGTGCGGAATTCAGCAGCACGATAAAGGGCTTTCCCAGCTCTTTCAGCTCGGTAATGACCCGCTCCTCCGCTTCCAGATAATCCTCCCGGGGAATGTCCGTGACCGTGCCGTCGGTGGTCACCACGATGCCGATGGTGGAGTGATCGGTGATGACCTTCCGGGTACCGTACTCCGCCGCCTCCGGCATCGGGATCTCATGGTCGAACCACGGGGTGGTCACCATGCGGGGCTGGTCGCCGTCCATTTGGCCCAGCGCTCCCGGGACCATGTAACCCACGCAGTCGATGAGCCGCACGGAGAAGGTGGCCCCGTCCTCCATAGCCATGACCACCGCGTCCTCAGGGACGAATTTCGGCTCGGCGGTCATCACCACCCGGCCGGAGCCGCTCTGGGGCAGCTCGTCTCTGGCCCGGTCCCGGACGTAGCCGTTCTCGATGCGGGGCAGGACCATGGTCTCCATAAAGCGTTTGATAAAGGTGGACTTACCCGTCCGCACGGGCCCGACCACGCCGATATAAATGTCTCCTTGGGTGCGCTGGGCAATATCCTCATAGAGCTTGCTGCTTTGCACGGTGACTCCTCCTCGTACCATGTTCTAGCCAATGTATATGGGGATAAGCCCTTGGGTATGACAGCAAAAACCGGGGAGCGCACAGCACTCCCCGGCTTTTGATCATACCCGTTTGGTCGGAATAAGCAGGACGGTCCCCGGCTGGACGGCGGCCTCCCCTGCCAGCCCGTTTACGGCGCAGATGTCATCCACTGCCGCGCCGCAGGATTTCGCCGCATCCCACAGGGTCTCCCCCTGCCCCACCGGACGAACGACCACAGAGGGGCGGGGACCCTGAGCGGCAGGGGCGGAACACTCCCGCACAGAGGACACATAGGAGAGGTCTGTCATGGTCAATGCGCTCCAGCAGAATTCCGCCTCCAGACGGACCTCCAAACCGCCGGTGACGGGCACTGCTGTGGCCTCGCCGCACTGGAAGCGCCAGACGTAGCTGCAGCCCTCTGGGAGCTCCGCCGTGCAGCTTACCGGCAGAAGATAGCCCGCACTGTACAGGGTCCCGCTCTCACTGAGGCAGAGCACGGTCACCTCGACCTCGATGTCGCAGCGACCGCTCTCACAGTGGTAAGACGTCATCTCGGTGGAACAGCGCAGGACCTGTCGGGCAGGGATCTCTGAGGGGAAGAATTGCCGGGCACTCTCCCGGCGGCTGCCCGCCTGCCGGTCAGTGCAGAAAGCGCAGCTGCCGCAGGTCACCTCCAGCGGCCGGGTCGTGCTGTACAGGTCACTGAGCACCGTAACCTGCCGCCGGGCCCAAAGGGCCGCCTGCAGCAGGCAATCTACCGAGACCTCCAGCTCTCCATCGTTGAGGGCGACCTCCACACCGCGCACCGCCGCAGCCACATCCGGGTCCCCCTCCTCAAAGCTGCCCTCGAAGTCCATCACCTGAGAATAGGGCAGCGCAAAGGAAGCTGCTGCCGTCTCGCTGCCCGAGCGATAGAGCACTTCAAGAACCATTTCCCCCTTGCAGATGAGGCGCTTCCCAATGTACTTCACGTCCAGCACGCCGGGATGAATGCAGGAGAAGAGCAGTGCATCCATGGGCGGTTTGGATGCAGAGGGACGGAGCACATCAGAAAACAGGAAGGGCTTTTCCAGCACGGCGGCCACTGAACAGTCCTGCGCGCTGACAGACTTCTGCTGAATATCAGCATCGGCCGCACCCAGGCCGCTGACCACAGTGCGCCGGTCCGGTACGAAGGCCCGGAGCCAAGCCCGCACCTCCGCCTTGAGGAACAGCTTTCGGGGATTGATCAGGTGCCCGCTGCCCAGAACGGAGCACACCGTCCCCTGAAGCTGGCACTCCTCCGTGAGCTGCGGTGAATCACAGCCCAGCTGAATGGGCTGCTTCACCGTTAGCGAGGTGACCGTCCCATCTCCCTCGTCCGGAACGTAGAGCACGGTCATCGACAGCATCCCGGTAAGCCGCGCCGTCCCGGAGGAGGCCTCCTTCCCCGTCAGGCAGACCGTTCCGTTTACCGCGATCACCCGAGCCACGTCCGGAAAGGCATCCGGCACGATGCTCTCCATGACCTCTTCCCTGCTGATGGCGGTATCCAGCACAGTACGCCAGCTCTCCAGTACCGTTTGCTGCAGATCCATTTCCATAGTCGTCCACTCCTTGTATGTAGCTTTGTCAGCCATACCTATGAGCGGAGCGGCCGGGATATGCTCGGTCTTCACTCGATATGAAACAATTTTTTCGCCAGTGCGCACAGAAATCTCGGTAGCTTCATCACCACCACACGCATGAAAATCCCCCTCCTTTCTCCAGCGGATCATGGTCCAGTCTATGAGAAAGAAGGGGGTCTTGTGCCTGTACAGAGAATCAGAGGTTTACCACGGCTCCTGCTCCTTCGCCTGTTGGTAGAGGCGCAGATAGCTGTCGTAACGGCTACGGGCGATTTGCCCCGCCTCCACCGCCGCCCGGACTGCGCAGCCCTTTTCCTTACCGTGGGCGCAGCCAATAAATCGGCACTGGTCCATATAGGGAGCAAACTCCCGGAAGGCAGAGGCCAGTTCCTCCTTGGGAATCTGCTCCATGCGGTCCACGTCAAAAGCGGAAAAGCCCGGGGTATCCGCCGCTAACCCGCCACGGAGGCGGAAGAGCTCCACATGGCGGGTGGTGTGCCGGCCACGGCCCAGTCGCTGGCTGACCTCTCCCACCTGAAGGGCAAACTCCGGGGCCAGTGCATTGAGAATACTGGACTTGCCCACGCCGGAATTCCCTGTGAAGGCAGACACCTTGTCAGTTAGCTCGCTACCAAGGTTTTCGATGCCTTCTCCCGTTTCAGCACTCACCTGAAACACACGGAATCCGGCTTTGCGGTACACTGCCGCCAACTCATCGGCGGGAGCGAGGTCGCACTTATTGAAGCAGACGATGGGCTCGCAGCCCTTGGCCTCTGCAATGGTGATCATCCGGTCCAGCAGAAAGGGATCGGTCACCGGGACAGCCCCGGAGGCAATGAGGATCATCTGGTCGATATTGGCTACCATGGGGCGGCTGAACTCATTTTTCCGGGGCAGGATCTCATCCACCGCGCCAGTACCGTCCGGCAGGAGGGTAATCTCCACCCGGTCGCCCACCAACGGCGTGACCCGCTGGTGGCGCAGCCGCCCCCGGCCCCGGCAGGTAACGGGCTCCCCCGCCCCGATGTCCACATAATAGAAGCCGCTGAGGGATTTCAGAATAGTCCCGGTCATGGCTCAGAACTGCAGCTCGTAGCTGCTGACCAGCGCGCCGTTGATATAAATGCTCACCAGCTGGGAGCCGGTACCGGTAACGTCCCGGCTGAAGGAGCCCACGGAGGCATCCACGGTGCCGTCAAACAGGGTGACGGAGTCCACTACGATGCGCACAGCCACATTGCCCTCATAGCCGCTTAGATCCACCTGCACGGACCGGGTGGTGGGGAGTACCTCGGGCGGATCGCTGATGTCGGGGCTGGGGACCGGGGAAGGCGTGGGCTCCGGTGTGACCACTGGCTCCGGGCCCTTGCTCACCTTGAAGTTAATAACGGAGCCTTCGTCCACCGTCGTATAGGGTTCGATGCTCTGCCAGATCACCCGGCCCTCTGCGTATTCCTCGCTGAACTCGTAGGAAATGACCTGGCCGAATTTCAGGCCGAGGCTCTCCACCTGCTCCTTCACCTGTTCGATGTCAACGCCGATGAAGCTGGTGACCGACACGGGAATGGTCTCCGGTCCTTTGCTGATGACGATGGTGACCTCATCGCCCTTATGGATAAGCGTGCCCTCCAGCAGTGTGCAGGAGATCACGTACCCCTTGGTAATGGTGGGAGAGAACTCGTATTCCTGATGGACGATCAGGCCCATCTCATCCTGAAGCGTTGTCAGTGCCTTGCGGGCATCCCAGCCGTCCACAGAGATCATATAGTCCTTGTCCTCGCCGCCGCTGATGGTGACGGTGATAGTGGTCTCCTTGGTCTTTACGGTGGTGTTGGGTTCCGGAATCTGGCGGCAGACCTGATCCTCAGGGTACTCGGAGCTGTACACCGTAGGTCCCACCTCCAGCTGGAAGCCGCCCAGCAGGGACGGGTTCTTCTCCAGTTCTTCCACGGTGTAGCCGCGCAGGTCGGGAACAGTGTACTCCTCCGGCTTAGCAAGAATGCCTTTGAAGAAGAAGCTGTACAGGAAATAGCCGATACCTGCCACCAAAAGCAGGATCACCACCACGGAAATGACCATGGGCGGAATCCCGCGCCGGCGGCGGGGCGCGTCGTCCTCCTCATCGTCCTCGTTCACGGGACGGCGGGATTCCGGACGGCGGTCAGGCCGGCTGCGTCGGACATCCTCTCGGGCTGCCGGTGCGCTTTCGCGCAGCTCTGCAGGCTTCATCACCGGAAGCACCATGGTAGGTTCCTCGACATCTTCCTCCGCCGCGGCGGGAGCAGTCAGCTCCACCCCGGGGTTCTTTCGGAACTTTTTCAGATCCTCCAGCATTTCGTCTGCAGAAGAATACCGCTGGTCCGGATTGGGAGCCATGGCCTTCATGGTAATGGCCTCCAGTGCAGGGGGAATATCGGGATTGAGCTCCCGAGGCGGGATGGGGATGGAATTGATGTGCTGGATGGCCACATTCACCGGGGTGTCCCCCTCAAAGGGCAGGCGGCCAGTGAGCATCTCGTAGAGCACCACGCCGGCGGAATAGAGATCGGAGCGGCCGTCGATCCGGCTGCCCTTGGCCTGCTCTGGGGAGATATAGTGGACGGAGCCCAGCGCCTCCTGCGTCAGGGTAGACTGGTTGGATGAGGCCAGCCGGGCAATGCCAAAGTCGGCCACTTTTACGCTGCCATCCCGCAGGACCATGATATTGTGGGGCTTGATGTCCCGGTGGATGATGCCGCGGCTGTGAGCATGGCCCAGCGCCCGGACGATCTGGGTGATAAAGTGCAGCGCCTCCCGCCAGTTCAGGGGGGTGCCGCGCTTCTGCATATACTGCTTCAGAGTCATGCCATCAATGAGCTCCATAACGATATAGTCCAGCCCGTCAGAGTGGCACACATCATAGATGGACACAATATTGGTGTGGGACAGCATGGCTACGGCCTGAGACTCATCGTGGAATCGGCGCAGCAGGTCGGCGTCACTGGCCAACTCCGGCTTCAGGATCTTGATGGCTACCAGCCGGTTGAGCCGGTGGCAGCGGGCTTTATACACCACAGCCATACCGCCGGTCCCGATCCGCTCCAAGATCTCGTAGCGGTCGTCAAGCATTTTACCTATGTACTGATCCATGGTAAATGTCCTCCTCAGGATAACTGGGCCACAACGGCCGTCACATTGTCGGGAGCGCCCTGCTCTACGGCCCGGGCCAGCAGTGCGCGGCAGCACTCCTCCGGATCCGGGTGGCAGGTAAGCAGCTCGGCCAGGCTGGTTCCATCCACTACGTTGCTCAGGCCATCGCTGCACAGCAGGATCACGTCGCCCTCCTGCCGGTCGAAGTGGTACGGGTCGCTCTCGACCTTGTCCTCGATCCCCACGGCCCGGGTAATGAGATTCTTCCTCGGATGAGTCCGGGCCTGCTCTGGGGTGATAGAGCCGTTGTTCACAAGGGTCTGGACCACCGAGTGGTCCAGCGTGAGTTGCTTCAGCTCGCCGCCCCGCAGTAAGTAGCAACGGCTGTCGCCCACGTTGACGATGTACACCTCATGGGAAAGGATCAGGGCTGCCACCAGCGTGGTACCCATGCCCCGGTACTCCGGATTGTGGGCGGACAGCTTGAATACCTGTGCATTGGCCGTCCGGCAGGCAGAGCGCAGCAGCTCCTGCTTGCGCTCCCGGTCGGGTGGGATGCCCTCGCGGCAGGCGTCCTCCAGCGCAGCGGCAAAAGCCTCCACTGCCACGGCACTGGCCACGTTGCCCGCCAGCGCGCCGCCCATGCCGTCGCACACCACGGCAATGGCCAACTCGTCATCCAGCACGCGGATTGCATAGCTGTCCTGATTGTCCCTGCGCACAAGACCGATGTCGGTCAATCCAAAGAGCTTCACTGTGCGTCCTCCTTTCCGGATTCCTTCATCTGCTTCCTGCGGAGCTGACCACAGGAGGCATCGATATCCCCGCCCAGCTTACGGCGCACTGTGGCAGTGACGCCATGGGACTCCAGCCGCTGCTGGAACTGCCGTACCCGGCGGCTGGGCTTCAGCGGAGACTCCTCCACGTTGTTCAGGGGGATGAGATTTACGTGGGCCGGCTGGCCCCTCAGCAGCAAGGCCAGCAGATCAGCCTTCTCATCGCTGTCATTCACTCCGTCGATCACAGCGTACTCGTAGGAGATACGCCGGCCGGTGGTATCAAAATACCGGCGGCAGGTATCCATCAGCGCCGACACCCCAACGCTCCGGTTCACTGGCATGAGCCGGGAGCGGGTCTCGTCATCCGGGGCATGCAGAGATACGCTAAGGGTCAATTGTAACCCAAGCTCGGCCAGTTTGTCAATTTTCTTGACGAGCCCGCAGGTGGATACGGAGATATGCCGCATACCAATGTTCAGTCCATCCGGTTGGTTCACAAGGGTCAGGAAGCGGATCACATTGTCAAAGTTGTCCATAGGCTCGCCAATGCCCATCATCACAATGTTGGAGATCTCCTGTCCACTGTCCTTCTGGGTAAAAATCACCTGATCCAGAATTTCGGAGGGGGCAAGGTCGCGCACTTTACCGCCCAGCGTGGAGGCGCAGAACACACAGCCCATGTTGCACCCCACCTGGCAGGACACACACACAGTATTCCCGTGTTCGTAACGCATCAAAACGGTCTCGATGCAATTCCCATCCCCCAGCCGCCAGAGATATTTGATGGTACCGTCTATGGCAGACACCTGCTTGCGTTCCACCGCAGGCACGGTGATGACGCACCGCTCCGCCAGAGTCTGACGCAGCGACAGAGGCAGATTGCTCATCTCATCGAAAGAAGTCACGCCCCGGTGAAGCCACTGGAACACCTGCTTTGCCCGGAATGCAGGCTGGCCCAGCTCCTTGAAAAAAGCGCCCATCTCCTCGATGGTCATGGATTTCAGGTCAATCACCGGCGGTCACTCCTTTCGCGTCAGCCGGGCGGCAAAAAAGCCGTCCGTGCCATGGATGTGGGGCCAGAAGGTCATCATGCCGTTCTCGCCGCCGGGAATGGGCAAAGCCAGCGGCGTCAGGCTGAATTCCGGGTGGTTGGACAAAAACGTCTCTACCACGTCTTCGTTCTCCCGGCGTAGCAGCGTGCAGGTGGCGTAGAGCAGCGTGCCGCCGGGACGTACATAGGCACAGCAGTTGTCCAGAATGGCCCGCTGGACCTTCGGCAGTCCTGCCAATGGGGCTGGGTCTTTATAGCGTATGTCCGGCTTCTTGCGGATGATGCCCAGGCCGGAGCAGGGAACGTCGCAGAGCACAGCATCGAACCGCTCCACCCAGTCCTCCCGGCGGAGGGCAGCGCTTTGGAGCATGGGGGACACGATGTCCAGCCCCAGCCGGTCCCGGCCCGCCTCCAGCAGCTTGATCTTATGGGGATGGATGTCGCAGGAATGCACCTCTCCCCTGTTTTTCAGGTCGATGGCGGCAGCGAAAGACTTGCCGCCGGGTGCGGCGCAGCAGTCCAGCACCCGCAGGCCGGGGGCCAGTTCCAATCCGGTCACTGCCAGCCGGGCCGCGGCGTCCTGCACGTAGAAGAGCCCATCCTGATAGGCTCTCAACCGTTCCAGATCGCCAGTACCCGAAAGCTCCAGACAGTCCTTCAGCCACGGATGAGGCTTCACTTCAACCCCCTCGGTTTCCAGCAGAGAGGCAACCTCTTCGGCAGAAGCACGGAAGGTATTCACCTGTGCCGTGGTCGGCGGCTGGGCGTTGTCCGCAGCCAGCAGAGCCTCGGTCTCCGCAAGCCCCAGCCGGTCCGCAAAGGTCTCCACCAGCCAGCGGGGGTGGCTGTACTGGATGGGCAGCCGCTCCAGCTCATCTGAACCAGTCGGCTCCGGGAGCTGCCCACTGCGGAGCATAGCCCGCAGCACTGCATTGACCATGCCTGCCGCCCGGGGATTGCGGCAGTATTTTTTGGTGAGAGACACCGCCTCGTTCACAGCAGCACTGGGGGGAATCTTGTCCAGAAACAGCAGCTGATAGGCCGCCGTGCGCAGGATGCACAGGACGTTCAGGTCCAGCTTTTCCAGCTTTGTCGTGCAAAAGTGGGCCAGATGCCAGTCCAACAGCAGCCGGTTTTGCAGAACGCCGAAGCACAGGCGGGTGGCTAGAGCCGCGTCGCGGCTGTCAAGACCACTCTCCCGCAGGATGCGCTTCAGATACCCGTCCGACCACGCCCCCTGCTTCTCGCAGGCAGCCAAGGTGCGGAGGGCGGCTTCTCTCGCTGTGGACACAAGCAGATGCCCCTTTCATCAAATCAAATGTGGATGGGATGCCCCATTAGGAAGGCCGTGGCAGCCATGGGCTTTTTACCATCCGGCTGAAGCTCGCAAATTTCCAGCACCTCTCCGCCGGCACAGGCCACCTTGAGCCCCCGCTTGTCCGCCTGAACAAAGCTGCCGGGGGCCTTACCGGTGTTCTCCTCAGTCAAGGCGGTGCGGATGAGCTTGCAGCGCACGCCGTCGACTTCCGCTGTCGCGGCAGGCCACGGCCACAGGCCGCGAACCTGATCGTGGATATGCCGGGCGGAGCTGCTCCAGTCCACGGGAGAGAGCTCCCGGGACAGCATGGGCGCATAGCAGGACAGGCTGTCATCCTGTACCGTGCGGGTTACCTCTCCCCGCTCCAGATCGGCGACCACACCGGTCACCAGCTCCGCCCCCATGACAGCCAGCCGATCGTGGAGCTGAGGCGCGTTCTCATTCAGGTCAATGGGCGTGGCCGCGGCCCGGATGATGTCGCCGGTATCCAGCCCCTCGGCCATATACATGATGGTGACGCCGGTTTTGTCCTCGCCATTCAGAATAGCCCAGTTGATGGGGGCCGCCCCCCGGTACCGGGGCAGCAGGGACGAATGGACGTTGATGCACCCCTTGGGCGGCAATCTTAAAATATCCGGAGGCAGGATCTTTCCATAGGCTGCAACCACGATAAGCTCCGGCGCCAGCTCCTTCAGAACGGCCAGCGCCTCCCCATCCCGCATTTTGGCAGGCTGGAATACCGGCAGGTTCTGTGACAGGGCATATCCCTTTACAGGCGAAGCTTGGAGCTTCATTCCGCGGTTCCTGGGCTTGTCTGGCTGGGTGAAAACACCGCAGATATCGTGGCCCGCTTCATGGAGCGCACGCAACGACGGCACGGCAAAATCCGGCGTGCCCATGAAGACGATCCTCATTCCGTCGTCTCCTCCTGCTCCATGGCATCCAGCTCTTCAGTGGAGTACAGGCGGTCGGTATGCTCTACGAACAGGTGCCCATCCAGATGCTCCAGCTCGTGGCAGAAGCAGCGGGCAGTGAGCTCCGTCCCGCTGACCTCAAAAAAGTTGCCGTCCCGGTCCTGGGCCCGGACGGTGACCTCCATGGGCCGGGTGACCACGCCGTACTTGCCGGGGACGGACAGGCAGCCTTCAAGTCCGGTCTGCTCGCCCGAGCGGGCGATGATCTCCGGATTCACCAGCTCAATGACGTTGTCGTCCGCGTCCATCACCACCACGGCCCTGCGCAGAATACCGATCTGAGGTGCGGCCAGACCCACCCCGCCGGAATCTGCCAGAGTCTCCTTCAGGTCGTCCATCAGGTCATGGAGCTTGCCGTCAAAACGGGTCACAGGGTGGCTCACCTTATTCAGGACCGGGTCGCCCTGAAGAATGATCTTTCTCAGTGCCATAATCAGTTCCTCCTATTTAATCTATCGGGTCAAAATCCGCAAAAAACGACACGGAACGATTCTCCTTATCGGTCATGGCCCGCCGCAGCAGATGGGCCGTCAGCTGACGGACCGCGGCGGTATTCTTCGTAGTGATCATCAGCCGGTAGCGGTAACGGTCATTGACCTTGGCCACCGCAGCAGGCGCAGGCCCCAGTAGCCGATAGGCGGTCCCGGCGTATTTCGGCTGATTCATAGCCTCTGTAAAAGCGGTACGCAGGCGCATACAGGCCCGCAGAACCGCCGTCTCCTCCAGTCCGGAGGCGTGGATCATCAGCAGGTCGTCAAACGGCGGGCAGTCACGAAGCTGCCGCATGCGGATCTCCTGCTCATAGTAGGCGTCGTAGTCCTGCCGGGCGGCACAGCGAATCACGTCGTTATCCGGTGTAAAGGTCTGGATCACGGCCCGGCCAGACTTGCTCCCCCGGCCTGCTCGGCCCACCACCTGGGTCAAGAGAGAGAATGCACGCTCCCCCGCCCGGTAGTCCGGCGCATAGAGCATCTGATCTGCCGCCAGAACACCCACCAGCGTCACATTTTCAAAATCCAGCCCCTTAGCCACCATCTGAGTCCCCAAAAGAATGGAGGCTTTTCGCTTGCGGAAACGGTCCAGAATCACCTCGTGGCTGTTGGTGGCGCTGACCGCATCGGTGTCCATCCGCAGTATTTCCACGCCGGGCAGCAGCTCCCGCAGCTCCTCCTCCGCCTTCTGTGTCCCTGCGCCCACAAACCGCAGAAGTCCGCCGCAGACGGGGCAGCGTTCCGGCAGAGACTCCGAATGGCCGCAATAGTGGCACATCAGCCGCCGGTTGGCAGAGTGGTAAGTCAGATTGACGGAACACCGGGGACAGGCCGGGATCTGCCCACACTCGCCGCATGTGACCAAACGGCTGGCGCCCCGGCGATTGAGAAACAGGATGGCCTGTTCGCCCCGGTCAACGGTCTGACGAAGCTCGTCCAGCAGAAATCGGCTGACGCAGCCGCCGTTTCCTGCATGCAGCTCCTCCTTCATATCCACAATATGGACCGCAGGAAGGGCCTGCTCATTGTACCGTTGGCGGAGGAAGATCAGGCGATGGTCCCCGGTCTTGGCATGATACATGGTCTCCACAGAGGGCGTGGCAGAGCCCATGACCAGCAAGGCATTTTCCTTTATACACCTATATTTCGCAACGTCTCTGGCATGATAGCGGGGGTTCTGCTCCGACTTATAGGATGGCTCCTGCTCCTCGTCCAGAATGATGGCGCCTAAATGCCTCACCGGTGCAAAAACGGCAGAGCGGGTACCCACCACCAATCGCGCCTCACCCCGGCGGACCCGTTTCCACTCGTCACACCGCTCTCCGGTGGAGAGACCGCTGTGAAGCAGCGCCACCTGTTCTCCAAAATGGGTCAGGAACCGCTCCATCAACTGGGGCGTCAACGCGATCTCCGGCACCAGAACGATGACTGACCGACCGGTGCCCAGCAGGTAGCGGATGAGCTTCAGATAAACCAAGGTCTTGCCACTGCCGGTGACACCGTAGAGCAGCGCCGCTGCAGGGCCGCCAGCGCTCAGCGCAGCCAGTTCGTCAAAGGCCGCCTGCTGTTCTTCGTTGAGTACCACCTCCGGTGGTTTAGCCGGGACGGCCGGCAGTGACGGGCGGCGGTAGACCTCCTGCTTTGTGAGGGCGATCAGCCCTGCCCGCTCCAGCGCCCGCAGGGTCGCCATAGAGGCACCGGTAAAATAGCACAGTTCTTTGGCGGATACCCGGCCCACGGCGCACAGAGCCTCTACCGCCGCATATTGCAGCGGAGCCCGGCGGCGTTTCGGAGTGATCTGAGCCATGGCCTCCGTTGGGTCAACAGCCAAAGAGGCGATCTGCTCGGTCTTGTCCCCGATTCCCCGGGCGGCGCTGGTCTCGCGGGTAACCACTCCCGCCTCGGCCAGCTGTCGGATCGCAGGATTCGGGTCGGCTGTGCCGAAAGACAGCCTGATCTGCCCCAGCTCTGCCCAGCCGTCATTGGCCAGCAGCAGCTCCGCCAGACGGCGGGCATTCCGGCTCTCTCCTGCGGCGGCAAAGAGCTGCTCCCGGTCTACGCCCTCCGCCATGCGCCAGCAGTCCTTCAATTCGAACCAAAGGCCCGCAGGGAGCATGATCCGGGCAGCGTCGTACACGGTGCAGAAATACCGGTCCCGCATCCAGAGAGCCAGCTGGATGGCCGCTGTATCCATCATGGGTTCCTCGTCCAGCTGAGCCAGCACATATTTGAGCTTGACCTTCTCCGGCGGCTGCCCTTCCTGACAAGAGAGCACAATACCGTCGCTGGTGCGGTTGCCTGCCCCAAAGGGCACGGCCGCCCGCATCCCCGGGCGCAAAGTGCCGGTCAGCTCCGGCGGAACAAGATAGTCGTAGGGACGGTCAATGGCATAGGTGGCCGCAGCCACAGCAATTTTCGCAATATATGCCATTTGCTCCCTCCTCTACTACCCAAAAAGCGAGCGGCGCTGGGCCATCCTCACTTGGAAGACAGCGCTGCCGCTCACTCTCGGAATATTTCAGTCCTGATCCTCAAAGGAGGTCTCGTCGCAGACGGTGTCGTTGGCCTCGTCATAGCGCAGCAGACCGTCCGCCACCTCCTGCACGGCCATGGAGACAGGCTTCTCATCCAGAGAAATGCCGTCCACCTCGGCCTCGCTGGAGATCTTGCGGGCACGGCTGGCCACCATATTCACCAGCAGATAGCGGCTGGGCACATTCTTGAGCAGTTCCTTCATAGGGGGATAGAGCAGCATATTGATCAGTTCCTTTCTAAACGATGGATATTCTAGTATTACAGTGCTTCTGCCGACAATGCGTCAGGCATGGGCCGTCTGCCCGATGATATGCTCAGCCAGATGCTTTCTGACCTCGGTGCGGCAGTGGTAGGCGTCCAGGATCGCACGCAGCTCATGAGCTGCGTGGTCCACGTCGTCATTGACGACGATGTAGTCGTAGCTCAGGCTCTCCCGGCACTCTGCCCGGGCCCGCTCCAGCCGGAGGGCGATGACATCCTCCGAATCAGTGCTGCGGCCCCGCAGGCGCTCAGCCAGGATCCGCGGAGAGGGCGGCAGGATAAACACCAGCACTGCCTCGGGGCAGCGCTCCCGCACCTTCGCCGCGCCCTGAACCTCGATGTCCAGCAGGACATCAGTCCCATGCGCCAGCTTGTCCTGAATGACCTTCAGGGAGGTCCCATAGTAATTGCCCACATACTCGGCGTACTCCAGCAGCTCGCCATCGGCGATCATCCGCTCGAACTCCGCCCGGGAGACAAAGTTATAGTTCACGCCGTCCTGCTCCCCGGGTCTTGGGGTACGGGTGGTGTAAGACACCGAAAAATAGATGTCCGGCCTGCTGGCCAAAAGCCGGGCGATCACCGTGCTCTTCCCGACCCCAGAGGGTCCGGAGAGCACGATCAGCTGTCCACGATTCTCTCCTGCTTCTCCGTTCATTCCGTCTCTTCCTCTTTTCCTTCCTCGCAGCGTTCCATCAGTACCTCCGGCGTCAGAGAGGACCAGATCACATGGCCGCTGTCCATAATGAGCACCGCCTTGGTCTTTCGTCCAAAGCTGGCGTCGATGAGCACGCCGCCATCCCGGGCCTCCTGCCCCAAGCGCTTGATGGGGGCAGACTCCGGGCTGACAATGGCCACAATCCGCCGGGCGGAGACCGCGTTTCCGAACCCGATATTCACCAGCTTCACACGCGCCCCTCCGTTCTCATTCGATGTTCTGTACCTGCTCGCGGATCTTCTCGATTTCTGCCTTGATATCCACGACCATGCGGGTGACCTCGATGTCACTGCATTTGGAACCGATGGTATTGGCCTCCCGGTTGAACTCCTGAATCAGGAAATCCAGCTTGCGGCCCACGGCGCCGCCCTTTCCCAGCATGTCCCGCAGCTGGGAGAGATGGCTGTGCAGGCGGACGGTCTCCTCATCCACGGCCACCTTGTCGGCGAAGATGGCCGCCTCGGTGAGCAGCCGGCCTTCGTCGATCTGAGTGTTCTGGAGCATCTCGCGCATCTTGGCCTCCAGCCGGGCCCGGTAGTCAGCTACAGTCTTGGGAGACTGGGTCTCCACGGCGGCGGTCAGGCTCTCAATGGTGTCGGCCCGACCGAGAATGTCTGCAGCCAGACGGGAGCCCTCGCGCTCCCGCATGGCGTTAAAGTCCTCCAGCGCCAAGGCCAGAGCCTCCAGCAGACGGTCCCGGACAAGCTCCAGATCCTCCTGCTTTTTCTCCACCACCAGCACATCCGGGAAACGGGCCAGATCGGTGGGCTTGTAGTCCCTCCGGACTCCAAGGCCGCCGCCCAGCTCATGCAGGCGGAGCAACGCGTCCATATACGCCTGCGCCAGCGGCTCGTTGACTGTAACAGACAATTCCTCACCGGCGGTGTGGGCCACGTTGACGAACACATCCACCTTGCCGCGGCCCACCTTGCTCTGGATCTGCTCCTTGATGGTGTCCTCTGCAAAGATATAGGTGCGGGGCATCTTGACCGTGCAGTCCAGATACCGGTTGTTAACAGAGCGCAGCTCTACGGTAACGGTCATGTCCTCGTAGGTCCGCTCTCCCCGGCCATAGCCGGTCATACTTCTGATCATAGGCGACTCCTCTTTTCAGAAATTATCGGACGGCCCGGCCGATCCGGGCCACGTAAAAGCTGATCAAACGGCTGAAGCCGAAATCATAGATCAAAAATACCGCGTTGGCCACCAAGTAGAGCACCCACATGGTGCCCAGCGCGGCGGGAAGGGAGTCCAGCACCGCAGTCCGCATAATCAGAAAAATCAACGTGAAGGAGGCATTGAAGAAGACCAGCTTCAGCAGGTATTCCATCCCACGCTTCCGAAGGCGCTCGATCAGCGACTTCACCAGCGGGTACAGGCCGAACAGCGCCGTGTACAGCAGGGCGCAGAACTTTCCCGGCAGAAGCAGGAAAGACAGCAGGGACACGCCGGCCCAGCAGAGTACGCCGGCGCCCAGCCCCACAGAGATCACCGCGGCAGCAGGCAGCACACCGGCTACCGCCACCAGACCCCAATTCCCTGTCGGCACAACGGAGGCGATGTAGACCAAAATCAGAGAGACCGCACCGAGCACCGCGGGAAAGGACACCCGGGCGGCGGTTCCCTTCCGTCTCATCTGCACCCTCCGCACAGGCAGTTCATGCACATCAGGCTGGTGCAGCAGTCAAGGCCGTCGCACTGGGCGCCAGTCATATCGCCGGAACGGTAGGAGTAGCCACCCTGCTGCATCATGCTCAGGGCCTGCCGGTACTCCATGTTAGAGGGGTCCATCTGGCAGGCGATCTGATAATTCTGCCGGGCCTCGTCCAGCCAGCCCCGGCGGTAGGCGATGCTGCCCATAAGGAAATACCACTCGCCGGTGCGGGAGTCTGCCCCCTGAAGGATCTGCTCCGCCCCGTCCAGATCGTTGTTGTTGATCCGCTGACGGGCCTCGGCAAACTGGCTGGCGGAGGAGCTGGAATAGCTCTGCCCGTAGCTCTGGCCCTGATAGGCAGAACCGTAGCCGCCGTAGCTCCCGGAGGCTCCGCCGCCAGAGCGACTTTTGGTGATGGCCTCGTAAGCCTCGTTGATCTCCTTCATCTTCTCCTCGGCCAGATCGGCCAGAGGATTGTCATGGTAATTGTCCGGGTGGTACTTGCGGGCCAGCGCACGGTAGGCCTTCTTGATGTCTTCGTCGCTGTCGTTGGGGCTGACGCCCAGAACTTCATACGGATCTCTCATGGATCTTTCTCCCTTGTTTCTGTACTTCCTTCCACCGGCCCTCCAGCACTGCACGCTGCACAGTGGGGAGCCCAGTATATAGCACGTTTTCTATGGCCGCCCGCTGGGAACCGAGGTCCAGCAGTTCTGCAGCCGCGCCGGCCAGACGGATGGAGTGGGTCATAGTAGTCTCTACATAGTCCCGCTCCTCGCTGGCATGGCCCGCAAAGCGGGCGTCCAGCGGGTTGTAGCGGTCCTTTTTCCTGTCCTTCTCCAAATCGTCCCATGCGTCCGCCAGATAAACCCAGCGGCCCAGATGATACAAAAGCTGCTCCATGACACGGTGACGTTTTTCATCTCCGCCGGTCTTCCCCGCCGCGGCGAGAATGCCGGCAAAGGTATCTGCCACCCGGTCCAGCAGCGGAGAGCGCTCCCGCTCCAGCACCGCCAATCGGGCCATGTTCTCAGCCGCACGGGCGTCCAGCTCCGGCAATGCCTCCGCCGCTCTGCAGTATGCCCTGCGGAACAACAGCCGGGCAGCACGGTACGGAAGTCCCGAGATCGGGCCGTGGTCAGCAACATCATCGCACAGCTTGTACCACGTGAGGATAACGCTGGCATCCGCCGCCCTGTCCAATGCCTCGCCGCAGAAGCACTGGGCCGGAGCTCTCAGCGGATGGGCCGGACAGCGGCGTGAGCAGCGCTCCGCACCCGCTTCACCGGCATACAGCAGGGCCAGAAAGGTCAGGTCATAGCTCAACGTGAATCTGGCCAGCCAGCCGTGGCGGCGGCCCAGAGCGTGGCACAGGCCGCAGTAGGCCTGACGGTAGCAGCCCCGGTCCTCCTCGCTGAGCCCGTCCAGCGCAGGACGCACATAGCCAAACATCGGCTCAGTTTCTGGACAGGCTGACGACCACCTTATATTCCGTTCCGGTGACGCCTACCTGCTCGGCGGTGCCGGCGCTGTCCAGATAGATACGGGCGGTCACCGTCACCTGTCCGGAAGATGCATTGATATCCTTCAGGTCGGCCACCACGCGGATATTATCCGCGCTGATCTGCTCGATCAGGTTCTCTCTGCCCCGCACTGTAACGGGAAGGACCTTAGTGACCACCGTTGCCCGCCAGCCGTTCGGGACGTTGATACAGGAGATGTTCTCCGCCTCAAAGGTCGCAGTCGCCAGTTTGGGGACGATCTTCAGGGTGGTGGTGACTTCGGTAATACCGCTGAGATTCCGCAGCTCATCCGCCAGCGGGATCTCAAAGCGGAGCTCATCGCCGTCGAGGACGTTGGCCAGATTCACCGTGCCCAACACGATGGGCTCGCTGCCCAACGCCGCGATGTCCTCCGGCGTGCCGGCCACCGTGATGCGGTCCGCACTGAGGGTATAGCGCAGGTCGCTCTCGGTAAGTCCGCCGCCAGTCACGAAATTGATCTTCAGCTCCACCTCAGTGGTGGCGAGGATGGGATAGGTCACATAAATAGTTTCGTCGCTGCAGGTCACGTCCAGCCCCTCCAGCGGCTCGCCGTTGACTCCAATGAGCTGGTAGGGGAACTCTCCGGTGACGGTCTCTTTCAGGTCGCTCCCATCCACAGTGACCAACACATAGGCCACCTGATTTACCAGATCGGACTGTCCGCTGATCTTGACCGTCTTGGGGGCAAAGATGAACTCATCGCTGTCCCCCGCCAGATAGCCATCTGCCACGGTGCCGATGAATTTGCCCTGAATCTCCACATTGCGGGAGGAGTAGCGCGCCACCGTAAAGCTCACATTCCCCGTGGCGCCGCTGATGAATTCCACTTTATCCTGCGATACTCCGGATGGGAGGCTGGCGGTATAGGCCAGCGTGTAGTGGGATGCCTCCGTGATCTGGGAGACGTTCACCGTCAGTGTCAGGGTCTTGTCGTCCAGTTTGGCCAGCACCGTAGGCGTAGCCTTCACCTCCACCGAAGCAGTGGGTGTGGCCCCAACGATCATCAGGCCCCGTTCCTCTAAAATATCAAGGCCGGAAAAGGTCACCGGGATATTGCGGATGGTCTTGGTGCTCTGGTTGCCGTCCTGACTGGTCACATAGAACCAGATGGCAATGGCCAGAACAATGGAGAGAAAAATGTAGAGCGCCTTACTGTCCAGAATTTTCTTTCCCATTGCCCTTTTCACCTCGTTTTCCCTTGAGCATGCTGCCCAGCAGACCGGCAGCGGTTGTATTTTTCTTCTCCTCCTGATCGGGCATCAGCTCACTTTTCAGCAGCCGTTCCAAGGTCTCCGGAGTCAAATGCCGCTTGAGCATGCCATTGACCGCCACGGAGATGGAGCCAGTCTCCTCCGAGACCACAGCAGCCACCGCATCGGAGTTCTCGCTGATACCGATGGCGGCCCGGTGCCGCATGCCGAGGTCCTTGCTCAGGTTCACGTTGCCCGACATGGGGAGCATGCAGCCCGCCCCGATAATGCGGCCGTTGCGAACGATCACCGCACCGTCGTGGAGGGGCGCTTTGTTCCAGAAGAGGTTCTTCAGCAGTTCGGAGGCCATTCTGGCATCCAGCGGGGTGCCCGTTTTCAGCACATCGTCCAGCAGGTTCTTACGCTCAAAAACGATGAGGGCGCCTACCTTGTCCCGGGACAGGGACTCATAGGCCTCCACCGTCTGGTCAATGGCAATCTGCAGTTCGTCGCTGTAGGTCTCCGCCACGAAAAGCTCCTTGATCTTACCGCTGCCCATCCGCTCCAGGAAACGGCGGATCTCCGGCTGGAAAATGACCACCAGAGAGAGCAGGCCAAGCTCCACGGTCTTGTTCAGCAGCCAACTCACCACCCGCAGATGCAGCAGGTTCGCCGCCGCCATGGCCGCCAGAATGATAACGATGGCCTTGGCCACCTGACCGGACCTGCCTTTGCGGACAAAGCGGAACAGATGATAGATGGCATAGGCCACCAGAGCGATGTCGATCACATCGAATACGCCGATGAGCTTCGCGTATTCCCGGGCAGTATTCAATATTTCCAAGATTTTATCCATACGGCCTGCTCCTCGATATTATGTCAACGCGAATGCGCCTAATGCGGCGATTTTATACATTATAGCGTATCCGGCCGGTGTTGGCAAGCGCATGGAGCAAAAAACAAATGAAAATTAAGAACAGGCCGGGGCTTTCGCCCCGGCCTGAAATCACATAATCCCACCGGCCGCCATCTGCCGGATCACTTCTGCCGCCCGGACCGCCGCAGACGGCGAAGTGAAGGCCGACGGGCTGACCCGCACGGTCCCCTGCTCCAGCGTGCCCGCCGTCTGGTGGGCCAGCGGAGCACAATGAAGCCCCGCACGCACGGCGATCCCGGCTGCCGCCAGCCGCTCCCCCACCGCCTCGCAGTCCTGCCCGGGGAGTTGAAAAGAAAACAGCCCGCTCTGGCTCTCGCCGCCCCGGAAAACGACCGCGCCGGAGCCCTCCAGCAGGTCCATCATACGCCCGCACAGCCGCCGCTCATGGCGGAGAATGCGTGCGCGCCCGGTCCTTGCCACAAAGCGCATCCCCTCCAGCAGGCCGGCCACACCGCAGACATTCTGCGTCCCCGCCTCCAGCCGGTCAGGCAGAAAATCAGGCATCTCCTGCCGAAGGGACGCGCTGCCAGTTCCGCCCCGCAGCAGAGGTTCGCAGTCGCTTCCGCACAGGAGCAGCCCGGTACCCTGCGGGCCATAGAGTCCCTTGTGCCCCGGCATGGCCACAAAGGCCGCGCCCCAGCCGCGAAGACTCACAGGCAGGGTCCCCGCAGACTGACTGGCATCCACGATGAGGGGCACGCCCCGGTCTCGGCAGAGGGCCGCAATGGCGTCGATTGGCTGTATGAAACCGAACACATTGGACACATGGCTGCACACCGCAGCGTCCGCCCCGTCCTCCAGCGCCTGCTCAAAAGCGGCCAGCGCAGCCGCCCGATCAAACAGCGGGCAGGCCGCTGGGCGCACCGTCACATCCGGAATGCCGTGGAGTGTGCGGGTCACCGCGTTGTGCTCATACCCGGAGATGACTACCGTCATCCCCGGGCGGACCAACGAACAGATGGCCAGATTGAGGGCGTGGGTGGCGTTACAGGTAAACACCACTTGGTCGGGAGCGGGCACGTCAAACAGCTCTGCCGCCAGCTCCCGGCAGCGGAACAGCACCTCCCCCGCCTCTGCGCTGGCGGGATATTCTCCCCGGCCCGGGCTGGCGCAGCGGCCGATGGCCCGGGCCACGGCGGCTGACACCTCCGGCGGTTTCTCCAGCGTGGTGGCCGCACTGTCCAGATAGATCATAGGCCCACCTCGCTGTAGCTGTCTTCCCCCGCCTGGAGATACACCTGTTTAGGGCCGAGGCCCTCCTGATGGAGCAGACGCAGCGCACGGCTGAGATGCTGCTCCCGGATGTGGACGCAGTAGCCGCAGCCCTCCTTTGCCACAGCCTTCGGCGTGCGGGCCAGCCGCGCCCCGATCCCCGCCCGTTCCAGAACCCGAGCGGTACGCTGGGCATAAGTCAGCGACCGGCACAAAAGCAAATAGGAGATCATAAATCCGCCAGCTCCTTCTTCCTGTATTGATGCCGGGAGACGCAAAATGCCTCCCGGTACAGCCTATGCACCGGGAGGCATTGGAGTTCGGTTCAGTTGTCTGTCTCCTCTATCAGCAGAGCCACTGCGTGGGCGGCCATGCCCTCGCCTGAGCCGGTGTAGCCCAGCCCTTCCTCTGTGGTGGCCTTGAGGTTTACCCGGTCTGCATCCACTTCCATGAGCCGGGCCAGATTCGCCCGCATCTCCGGGATATAGGGGGCCAGCTTGGGCCGCTGGGCAAGGACAGTGGCATCCACGTTCCCCACCCGCAGACCTTTCTCCCGCAGCATCTCCATCACCCGCTCCAGCAGGGTCAGGCTGGAGATGTCCAGATAGGCATCATCCGAGTCAGGAAAGGCGTGGCCAATATCCCACAAACCGGCGGCTCCCAGCAGCGCATCCATCACCGCATGGGTGAGCACATCCGCATCAGAGTGGCCCAGTAAGCCCCGTTCAAAGGGCACTTCTACCCCACCCAGCACCAGCCGGCGGTCCTCCACGAGGCGGTGAACGTCGTAGCCGTGGCCAATCCTCATTCCTGCCCCTCCTGCTCCAGCATGACCTCCGCACGGGTCAGATCCAGCGCATCGGTCAGCTTAAAGTTCCGGGTATCACCTTCTGTAAGCGAGACCTTCATCCCAAGTCGTTCGACTGCCAAGCAGTCGTCGGTGATCGCGGCGCCATCATCCAGTGCCTTCTGCAGCGCAGCCCGAATCAAGTCGGCATCAAACACCTGCGGCGTCTGTACGGCGAAGAGTGTTTCCCGGTCCGGTGTATGATCCACAAGGCCATTCCGCGCCACCTTCACAGTGTCCCGCACGGGGATGGCCGGGGCCGCTGCGCCGGTCTCTGCCGCCCGGGCAATGGCCGCAGAAATCACCTCTCCGGTGACGAACGGCCGGGCTCCATCGTGGATGGCGATGAGCTGCGCATCCCGCCGGGCCTCCAGCGTACCGATCCGGGCAGACTCTACGCGGCTGCCGCCGCCTTTGACTACCTTTGTTACCTTGTCAAGGGAGAACACCTTACAGAGGCCGGCAATCTCCGGGATAAGCTCTTCCCGGGTAACTACGATGATCTCACTCACCTCAGGCAGGGGCTGGAATGCCATCAGCGTCCGCACGATGACAGGCAGGCCGCCCACATCAGCCATAATCTTGTCCTGGCCCATCCGGGTGGACAATCCTGCGGCCACTACGACCACGGAACAATCAGCAGCCGCCTGCTTTGCTTTTCTACGAAAAAGTCCCACGGGCCCACGCTCCTTTTTCTATCCATATTCCGCCACCTGGCGGGTCATGCCTCGGAATAGGTCAGGATCAAGTCCAGCAAAGCCTGCCGCCCTTCCCCCTTTTCCGCAGAAAATGGGATCACCGGCACCCGGTCCGGAAGCTCCAGCACAGTGCGGATCCGCTCCAGATTCCCCTCTATCTCGCTCTTTTTCAGCTTATCCAGCTTGTTTGCCACCACAACAAAGGACTTCTCGGTAGCGAGAAAGAAATCAGACATGGTACGGTCGTCCGCAGTGGGCTTGTGACGGGCATCCACAATGAGGACGCCCAGCGTCATGAGCTCCGTGTCTGCAAACCATGACTCAATGAGCCTGCCCCAGCGGTCCCGCTCCTGCTTGGACACCTGCGCATAACCGTATCCCGGCAGGTCCACCAGATAGAGCTGCTTGTCGATGAGAAAATAGTTGATGTGGGTGGTCTTTCCGGGGGCAGAGCCCACCCGGGCAAAGTTCTTGCGGTTGAGCAGGCGGTTGATCACCGAGGACTTGCCCACATTGGAGCGTCCGGCAAACACAGTCTGAGGCAAACGGTCACGTGGAAAGTCAGCCGCCTTTACAGCCGAACGGACAAACTCAGCCTGATTCAAATTGACCTTCATGCGTCACCTCACTGCCGCAGTCCGGCCCCAACTGGGACTGTCTGCTGTCTTGCCGCCTCTGGATGTACTGATGCAGCTTTGGCTGCGGCATTCCCACTCTCCAGCGCCTCGGAGAGAGCCTGATCCACCTCACGCACAGGTACAAAACGCAGCGCAGCGCGGACGGTCTGGTCGATCTCCTCCAAGTCTTTTACGTTGGCCGCAGGGATGAGCACAGTGTGCATCCCGCCGCGGAGGGCAGCCATAGTCTTCTCCCGCAGGCCGCCGATGGGGAGCACCCGGCCCCGGAGGGTTACCTCTCCGGTCATGGCCACACCGGGGCGCACCGGTGTATCCGTCAGTGCGGAGACTATCGCCGTAGTAATCGCAATTCCCGCGGAGGGCCCATCCTTGGGCACAGCCCCCTCCGGGAAGTGGACGTGGATGTCCTTGTTCTTATAAAAGTCCGGGTCGATGCCCAGCTGACGGGCTCGGGAGCGGATGCAGGACAGCGCCGCCCGGGCAGACTCCTTCATCACATCGCCCAGATTACCGGTAAGCTCCACCTTGCCGGTGCCCTCCATGACATTGACCTCCACCGGCAGGATCTCTCCACCCACAGAAGTCCACGCCAGCCCGTTCACTACACCGACCAGAGACTCATTCTCGGGCTTATCCTCATGATAAGGCGGCGCGCCCAGATACGACGCCAGGTCTTTTTCTGTAATGCGTATCTGCTTTACTCCGCCTCGCACTACACGCATTGCGCCCTTCCGGCACAGCACACTCAACCGGCGTTCCAACCAACGCACGCCAGACTCTCTGGTATAGTCGGCAATGATGGTGCGCAGCGCACCATCGGTAAGCCGCAGGCGGCTTTTGTCCAGACCGTGGCGGCTCAGCTCCCGGGGCAGCAGATACCGCTTTGCAATCTGCACCTTCTCCTCATCGGTGTAGCTGGGCAGCTCGATGACCTCCATGCGGTCCAGCAGGGGCCGCGGGATGTCTTGCGCCGTATTGGCAGTGGTAATGAACATGACATCAGACAGATCAAAGGGCAGCTCCAGATAATGGTCCCGGAAAGTACTGTTCTGCTCGGCGTCCAGCACCTCCAGCAGCGCCGCAGAGGGGTCGCCCCGGTAATCGCTGCCCAGCTTGTCGATCTCGTCCAGCAGGAGCACCGGGTTGGCACTCCCCGCCTGCCGGATGGCGTTGATGATGCGGCCGGGCATGGCACCGATATAGGTCTTGCGGTGCCCCCGGATCTCCGCCTCATCATGGACACCGCCCAGCGAAATACGGGCCAGCTTCCGGTTCATGGCCCGGGCCACACTCATGGCGATGGAGGTCTTGCCTACGCCGGGCGGTCCCACCAGACAGATGATCTGTCCCTTGAGCGCCGGAGCCAGCTGTTTTACAGCCACGAACTCCAGAATGCGCTCCTTGACCCTGTCCAGGCCATAGTGGTCGGCGTTCAGTGCCCGCTCTACCGCAGCCACACTCACCCGCTCCTGCGTTTTGACCTTCCAAGGGATCTCGAGGCAGGTATCCAGATAGCCCCGAATAACGGCCGCCTCGGCAGAGCCGAACGGCTGCTTTTCCAGATGCTTGATTTCCTTTTCCAGCTTGTCGCGAACCTCATCGGGCAGGTCGGCAGCTTGGACCTTGGCGCGGTATTCGGCAATATCATCGCCGTCATCTTCGCCCAGCTCCCGGCGGATGACCTTCATCTGCTCCCGCAGGACATAGTCCCGCTGGTTGGCGGCCATCTCCTCGTGGAACTTGGATTCCAGCTCGGTCTCCACCTCGAGTATCTGTACCTCCCGTGCCAGAATACGGCACAGGCGGGCTATCCGGCGTGCAGGACGCAGCTCCTCCAGAATCGCCTGCTTGTCCTCATAGCGGAGGGGAAGATTCTGGGCGGCATAGTCGGATATGTAGCCGGGGTCGTCGCTGTCCAGCAGCTTCAGATAGACCTCGCCGGGGACCCGGTCGGACAGCTCGGTATAGCGCTCCATTGCGGCGTAGACCTGACGTACCATAGCCTCAGTCCGGGAGGAATTGCCCGCCGCAGGGACGGGCTCCTCCAAAATCTCAACCTGCGCCGTCAGGTAAGGCTCTGTGGCTGTCAGGGCCGTCAGCTGGCCTCTGGCTTTTCCCTCCACCATCACGCGGATGTTGTTATCCGGCAGGCGAAGGATCTGCTTTACCGCCGCCACAGTGCCCACGTTGAACAGGTCCTCCCGGGTGGGGGCTTCAACTGCCAGATCCCGCTGCGCCACAAGAAAAATATCGCGGCCGCCGGACATGGCCTCCTCCACCGCGCGGATAGACGGGGTTCGGCCCACATCAAAATGGAGCAGCAGATTTGGAAAGACCGTGATGCCCCGCAGCGCAAGGGCAGGAATGGTCACAGTCTGCCGTATTTGTTCTATCATCATGATCTCCTCCTTGGGAAAAGGCGCAAAGGGGGCGAGCACAGCCCGCCCCCTCTCGTATCAAAATTTTAAGACGCGTTGCCCTTCCGGCGCATGCCGCCGTTCTCCGCCCGCAGGGAGGCTGCACCTAATCTGGGCCGGGGCGGACGGTTTTCATCCCGGGAGAGCACCGGCGTGCTCTCTCCAAGAATGGCTCCTGCCGTCACGGTGACCTTGGCAATGCTCTCGTCGGAGGGGACCTCATACATAACGGGGGTCATAACCTCCTCCAGTACGGCCCGGAGACCTCGGGCACCGATCTTGCGCTCCACCGCCTTGTCCGCGGCAGCCTTGAGCGCATCGTCTGTGAATTCAAGGTCCACATTGTCATATTCCATCAGCTTCTTGTACTGCTTGACCAGCGCGTTCTTGGGCTCCGTAAGGATCTGCACCAGCTGATCCCGGTCCAGAGACTTGAGGGCGGTGATCACCGGCAGGCGGCCCACCAGCTCCGGGATGATGCCGAACTTCAGCAGATCATGGGGCTGGACCTCTTTGAGAATATTCTCTCCGCTGCGCTCCGCCGCAGTCTTGATCTCAGCATCAAAGCCGATGGTCTTTTTGTCGATACGCTGCTCGATGATTTTCTCCAAGCCATCGAAGGCTCCGCCGCAGATGAACAGGATGTTCTTGGTGTCAACCTGCAGGAACTCCTGATGGGGGTGCTTGCGGCCGCCCTGAGGCGGGACGTTGGCCACAGTGCCCTCCAGAATCTTCAGCAGCGCCTGCTGGACCCCTTCGCCGGAAACATCCCGGGTAATGGAGGTGTTCTCGCTTTTGCGGGCGATCTTATCAATCTCATCCACGTAGATGATGCCCCGTTGCGCCAGCTCGATGTCGTAGTCGGCAGCCTGCACCAGCCGCAGCAGGATATTCTCCACGTCGTCGCCCACATAGCCGGCCTCGGTCAGCGTGGTGGCGTCAGCGATGGCAAAGGGCACCTTCAGGATGCGGGCCAGCGTCTGGGCAAAGAGGGTCTTACCGGATCCGGTGGGGCCCACCAGAAGGATATTGCTCTTCTGCAGCTCCACATTGTCGCCGCCGCCGAAATAAATGCGCTTGTAGTGGTTGTACACCGCCACAGACAGCGCGATCTTCGCATCCTCCTGCCCGATGATATACTCGTCCAGTACGGCGCGGATCTCCCGGGGGGTGGGGATCACGTCCGGCATGTCAGCAGCAGAAGAGTTCGGCTGCTCCTCACGGTCCTCGTTCAGGATATTCATGCACAGCTGAATGCACTCATTGCAGATGTATGCGCCGGGGCCGGCAATGATTCGGTCTACCTGTTCCTGATGCTTGCCGCAGAAGGAGCAGCGGACCGACTTGTAATCGTCACGAGCCATATAAAGATCTTCCTTTCAAGGAAAGCGTCAAAGAGCGGGAAGCAATCGTTCCCGCTCTCTGGCTATTCAGTGATTGTAAATGACCTTATCGATCAGGCCGTAGGCCTTAGCCTCCTCGGCGGTCATGAAGTTGTCACGCTCGCAGTCGGCGGTGACCTGCTCCACATTCTTGCCGCAGTTGTCGGCCAGAATCTGATTCATCCGTTTCTTGATGATCTCCAGCCGCTTCAGGTGGATGGCCATATCGGTGATCTGGCCCTGCGTACCTGCGGAGGGCTGGTGGATCATGATCTCGGCATTGGGCAGGGCGATACGCTTGCCCTTGGCACCGGCAGACAGCAGGAACGCACCCATAGAGGCTGCCATGCCGACGCAAACCGTGGACACATCGCACTTGATGTACTGCATCGTGTCGTAAATGGCCATACCGTCGGTGACGGAGCCGCCGGGGCTGTTGATATAGAACTGAATGTCCTTATCCGGGTCCTGAGCCTCCAGATACAGAAGCTGGGCCACCACCAGTGAAGCGGTGGTCGCGTTTACTTCCTCGCCCAGAAAAATGATACGGTCATTGAGCAGGCGGGAGAAAATGTCGTAGGAACGCTCTCCACGGCTGGTTTGCTCTACTACATAAGGGACTAAACTCATGTGTGTTTTCTCCTTTTCCATGGGATTTTCACTGCAGACCGGAACACGGTCTACCGAAGTATACCCAAAGTCAGTCTGAACTTATTCCCTCCGAAATGCTCTCTCAGCTTACTTCTCCGCCTTCTTGGCGGTCTTCTTGGCCGCAGGCTTCTTCTCTGCAGCCTCGCCCTCGGCCTTCTTCTCAGCCTTCTTGGCGGCGGGCTTCTTCACGCTGGCCTTGACCAGATCCATGGCCTTGCGGGCGGCCATGTCGCGCTTCAGCTCCTCCACGTCCATGTTGGCACGGACCATCTCGATGTCAGCCTTGTACTCCTGAGCCAGACGGACCATCTCGGCGTCGGCCTCCTCATCGGAAACGGTGATGCCCTCGGCGGCCGCGACGGCCTCCAGAGCCAGACCGCTGCGGACCTCGCGGTCAGCGCTCACCCGGGCCTGCTCCATCATCTGCTCACGGGTCATGCCGGTCATCTGGAGATAGTTTTCGAAGGGGATGCCGGAGCCCTCCAGACGCTGGGCATAGTTCTCAATGATCTTGTTGGCGCGGTAATCCACCATGGCCTGCGGCACGTCGCACACCAGCTTCTCGATCAGGGCATCAACGACGGCATTGTTGAAGTCACGGTCGGCCTCGGCCTGACGGCGCTCCTTCAGCTTGGCGGACAGGTCCTTCTTCAGCTCGTCCAGAGTCTCAAACTCGGAGACATCCTTGGCGAACTCGTCGTCAACGGTGGGCAGCTCCTTGGCCTTGACCTCATGGACCTTGACCTTGAAGACGACCTTGGCACCGGCCAGCTCAGGAGTGTAGTCCTCGGGGAAGGTGATGTCAATGTCCTTCTCGTCGCCGGCCTTCACGCCGACCAGCTGATCCTCAAAGCCCGGAACAAAGCTGCCGGAGCCCAACTCGAGGCTGTGGTTCTCGGCCTTGCCGCCCTCAAAGGGCACACCGTCCTTGAAGCCCTCGAAGTCGATCTCCACCACGTCGCCCTTCTTGGCCTTGCGGTCCACGGCCACCAGTCGGGTGGCGCGCTCGATATAGGGCTCCAGCTCCTTCTTCACGTCAGCCGCAGAGACCTTGACCTCGGGCTTGGCGATCTCCATGCCCTTATAGCCCTCGATGGAGGTCTCGGGCTTCACGGTGATGAGCGCACGGAAATCAAAGCCGTCCTTACCGGCCTCGAGGACCTCCAGCTCAGGATAGGCCACGGGCTCAAGACCAGCCTCCTTCAGGGCGGCCTCGTAGGCGGCGGGATAAGCCTCGGAGATAGCGTCGTCATAGAAGACCTCAGCGCCGTACATCTTCTCGATCATCTTCCGGGGGGCCTTGCCCTTGCGGAAGCCGGCAATCATGATATTCTTTTTCTGCTTGTTGTAAGCCTTGTCGATGGCGGCCTCAAACTCGGCGGCATCCACATGGATCACAAGCTCCACGGCGCTGTGCTCTTTTTTCTCGTTGCTCTTAATGTACATGGTTTACGTTCCTCCAACTCGGCCGGAAATGTCTCCTTGGCCGTTTCTTTCTGATAAATCCAATCTATTGTACCAGATAGTGCGTGATATTTCCACTCTTTTTTTCGTCAATCCAAAATTTTTTTCGGGCGAAAGCCGATGAAGTCCGCCGAGACCATCTGGTAGTCGATGCCATCCTCCTGAATGCCCTGAATGGCCAGCCTGTGGCTGGGCCCATGAAGGTGGCCGTAGCAGCAGGTCTTTACCCTGTATTGGGCCAGCAGCGCAAGGATCTCCGGGCAGCGGTAGCCTTTATAAAGAGGCGGATAGTGGAGAAAAACCAGCTTCTCCCGTTCCCCCGCCGCCCGCAGGGACGTCTCCAGCCGCATGAGCTCCCGATTGAATACCTTTTGGGAGCCGTGCTCCTCATAGAACCAACCCCGGGTACCGCACAGGGCCACGTCCCCATAAAGCCCGCAGCTGTTGTGGAGAATGTGCAGATGGGAGAATCCCTTCTCCTGAAAAAAGGCGTTCATCTTGGCGGCGGTGGCCCACCAGTAGTCGTGGTTGCCTTTGATGATCCACTTCTCCCCCGGGAGCTCATGGTCCAGAAAAGCAAAATCCAGCTCCGCCTCCGTCAGGCTCATCCCCCACGAGAGATCGCCGCAGAGCACAACGGTATCAGCGTTGTTCACCTCCGCGAAGCCGTCGCGGAGCCGCTGTACATAGTTTTCCCACCCAACGCCGAAGACCTCCATGGACTTGTCCGAGTTCAAGGAGAGGTGGGTATCACCGATGGCATAGAGGGCCATCCCATCACCTCAGTTCATTTCAGCAGGTCCAGCACCTGCACCGTCATGTTCTCCTTCTCCGTCACCACGTCAAACCGGCGGGGCTTGGTGCCCAGATCGGCCAGCGGCGCAGGTACAGGCTCACCCGTGAGCTCAGAGAGCTGCTCCAGCAGGGCGGTGCCCTCCCGCAGCTCGGTAACGCCCAGCGCCCCCAGTACGCCGGCGCAGAACTTGAAGGGGCTGGCAGTAGAGGCCACCAGAGTCACGGTGTCGTCCCCGGTATCCCGGCGGTACTGCTCCAGCACGTGGAAGGCCACGGCCGTGTGGGGGTCGATGAGGTAGCGGTGCTCCTTCCACATCTTACCGATGGTCGCCTGCGTTCCGGCATCGTCGCAGCAGCCGGCAGAGAACAGCTTGCCGATCTGGGCGTGGAGCTTCTCATCCACCTGATAGCGGCCCTCCGCGCTGAGCTGGGCCATGTAATCCTTCACCAGTGCGTCGTTGTGCCCGGAAAGCTCAAAGAGCATCCGCTCCAGATTGCTGGAGATCAGGATGTCCATGGAGGGAGACAGCGTGTTGTAGAAGTGACGCTGCCGGTCATACACGCCGGTATTGATAAAGTCGGTGAGGACGTTATTGCTGTTGGAAGCACAGATAAGCCGGCCGATGGGTACGCCCATGGAGCGGGCGTAGTAGGCGGCCAGAATGTTGCCGAAGTTGCCGGTGGGAACGCAGACATTGATTTTCTCCCCCTCGGCCACAGCGCCGCTCTTCCGCAGGTCACAGTAGGCGGAGACGTAGTAAACCACCTGCGGGAGCACCCGGCCCCAGTTGATGGAGTTGGCAGAGGAGAGCAGATAGCCCCGCTGGGCCAGTTCCTCTGCCAGCGCAGTGTCAGAGAAGATCTTCTTCACGCCGGTCTGGGCGTCGTCGAAGTTGCCCACCACAGAGCAGACGCCCACGTTGCCGCCCTCCTGGGTGACCATCTGCAGCTCCTGAATGTGGGATACGCCGTCCTTGGGGTAGAACACCAGGATCTTGGTCCCGGGTACATCCCGGAAGCCCTCCAGCGCCGCCTTGCCGGTGTCTCCGGAGGTAGCCGTGAGGATGCAGACGGTCTTCTCCTCCTGACATTTGGTCAGCGAGGCAGTCAGCAGATGGGGCAGCATCTGGAGCGCCATATCTTTGAAGGCACAGGTGGGGCCGTGCCACAACTCAAGGCAGAAGGTATCGTCGTCCACCTTCCGCACGGGCGCGGGCTCCGGACCGGAGAATTTCTCCTTGCTGTATGCCGCGGCAGAAAAGGAGACCAGCTCCGCGGCGGAAAAGCCGTCCAGATATGAGCCCATCACATAGACCGCCCGCTGCTGATAGGTCATATCCTGAAGGGCACTCAGCGCGGAGGCGGGCAGATGCGGGACCACAGAGGGTGTCATCAGGCCGCCATCCGGGGCAAGGCCCTTGACGATGGCCTCCGCCGCGCTCATCTGGATCGTGTTGTCTCTTGTACTTACATAATTCATCGTTTGCTCACCACATCCATGAGATTCTTGTAGAACACTTGCCGCAGAAGGGTCTCCCCATAGCCGCAGCTCAGCAGGTATTCGTACAGATCGGTCAGGGCCGTAATTTCCGGGAGGGCTTCAATGGTAGTACAGCCGTCCCAGTCGCCGCCCAGCGCAGCGGCGCGCGCTCCGCCCAGCTCCAGAATATGGTCCAGATGCGCGCGCACCGTGTTCAGGTCCTTCTCCCCGCCCAGAAACAGGTGGAAAAAATTTAAACCGATAATACCCTGATTATCTATTATGGCAGTTATCTGCTCATCCGTCAAGTTTCTTGTGTGTCCGCAAAGAACTTTTGCATTGGAATGGCTGGCGATCACCGGAAGGCGGGAATGCTCCATCACATCCCAGAAGCCGGGCTCCGACAGGTGGGACACATCCGCCAGAATCCCCAACGCGCCCATGCGGTCCAGAAAACGGAAGCCCTGCTCTGTCAGGCCCTGCTCCGGCCGGTCGCAGTGAGAGCCGCACAGGGCGTTGGCATGGTTCCATGTCAGATTGATGGAGAGCACTCCATCCGCCGCGGCCTGCGGCAGGCGCTCCGGATCACAGTCCAGCAACTCCGCCCCCTCCACTGAGAGGAACGCGGCCGCCTTGCCCTGCCGGTTGGCCGTCTCCGCCTGCATGGCAGTCGCGCAGGGCACGATGTACGTCCGGTTGGCCTCCATTTCTCTGCGGAAGCAGGCCAGCAGGTCCTGATAAGTAGGATGCTCCGGCTCGGCACAGTCGGCGTAAAGCGCAAACACCTGACAATAATTTTCGAAGGCATTGGCCGTGCGGTCCAGTGCGACCATACCTCCGTTGGCGAAAAGCCCCTCTCCCGTGGCCAGGCAGCGGGCGATGGTGTCACAGTGGGCATCAAAAACTGAGATTTTCAAGCGGACACTCCTTTCAAATTTCAAAATGCATTTTCAATATAAACAATTGCCGGGACACGGGTAGCGATCCCCTGCGGCGCATAGACCTCGGCCACGTCAAACCGCGGCTGCCGGATGGTGGGATGCTCGGTCAGATAGAGTTCCGCCGCGGCCCGCAGTTTCTCCTGTTTGCTCCGGGTGACGGCTTCTGCCGGGCGGCCATAGCTGTCATTTTTCCGCAGCTTGACTTCCACGAAGGCCAGATAGGTACGGTTTTCCGCGATGACGTCGATCTCCCCCATGCGGCAGCGATAGTTCAGCGCGACGATCCTCCAACCCTTTCGGCGCAGATCCTCCGCCACCTGCTGCTCGCCCCAGCGGCCCAGCAGCCGGGCCTCTCCCCCGCCGCTCACAGCTTCTTCAGAAAGCTGCGGCGGTGGATGGGGCTGGGTCCATACTCCCGCAGCAGTTCATAGTGCCGCTTGGTGGGGTAGCCCTTATGGCGTTCAAACTCGTACTCCGGGTAGAGCACCGCTATCTCCTCCATGTACCGGTCCCGGCTGACCTTGGCCAGGATGGACGCCGCGGCGACGCAGGGATACAGCCCGTCGCCGCCGATGGCAGTACGATGGGGCATGGTTATGGCACAGCGGCTGCCATGGTCCCTGTTGCCGTCAACGACAAGCAGGTCTGGCTGCGGCATCAGCATCCGGGCCGCCCGGTCCATGGCCAGCATCCGGCAGTTGAGGATATCCAGCCGGTCGATCTCTTCCGGTTCTGCCCATGCCACTGCCCAAGCAGCCGAATGTGTTCGGATGGCGTCAAACAACTCGTCCCGCCGCTTGGGGGAAACCTTCTTGGAATCGTTCAAGCCCGGCAGCTCCAGCCCCTCCGGCAGGATGGCCGCCGCGGCGTATACCCGCCCGGCCAACGGACCGGCTCCTGCCTCATCGCACCCGGCGATGAGGGCAAAGCCCTGTCGATGCAGGCCCCGCTCCAGTGACCAGTCCATCAGGCATTCCCTCCCGGAAGGTCTTCCGTCCGTTCTAGTGTAAAGTGTCCCAGCTTGCATGCCCGGAACTCATCCAGCAGCACCTTGGACATGCGCTCCGTGTCCGCTTCCCCACCGGAAACGAGCATGCCGCGTTTGCGGGCGCATGCCTCCAGCAGTTCCCAGCCCTTGGCGGCCGGGTCCTCGGTGATCTTGTACCGCTGGGCCAGCGCACCGGGGTAACGGTCCCGCAGCAGCTCCAGCAGACCACAGGCCAGCGCCTCGCTGTCCATGATCTCGTCCCGCACCGCGCCGGTATAGGCCAGATGCATCCCAGTGGTCTCGTCCTCGAACTTGGGCCAGAGGATACCCGGTGTATCCAGCAGGTCCAGGCCATTGTCCACGCTGACCCACTGCTTGCCCCGGGTGACGCCGGGGCGGTCCCCCGCTTTGGCGGACTTCCGCTTGGCCACCTTATTGATAAAGGTAGACTTGCCCACATTGGGCACGCCGACCACCATGACCCGCACCGGCCGGCCCACCTGACCCTTGGCCTGCCATGCGGCGATCTTGTCCTTCAGGGCCAGCTTCACCGTGGAGGAAAACTGGTTCACGCCCTTTCCGGTCTTGGCGTCGGTCTCCATCACTGCATAGCCCTTTCCCTTGAACCACGCCAGCCACTTGGCCGTGACCGCCGGGTCCGCCTGATCCGCCCGGTTGAAGATAATCATGCGGGGCCGGTCCCCCACCATGCTGTCGATATCCGGATTGCGGCTGGAGATGGGGACGCGGGCATCCACCAACTCGGCCACCATATCCACAAATTTGACATCCTCCTCCATCTGGCGGCGGGTCTTGGTCATGTGGCCGGGATACCACTGAATATTCATGTACGGCTCCTCCGTCCTCTCAGTTCATATGTCCAATATTTTATCACGTCTCCGGCGGAATGAACAGCCGGAAAAAGAAAAAAGGAGCGGAAAAATCCGCTCCTCTTTTGCTTGCACAGCTTGGCTGTTACAGATTCTCCTTGACCTTGGCGGCCTTACCGACACGGTCACGCAGATAGTACAGCTTGGCGCGGCGCACCTTGCCCTTGCGGACAGTCTCCACCTTCTCGATGGTGGGGGCGTGCAGGGGGAAGACCTTCTCCACGCCGATGCCGTAGGAAATACGGCGGACGGTGAAGCTCTCCTCAATGCCGCCGTGTTTCTTGGCGATCACAGTGCCCTCGAAGACCTGAATACGCTCACGGCTGCCTTCCTTGACGCGGATGTGCACACGAACGGTATCACCCACGTTGACCTCGGGAGCGGTCTCCTTCATGTACTTCTGGCTGAACTGCTTCATCAGTTCCATGTTCTTTTTCCTCCTAATTTTAGGCGTTCGTGCGTCCACAGCTCAAGCCGGCGCAGAGGACCACCCTATTTCAGACTGAGATAGTTTACCACAGAACAATGGCAGATGCAAGCACTTTTTTACCGGAGCTATCGGAATTTCTGCATTTCTGCCCCCGCCGTGGGCCGGACAGCCCCGGCCAGAAGCCAGAGGGCGGTCAGCAGCAGGGTTCCGTTGGCGTAGCAGGCCAAGGCCGCGGCCCCCAGCCCCAGCAGCGCACCGATGAGTATCCCCGCAGAGATGGCCAGTACCAACTCGCCCCGCTCCGGACCAAAGCGGGCGGAGATCAGATCATATAAGATCACCCCGCCATCCAGCGGCAGAATGGGCAGCAGATTGAAGCACCCCAGCCCCAGACAGATGGCGGCAGGCAGGTATTGTCCCAGCTTCAGGGCCGGAACTCCCACGAACAGGTTGGCACAGGGCCCGGCCAACGCCACCAGGCTCTCCCGTCCGTAGGAGAGAGGTTTCCGGTAGCCAAAGAAGAGCTCTGCCCCGGCAAGGCTCAGGGTCAGGCGTTCTGGCCACCCTCCCTGCACAACAGCCGCCGCGACATGGCCCAGCTCGTGGATGGCCGCGCTGCCGATGGCATACCCCAGCAGGGCCGAATCATCGCACAGGTAAATGATGAGTGCAGCCAGCAGCAGGAATCCCGGCGTGCATCGCACCCGCAGCCGCTCAGGCCGGGTCCACATAATAGGCGGGGTCCAGCCGGATGTTATCCTTCAGAATGGTCAGGTGCAAGTGGGAGCCTGTGGCCTTCCCCGTATGCCCCACCAACGCCACCGTCTGCCCGCAGGTAACGGTCTCCCCTTTCCGCACCAGCAGCTTGCTGCAATGGGCATAAAAGGAGCTGACACCGTTGGCGTGGTCGATCATCAGGTACTGGCCGAACTCGTCGCTCTCGCCGATATAGCGCACCGTCCCATCAGAAAAGGCGCTGATTTTGGTCCCTTCATTGGCTGCAATGTCCATGGCAAGATGAAACTCTCGCTTGCCGGTGATGGGACTGGTACGGTATTCAAAATTGGAGGTCACCGTTCCGTGTACAGGAACCGCCGTGCGCTCCAGGCCCAGCTCATAATACTGAAAGCTCACATTGGAGGGCAGGGCCACGCCGTTCTCATCGTAGGCCTGCGCCACAGCAGTGGCCACCGGCTGCGGCATGGATGCAGGCTCCTCCGGCTCCGGTTCCTCCTGCGCAGGCTGGTCTGCCCTTGTCCCAGCAAAGCTGTGAGCGTTCAGCCACGTGAGTCCGCCCCGGGCGGTCTCGCCCAGCAGCTCCACCTCAGGCAACTCTGACCGAGGCGTTTCTTCCGGCTGCGGTTCTGGCTCGGCAATTTCACGGCCCGCAAGGGAGGCAATCAGGGTCTTCACCGCCTCGCCGAAGGGTGCGTCCGCTTTCAGCTGGGAGCTGAAGCCCTGAAATGCCGCTTTGAAATCCGTGTCCGTCGCCATGGCCGCCTTCCATTCCCGCAGGCGGGCTGGAAAGATGCCCCGTCCCAGAAATACCAGCAGGAACAGCAGAAGACTCGCCGCCAGTTGAGCCAGCCGGCGCCGCTCCCCCCCGGTCCGCTGCCTTCCCTTTGCCATCTGTCTGCGCCCAACAGTCAGCTTTTTTGCCGCGCTCTCCATGCTTCGGGCCTCCTTGTCCGCAGTGATACCCCTACTCTATGCGGCATTCGGCCCGTTTATGTTATGTAATTTTGCCCGCGGCCGGCATAAACAGGAAGGGCCGCGCCGGTACCCCGGCACGGCCCCGATCTTGTCACTGCTCGTTCTCATCCTCCGCGGGGGCCTCGGCCTTTTCCCGCTCATGGTCGGACTCGTCGGTCATATCGTTCTCCCAGACCTCGGCAAGCGCCTCGGCGCGGCAGTCCTCCAGAAACCACTTGAGCCGCTGTACCCCAAGCGCCAGTGCGGCGCCAGCCCCAGCCGCCAGCAGGATCTTGGGCAGCATCCCGCGCCGGGCATCCCGGGCTCCTTCCCGGTAGCCCTCCGACTTGATGCGGGAGACCAGCTTATGGGGGCCGCCCTGCTCCTTGGCCTTCTGAAGCAGCTGAGAATAATCCATGTTCTTGAACATTTCGATTCCTCCTGTCGTTTACATCTATGATGCGCACATCATACCACAAAATTCAAGTAGAATCAACTTTGATTTCAAAAACAAAAAGAGGCGTCCGCTTTCGCAGTGGTCTCCTTAGGAACCCCAAATCTGTACGCTTTTTTGTGCGCTTTTCGAGCAAATTATTCTTTCTCTGCCTCCCGGAGCAAAAGAAAAAGCGCTGTAACCATTGAAGTTACAACGCTTTTCCTGGTACGCCAGAAGGGACTCGAACCCCCGACCTTTTGGTTCGTAGCCAAACACTCTATCCAACTGAGCTACTGGCGCATACTGTCTTTCGGACAGCTCAGTTATAATAGCACAGCCGTCTAGAAAATGCAAGCCCTTTTTCCATTTCTGTCGAATTTTTTTTGCAGACTGGATCGGCCCCTCAGCCCAGCCACTCTTCGAACCGCTGGAGCAGCGCGGCGACCTGCGCCCGCTCCACATTATCGGCGGGGCCCAGCTTTCCGTCATAGCCCCGGAAAAGCCGCAGGGCCGCCGCCCACGATATGGCCTCCCGGGCTGTATCGGAGATGGAATCACTGTCAGAGAAGGCGGACAGGTCCGTCCGTGCAGAGGTATCACGGCCAAGCCAAGCCGCATATTGATAGAGCATCAGCGCGATCTCCTCACGCTGGAGCTTCTGCGACGGATGGAACAGGCCGTCGTCGACCATGCCATTTACGATACCGCAGCTCACCGCCCAGACGGCGCCATCGGTGTACCAGCGGCCGGCCTCGATGTCGGCACAGCTGGCCGGGCCGGCCGCCGCCGGCTCCCCGGCCATGCGGTAGAGTACCGTTGTGAGCATATTGCGGTCCATCGTATAGAGGGGCGAGAACGTTGTGCTGGAGGTGCCATTGAACAGGTCCCGGTTGTAGACATAGACCACATTCTCGTAATACCAGCTGGTAGCAGCGACATCTGTAAAGGGAATATCCTTAATAGATATTCCGTCCGAAGTGGTGGACCAGACGCCCTCCACCGCCCAGCGTGCGGTCAGGGAACAGACGGTGATTACCGTATCCTGCGCCGCCAGATAGCGGTGCCCCTCGGTGAGTAATCCGGAGGCAGTCACTTCGGCTCCGTCAGTCAGGTCGATCAGCTTGCCACTGACCGTCCCTGTACCGGAATGCCAGACGAGGCCGGAGCCCACAAGGAGGGACACAGTATCGTACCTCTCTCCCCCGCCGTCAGTAAAGGTCTCCGTGACCTGCATGCCTGCGGGGACCGTACTCTGGCCCAGCTGCTCCAGATAGTCCCGGCCAAGGCCATCCAGCTTCTCCTCCTCTTGATCCAGCAGGCTCTCCCGTGCGTCGGCGACCCAGCCGGAGACCGTCTCGACCAGCTGGCCGAAAAAAGTTCTTTCCAGATAAGATTTTGTGACAAGGGCATTGTCGTTCCCGCCGGAGCCGAACACCGGCAGCATGCAGCCGGCCAGAACGGCACAACAGACGAGCAGGATCACAGCGCGTTTTTTCATAATCAACCCTCAGCAGAGATCATGTAACTCAATGTCAGCAGACTGTCGGCAAAATGTACGTTTTCAATCTTCACCTTTTCGGCGTCCAGCTCCGGGAATTCCACATTAGTGAAATTCCAGATACCGGACACACCGAAGCGCACCAGCTTCTGGGCAGACTCAGCCGCCACAGAGGAAGGCACAGTGAGAACGCCCACATCCACTCGGTGGCTCTCCATATAGCTCTCCAGCATGTCGGAGTGGTAGACGGGCACGCCGCCCAGCCGGGTGCCCACCAGAAGCGGGTCCACATCGAAGGCAGCCGTCAGCCGGAAGCCGTTCACCCGGAAAGAGAAGTTCTCAATCAGAGCCTGTCCCAAATTGCCGGCTCCCAGAATGATGACCGTGTGGTTCTCATTCATACCCAAAATGGCGGCCACCTCGTCCCTAAGGCGGGCCACATTATAGCCGTAGCCCTGCTGGCCAAAGCCACCGAAGCAGGAGAGGTCCTGCCGGATCTGGGACGCGGTCAGGCCCATGGAACGCGCCAGAGATTCCGAAGACACCCGGACGATCCCGCTGCCGTGCAGATCATTCAAATAGCGGTAATAGCGGGGCAGTCTGCGAATCACCGCTGACGATATTTTCTCTTTTTTCATGGTAGCCATTCCTCCCGCGGGACCAGCCGCAATACTTTTTAAATATTGTAGCTCATTTGCCCGCACTTGTCAAACTTTTTAACAATCATTTTGAATGGAGGGGATCTCATGCCGCAGGACGGCAGCCTCATCACCCGTGTATTTCTCTCTCAGGCCCAGCTCCCTATAGAAGGCGCCACCGTCATCGTGGCCCTGCCGGAGCCCGGCGGAGGACAGAAGCTGGAGGCCATCCGCCTCACCGACCGGAGCGGCGTGACCCTGCCCATCGAGCTGGCCGCACCGGCACTGGCGGGGAGCGAGTCCCCTGACCCGGCCTCCGCGCCCTTTGCCAGCTATACCATTTTGGTGGAGCACCCGGGCTACTACCTCGCCCTGTTTGAACAGGTGCAGGTTTTCCCCGGCATCACCACCGTGCAGGATGTTCCGCTGCGGCCGCTCCCGCCCGGCGGCGACAGTCAGGACAGCGAGAGTGGCATGGTGCGCGTGACGCCGCAGCCACTGTAAAGGTGGTGAACCTTCCATGCCGATCACAGTCATCCCCTACATCCCGAGGACCATCACCGTCCACACCGGCCCTGCCGGCCAGTGGGCGGAGGACGTGACCGTCTCCTTCCCGGACTACATCAAAAACGTGGCTTCCTCCGAGATCTATCCCACCTGGAGCGAGGCCGCCCTGCGGGCCAATATTCTGGCACAGGTCTCCTTCGCCCTCAACCGGGTGTACACCGAATACTACCGCAGCCGGGGCTATTCCTTCGACATCACCGGCTCCACCCAGAACGACCAGAAATTCATCAAGGGCCGCAGCACCTTTGAAAATGTGGACCGGTTGGTGGATGAGCTGTTCAACACCTATATCCGGCACAAGGGCACGGTAGAGCCCCTGTCCGCCCGGTTCTGCAATGGGACCACCACCACCTGCGACGGACTCTCCCAGTGGGGGAGCGAGAATCTGGCCAAGCAGGGGTACAACTATATCGATATCCTGCGGCACTACTACGGGGACGACATCGAACTGGTCTCCAACGCGCCCATCCGCGACATTGCGGAGTCCTACCCCGGCTCTCCCCTGCGCCGGGGCAGCTACGGGCAGTATGTCACCGTGCTGCAGGTAATGCTCAACCGGGTGGGCCGCAGCTATCCCGCCATCCCCCGCATCGACCCGGAAAACGGCTTCTTTAACCGTCAGACGGAGAGCGCGGTAAAAGCGTTCCAGAGGGTGTTCAATCTGGCACAGGACGGCATCGTCGGCCAGTCCACGTGGTATAAGCTGGTGTTTCTGTACGTGGGGCTCAGTGATCTGTCGGAGCTGGTCAGCGAGGGCCAGCGGTATTATACCGTGGCCACACCCATCACGGAAAACCTCCGGGAGGGGGATACAGGGCCTATGGTGTCCGCCCTGCAATACTTTCTCTCTATTCTCAGCACCGCGGGTTACAGCATCCCCGCGCTGGCTATCGACGGCATCTACGGCCCCGCCACCCGACAGGCGGTGGCGGACGCTCAGGAGGCGCTGGGCCTGCCCGTCACCGGCGCGGTAGACGCCTCTACCTCCCAGACCATCTACGAAGCCTATAAAACCGCCGCCACGGCCCTTCGAGGCGGCCTGACTCTGCCCATCTACCCCTCCGAGGTGGAGGACGCCATTTTATCCGGCCAGTACCCGGGGTATGAGCTCTCCCTTGGCAGCCGGGACTGAGGAGTGATGTCCATGAATCCGGTACATAGTCTGCAATATGTGCTCAACCAGCTCGCCCGGGAGGATGCTTCCTCCCTGCCCGTCCTGCGGGAGAGCGGAATCTTTGACGAGGCCACGCTGGAGGCCGTGATGCTCTTTCAGCGGGACCACCACCCGCCGGTGACCGGCGTGGTGGATGAGGCCCTCTGGAACGCCATTATGGATGCCTACGCCGGCCATCTGCTCCACCGGAGCGAGCCCCCCGCCCTGCGGGTCTTCCCCCATGGCTTTGCCGCCACTCCGCCGGGAGAGTCCTCCGATGCCGTCTTGCTGGCACAGGCCATGTTCACCGCTCTGTCAGATAGCTTTTCCAACCTCGAAGTCTGTCCCGCCGACCGCTGCAACAGCGGAGCCACCCAGCGGAACATTCTGGCCCTGCAGGAGGCCGCCCTGCTGTCCGAGAGCGCCGGCACGCTGGACCGGGCCACATGGGCCCATCTGGTCCGGCTGTATGAGGCGCTGGTCACCCGGCAGGCGCTGTCATAGTTCTCATTTCCCCTCTTGTAAGCCGGCGCGATTTCCGCTATAATATTTCCGATGTCTTACACAAAGGAGGAGATGCTGCTATGCCGCGCCCCGGCTTCATCCACGGTAAGCTCGACATCAAAATGCTCACGCTCTATATCCTGTCCCATGTGGCGGCCCCCATTGACTTCGCCACCCTGACCGATCTGGTCATGTGCGACAGCGGTGTAGACTATTTCCTGTTTGCAGAAGGGGTCTCCGAGTTGCTGGACAGCGACCACGCCTCCAAAAGCGGCGACTTTTACTGGGCCACTGACAAGGGCCGCCGCAGCAGCGCCGATCTGGAGAGCAGCCTGCCCTCGGTCATCCGCCGCCGGTGCGACCTGCGGCTGGCTCCGCTGAACGCGGCTCTCAAGCGCAAGGCGCAGGTCCGCAGCGAGCTCATCCCCGGCCATGACGGCAGCTTTACCGTCCGCCTGACACTTGACGACGATCAAGGTAGCCTGTTCACCCTATCGCTGCTGGCCGCCTCGGAAAAGGACGGTAAGGCCATTACCCGGCGGTTCACCGACCATCCGGACCGTATTTACAATGGCATCCTCGGCGTCCTGCTGGCGGACGAAGCCGCAGAAACGGAGGGTGAGCAATGATACTCGGGCATCCCATCACAGAGTTGTTCCTGTATTTCACCCTCTATTCCTTCCTCGGCTGGGTATGCGAGACCATCTACTGCTCCGTCCCCGCCGGGCACATTGTCCCCCGGGGCTTCCTCTACGGCCCTGTCTGCCCCATCTACGGCTTCGGCGCCACGCTGATGATCCTGTTCTTCGAGCCGCTCATGGGCAACCTGCTGCTGTTCTACGTAGTGGCAACGGTGGTCATGACCGCGTGGGAGTATTTCGTCGGCTGGCTGCTGGAGGTCACCACCCACGTGAAGTACTGGGACTACAGCCGCTACCGTTTCAACCTGAAGGGTCGGGTCTGCCTGTGGATGGCCCTGCTGTGGGGCGTACTCTCATACATCATTCTGTACTGGGTCCATCCGCCGGTGGAGAAGCTCTATCACAAAATCCCCCAACAGTGGATCGTCCCACTGTGCACCCTCTTCGCCGTGATCTTCCTTGTGGACGCGGTGTTCACCATCCGCGGTCTGGCCCTGATGACCAAGTTCACCAACGCCATGGCAAAGGCCAAGGAGGAGCTGCAGCTCCAGCTCTTGCTGGGCAAAGCCGAGTTGGACAGCCGACGGGAAAAGACTGCCGCCGCTCTGCGCCAGCGCTATCAGGAGAGCGCCGCCCGGCTGGAAAAGTACAGCCGCCGCTACCGCAAGCACTATGCCGGCATGAGCTTCAGCCCCCGCACCCGCATCCGCATGGAGGACCTGAAGGCCGCCGCCGATCTGGCCAAAGAGGAACTGGAAAAGCGCCGCGCCGCCCACAAAAAGTAACTTCTCTTTTCAAATCAAGGCCGCTCCCGGCTCTGCCGGGGGCGGCTCTTCTGTTTCCATTGACTTTTCCGCTAAGTTAGAGTAAAATAGTTCGGCAAGTAAGCTGGACAGCCGCGTGGGCAGGCCGAAAGGCCGTCCATGAGGAAAGTCCGGGCTCCACAGGGCAAGGATAACGGATAACATCCGCCGAGGGTGACCTTAGGAAAAGTGCAACAGAGATAAACCGCCCCGCGGTCTTCGGATCGCGGAGCAAGGGTGGAAAGGCGGAGATAAGCGCCCGCCCGATGACTGGGAACTGCTCATCGCTGTAAACTCTATCCGGAGCAACACCGTGGAAACGCACATGGCCGGCCCGGCCGCGTTATGGAGGTGGCTGGAGCGCATCGGCAACGGCGCGCCAAGATAGATGGCTGTCTTAAAGGACAGAACCCGGCTTACAGGCTTACTTGTACCAAACGCCGCCGCTCATCTGAGCGGCGGCGTTTTTGCGTCCTCCCGCCTCTCTATCTTACTTTGGGGTGATTTACTTTCTTCGCCGGACCCGAAAAATGGAAAAAATGAAGAATATTGTCGGAAGGTTCTATACAGAGGAGCGCGCTCCTCTGTACCGCAGGGTTCCCTGTGGCGCGCCGGAAGAACAGAAAGGAGCTGCCGCAACGCAGGCTGCCGTTATCATCAAACCCGCCATAGCCCAGCAGTTCGAACGTTTTCTGGGGGGGAGGCCGGGCGATCTTTTTCAGCGCCCCCTGCGGCTTCGGCAAAACCACGCTGGCCAACGCCCTGCTGGCCGGCCGGGCCGCCTTACGCCTGAGCGCTGCCGAGCCGGACTTCGCCCTTCCCTCCATGGATGGCGATTGGAACATCCTGCTTTTGGATGACCTGCAGGAGCTTCAAGAGGAGCAGGACTGGCTGGCGCTGTGCAGCCTCATCCGGGAGTCACCCCAGAGGCGCTTCGTGTTGCTTGCCCGGGGCGCGCCCCGCGGCTGTCTCAAGGCCTTTCAATACACCGGGCTCATGACAGCACTGGGCGCCGATGCCCTGCTCTTCGACCGGGAGGACATCCGGAAGCTCTTTCAGGCGTATGACATCCCGGTGACCGATTCCGGGATCTCCGGGATCCTCAAGGAATCCATCGGCCATCCGCTTGGCGTGGTAATCACCGCCCGGTGTATGGCCGCAGGTCGGCCCTTTGGCCCTGATGTCGTGGGACAGACCTTTCACGAGGTGTTCCTTTATTTTGAGACTGCGATCTACCAGCGATTCAATCTCCCCGTACGGCGCTTTCTGCTGGAGCTCGCCCCCTTTGCGAGCTTTGATCTGGAGATGGCCCGCATGGTCAGCGGAGACCCTCGGGCCGGCGAGCTGCTGGACTGGCTCCAGCGCAATACCACCATGCTCCGTTACGACGGGCAGCAACGGTTCCACTTCTGGGTGCAATTCCGTGCCTTCCTGCTGTGGGAGCTGGAACGGGAATACCCCGAGGAGAAGCGCCAGGCCCTGTTCAGCCGAGGCGGGCTGTACTACGAGCTGAAGGAGGATTTTCCCCACGCGCTGGAGTGCTACACCCGGGGCGGCGACCACTCCAAGGTCTCCAAACTGCTCATCCGCAATGCCGAGCTTCTCCCCGGCATGGGCGATTATCAATATGGATCGTTGTTGGTATAACGACTGTGTTATTGATAGTTTATAACATACTCATCAAAGGGAAAGCCAATTTGATTATCCGCAATATGGCTACCCCTGTACTGTGCTATGCATTTTTTGCTGTCGCTCAGATAGCTGCGGTGAGTGTCAAAGCGTGAAATGAAAGACAGTGGGTTTGGGCTATACCGCAGGATTGGCAGCTTTCGAAAATCGGGAGCCTATATACACAGCGAAACGAAAAGGCTTCCGGCAAAGATTATCAGCCGTTATCGGTGACAATGCAAGGCTTTCTGAGAGCGTGTCCTGCGTATAGCCTGCCTGTTCTCTTGCCACTTGAATATCGGTCTGAAATGGGATACCATTGACTTTGACCAGAACACCATCACCATCCGCCATCAGGAATGGCTGGGTCACAGCGACTTCTCAACAACGGCGAACATCTACGCCCACTTGGATTACAAGTCTAAAATCACCTCGGCACAGGCGATGGAGACAGGGCTTGTTCTGCCGGATGGCGGCGACTTCGGAAGTCGTTGGAGGGAGGGCTAAGCCGAAAATCCGGAGAGAAAAACAAAAGTCTGCTTTGATCACTTACTCTTAGAAAAAGGTATAAGAAAAAAGCCCATAATCGGCTTGATTACAGGCTTTTTCGGTGGCGGAGATGGAGAGATTCGAACTCTCGCGTCGGTTTGAGCCGACCTACCGCATTTCGAGTGCGGACCCTTCAACCGCTTGGGTACATCTCCGTATATTTCCGCCTGCTTTTGACTCGCAAAATCTTTTGGAGAGAAAAGCAGGAGAGAAAACATAAAAGTATTCGATTTGGAATTTTGAAAACCCGGAATTAGCAGGAGTTTTCGAGGGGACGAAATTCACAGATCCCGCCGAAATTTCGAGCCAGCCCCGTTGTGACCACTTCGATACCGCTGCATAGGGGTATCCGGGCCGAATCACAGCCCGGATACCATGCCTGATTAGAATACCCGATTTCACTTGAAATGTCAATGGGCTCAATCCTGAATGACCCGCTTGCCCATCCATTTCCCGCTGAAATAGCGCCAGACATAGATAATCAGGCGGCAGAGCCAGTCGGCAAACCAAGCCACCCAAACCCCCAGCAGACCCATGTCGAACACCCGGCAGAGGAGGAAGCTGCCGCCCACCCGGAAGATCCACATGGACAGGGCGGACACCGTGGCGGAGAATCGCACGTCTCCCGCCGCGCGCATACCGTTGGGCAGAGTGAATGCCAACACCCAGATGAAGCACTTGACGATGCTGCAGATGATCAGCATCTGGATCGTCAGGGCGGCGCTGGCCTCCGTCATGCGGGAGACTCGGGTCACAAAGGGCGCCGCCGCCAGCACCACGCCGCTCACCACGATCATGGTTACCTCGGCATACAGGCAGAAGCGCTTGGTGTACTTCTTCATCTCATCCACCCGGCCCGCGCCGATGCACTGCCCCGCCACGGTGAGCAGACCGGTGCCGATGGCCTGACTGGGCAGGGTCTGCACCAGCTCCAGTGTCTGGATCATGGCCTGCGCCGCCATGGCGGTGGTACCCAGTGTGGAGACCGTAGACTGCACCATCAGCTTGCCCAGCTGGAACATGGAGTTCTCCACGCCGGTGGGCACGCCCACCCGGAGGACCATCCCGGCCAGTGGCCGGTCGAATCGCAGTTTGGCATAGTCCCGGATGAAAATAGGCAGGTCCCGGCGGCGGAGCATGCACAAAAGTACCACACCGCTGACCACGCGGGAGGCAGTAGTGGCCAGCGCTGCGCCCGCCACACCCATGTTCAGCACATAGATGGTGACGGCATTGCCCGCAATATTGACGCCGTTGGCAATGGCCGCCACAATCATGGGCTGGGCCGAGTGTCCGCCCACCCGGAAGGTGGCCGCGGCAGTCTGCTGAACGGCGATAAAGGGATAGGACAGGGCCGTAATCAGAAAATAGATCAAGGCCTGATCCATGACGCTCTCCTCCACATGGCCAAAGATCAAGGACAGCAACGGGCCCCGCAGCGTCAGGCAGACCGCCATGAACACCAGCGACAGAGCTGAGCTCACCAGCAGGACCTGCCGGGCGGCGGCATTGGCCTGCTCCCGGTTGTCGCGGCCCAGATACTGGGCGCAGACGATGACACCGCCGGCGGCCAGCGCCGTCAGCAGGTTGATGACAAGAGTGTTGATGGAATCTACCAGAGCCACAGCGGAGATAGCGCTCTCCCCCACGGCGGTGACCATCATGGTGTCCGCGATGCCCATGAGGCCGGTGAGCATTTGCTCCAGTATCAGCGGGATCAGCAGGTTAATGATCTGGCGTCTGGTAAACACAGAAGCCTCTCCTCTCAATCCAGAATTTATGATGAACCAGTTTAGCACAAACGCCCCGCAAATGAAATACCCTCCCTTTCCAAAATCCCCGCAAAATCGCCGTCATTTTTGAGCGGATGCACAACGCCCCATACCGCACGCCCCGGTCCTCTCTCCCCAAAAACACCGATCTTCTCCCCCGTTCCCGCCCTTGATTTCAGGCAGTCTGCGAGGTATAATCAGGACAAGCAAACATAAGGTTGGAGGTGGCGTTTTGACTGATACCGCGCTTGCCGGGTTTCTCCCGGAATTTTCTGCCGGAAGGAGCACTGACGCCTACCGTTTTCTGGGCTGCCACCAGGCCGTCCGGGACGGTTCGGATGGCTGCGTTTTCCGGGTATGGGCGCCCCACGCCCGGAGCGTGCGCACCGTGGGCTCCTTCAACGGCTGGGATTTGTCCTCCCCCGTCATGGATCGCCTGCCCGGCGGGATCTGGGAGCGGTTCATTCCCGGAGTGCAGGTTTACGACAGCTACAAGTTCTATATCGAGCGGCCCGACGGCAGCTTCGTATTCCGGGCAGACCCCTTCGCCTTTCATGCCGCCACCCGGCCGGAGACCGACAGCAAGGTGTTCCACACCGACGGATTCTATTGGACAGATGGCCCCTATCTGGCTAAACGGCAAAAGGAAGACCCCCGCCGCCAGCCAGTGAATATTTACGAGGTCCATCTGGGCTCTTGGCGCACCCGGCCCGACTGCTCCCCTCTCCCCTATGCCGAGGCCGCCCGGCGGCTGGCCGACTATGCTGTAGACATGGGCTACACCCACATTGAGTTGCTGCCCGTCACCGAGTACCCCTATGACCCCTCCTGGGGATATCAGGTCACGGGCTGGTTCGCGCCCACTTCCCGCTACGGCACGCCCCACGACTTCATGGAATTTGTGGATATCTGCCACAGCAAGGGCATCGGCGTCATTCTCGACTGGGTGGGCGCCCATTTCCCCCGGGATGAGCACGGGCTCTTTGAGTTTGACGGCGGGTGCTGCTACGAGTCGGAGGATCCCCTCATGCGGGACCACCCGGAGTGGGGCACCCGGCAGTTCGACTACGGCCGGCCAGAGGTGCGCTCTTTTCTGACCTCCAGCGTGCTCTTCTGGCTGGAAACCTACCACATTGACGGTATCCGGGCTGACGCGGTGGCCTCCATGCTCTATCTGGACTATGGCCGTCAGGGCGGCCAGTGGCGGCCCAATCGGGAGGGCGGCAACATCGATCTGGACGCCGTAGCCTTCCTGCAGCAGATGAACACCGCCGTGGCCACCTTTGACCCCTCGGTAATGACCGTAGCGGAGGAATCCACCGCCTTTCCCCGGGTCACCGGGCCGGTAAGCGAGGGCGGACTGGGCTTCACCTTCAAGTGGAACATGGGCTGGATGCATGACATGCTGGATTACATGTCCGCCGACCCGCTGTTCCGCAAGGGGCGGCACAACGAACTGACCTTCACCATGACCTACGCCTTCTCGGAGCATTTCGTGCTCCCCCTCTCCCACGACGAGGTGGTCCACGGCAAGCGGTCCCTGCTGAATAAGATGTCCGGCAGCTATGAGGAGAAATTTCAGAATCTGCGGGCCTTCTACGGCTACATGATGACTCATCCGGGAAAAAAGCTGCTGTTCATGGGCGGCGAGTTCGGGCAGTTCATTGAATGGGACTTCCAGAAGCAGCTGGACTGGCTCCTGCTGGACTACGAAAAGCACTGCCAGCTGCGGGCCTACGTCCGGGACCTGAACCGCTTCTATCTCGCCCACGACGCCCTGTGGGACAACGATGACAACTGGGATGGCTTCCGCTGGATCGCCTGTGACGACGCTGACCACAGCGTCATCGCCTACCGCCGGGTGGACCGGAAGGGCCGGGAGATGATCGTGGTGTGCAACTTCTGCCCGGTGCTCCGGGAGAATTACCGCATCGGCGCCCCACAGCGGAAGCTGTGGAAGCCGGTGCTTTCCAGCGACGATGCCAAGTATGGCGGCGCTGGCACAACCCTTGCCCCTGTCATGGCCCAACCGATCCCCATGCACGGGCTGAAATGGTCCCTGCCGCTGACCCTGCCGCCGCTGTCCACCGTGATCTATATGTAATCTGACATTCAACATAAAGGGGGCTCATCCATGATCGAACGCAGAAAAGAGTGCATCGCCATGCTTCTGGCCGGCGGTCAGGGCAGCCGGCTGTACGTCCTGACCGAGCGCACCGCCAAGCCCGCCGTGCCTTTCGGCGGCAAGTACCGCATCATCGATTTTTCCCTGTCCAACTGCGTCAACTCCGGTATCGACACCGTAGGTATTCTCACCCAGTACCAGCCGCTGGAGCTGAACGGCTACATCGGCAACGGCCAGCCCTGGGACCTGAACCGCACCTTTGGCGGGGCCCACGTGCTGCCGCCCTACACCACCAGCGGCACCAACAACTGGTACAAGGGCACCGCCAACGCCATCTATCAGAACATCCCCTTTATTGAGCGCTATCAGCCCAAGTACGTGCTCATCCTCTCCGGCGACCACATCTATAAAATGGACTACGCCAAAATGCTGGCCTTCCACAAGGAGAAAAACGCCGAGTGCACCATCGCCGTGATCTCCGTGGGCCCGGAGGATGCCAAGCGTATGGGCATCATGAGCACCGATGCCGACCAAGCCATCACTGAATTTGAGGAAAAGCCCGCCCACCCCAAAAGCGATCAGGCCTCCATGGGCGTGTACATCTTCACGTGGGACGTGCTGAAGCAGTACCTGGTGGCCGACGAGAATGACCCGAACTCTGAAAATGACTTCGGTAAAAATGTGATCCCCGCCTTCCTGCGGGACGGCCGGCGGATGTACGCCTATCCCTTTGAAGGCTATTGGAAGGACGTGGGCACACTCGGCTCCCTGTGGGACGCCAACATGGACCTGCTGGACCCCCGGGACCCCATCCACATTCGAGACCCCAGGTTCCGCATCTACGCCCGGAACTACGCCAGCCCATCCACGCTCATCGCACCGGAGGCCAAGGTCAGCAACTCCTTCATTGCCGAGGGCTGCACCATTCAGGGCCGCGTGGAGCACTCCGTAGTCTATACCGGCTGCGTGGTGGAGCCGGGGGCCAGCGTGTGCGGCACAGTGCTGATGCCCAACACCGTGGTGAAGACCGGCGGCATCGTGGAGTACGCCATCGTAGGCGAGGGCTGCACCGTAGAACCCGGAGCCCGGGTAGGCCGCCGCCCTGAGGACTGCCTCGGGCAGGACTGGAGCATTGCCGTGGTAGGCCACGGCAAAACCATCGCCGCCGGCAATGAGATCAAGCCCGGCGAGATCATCTGAGGGAGGACGTTGCTATGAACATGATCGGGATTATCTTCGCAGAGATGTACGGCGAGGCTCTGGAGTCCCTGACCTATGACCGCAGCATGGCGGCCGTCCCCTTCGGCGGGCGTTACCGGCTAGTGGACTTTGTGCTGTCCAACATGGTCAACTCCGGCATCACTAATGTGGGAGTGCTGGCCAAGCAGCACTACCGCTCCCTGATGGACCATCTGGCCAGCGGCCAAGAGTGGGACCTGAACCGCAAAAAGGGCGGTCTGCATATCCTGCCTCCCTATGCCAACGAGAGCGTCCACGCCGGCACCGCCGGTAAGCTGGACGAGCTGCGCAACGCGCTGGACCTGTTGGAGGAGAGCCCGGAGTCCTACGTGCTGCTGGCCGACGCCAGCGCTGTGTACAATATGGACTACCGGGGCGCCCTGCGCTCCCACATCGAGAGCGGGTGCGACATCACCGCCGTCACCATCCCCGCCGACGGCCGCTCTGGCGAGCCCGTTCCCACCGTTCTCAAGATGGAAGGAACTTCCGTGCGGGCCTTTGCACTGGGCCATGTGGCCAGCGCCGGAGACCAGATCGGCATGGGTGTTTATATCATAGACCGGGAAAAGCTCATTCGCGTGGTGCGGGAGTATACTGCCTTCGGCGCCTATCACTTCGAGCGGGACTTTATCCAGGGCCAGTTCAACCAGGGTCGGCTGACCATCAACGTCTCCCCGTTCACCGGCCGTGCGTTCTTTGTCCGCGATCCCGCGGAGTATTTCAGCGCAAATCTGGCCCTCACGGACGCCGCACTGGCCGCCCAGCTTTTCCGCCCAGAGGCCCCTATCTACACCCGGGTCCATGACGAGGTCCCCGCCTATTACGGTATGGACTGCGCCGTGTCCGGCTGTATCGTGGCCGACGGCTGCCTCATCGAAGGCAGCGCCGATCACAGTGTCCTATCCCGGGGCATCCGCATTGGAAAGGGCGCGAAGCTCAAAAACTGCGTGATCCTGCAGGGCAGTGTTGTCGAGGCGGATGCCGAGCTGGAGAACGTCATCGTAGATAAGCGGGCCACGATCTCCGCCGGGACCAAGCTCCGCGGGCTGCCCGCCTCCCCTGTCATCATCCGCAAAGGAGCCTGTATATGAAAATTCTCTTTGCCGCCAGCGAGGCGGCTCCCTACATCAAGACCGGCGGCTTAGGAGATGTAGCCTGCTCCCTGCCCAAGGCCCTGTGCAGCGACCCCAACGACGAGGTTGCGGTATTTCTTCCCCTCTACGGCTCCATCCGGGACAGCCATCAATTCTCGCTGGAATATGTGACCTGTTTCTACGTCTCTCTGAGCTGGCGCAATCAATATTGCGGCATCTTCCGGGCCAACGGCTGTAAAGGAAATCTCCGTTACTATTTCATCGACAACGAGTACTACTTCTACCGGGACCGTGCCTACGGCTATGGCGACGACGGAGAGCGGTTCGCCTTCTTCTCCAAGGCCGTGCTGGAGGCGCTGCGCTATCTGAACTGGTATCCCGACGTCATCCATGCCAACGACTGGCAGACCGCCATGGTCCCCGTGTTTCTCAACGCCTTCTACCGCTCTATCCCGGAATATCAGTCTATCCGCACCCTGTTCACCATACACAACATCGAGTATCAGGGCAAGGCAGGCAACAACTTTGTCTCTGATGTTCTGGGGCTGGGTGAACAGTGGAAGGGCGTCATGGAGTTCGACGGCTGCACCAACATGATGAAGGCCGCCCTGCTGGAGTCCGACCGGATCAGCACCGTGTCCCGCACCTACGCGTGGGAGATTCAGGACCCCTATTTTTCCCATGGGCTGGATGGCATCCTGCGGCAGGAGCGGGGCAAGCTCAGCGGCGTAGTCAACGGCATCGACCCGGAGGACTTTGACCCCGCCAATGATCCACTGATCCACACCCCCTTCACCATCGACCAGCCGGAGGAAAAGCTGAAAAACAAACGGTATCTCCAGCGGAAATTGGGTCTGGCCCGAAGGGACAAGATCCCAATGGTGGCCATGGTCTCCCGTCTGGTGGGTCACAAGGGGGTGGACCTCATCGCTGCTGTACTGGAGGACCTGATGGGGGACGATCTCCAGCTGGTGGTAGTCGGCACCGGCGAAGCACAGTATGAGGACCTGTTCCGCAGCTATGCCGCCCGCTTTCCTCAGAAGCTGTCGGCCAACATCGTATTTGACAACGCACTGGCCCATCAGCTCTACGCCAGCGCCGACCTGGTACTCATGCCCTCCCGGCAGGAGCCCTGCGGCCTGACCCAGCTGATCGCCATGCGCTATGGCACGGTACCCGTAGTGCGGGAGACCGGCGGTCTGGTAGACACTGTTCCGCCTTATGACCCAACGGCCGGCAAGGGATTAGGCTTCACATTCAAAACCTACAACGCCCATGATATGCTGGACGCTGTCCGCCGGGGTTGTGCCCTCTATCAGGACAGGGAGCAATGGGACCGGCTCCGCCGCAACGACATGAGCCACGACAGCTCCTGGGCCCGCTCCGTGGAGGAGTACCGGGCCATCTACCGCTCCATGCTGGAGCGCTGAAGCGGCCTATGGAACTGTATTTTGACTGCCTGGACCCGCGGTACAAGGTCCCCTTCGGGCCGGTGGGCCAGGGGCAAGTGTGTACCATGTGGGTGGAGGTCGCCGAGCCAGCGGACCGACTCTGGCTGGTGCTGGACAGTGAGAACGGCTACAGCCTGCAGGCTGCCTTTACCCTCGACGGAGAGGAAAACGGCCGCTTCCGCTACCGCACGGACTTCGCCCTCCCCCGGCGGGACCTCTACTTCTACTACTTCCGCACGGAACAGCCGGGCGGAAGCCGCTGCTGGTACCGGAACGGACTTCGGGGTATCTCCCCTGACCGGGGCGAGCGATGGCAGCTCACCTGCTGCCCGGCAAACTACGGCACCCCGGAAGGGCTGGCCGGGGCGGTGGTGTACCAGATCTTTCCTGATCGTTTCTATAAAGGAAAAACCGTTGACTGTACCGATAAAATGGAGCCCTACTGGCTCCATGAACACTGTGAAGACACGCCGGAATACCGTCCCAACAGTCAGGGCAAAATTCTGAACAACGACTTCTTCGGCGGCAATCTGGACGGCATCCGGCAGAAGCTGGACTATCTGGCCAACCTCCATGTGGAGCTCATCTACCTGAATCCCATCTGCATGGCCTGGTCTAACCACCGATACGACACGGCGGATTACCGCCGTGTGGACCCCCTGCTGGGAACCGAGGATGATCTCCGGGTCCTGTGTCGAGAGGCCCACGGGCGAGGCATGAAAATTCTGCTGGATGGGGTGTTCTCCCACACCGGAAGCCGAAGCATCTACTTCGACAAAAACGGCGAGTTCGGCGGCGGGGCTTATTCCGATCCCAACTCGCCCTACCGTGACTGGTACGACTTTCAGCACTGGCCCGACCGGTACACCTCCTGGTGGGGGATCGACACACTGCCCTGCGTTCAGGAGATGGAGCCCGCCTACCTGAATTTCATTCTGGGCGAGGGCGACAGCGTCATCGCCCACTGGCTAGACCTGGGGGTGGACGGCTTCCGCCTAGACGTGGCCGACGAACTGCCCGACGCCTTCATCTCCGCCTTCCGGGCCCGGCTCAAAGCCCTGCGGCCCGACGCGCTACTCATGGGCGAGGTGTGGGAGGACGCGTCCAACAAGGTCGCCTACAGCGTCCGCCGCCGGTATTTCTCCGACGGCGAGCTGGACAGCGTGATGAACTACCCCTTCCGCTCCGCCATCTTGGACTTTTTGAGCCGGGCCGATTCCGGAGCCTTTCAGGCGGCGGTGCTTAATATTGTGGAGCACTACCCTACCCCGGTGCTGCACCGGGTGATGAACAGCCTCTCTACCCATGATACACCCCGCATCCTTACCTTGCTGGGGGACCCCTTCGACGGTAGCAAAGAGGAAAAGGCCGGACGTTTCCTCCGACCCGAGGCCAAGCCGTGGGCAGTGGCCCGGGAGATGGCCGCCGCAGAGCTCCAATTTGCTTTACCCGGCATGGCCGCCATCTATTACGGAGACGAGGCCGGGCTGGAAGGCTATGAGGACCCCTTCAACCGCCGCTGTTACCCCTGGGGCCGTGAGGATGAGGAGTTGCTGGATTTCTACCGGCGGCTCACCGGCTGGAAGTCCACCCTGCCCGCGCTGCGGCAGGGCTCCACTGCTTTTCTTCCCGGTCCGGAGGGAACAATTCTGCTGGAACGGGAGCTGGACGGTCAGCAGGTGCTGGCCATCGTCAACGGCCGGCAGGACACAGTGGAGATCCCCTTCGAGGGGGAGGTGCTCCACCTCCACTACGGCAGAGAAAACGGGAATGTCCTGTCTCTGGATACGTGGGGCTCTGCACTGGTGCTTTTTGTAAAGTGATTTTACCTGACAAAGGAGAAGATAGCTTATGTTTGAACTTCAGCTTGAAAAACTGGCCGGCTGCCTGTCCGAGGCCGACCTGAGCGCACTGGAGGGCGAAGTCGCCCTGGCCCATAAAAAGCTCTATGACCCTGCCGCCCCCGGCGCCGATTTCACCGGCTGGGTCCGCCTGCCGGTGAACTATGACCGGGCCGAGTTCGCGCGCATCCAGAAGGCCGCAGAGAAGATCTGCAGTGATTCTCAGGTGCTGGTGGTCATCGGTATTGGCGGCTCTTATCTGGGGGCCAAGGCCGCGCTGGAGGTCTTCCCCTCCAACGGGCCGGAGATCTGCTTCGCCGGCTGCTCCCTGAGCCCGAATGAGCTCAAAAAGGTTATGAATAAGGTTAAAGGCAAAGACTGGTCCATCAACGTGATTTCCAAGTCCGGCGGCACCACCGAGCCCGCCGTAGCCTTCCGCCTGTTCCGCGCCCTGCTGGAGAAACAGTACGGTGTCGAGGCCGACCGGCGTATCTACGCCACCACTGACAAAGCCCGGGGGGCCCTCAAATCTCTGGCCGATGCCCACGGCTGGGAGAGCTTTGTCATCCCTGATGAGGTCGGCGGGCGGTACTCCGTGCTCACTGCCGTAGGCCTGCTGCCCATCGCCGTGGGCGGGACCGACATTTCCGCCCTGATGGCCGGGGCCGCCGCCGCCATGGAGGAGTATGACCAGCGGAGTATGGCCAACCCCGTGTGGCGCTATGCCGCCGCCCGCAACGCCCTCTACCGGCAGGGCAAAAAGGTGGAGATCTTCTGCAATTACGAGCCCTCCTATTCCTCTCTGGGCGAGTGGCTGAAGCAACTGTTCGGCGAGTCCGAGGGCAAGGACGGCAAGGGCATCTTCCCCGCCAGCGCCCAGTTCACCACCGACCTGCACTCTCTGGGCCAATATATTCAGGACGGCGAGCGCCACCTGTTTGAGACTGTTCTCTATGTGGATGATACCGGGTACGACCTTGCCGTCCCATACAGCGATGACAACGGTGATAATCTGAACTATCTGGCGGGTAAACCCATGAGTTTTGTCCGGGAGATGGCCTTCCGGGGCACGCTGGCCGCCCACGCCGACGGCGGCACCCCCTCCATGGTCCTGCGGATGGACAAGATAGACGCCGCAATGCTGGGCCGGCTGTTCTACTTCTTCGAGCTGGCCTGCGGTATCAGCGGCTACATGCTGGAGGTCAACCCCTTCAATCAGCCCGGTGTCGAGGCCTACAAGAAGAACATGTTCGCTCTGCTGGGCAAACCCTGAGCCAAATCCGGCAATGGCAAGCAACCTCTCCGGTTACACCGGAGAGGTTGCTTTTTTACCTAAGTTATGCTATACTGATTCAATCATGCGGGCGTGGTGGAATTGGTAGACTCGACGGATTTAGGTTCCGTTACCTCAGTGGTGTGCGGGTTCGAGTCCCGCCGCCCGCACCAAAATGCCACCGTAATTTGACAAAATTGTGGTGGCATTTCTTATATTCAGAAACCGTTTAAATCAGACGCCCCGCGGTCAAGTGGTGTACTTGATCGCGGGGTGCACGCTTTAGTCTATGAACCCCTGCGCGTCCACAAAGGTGGAGCAGCCGCATCGCCCAACAGCCTTTCCCTCGGAATGAGAATACTCTGTTCGATTTTCAGCACACTATTTCCCCGTAGGCAAATACGCAGCGCTGCTGCATTCCTTCCGACAGGTCAGGCAGCTGCACATAACCACAATCGTGAATGATACTGCGAATACTCGCCTCGTTCAGCGCAATAAACCGCTTTGCAATAGCCGGCCCGGCCGTCTCACCGTAGATGGCACTCATCTTCCGCTCGGAGCGCGTCGGATCCTTTACGGCCTTGCGGTGCTTAGCCAGAAAGACACACGTCAGCATAAAGCAGAGCAGAGGCGCATGCTCATAAAAACTGACACCTTCAAAAAAGACAAGCTCAAAGGTCAAGTCCTTATAACACAGAAGATCAAACAGCACCACGCCGCCAAGGGAAGCACCAAAGCCCAGCTGCAAATGGGTAACCCCCCGCTCCGTCAGGTAATCGTGGATTGTCAGCGCTTCCTCCGTCGCGTCGTGATAGGTCTCTCCGGCGGCCTCTCCATGGGCAGACAGGTCCGGAATAAAGCAATGGATGTCTGTTCCCTAGAAATCCGTCACACATCATTCGATTCCTTCCCCGCAGGAGAGCATGGGATGGATCAAAGCGCCGCTTTTTCTGCAGTTTCATTTCGTTCCAGCATTTTCATGGATCATTTCTCACTTCCTTTGGCTACCAGCTCTTCTCTCCGGATCTTATTTCTCCAGAATATCCGCTATCTTGGCAAAGTCCTCACGCGCCTCTTTGAAGTACGGCAGCATACAATAGCAGTGTACCATTTTCGGCCGGGCGAAGGCGGTATATGGGACCCCCGCGCGCCTGCATGCCTCCTCAAAGTCGGGCAGTGCACCCTAAAGAACCTCGTCCGCAGAATAGAAGAAGTGCATATCCCCCACACCGGCAAAATTGCCGCGCGAACCGGAGACTATATAGTTCCGGCACATTTTCCATCCCGTGGCGCATGAATTTTTTCCACCGTTACCATAAAGGCGTAGTCAATGGCAACATGCTGGCCATTCAGCGCCTGCATCCGCGCTTTTTCTGCATCATTCCACGGCACCTCGCCGGGAGAGACGGCAACCACAGTCTGTCCTTTGTTCCTCCATGTCAGTTCCACTCTCTTTCCGTTATAGTTAGAGCGCACTAACTGTTGTGCTTTCAAAAAGCCACTCTCCGCGGCTTTCAGCATTCCTTTCAGAGCTATTGTCCCACCAGTTCCGCGCAAACACAATAGGATTCTCAAGGCCAATCCGTGCGAATATTCTTCAATTCCACCTCGACAAGGGCGATTTACTGTGCTATAATATTTGCGGTCGATTTTGACCAATCCATTTTTGTGAGGTGAGCACATGGACGGCAGTAGTGGCAGTAGAAGCGCGGATGGGGTGTTTTTATGCCGGAAAGCGCAGATCGGCGCGCCGTCTATGGGCCGCTGAGCGCACCTTCCGTATCCATGTAAAACACCATTGTCCGACCCTTTGATGCCGTATTGCATTCCCTTTGGGATGTGTGCAGGTCAGTTCGGGCGGTCAGTGGCTTTTTTATGCCCTGCCGCTTCTCTCTGATCTGTCCTCTCCCCTTCCGGGCGCTGGCCCGGAAATCATGGAGACAAGGAGGCACAGGACAATGAACGACAACAAAACTCCGGCTGGGTCTGCCGCACCTCAGCCCGATTACAGCGGTGAAATCGCGGCCATCGTCCGCAGCAATCTCACCCCCAAGCTTATGCGGGAGCGGGTGTTGGACTACCACGAAAACGACATTGCGCTGGCGCTGGAACAGCTCAGCCGGGATGAGCGCAACCGACTCTACAACGTGCTGGATGCCGACTCTCTGGCCGGCATTTTGGAGTACGCCGAAGAACCCGCGGTCTATCTGCGGGAGCTGAGCATCCGCCGGCAGGCGGCGGTCCTCTCCCGCTTCGAGTCCTCTGAGGCTGTGGAAGCCCTGCGGCAGATGGACAAAAATGAACGCTCTTCCCTGCTGGAGCTGATGGAACCCGAGGCCCGATCCGAGATCTCGCTGCTGAGCTCCTTTGACGAGGACGAGATCGGTAGCCGCATGTCCACCAACTACATCTCGATCACCGCCGGGCTGTCGATCAAGGAGGCCATGGCCAGCCTGATCAAGCAGGCGGCAGAGAACGACAACGTCACCACCCTCTACGTGGTGGACAGTGAGAACACCTTCTGCGGCGCCATCGACCTGAAAGATCTCATCATCGCCCGGGAGGGCTCCTCGCTGGAGGATATCACCACCTGCTCCTACCCCTACGTGTACGCAGACTCCGATGCGGAGGACTGTATGCGCCGGCTGAAGGACTACTCCGAAGACTCCATCCCCGTGCTGGACAGCGATAACAAACTCATCGGCGTCATCACCGCGCAGGACATGGTGGAGGCCGTGGAGGATGAGCTGGGCGAAGACTATGCCAAGCTGGCCGGTCTGTCCTCCGGGGAGGACTTGGCGGAGCCTATCCGCCGCAGTGTGAGCAAGCGTCTTCCATGGCTCATCATCCTGCTGGGGCTCGGGCTCATCGTCTCCAGTGTGGTGGGCGCATTTGAGCCAGTGGTGGCTCAGCTCACCATCATCATGAGCTTTCAGTCCCTTATTCTAGATATGGCCGGTAACGTGGGCACCCAGTCGCTGGCCGTCACCATCCGTGTGCTGATGGACGAGCAGATCGGCCCCCGGGAAAAGCTGGAGCTGATTTGGAAGGAGACCCGGGTGGGCTTCAGCAACGGCGTCATCCTCGGCGTGCTCTCCTTTGCCGTCGTGGGCGCGTATCTGTGCTTCATCAAAGGCAATCCCGCCAGCTTCTCCTTCGCCATCTCAGGCTGTATCGCGCTGGCGCTCATTCTGGCCATGGTCATCTCCAGCATTTCCGGTACGGCCATTCCCCTGTTCTTCCAGAAAATCAAGGTTGACCCCGCCGTGGCCTCCGGTCCCCTCATCACCACTGTCAACGATTTGGTGGCCGTGGTCGCCTACTACGGGCTGGCATGGCTGCTGCTCATCAACACCCTGCACCTCGGGCAATAATTGCAGAGCAGTCGGTGTAAAGCCGGCTTACTTTTCAGTCAAGTCTAAAAAAGAGCCCCCGGCGAATGTTCGCCGGGAGCTCTTTTTTATGTTTCATGAAGTCTGCGCATGCTCATAAACTCAGTAAGGGCCGCCGCAAAGGCTTCCTCCTGATCCAGATGGCAGCCATGGCCGCTGTCAGGCAGGACCACCTCTCGGTAGCTGCCGCCGTTGGCGGCATAGCGGTCCAGCACATAACGGGTCTGTGCCAGCATAGGCTGTGACGGGAAGTGCTCAGCTCCCGGCCAGCCGGGGACATAGCCCAGCGCACCCAGTGTACCAAAATCGGCCAAGCTGTTGTCGCTCACCATGATGTCCCCATCGCCCCGGATCCAAAGGATGGGGCACTGGTTGGGGATGTCCGCCAGACCGGACAGGTCACAATAGGCCGGCGACATGGTGTTGCAAATGCCGTGGGTGCCGGACACCACGCCGGGCCACTGGGGCACCGGGAAGGAGTCCCCGGGATACATTCCATCTCCCACCTTGGTGGAGGCAATGGCCTCCAAAAAGACGGGCTCCCACCTCTCCGGAACCTGATAGGGCGGCTTCACATAGGTGCTGTTGAGCACTGTACGCATGAAGTCCAGATCGCCCTTTTTCAGCGCCTCTACCAGCTGAGCGTTGGCGCAGCCGCCGCCGCTGGCCAGTCCCACAGGAGTGAGCTTTTTGCCCTCTGGCGTGCAGGTGCCGCCAAAGCCGAATGGGGACAGCGGCGCTTCCAGAATCAGGCCGCAGAGCTGCTCACTGTGGTCAATGGCATACTGCATGACAATGCCGCCGCCCAGCGACCAGCCCAAAAGCCAGAAGCGGTCCCAGCCCAGCGCCGCAGTGAATTCGTACAGGTCGTCGCTCCAGTCCCGCATGCCGCGGGCTGCGTCCACGGGCAGCGCATCGCTGCCGCCGAAACAGCGCAGATCGGGGGCAACCATGTCGAACCGGTCCGCCAGCCGCTCCATCAGCGGCAGATAAAAGGCAGAGGACGAGGCGTTGCCATGTACCAGCAGCAGCTTCGGTTTTCCGGGCGTCCCCATGCGGTGATAAGCAGTCTGAAGGCGGTCAGTGCGGAGATACTGTCGCTCTGCCATAAGAGATCCCAGCTTTCTTTCAGGTCTCCTCCTCAGGCTCGTCCACGGTAACACGGAACTTGAATCGGGGCTCATGGGGCAGCGGCTTATCCAGCCGCACGGGCTCACAGGGCCGTGCGGCCGCCGGGAACGCCTTGCCCTCAATGATCCGGACAAACTGCTCCACCACGTAGTCGATCTGGGAGGGATCGGTGTGGAACAGGCCCCAATTCAGGCCAAGGAAGTTGGTGGCGCCCATCAGGGTGTACGCCAGCACCTCCGTATCCACATCGCCGACATCCCCCGCCTCCTTGGCCTTGTCAAGGCCCTTCTTATAGGCGGCGGCGAAGGTCACATAGTATTGCTCGAAAAGATGGTAGTCCACGTACATGGATTCCCAGATGATGTGATACATATACTGGTTCTCCATGACGAATTCCAGCCAAGCCTTCATGCCGACCCGCTCAACCTCCAGACGGCTGGAACAGCCCTCGATCGAACGGCTCAGGTAGCTTCTGATCTTATGGCTGCATTGGAGCAGCAGATACTTATAAAGGTTATACTTCCCATCAAAATAGACGTAGAAGGTACCGGAAGCCACACCCGCCAGCCGGGTGATGTCGTTGATAGACGCCTCATGATAACCTTTTTCGTAAAAAATCTGTGCCGCTGCACTGAGAATGTTGTTGAGCGTTGTGCGTCCCCGCTTCGTGCGGGGCATGTTCACCAGTTCTTCCTGCATGTAGTTCCCTCATAACCTTAGAAGTTGAAACTAAAATTCAGTTTCTGAGAGTTATTATAACCGATAGAACTGAAAAGTGCAACACGAATCATATATCGGCATTTATAAAATATTAAACTTCTCCTTCACATTGTTGAAGAAGCCCAGAGTCAGCGCGGCGAAGAGCACCGGCTTCTCGTACATGGAGGCATGGCCGCAGCCCGGGATCAGCACATACTGGCAGTCGGGGATACGGTCGGCAATGTAACGCTGCTCCTCCATGGGCGTCAGATAGTCCTCCATGCAAGAGACAATCATGGTGGGGGTCTTGATCTCCTCCAGCCGATCGGATACGTCATAGTCCGAAGAGCTGTTGGTCAGCCGAATCATAGACTCCACAAACTTGGGATTGCCGAACACCGGCCGCAGGACCTCCCGGCGGTGCTCCATCCACGCGTTGTTGTCCCGGTAGAACTTGGGAGAGTAGATCACCGGGATGGTGGTCAGGTAGTAGGCATCAGCGTCATGGGCAGCCAGATTCCAGGCATCGCCGATATCGCCCAGCCACGGACCGGTGCGGGAGGTGGTGTTGAACAGCATCAACCGTTCCAGCCGGTCGCCGTGCTCCAGCGCGAAGCGGAGAGCCACCTCGCCGCCATAGGAAATGCCCAGCATGCAGACCTTGTCCAGCTCCAGATGGTCCAGCAGCGCAAGGACCACGTCCACCTGAAGGGCCTGAGAGAAGGGGCCGTCCATGTGGTCGCTGCGGCCCTGATCCAGCATATCCAGCAGGATGAGCCGGTTGTCAGCGGAGAATGGCTCCACGAACTCGGCCCAGCTGGTGGTGGACATCATGATGCCGTTGAGTACAACGATGGGTCTTCCCTTCCCATGCTCTTCGTAGTAGATGGACTTATCCTGAAAAACAAAGCGCGCCATAGCTTTTACCTCCGACCCAGGATACCGACCTCAACAGCCTGATCCCACAGGGTGTCGCGGAACTTGGGATGGGCAATCTGGATAAGGCTCTCCACCCGCTCACGGATGTTGGTACCCCGCAGGTCAGCCACGCCGTACTCGGTAATGACCAGATCCACGTCGTTGCGGGACAGGCTCACCGCCGCTCCGGCCTGAAGCTGAGGCACGATCTTGGAGACCTCGCGGCGCTCGCCATCGGGCCCCTTCACCATGGCGGTGGAGTACAGGGCGATGATGGAGCGGCCGTTCTTAGACATCTGGGCTCCGATGGCGGTGTCAGACTGACCGCCAGTGCCGGAGAACTGCCGGGAGCCGATGGACTCAGAGGCGCACTGGCCGGTGAGGTCTATCTCCAAGGAGGTGTTAATGGAGATCTGGTTGTCGTTCTGGGCGATGACATAGGGGTCGTTGACCCAAGCGCCGTCCCGCAGCTCCACGTTGGGGTTGTGGTCCAGATAATCGTACACCGCCTGATTGCCCAGTGCGAAGGTCGCCACCATCTTACCTGTGCAGATCTGCTTATATTTATTGTTGATGACGCCCATCTGCATCAGCTCCACCATCTTGCTGGTGATCATCTCGGTGTGGACGCCCAGATCGTTCTTTTCCTTGAGGAACTCGGCCACGGCGTTGGGGATGCCGCCGATGCCCAGCTGGATGCACGCGCCGTCAGGCACGAACTCCGCGATGGTGCGGCCGATGATGCGGTCCTTATCGCTGGAGGGCACATCGGGGATGACAGGCACGGGATAGTCCGCGGCAATGAGATAGTCCACCTTCTCCATGGGGACGATGAGGTCACCACTGGTGAAGGGGAAGTTGGGGTTGGCCTCCAGAATGACCAGATCAGCAGCCTCCAGCATCCGGGTCTCATAGGTGTTAGAGGTGGACAGGGAGATGTTGCCGTGCTCGTCAGGCAGAGAGGCGGAAGCCACGAAGATATTGGGCTTGTTGCGGTAGAGCCACTTAGTGGCGGCCAGATGCAGATGGTTGGGGATGTAGGCCATGTTGCCCTGGGCGTGGGCCTTCCGCATGGGAGGGGCGTAGAACCAGCCGTTCACGGAGAAGGAATCCACATACTCGGGGGCGTAGAACTTACCCGCGTGGGTAGGGTTGCAGTTGACGATGGTCACACCACGGACCTTATCGGCAATGGTGTGGATGTTTTCCATGAACAGGCCGGCCTCCGCCGCACCCAGACCGGTGACGATGATGTCGCCGTTCTTGACCATGGAGAGAGCTTTTTCCACGGAAATGTACTTATTCTCAAAGCTCATAACTGTTCACTCCTTGTGATGTTCAAGAAATACACTGTTTCATGACGAAGCCAAAGATAGCCGACTCCAGTTCCTTCGGCTTTTCAAAGATGGCCACGTGGCCGCAGTTCGGGATGGTGACGTATTCCGCGCCAGGGATGCGCTCCGCCATGAGGGCAGAGAAGCGCGGCGGCTTCAGGATATCCTGCTCGCCGCACAGGATGAGTGCCGGGCACTGGATGCGAGGCAGATCGTCGGTCATGTACACATCGGCGGCAAAGCTGTCGTAAAGAATCTTCTGCCCGGCCAGGTAGCCGTTAGGATCGTCCTTCAGGGCCTTGGCCCGGGCGGAGAGCATCTCCTGGTTCTCCCGGATGAAGTCCGGGCCATAGATGCTGGGGGCCATGCCCCAGAAGAAGGTCTCCCCGTCCCCGGTGTCGCACAGGACCTTCCAGCCGAGGACGAAGCCCTCGCACACGGCATCCAGTTCGCTGACCGAGTCGATGACAGAGATAGACTTGGTCATCTCTGGGTAGAGCATGGCGAACTTCATGGCGGTCTCGCCGCCATAGGAGGTGCCTACCAGATGCAACCGCTCCACGCCTAAGTGTTCAAAGAGAGCCTTGGCCTCGGCACAGTGCTGGGCAAAGGTATAGGGGCCGGCCGGCTTGGAGGACTTTAGCTGGCCCTTGAAGTCGTGCAGAATCACCCGGAAGCCAGCCCGCTCAAAGACCGGTGTAAGCAGGCTCCAGCTGGAGACCGATGCCATCACGCCGTTAAAAAAGGCGATGGTCTCCTTCCCGTTGGGGTCGCCGTGAACCTCGTAATAGAGTTCTACCTGGTCGCTGTACTTGAAATACGGCATCGCTGTTCTCTCCTTTTTCAGAAATGGACACTGGGGGGAGAGATGTACTCTCCCCCCAGTATGTGTGCGGTCTACACGGGCAAAGGGATGTTTACTTCGCAGCAGCCAGCAGGCTCTCCATGCTCTGGAGGCCGTCCACCAGCTCCCAGCCGCCATCAACGTCGGGGTTGATCTTGGCCAGGTTCATTTCCTGCGTACCGGCGCGGACGCCGTTGGCATAGTCGATCTTGCCGCCGAAGGGGTTCTGGATGTAGCCGCCGGTCTCAAGGGCGTTCATGTAGTTCTCCCAGGTGATGTCCTGGCCCTCGATACGGCGCAGGCCCTCGCAGAAGAAGTGGGCGGCGATCCAGCCGGTCTGGGCATAGGCGTTCATGGTGTAGGACTCGTCGATCTTGCTGACCCACTCCTGATACAGGGCGAGAGCGTCGGCATCGTCATAGGCGACCCAGCCATTGCCGTACACGTCGAACTTGCCGGCGATGTCAGCGGAGACCAGGGGAGGAATGGCGGAGGACACGTTCACGTAAGTGGTGATAACGGGAGCGGTGTTGCCCTGAGCGGCCAGTTCCTTCACGATGGTGGGCATGGTGGCCTGAATGGCGGCGCAGATGATGAAGTCCACGCCGGAGTTCTTGATGGCGGTGACAGCAGCGGACACGTCGGCGGAACCAGCGGTGACCTGCTCAGCCACGTAGGGGATGTTCAGTTCCTTGCACTTGGCCTCAGCGCCGGTGAGCATGTCCTTACCAGCGTCGTCGTTGGTGTAGATAATGCCGATCTTGGTGGCATTGAAGGAACCAACGCCGCGGGCAACCATGATCTGGCCCTCAGTGGTGTAGATGGGCTGCACGGGGAAGATGTTGTAGCCTTCCTCATTGGTGGTGGCATGGTCGGCATACAGCTGGCCAATGCCGGTGGCGAAGTACACGGAGGGAATGCCATAGTCCTTCAGGTCGCCGATGGTGGCGCCCACAACAGGAGTGCCAAAGTGGCCGACGATGGCGAAGACCTTCTCGTCCTCCACGAAGTTCTGCAGGGCGGCCTTACCCTTGACGGGATCGAACTCGTCGTCGGTGTGCAGGAACTCGATGGTGCGGCCATCGATGCCGCCGGAGGCGTTGACCATGTTCAGGTAAGCCTGAATGCCGGCGTTGAAGGGCACGCCCACGGGGGCGTAAGCGCCGGAGGTGGCAGCGGAGTTGGCGATCTTGATGGTGGTATCGGTCACGCCCTGGGAATACTTCTTCTCAGTGCCCGGAGAGGGCTCGCCGGTCTGGCTGGGGCTATTGGTCGGGGTGGTGGAGCCGGTGGGGTTTTTGTCGCCGCAAGCAGTCAGAGCAAAGACCATGGCCATGGCGAGCAACAGGGATACCAGTTTCTTCATTGTTTTTCCTCCTATTAAATATGTTGTATTTGTGGGGCCGGCAGGCCGACCCGAAATACCACGGGGGGGGATGGGCGTCAGCCGCCCAGATAGGCCTCGACCAGCTTGGGGTCCTTGATGAGCACGCCGGCCTCGCCGGACATGCTGATCTGGCCGACCTCCAGCACGTAGCCGAAGTCTGCGATCTTCAGGGTCTGGAGGGCGTTCTGCTCCACGATGACCACCGTGGTGCCCTCCTTTTTGATCTCGTTGATGATGGTGAAGATGTCACGCACCACCAGCGGCGCAAGGCCCAGAGAGGGCTCATCCAGCAGCAGGATCTTGGGATCAGACATCAGAGCCCGGGCAATGGCCAGCATCTGCAGCTCGCCGCCGGAGAGGGTATAAGCCATCTGGCGCTTGCGCTCCGCCAGCCGGGGGAAGTAGCGGTAACAGCGGTCATAGCACTTCTGGATGGTCTTACGGTCCTTCACCGTGAAGGCACCCACCTTCAGGTTCTCCTCCACCGTCAGGTCGCCGAAGATCTGGCGGCCCTCCGGGGACTGGGCCACGCCCAGCCGGGCGATCTTCTCGGTGTCCATGTTGGTAATGTCCTTGCCGTAAAACTCGATCTTACCGCCGGAGGCAGGAGTCAGGCCGGAGATGGTACGCAGCGTGGAGGTCTTTCCGGCGCCGTTGGCGCCCAGCAGCGCCACGACGCTGCCCTCGTGGACCTCGATGTCGATGCCCTTTACCGCCTGAATCGCGCCGTAGTTGACTGTCAGGCCCTTGATAGAGAGTGCGATGTTGCTCATCAGTCGTCGTCCTCCTCTCCCAGATAGGCCTCTTGGACCAGCTTGTTGCTCTGGATCTCGGCGGGAGTGCCGCAGGCCAGGAACTGGCCGAAGGAAATGGCGCAGATGCGGTCACAGATGCCCATGACCAGACGCATGTCATGCTCCACCAGAAGGATGGTGCAATCGTAGGCGTCCCGGATGCGGCGGATAGTCTCCGCCAGATCGGCAGTCTCGGAATCGTTCAGACCGGCGGCGGGCTCATCCAGAATGATGAGCTTGGGCTCCGCCATCAGGGTGCGGGCCATCTCCACCTTCTTCAGCACACCGTAGGGCTGGCCGCCGGCGGGCAGGTCCTTCAGTTCGCCGATGCCCATGAATTCCAGAGCCTGCTCGGCCTTGCGGCGCATCTCCCGCTCTTCCCTTCTGGCCCGGGGCAGGCGGAGCGCCTGCTCGAAAATGGTGGCCTTGAAGTCGGTGTGGGCGCCGATGAGCACGTTGTCGATCAGGGACAGCTCCTTGATGACCTCCACGTTCTGGAAGGTGCGCACCAGACCCAGCTTGATGATCTCATGGACGGGATGGCCCACCAGATCCATCACCTCGCCGCTGCGGGTGCGGAAGATGACCTGACCGCGGTCAGGATGGTAGAACTGGGTAATGCAGTTGAATGCCGTGGTCTTACCTGCGCCGTTGGGGCCGATGAGGCCAAAGATCTCCTTCTCCTTTACCTGAAAGGAGAGGGCCTCCACCGCCTTCAAGCCGCCGAACTGAATGGACAGGTCGTTGACGTCCAGCACCAGGCCGTCCGCCAGAGTGTGCGCACTGTGGTTCTCACTCATGTCCGGCACCTCCCTGCTTCTTGTTTTTACGGGTGAACAGGCGCTTGATGTCGGTACGCAGGCCGACCACGCCGTTGGGGTAGAACATGACCACCAGAATGATGAGCACGCCGGTGAAGATGTAGGCGATACCGTCGATCTTGCCGATCACGGGGATGCGCTTGAGCACCAGATCGGGCACGGCGTACACGATGAGTGCGCCGATGACCGTGCCGTAGATAGAGCGCAAGCCGCCGATGACCACCATGGCCAGCACGTTCAGGGAGAGCATCATGATCCAGGTGGAGGGGTAGGAGAACTTGACAAAGTGCATGTACAGAGCGCCGCCGAGGGCCGCGTAGGCCGTGGCGATAGCAAACACCACAAGGCGGTACTTCAGCAGGTTGATGCCCATGGCCTGAGCCGCCACCTCACTGCCGCGCATGGCGTGGAGGGCACGGCCCATCTGGCCGTTGACCAGATTGTGGGTGAGCATCATCACCAGCACCAGCACGATGGCCAGCATAATGAAGGACGCCTCGCGGCTGAGCTTCACTCCGAAGATCACAGGGTAGCTGGCAGTCAGACCAGAGAAGCCGTTGGTGAACTGGTCCAGCTCCTCGAAGGTCTTACGGAGGATCTCAGACACACACAAGGTGGCAATGGCCAGATAGATGCCGGCCACGCGCAGGGATACGAAGCCCACCAGCACGCCGATCAGCGCAGCCACCACGATGGCAATGAGCACCGCCACGAGGAAGGGCAGCTTGATGGACTGGGTCAGGTAACCGGATATGTAGGCACCAAGACCCATAAAGCCGGCAGTACCCAGAGAAATCAGGCCGGAGTAGCCCAGCAGCAGGTTCAGGCCGAGAGCTACGATGGCGAAAATGATAGTGCCGCCCAGATTGATCAGGAACGAGCCGGGCATGATGCCGCTCTTAGCCAGCAGAGGCAGCAGGCAGATCACCAGACCGAAGAACAGGTAGCGCACGTAGGCGTTGCGGTAAATACGGCCCACAAGGCTCCCCTTGGGGGGTTCGGTCGGGAGCTTAACGGAATTGTTGTCCATGACGTTCCCCCTCCTTTACACTTTCTTGATGAACTTCTTGCCCACCAGTCCCTGCGGACGGAAGACGATGAACAGAAGGACCAGCAGATACATGAGCTGTCCGCCCCAGACGGAGGAGACATACAGCGTCAGCAGGTTGGTTCCGACAGCGATGATGTACGCGCCGAGGATGGGACCGTAGAAGGTTTGGAAGCCGCCCAGCACGCAGGCGATCAGGGCGTTGACCTGCACGGAGTCCATGACGTTGGGCGTCACGGAGGTGGTGGGCGCGATCATAACGCCGGCTAGGCAGCCGAGGCAGGCAGCCAAAGCCCATGCGAACAGGGTCACGTTGCGGGTGGGTACGCCCATCAGGCGGGCCACAGGCTCGTTAGAAGCAGTGGTGCGGATGGCAATGCCCATCTTGGTCTTCTGAAGCACATAGAAGAGGATCAGCATCAGCACGATGCCCAGCACAATGTTGAACAGGCCATTATAGGTCAGGTGCGCACCGGCAATGCTGAGCTCGCCGCTCTCGATGAAGCGGGGCAGCTTCAGGGGGTCCACGCCGAAGAGCATGGGCGCAAGGCCCACGAAGACCATGATAAGGCCCAGCGTGATGATCTGCTTGGCCACCGGGGACACCCGCTTGGTGCGGCGGATGATCACAAAGTCCACCAGGCAGCCCAGCACGATGGCGGTGCAGAGGCCGCAGAGGGTGGCCGCCCAGAGGGGAAGGTTCGTCTTGGCAACCAGAGTAGCCACCACGAAGGTATTGAACATACCCATGGAGCCCTGAGCAAAGTGCGTGATGTTACTGGTACGGAAAATAATGATGATACCCAGTGCCGCCAGCGCGTAAACTCCGCCCGTCTCCAAACTTCTCAGTACGACTTGGAGAAAGGTGCCCATTAACTACTCACCCCCACTGGATGACGTTGGCTGCCCACGTATAGCCGATGCCGGCGGCGATCATGACGGCAACATCGCCATCCTTGACCTTGCCCTGCTCCAGCGCCAGCTTCAGGGACAGGATCTGGTCGATCTGGCCCACATGGCCGTAGTTCTCCAGATAGATGGTCTGGTCTTCGGTGAGCCCCAGATCCTTCAGCATGCCCAGATGACCGGAGCGCTTGATGTGCAGGATGTCCAGATAATTGATGTCCGCGCGGGTCTTACCGGCCTTGCGGAGCGCCTCATCGATGCAGTGATACCAGTTGGGCATGGACACGGTGTTCAGCAGGCCCTTCATCTTGGCGGAATCCATCAGGCGCAGCATGCCGAACTCCTTGATGTTGTCCACGGAGACAGGCTCGCGCTGGCCGCCGACCTTGACACCGCAGGTATGGACCACGGAGCCGTCGGTCATCAGGTGGGTACCCAGCAGCAGGTTCTTGCCGTAATTCTTCTTCAGCAGAACGGCGCCGCCGCCGGCCGCCAGATTGAACATGAAGGACACACCGTTGTCGGTGTAGTCGATGCAGTCGCAGTTGCGGTAGCCGCCGCAGACCAGGACGGTATTCAGCTCGTCATCAGCGATCAGCATATCCTTGGCCAGCTCCATGGCGGACACGCAGGTGCAGCAGCGGTTCTGCACGTCGATGCCCCAGGCGTTCTTGGCGCCGATGCGGTCCTGCACGTAGCAGGCGGAGGTGGTCAGAGGATACTCCTTCCACTCCTCGGTGATGCAGAGGATCGCGTCGATCTCCAGCGGGTCCACGCCGGTGTTCTTCAGGCAGTCCAGCGCAGCCAGTGCGCCCATCTCCTGAGAGCCGTCACAGGGGTCGTTGCTGGGGACGTACTTCTCCACAATACCCAGCTTGTTGATCACGGCGTCCTCAGTCCAGTTGCCGCCAGTGGCCTCAGAGATCTCCTTGGCGGTCATCTTGTTCTTCGGCAGATAGACGCCCAGACCAACAATCCCCACGTTCGGTTTCTTATCCATAATTTGAGTATCCTCCAGTTCTCATATGATTCGCGCCCCAAAGCGCACTGCTTGGCCGGAAAGCGGCCTTTCTGTACGTGAATCCCGATTCACATACAAATCTGAATCTCGTCAAAGAAAATTGAAGGGTGATTCAATTTCTGATTTTACAATATCGCATGCCAGCTCATTTGTCAACACATTTTTAGCCATTCCCTAAAATTTTTTATTCAAGTTTGCTAAAAGCATCTTGACAAGTCACTCGCCGCACGCTATGATAAACATGAAGGGTGATTCAATTATTGTTGTTGTGCATCTATCTTCTTGCAATCAGCTGATGCTTGATGTACAATGACAGAGAGGTTCCTAAATCTTATCGAATCGAGGTTCTGTATTATGAAAGGTCTGACCATGCAGGAGATCAAGCTGGGCGACAGCGCCAGCTTCACCAAGACCATCACCGAGGCCGACATCACTCTGTTCGCCGGTTACAGCGGTGACTTCAACCCCGCCCACATCAATGCCGTTGAGGCTGAAAAGGGCATGTTCCACGGCCGTATCGCCCACGGCATGCTCTCTGCCGGCTTCATCTCCGCCGTTCTGGGCATGTACCTGCCCGGCCCCGGCACCATCTACATGGGTCAGGAGCTGCGCTTCGTCAAGCCCGTCTACATCGGCGACACCGTCACCGCCACCGCCACCGTGGTGGAGCGCAACGAGGAGAAGAACCGCCTGAAGCTGGAGACCGTCGTCACCAACCAGAAGGGCGAGCAGGTCATCACCGGCTTCGCCACCGTCATGCCCCCCAAGGCCTAAAGCCTCTCCCCTGCCCAATCTGTTTGTAAACAACCTTCTTTTACTTCTGACACACTTCTGTTTGTAATCGTAATCTTCTTTCTTCCTTATCTTCCTTATACAGAGCAGGAGGCGGAGCCGGTCTTGATCGGCTCCGCCTCCTGCTCTGTCGTGCCTCCTCCCGTCCCGTCCAACAGACCGAGCATAGAAAAAAGCGCCTGCTAATACAAGCGCTTTTTGTCGGTCGCTATCACAGTCTGCAAAAAACAAAGGCCCCTCGGTATTCCGTGAGGCCTTTGTTATACGGTCCAGTAGCCGGACATTGAAAGTATTCCTGCCTTACCTTAACTCCCGGTTCAGCGCGTTATCCTCCACGAGCAGGACCCTCTTGCCGCTGTAATCATACAAATTCTGCGGCTCCTCTGTGTCCGGTTCCTCTGCCTGAACAGGCTTTGTCAGCACGCTTCTCAGCTCCGAGATGAAGATGGGCTTTACGTCAAAGGCAGTGATACCGGCCTCTCTGGCCTCCTGCTCGAAATCCGTCCAGTCATAGGCCGTCAGCACAATGATCGGCATGTCCTCATGAATCACACAGCGTATCCTGCGGACGGTCTCGATGCCGTTCATGTCAGGCATGAGATATTCGATGATGTAGACCTTATATTTGTCGTTCAGATCGGCCGCATCCTGCGCACGGAGGACGGATAGTCCTGAACCTGCTCGGTATTGTCAATGTGCGTCTAGGCCAAGGAATAAAACCACCAAAAATACAGATTCAGAGTCAGCGCGCCGATTGCAACGGCTTCAACGGCCCAATAGACCTTCGGCACGATGCCCGCCTTCTCCCCGACGCTCCTGATGAGGCTCCACAGGAATATCGAGAAGGCCAGCGACACAAGGTCATTGGAAACGAAGGCGACGTAATTGCTGCATCTCGTAATGATCCACCAGAAAAGGCCGGGAACTCCGTCGAAGGCCCACGACACCGCATCGCTGAGGAGTCTGGCAACGCATACGATCATGAGGACCTTTGTGACTTTTTTCTGCTTGAGTTCATTTCTGAACAAGTACATGATAACGCCAAATATCAGCGTGACCTATACTTCGCTGGCTGCGAGCTGAACGCTTTGCATTTCGTTTCCCTCTTACTCCAATTTGTTAATGGCATATATGGCAATATTTTGCGGGTTTTGTATCGTCCCGCCTGGTTTTTACGGCAAAAAACAACTAAATTAGTACCATATCATAGTTTTCTAAAAAATAAAGTAGCAGAAAAAATAGATTGTATTCAGGTCCAACACTGATAGAATGGGATATATTTGAATGCTCGTCACGGAACAGAAAATATCTGAATCTCCGTGACCAAAGCAAAAATTTATCGAGTAGACAAGCGAAGAGGCTCTATCACAACAAGAGGAGGAATGAGGATGGAGGACAGTCGCATCGTCAATCTCTATTGGGCGCGTGCCGAAGAAGCCATCACAGAAACTTCAAAAAAGTACGGAAAATACTGCTATTCCATTGCCTACCACATTCTTTCAAGTGTGGAGGAGGCAGACGAAAGCGTGAATGACACCTACCTTGACGCCTGGCGGAATATGCCGCCGCACCGGCCGGCCGTTCTCTCTGCTTTCTTGGGCAAAATCACCCGCAGAATCTCCATTGACAAGTGGCGGGGGCGTACCGCTGACAAACGCGGCGGCGGAGAAATCATGTTGGCTCTGGACGAACTCGCCGACTGTGTCCCGTCCGGGCAAAGTGTAGAACACGAGGTAGAAACCGCAGAGCTTGAACGTGCGATCAACGAATTTGTAATGAGTCTTCCTCTTATGGAGCGACGAGTTTTTATCTGCCGCTATTGGTATCTTGACCCGATTTCAGCGATTGCCGAGCAGTTTGGCTTTTCGCAGAGCAAGGTAAATCGGAAGGAAAACTGAAATTATGTAGAATCAACTTATGTTCGTCAAAGAAAGGAAGCCGCAACGATTTCATCCTCCGCCAGCATACGGTATCCGACGCCAAGCTCATTGATAATGTAGCGCTTTTCGCCGGGCGTCACACCCATTTTCTTGCGGATGTTCTTCATGTTGACTTGCAGCTTCTTGACGCTGCCATAGTCCGAATACCCCCAGACCGCCCGAATGATGGCGGCATACGTCAGCACCTTTCCGGCGTGAACGGAGAGAAACGCCATGATGTTGTATTCCGTCTGGGTCAGGTCGATCTCCTCTTTATCCACAAAGACCTGCCGTGTATTGTAATCGATCAGCAAGTCCTGAAGGCGGAATTTCCCGCCGGGGGTACTTTCCTTCTCTTCGCTGTGCCGATGGCTGCGGAGAACGGCGCGGATACGGGCCAGCAATTCCTCCGTGCCAAAGGGCTTGGTGATATAATCATTTGCCCCCAGATCCAGCGCCTCCACCTTGTCCCTCTCGTTGGAACGAGCGGAGAGTACAATGATGGGAACGTTGTCTGTCTCCCGAACCTCCTGAATCAGACTCATGCCATCCCGATCCGGCAGGCCGAGATCCAGAACGATGAGGTCCGGATGATGGGAAGCATACATCATTATCCCAAGCGCACAGGTCTCCGCGCAGAGCACCTGATAGTCGCTGGTTTCCAGATTTGCTTTGATAAAGCTTCGGATGTTGGCCTCGTCCTCTACGATCAGGATCTTGTACTTGTTATTGCCCATCGTCCTCACCTCCTCTTTCCAGCGCAAAGCGGAATACCGCGCCGCCGCCCTTCCTGTTTTCTGCGGTCATGTCACTGCCGTGCGCCTTGACGATGGCGGCGCACACAGATAGTCCGATCCCCATATTGCGGCGCGTCCCGTCCACCGGCGCGGCGGACTTTTCATAGCTTCCGGTGAAAATCTTTGGAAGCGCATCCTCCGGGATGCCGCAGCCGTTGTCGGCGACCTCAAATACCGCCTTGTCCCCAGCAAGGGAAACGGAAAGCGTCAGTTCCGTCATGCCTTTTGCGTGGAACACGGCGTTTTCCAGAAGATTCAGCAGCACCTGCTCGATGAGAAGCGAGTCCATGGGAATGTCCACAAACTCGTCCGGTATCTGCGTGATGACCTTCTGGTTCGGATGCTTTTTGGAAAACTTCATGAGAACCGAGTCGATCAACTCATCGAGAACAATGGGCGTCTTCACGACCTCGACCTTTGCGCCGTCGATCCTTGTGACGGACAGGAGATTCTCCACCATGCGGATGAGCCACTCGCTGTCCTCCTGAATCTCTCCCAGCAGCTTGAGCTGCTGCTCCTTCGGCAGTGCGTCATACTTGGAGAGCAGCGTGGAGGATGACCCGTATATGGAGGTGAGGGGCGTGCGCAGGTCATGGGAGATCGCCCGCAGCAGATTGCCGCGCATTCTCTCCTTTTCATTTTCTGAGCGCAGCTTTTCCTGATCGCGGATGCGGATGTTCAGCGTGCTGGTGGAAACGGCGACGATGAGCATGATGACGGCGGACAGGATGCTTTCCTCTACGAAAAGGTCAAAGACATAATAGGGATAGGTGAAGGCAAAATTCACCGCAAACACACTGACGATCGCCGAAATGATACCATAGCAATACCCATGGGTTTTCAGTGAGATCAGAAACACGCCGAACACAAAGATCATGGGCACCAGCGCCTGCGTGGTAAAGAGCTTCTGAATCAAAAAATTGACGGCAAAGGTACTGAAAAAGACGATGAGCGAAAATAGAATATCCTTTTGTCGTTGGCGGCTTTTCATGGCAATCTCCCCAAAGGTGCTTTTTAACACCTTTATTATACTCCATGAGAAGAAGCGCATCAAGATTCCGCGCAGGAGGATATGGCCCCGCGCTTGTTTCTTTACCGAATCTACACCGGAGAAATGCTATGTTACAAATACACAGTTAACCTGCGCACAATAGATCCATCGCGCGATTCACAAGGAGTGAGGATGATGTCGGAAGAAATGGTTTGCAAAAAGCGCCGCCTTTCGTCTTTTCAAATTATCATATTAGGCTTTGCCGGGGTCATTCTGCTGGGTGCGCTGCTGCTGATGCTGCCGCTCTCCACAACAGCCCGGTGTGTAACGCCGTTCAATGAAACGCTATTTACCGCAACCTCCGCTGTTTGTGTAACGGGGCTTGTGGTGCAGGACACCGGCAGCTATTGGTCGGTCTTTGGTCAAGTGGTGATCCTGACGCTGATCCAGATAGGCGGGCTCGGTGTTGTCACCGTGGCAGCATCGTTTGCGCTGCTGTCCGGGCGAAGGATCTCCTTGATGCAGCGCAGCACCATGCAGGACGCTATCTCAGCGCCAAAAGTGGGAGGGATCGTCCGGCTGACAAGGTTCATCCTGCGGGGAACCTTTCTAATCGAACTGATCGGCGCGCTTGCCATGCTGCCGGTGTTTTGCCGCGACTACGGATGGCACGGGATCTGGATGGCGGTATTTCACTCCGTTTCTGCCTTTTGCAACGCAGGGTTTGACATTCTGGGGACGAACAATGACTTATATCCGTCCCTTACCGGTTATGTCCAAAATCCGGTGATCAATATCGCGATCATGCTGCTGATCATAACCGGCGGCATCGGATTTTTGACGTGGGATGACATTTGCGAAAACAGGCTGCACTTCCACCGCTATCGAATGCAGAGCAAGGTCATCCTTGTCACGTCGTTCTCGCTGATCGTCCTTCCGGCTCTGTTTTTCTTCTTCGTAGACTTTGGTGGCCTTCCCTTTGGAGAGCGGATTCAGGCAGCGCTGTTCCAGTCGGTCACGCCGAGAACGGCGGGCTTCAACACGGTTGATCTATCCGCCATGTCCGGCGCATCGCTGGGCGTGATGATCCTTCTGATGCTCATTGGCGGTTCTCCCGGCTCCACGGCAGGC
>CAKULE010000003.1 GCA_934667095.1 uncultured Oscillospiraceae bacterium | reverse complement strand
CACTACTTTGTCAAGTACTTTTTTCTTTCGATTCAGTACTTTCATCCAAAGCTCTTCGCCTCAGCGAACTCATTTATTTTATCACACCCGCAAGCGTTTGTCAAGTGCTTTTTTCTCTTCTCTCCGTCAGGTTTCCGAGACAAAAAGCCTTGCCTTCCCGCAGGCGCTTTGCTAATATACCAGACCACCCCCCTTTTGTCAATACCTTTTTCGCAGTTTTCCCGGCTTTTTTTCGAGGTTTTTTAGCAGCCACAACATGTTGTTCCCCTGCTGATTTCTGACCACTATTTTCCCCCGCCTGCGGGCAGAACTGCTGCCAGAACCAGCAAGAGCAGTCCCCCGGCGGGCCAGAAAAAATCCGGCAGAAGCTGCGGCACCCCGAACAAACCCAGCGCGGCCGCCACAACCGCAGCCACAGCGGGCAGCCGACAGCGCCTCCAGCTCTGGCTGACCAGCCCCGCCCAGACCAGATCACTCATGAGCCAAAGGGCGGACAGCAGACCCTCCAGCCGGGCACTGCGGCCCAGAAGCCCCGCGGCCACGAAGAACGGTCCCTCCACCAGTTCCGCTGCGCCGCCCAACAGGCCCCGCGTCACCAGCGACAGGGCCGCCGCCAGACCTGCCAGCGCCCACAGCCACCCGGGCCAGCGCCGGCCCGCCTCACCGGGCTCCGCACCATATATATAAGGTAGCACGAGCGCTGCCGGGGTCAGCGCCTCTCCCGCAGCCAGCATGGAGCTCAGCCAGCCGTCCCCCGCAGGCAGAACCCGCCGCCACTCCAGCCGGGGCAGGGCCAGCAGGAGCACCGCCGCCGTCACCACCGCCATCGCCAGCCAGAGGACCTCCGCCATGCGGAAGAAGCGCCCCCGGCCTCCCAGCCCGAGCCATGCCAGCACCGCCGCCAGCAGAAGCAGCAGCCAGACCTCCTGCCCTGCGCCGCCGGAGGTCAGCTCCAGCCGGCGGGCGGCACCGCTCAGGGCGCGGGCCGCGTAAAGGGGCCCCAGCAGCGCGCAGGCGATGTTCACCGCCCGGTTCAGGGGCCGGGACAGCCGCTTCCGCAGCAGCCAGCCCAACAGGATCCCTGCGCCGCACCACAGCAGGACCCAGTGCCAACGGCATCCGCCCGCAAGGGCCGCCGCCGGGGACAGCCCCGCCGTCACCGCCGCGACCCAGAGCTGCCGGGGGGACAGCGCGTCTCTCAGTCCGTCCTTTGCCATAGAGCCTCCCCCCGCGGCACCAGCCGGCCGTCCTCCTCCGCCACGCAGGGCAAACGAATCCCTTCGCCCTCCGCCAGCGCGGCCGCTGCCTGTGCCGCCGTGGGGGCCGCAATCCCCTCGTCAACCAGAAGCTCCAGATCGGATACCGGGTCTCCGCACCGCTCCAGCACCGCCGACGCGCCGTCCGGGGCCAGCCAGACCGTGATGGCTGCGCCCAGCTCGGGCTCCCGCAAGAGGTCCAGCAGAAGCGCCTCCAGATCTGTGTCCGGGCCCGCGATCAGCCACGTCACCGAGGTGACCGCCAGTTCCCGCTGACCGCTCCACGGCAGACGATCCAGCGCGACAGGAAAGCTTTCCCCCTCCGCCGAGCCCCGAGGGGCATCCTCTCCCTCACCGCCGCACACGCCGGCCAGCGCCACCGGCCCGCCGCCGTCCACCCCCAGCACCCGCACCAGCGCCAGACGGTCGGGCTCCCGGGCAGTGGGGGCGCAGCCCGTCAGAACAAGCAGCACCAGCAGCGCAAGCGCCGTCCGCCTCATCCCTGATCCCTCCTGTTCTCCGTGTTCAGATAGTCCGGCCGGGTCTTCACCGAGGGCAGGGGCTGCCGCAGCACGGTGTGCCCCTCCCGCTGCCGCCCGGCGTTGGAGGCAAAGGGCGTCAGATAGGCCGTGCCGAAGCTCTCCAGCCCCGCCAGATGGAACACCAGCGCCACACCCCCCAGCACCAGCCCCAAAAGGCCGAAGATCCCCGCCGCCACGGTCAGACCGAAACGCCAGATGCGGATGGCGGCGGCAAAATCCTGACTGGGGGCGGTGTACCCGGTGATGCCCGCGATGGCCACCGCCACCAGCACGGCGGGGCTCACCAGCTTGGCCTCCACCGCGGCGGAACCCACCACCAGCCCGCCCAGAATGGAGATGGTCTGGCCGATGGAGGCCGGCAGGCGGATGCCCGCCTCCTGCAGGACCTCGAAGGCCAGCAGCATGGCCAGCACCTCCGCCAGCGTGCCGAAGGGCACGTCTGCCCGGGCGGCGATAATGGACAGCATCAGCCGCACGGGGATGAGCTCCGGGTGGAACAGCACCGCCGCCACGTACAGCCCCGGCAGAAGCAGGGTCGCCAGCATGCAGAGGTAGCGCAGCACCGTCAGGGCCGAGGCGGTCATCCATCCGGTGCTCACGTCCTGATTGGTACGGAAAAAGCAGTCCAGCGTCACCGGGAACAGCCAGCCCATGGGGATGCCGTCCACCAGCACCCCCACCCGGCCCTCGCACAGGCCGGCGCAGAAGCGGTCGGGCCGCTCCGTGTACGCCGTCAGGGGAAAGGCTGTGTGCCGGGGGTCGGCAATATACTGCTCCAGACTGCCGGTCATCAGCAGGGCGTCGATGTCGATGCTCTCCAGCCGCTCCTGCACCTTCTCTGCCAGAGCCCGGTCGGAGACGCCCTCCAGCCACACCACGTCCACCGGAGTCAGGGATTGGCGGCCCACGATCTGCTCCGCCACCCGCAGCTCCGGAGCCCGCAGGCGGCGGCGCACCAGGGAGGTGTTGGTGCGCAAGCTCTCGGTGAAGGCGTCCTTGGCCCCCTTCACGTCGGGCTCGTTCTCCGGATCGGAAACGGAGCGCTTCTCCTCCGTGGAGACCGAGCAGGTCAGCACCTGCTCCTTTCCCGGGAAAAACAGCGCCAGCCAGCCGTTTACCAGATCGAAGGCCACCTGATCCAACGTGTCCCGCCGCTCCACGTTCAGGCAGTAGAGCAGTCCCTCCGCCGCCAGCTCAAAGGCCCGGTCCGGGTCCGCCGAGCGCAGCTCCCCGCTCTGGGCCAGGGGGCGCAGGACATAGTCGCAGGCCCGCTCGGTGCGCACCTGTCCGCCGATCCACAGTACCTCCACAGGCTTGGCCGGGTCGCCTCCCAGCAGGACCGTCCTGCGGCTGAAGTCGGCGCTGCCGCCGAAGATCTCCATGGCCCGATCCGCCGTCAGGGGGCCGTCGAACCGGGGCTCCTGCCGGGGATGGGGCGGCGGCACCCGCTTTTTGCTGCCAAAAAAGCCCATACCCACACTCCTTTCCGGTAGTATGGGTATGGGCCGCGATTTTATGCAGGGCTGGACGGCAGGGCGATTCAGTGCTATACTATTTTATTATTCTGCCTTCGGAAGGAGCGTTTCCCTTGTTTTACGTGATCTTCGCCGCGCTGATGATCGTGCTGGATCAGGTCATCAAGTTTCTGGTGCGGGCCAACATCCCGCTGGGAGAGTCAATCCCCTTCCTGCCCCACATCATGGATCTGACCTACGTGCAGAATACCGGGGCCGCCTTCTCCATGCTGTCCAAACATACGTGGGTGCTCACCCTGCTCTCCGCCGCCATCGTGGCGGTCATCGCCGTGCTGGTGGCCAAGGGCGTGCTGGCCGGGCGGCTGGGGAAATTCTCCGCCACCCTCATCATGGCCGGCGGCATCGGCAACCTCATTGACCGGCTGTTCCTGAAGTACGTCACCGACATGTTCCAGACCACCTTCATGAACTTCGCCGTGTTCAACTGGGCGGACTGCTGCGTCACCGTGGGGGCCGCGCTGCTGTTCGTCTACCTGCTGTTTTTCTACGGCAAGGACCAGAAAAAGGAGGACGGCCATGACGCCCAGCTTCCCTCTGACAGTCAGTGAGCCCGGCCGGGCGGACGCCGTTCTTGCCGCCGCACTGGATGGGCTCACCCGCTCCGCCGCCCAGCGCTGGCTGGAGGAGGGCCGGGTCACCCTCAACGGTGCGCCCTTGAAAAAGAACGCCCGTCTCGCCGCCGGGGACGTGCTGCTCATCTCCCCGCCTCAGCCCCAGCCGGTGGACCTGATCCCCCAGGACATCCCTCTGGACGTGGTGTACGAGGACGCCGATGTCATCGTGGTGAACAAGCCCGTAGGCATGGTGGTCCACCCCGCCCCCGGCCATCCGGACGGCACTTTGGTCAACGCGCTGTTATATCACTGCGGAAAATCACTCTCCGGAATCAATGGAGAGCTCCGCCCGGGCATCGTCCACCGCATCGACCGCGACACCTCCGGCCTTCTCATCGCCGCCAAGAACGACATGGCCCATCTGGCCCTGTCCGCCCAGCTGCAGGACCACTCCCTGTTCCGGCTGTACCACGCGGTGGTGCTGGGGGGCTTCCGGGAGGAGAGGGGCACCGTGGACGCACCCATCGCCCGCCACCCCACTGACCGCAAGCGCATGGCCGTCTGCCGCCCCGGCGAGGGCCGGGAAGCCGTCACCCACTGGCAGGTGGTGGACAGCCACGACGGGTACTCCCACATCACCTGCCGGCTGGAGACCGGCCGCACCCATCAGATCCGGGTGCACATGGCCCACATCGGCCACCCCCTGCTGGGGGACCCGGTATACGGCGTGAAAAGGCCCTTCCCCGGCCTCACCGGCCAGTGTCTCCACGCCGCCCAGCTCACCTTCACCCACCCCTCCACCGGGGAGTGCATGACGGTAGAGGCCCCCTTGCCCGACTGGTTCACCTCCGTGCTGGAAAAATTGAAGCTGAATTAAAGAATCCCGCCCCGCTCTGAATCAGAGCGGGGCGGGATCTTATCTGTTTTGATTACTTGATGGGCTCGCCGGCGGCCTTCTTGGCCTCGATCTCCTTCAGCGCGTCCTTGTAGCTGAGATTCACGCGGCCCTTCTCATCGATCTCAATGACCTTGACCCAGATCATGTCGCCGATGTTGACCACGTCCTCCACCTTCTCCACCCGGTGATTGGCCAGCTTGGAGATGTGGACCATGCCGTCCTTGCCGGGGGCCAGTTCCACGAAGGCGCCGAACTGCAGGATGCGCACCACCTTGCCGTAGTACAGGGCGCCCACCTCGGGCACGAAGACGATGGTGTCGATCATCTTCTTGGCGATGTCACAGGCCTCGGAATTGGGGGAGGCGATGTGGATGGTACCGTCGTCCTCGATGTCGATCTGGGCACCGGACTCGGCAGTGATCTTCTGGATGACGGAGCCACCCTTGCCGATGACCTCGCGGATCTTGTCGGGGTCGATCTTCATGGTGAGCATCTTGGGGGCGTACTTGCTGACCTCGGCCCGGGGGGCGGAGATGCAGGGCAGCATGATCTCGTCCAGAATGGCGTAGCGGGCGTCCTTGGTGATCTCCAGCGCCTCCTTGATGATGGCGTGGGACAGGCCGTCGTTCTTGATGTCCATCTGGATGGCGGTGATGCCGGCCTTGGTGCCGGCCACCTTGAAGTCCATCTCGCCGTGGAAGTCCTCCACGCCCTGGATGTCGATGAAGGTGGTGAAGCCGCCGTCATCGTCCTGGATCAGGCCGCAGGAGATGCCGGCCACGGGGGCGCTGATGGGCACGCCGGCATCCATCAGGGCCAGAGTGGAGCCGCAGATGGAGCCCTGGGAGGTGGAGCCGTTGGAGCTGAGCACCTCGCTGACCACACGGATGGCGTAGGGGAACTTGTCCACAGGGGGGATCACAGGCTCCAGAGCCCGCTCGGCAAGGGCGCCGTGGCCCTTCTCCCGGCGGTTGGTGGAGCGGGCGGCCCGGGCCTCACCGGTGGAGTAGGCGGGGAAGTTGTAGTGGTGCATATACCGCTTCTCGGTCTCCTCCCAGATGGTATCCAGCTTCTGGTTGGCGGAGAGGGTATTCAGGGTGCAGACGGACAGGACCTGAGTCTGGCCGCGGGTGAACAGGCCGGAGCCATGGACCCGGGGCAGGACGCCCACCTCGGCGGCCAGCGGGCGGATCTCGTTCTTCTGGCGGCCGTCCACGCGGTGGCCTTCCAGCAGCCAGGCCTTGACGATCTTCTTCTGCAGCTTGTAGGTAATCTCCTCCAGGAACTGGTCCATATCGGGGTGGGCCTCGAGGTACTTCTCGTGCCACTTCTCGATCATGGCGTTCCAGCGGGTCTCACGGACATTCTTGTCGTCGGTATCCATGGCGGCCTTGGCCTCGTCCATGAAGTCGGCGCAGATGGCGTCGAACAGCTCCTGATCGAAGGCAGCATGCTCGTAGGTCATCTTCTCCTTGCCGATCTCGGCGGTGATCTGCTCGATCAGGTCGATCTGGGCGGCGATCTCCTCATGGGCGCGGACGATGGCGTCGTACATGACGTCGTCGGGGATCTCCTTGGCGCCCGCCTCGATCATGATGACCTTCTCGCGGCTGGCAGCCACAGTGAGGTCCAGCAGGGACTCATGCTTCTGCTCCTGGGTGGGGTTGGTGACGATCTGGCCGTCCACATAGCCCATCTCAAGGCAGCCGATGGGGCCGGCCCAGGGGATCTCGGAATAGCTCAGGCAGGCGGACACGCCGATCATGGCGGTCAGCTCGGGAGAGCAGTCACGGTCCAGGCTCATGACGGTGCAGGTGACCACCACGTCATTGCGGAAGTCGTAGGGGAACAGGGGGCGGATGGACCGGTCGATCACGCGGCTGGCCAGCACGGCAGGCAGAGAGGGCTGGCCCTCACGGCGCATGAAGGAGCCGGGAATGCGGCCCACGGCGTACAGCTTTTCCTCGAAGTCCACGGACAGGGGGAAGAAGTCCACGCCGTCCCGGGGACGGGGGGCCACGGTGACAGCCACCATAACGGTGGTCTCGCCATAGGTGACCATGGCGGAGGCGGAGGCCAGCTCAGCCACCTTGCCCACCTGAATCTTCAGGGGGCGGCCGGCCAGATCCATCTCCCAGGTCTTCTCATTGGGGAACTGCTTGTGGGTGATGATGGTAGACATACGATTACTCCTTTACTCAGTGCTCAGAGCCATCACCTTTAACGTTCGAACCCAAGTCCAAGCGGCACTGCTCGGGCACGCGTTCAAACGCTAAAGTTTCAGTGGTGGGCTCCGGCGGGTCTCATCATGGTGTAGGGGGACGATGCGGTGAAAGGGGGAGCGTGGCGCACGCCCCCCCTTTCAAGAATGACTTACTTACGGATGCCCAGCTTGGCGATGATGGCGCGGTAACGCTCGATGTCCTTGCGGGCCAGATAGTCCAGCATCTTGCGGCGCTTACCGATCATCTTGTACAGGCCGCGGCGGCTGTGGTTGTCGTGGATGTGGACCTTCAGGTGCTCAGTGAGCTCGTTGATGCGGGCAGTGAGAATGGCGATCTGCACCTCGGGAGAGCCGGTGTCGGTCTCGTGGGTGCGGTTGGCCTCGATCACAGAGGTCTTTTCGTCCTTACGGATCATGGGTAGTTTCCACCTTTCAAAAAAATGTTTCCCTGCCGCTGAGTACCGGGCGGGTGTGCTCCCGCGTGGAGCGGGCAATGACCCCGGAACTAAGCCGGTGGGCGCAGTCTGACTATAGTCAGGCTGATATATCATATCATACCGCCTGTCCTTTGTAAAGCCATTTTTTACGGCGGCGGACACGTTTTTTGTTGCATCGCTCTGTCAGGTATTGTATAATGATGAGAACTTGCCCCGAAGCGGGAACCTTCCGACGTTTTCTTCGTCTAAATGAATTGATGTATCAGATAGAAAGGAGCTCTCCAATGCCGCAGTCTGTCAAAGCTCAGGCCCGTCCGCTGCCCCCCCCGCTGCCCAAGGCCGGCTTCGCCCTGCTCTTATTCCTGTGCGTGTTCATTCCCTTCCGCACCCCACTGGCGGATGCCACCATCTCCGCCGTGAAGGCCATTCCCGATGTGCTCATTCTCATCCTTCTGGTGTGGTACGCCGTGGCCATCCGGTTCCGCTTCCGGTTCCAGCCGCAGGACTTCCTGTTCCTCGCGCTGGAGGCACTGGCCTTTGTCAGCACGGTGTTCGTCAACCACCTGTCGGTCTCCCTCTTTATCTACGAGACCCGCAGCATCGGCATCTACTACATCCTCTACTTCGTCATCCGCAACTTCCGCTATGGCAAGCGGGAACTGGAACTGATGACCGGCGCCCTTCAGCTGGTGTCCCTGCCGCTGTTCGTGCTGGGTCTGGTGGAAAAGATCACCAGCAAGACCGTGCTGTTCAACCTGACCTTTGCCGCCGGGCTGAGCACTTCCAACTACGGCCGGCTCTATTCCATGTTCTACAACCCCAATACCTACGGCCTGTTTCTGGTCTTTGTGGTCTTCCTCTCCGTGTGGACCCGGCTGCGCACCGGCCGGAAAACCCCCGTGTGGATGTACGCCACCCTGTGCATCTCTCTGTATCTCACCATCTCCCGCAGCTCCATGCTGCTGCTGGCCGCCGTCCTGCTGGTGACCCTCATCTACGCCATCCGGCAGAGGCTGGTCCGCTGGAAGCCCCTGATCCTGAACCTCGTCATCGTGGCCGCCGCTACTGCGGTGGTCTCCGTGGGTGTCAACGCCGCCGCCAACGTCTACTACGACAAGGTGGCCCGCTATGTGGAGTTCCCCTCCAACGTCAGCGCTCCCGTGGACCCCAACGCCGTCTATGAGACGGTCTACTACACCCCCGAAGGCGAGGAGTGTACCGGCTGGGTCTATCAGGGGCACACCTATATCGATCAGGACTGTACCCTGCCCCTGTCCCGCAGCGGCTCCATCGTGGGCAAAAAGGGCGGCAAGCAGTACATCCTCACCAAGGACGGCGGTATGCTGCTGGAGCGGTTCAACACCCTCTCCAAGGCCGAGCAGGAGGAGCTGCTCAGCGCCGACCGCTATCTGCCCACCCGGGTAAACCCTGCCGATGTGCGGCAGGTGGTGTGCTACTCCCCCGAGGGCGAGGAGTACATTGGCTACACCTATCAGGGCATCACCTTTACAGATGCCGAGTGTACCACCCCCCTGACCCGCAGCGGTACCATCGTGGGCAAAGTGGGCTATCAGCAGTACATCGTCACCCGGAAGGGCAACATCCTGCTGGAGCGGTTCGAAAAGCTCAGTCAGGAAGAGCAGGACGACTTGCTAAGCGCTGACCGGACCTTCAGCTCCGGCGAAGAACACTCCATGAGCGGCACCATCGGCGACGCCCTGCATTTCGGCGCCTCCGACCGGTTCCTGAACATCTTCAACAAGACCCACTACACCTATGACAACAACGGCCGTATCTACTCGCTGGTGAACGCCGTGCGGGTGGCGCTGGACCACCCCATCTTCGGCGCCGGCTTCGGCACCTTCGGTTCCGCCGCCAGCCTGACCTGGTACCCCACCCTCTACATGGAGTACAGCATCAAGACCAATTTCTACGCCGACAACCAGTACACCTGCATCATGGCAGAGACCGGCTTCCTCGGGCTGGCCATCTTCCTGGCCTTCCTCCTGGTCACCCTCATCCGCCAGCGCCGGGACTTGCCCCAGTTCCTCGCCTGCTGCATCATCGGCATCTTCGGCCTGTTCTACAACGTGCTGGAGGTCCAGATCGCCTCGATGCTCCTCTGGTCCCTGCTGTCCATGGACCTCGGCGGCGAGGCTCCCCTGCGCAGTCTGCACCGGGTCATGCCCGTGGAGTTCACCTCCGCCGACGCCAAGCCCCTTCCTCAGGTCTTCGGCGACATCAAGGCCTATTTCAAAAACGCCTGACGCACAAACAGAAAGAGCCCGGACTGCCCCATGCAGTCCGGGCTCTTTTTTCTGTCTTAAAACGTGCCGAGGGTCTGGACCAGCAGCACCAGCGCCACCGCTGTCACGGACAGGCTGGCCAGGATCTCCAGCCCCAGGGCGGCCTTGACGCCCCGGCGGGCGCCGTTCTTCCGGGTCTCGGGGGCCGGATGGCTCCGGTCCTCCTCCCACTCGGGCTCATCCGCCCAGCCCTGGAAGGGCTCCGCCTCACGGTCCGCCCGCCACGCGGCCAGATCAATGACCTTGCCGGCGGGCTCCGCAGGACGGGTCTCCGGGGCCTTGCGCACGCAGACCAGCCGCCGGCCGCTGCCGCCGCACGCCTGCTGGACCTCAGCGCCCTCCACTACGATCTCCCGGGCAGTCAGGGTGTAATATGTCGTCTCCATGTTCAAGACCTCCTTTTTGTTCTGACCTCAGTCTAACAGAAGAAAAGTCCCATAAACCGGACTTCTCTGTCTTATCCGCTCGAACTTTCGTTCCATAGCCAGACTATAATACATCCGTTCGAATTTGTCAAGTAAAAATTCGAATGTCTGTTCTATTTTTCTTCCGGCATAAAAAAGCGCCCGCAGCTCTCGCTGCGGGCGCCTTCTGTTCCGATGATCAGGGCAGATAGTTGAAGGGGTTCACGACCTTGTTGTTGATGCGGATCTCGAAGTGACAGTGGTAGCCGGAGGCGTTGCCCGTCATGCCGGCCTTGGCAATGGCCTGACCCTGATAGACCCGCTCGCCTACGCTGACCAGCAGGGAGGAGTTGTGGCCGTAGTAGGTCTTGGTCCCGTTGTCGTGGGTGATGACCACCAGCTTGCCGTAGCTTCCGCTCCAGCCGGCGGTGGTGACCACGCCGCCATCGGCGGCCTTGATGGTAGTGCCGTAGGGGCAGGCGATGTCGATGCCCAGATGGTTGTCATAGGAACCCCACAGGTACCGGTAACCGAAGCCGGAGGTGATGGTGCCCCGCACCGGCCAGATATAGTAGCCGTTGGACGCGGTCTTGGGCCGGGGCGTGGTGCCGGTATACATATAGGTGGTGGTGGGGTCCTTCAGGATCTGGGAGGAGAGCTCGGTGCGCTCCACCTCGATGCCGTTGACATAGGTGACATCGGCATTCACCAGCGCCAGGCCGTCCTCACCCTTCTCCTTCAGGGAGGTATTGCCCACATAGAGGTTGGCAGTCTCGATATACTCCACAGGGCTCTCGATCACGGACTCATAGCTCTCGTTGGCGTGGGTGCGCACGGAGAGGAAGGGAATGGCCTGCTGGATAATGAGGGTCTGGCCCACAGAGAGCTTGTTGATGTTCACGTCAGGGTTCAGAGCGGACATCTCGGCGGGGGTCAGGCCGTTGGCGTAGGCGATCTTATTGAAGGTGTCGCCGGCCTTGACGGTGTAGTCGGCCTCCTCCACCCGGCTGGCGGTGAGGGCGGCATACAGGTCCTCGATCATGTAGTCCATGTTGGAGGGGAGCTCCACCTTGTAGGTCTCCACGTTCTCCACGAAGTCATAGTCAGCGGTGCTTTCGGTGATATAGGGCTCCGCAATGCGCTTGAGCAGGGCGTCCAGCTCCTCCAGAGAGGGGGCGTAGCCCATCTCCACGCCGTCCACGGACACAGCGTAGGCCTCGGTCAGGGCACCCACGCTGTCGAACACGGCATCCTCCACCTTCGAGGCCTCGTCGAACTCACCCTCGGTCACCAGCGCGTCGGTGACGACGATCTGGCCGTCGTAACTGTACTCCTCGCCCAGAACGCTGGCCGCGCGGCTCTCCACGTTGGCCACGATGGCGTCCACGTTTTCATCTGCGGAGAGGACGCCCATCTCCACGCCGTCCACGCTGAGGACATAGGCGTGGGCATACATCTTATTAAAGCTGAACACGCCCACCACCAGCGCCAGCACGGCCACGTACAGCAGCGGGGACACAGGGTGACGGGCCACCGCGCCGGAGACCTTGTCCCACCCGCGGAGGAAACCCACCCGCCGGCGCTCAAAGAAGGCAAGGACCTTCAGCCACTTGCGGCGTACGGTATGCTTTTTCTCGTTCAGCTGTTCACGTTGACGGTCACTCACAAAAACACGCCTCCGATTCCTGCGGTAAAATCAAGCCCAAACAGACCGGTTACAGTCCAGTTGCAAAAGTTACAAATCAGTTACAAGGGTTAGAATACACCCTTTTCCCCCATCCGTCAAGTTAAATTAGCGGACAGCTGCCCAAATCGGCCGGCCGGTCAGCCCATATATTTTGTGTTCCCGCCCGTTTCCTCCATGGCAACCCGCACAGGATATGGCCGTTTTGTGAGATCAGACAAATTTCCCCCCGCATTTTTGGCAGGCGGTTGACTACCCTCCCCTCCCCCGCTATAATGGATGAGAAAGAAATCTTGGCGTCAGGAGGTCCCGACTGTGGGCAAATTCGACGGCGTTCTCTTCGTCAGTGACTATGACGACACCTTATACAACAGCGATCTCACTGTGGCGGAGGCCGACCATGCGGCCCTGCGCTACTTCACCCGGGAGGGCGGGACCTTCACCGTGGCCACCGGCCGCGCCCACCGCACCTTCACCCCCCAGATCGAGAAGGAGCGTCTCTCCTTCGGCGCGCCGGTGGTGCTCTCCAACGGTGCGGCCATCTACGACTACGCCGCGGACCGCTATGTGATCCGCACCAAGCTGGAACAGGAGACCCCCGCCCGGCTGACGGAGCTGTGCGCCGCCGTACCGGAGCTGGGCTTCGAGGCCTACCACGGGGAAGACATCTACGTCCACAACCCCAACGAAGTCACCCGCATCCACCTGTCCCGGGTGGGCGTGCCCTACACGGAGCGCCCCATTGCGGACATGCCCACGCCGTGGAACAAGGTCATCTTCGAGCAGGAGTACGACGTGCTGGAGCGGGTCCAGCAGTACGTGCTGGACCGCTGGGGAGACAGCTACGAGGTCATCTTCTCCAACCGCTACCTGCTGGAGATGACCCACAAGGACAGCAACAAGGGCACCATGGTGGCCCGCATCCGGGACATGCTGGGCATCGACCCCGGGCACGTCTACTGCATCGGCGACAACCTGAACGACCTGCCCATGCTGAGGCTGTCCGCCATCCCCTTCGCCCCCGGCAACTGCGCGCAGGGCCTGAAGGACTGGGGGGCCCGGGTGCTCTGCACCTGCGACGAGCACGCCGTGGCGCAGGCCATTGAAATTCTGGACGGACTGTACTGACACTACATTTAATATAAGGAGGCGGCACCATGGCCGACCGCAAGGAAGAATTTCTGGACATCTACCGCACCTATATCCACCGGGAGGGCTCCGAGGAGCTGCTGGACTACCTGCTGAACAAGAGCGACTTTTTCACCGCTCCGGCCTCCGCCCGCTATCATGGGGCTTACGCGGGGGGCCTGTGCGAGCACAGCGTCAACGTCTTCCGCTGTCTGGAGGACTATCTGGCCCGGCCCCGGGTGAAGGAGCTGTATGGCGTCAGCTACGATATGGAGAGCGTGGCCATCGCCGCCCTACTCCACGACCTGTGCAAGATCGGCTGCTACCGGGCGGGCACCCGCAACGTGAAGGACGACGCCACCGGCAAGTGGGAGAAGGTCCCCACTTACTTCTTCGAGGACAAGCTCCCCTACGGCCACGGGGAGAAGAGCGCGTGGATGGTGTCCGCGTACATGAAGCTGAAGCGGGATGAGGCTATGGCCATCCGCTGGCACATGGGCTTTTCTGGCACGGAGGACCCCCGCACCGTGGGGCAGGCCCTCAGCCAGTACCCGCTGGCCTTTGCGCTGGCCACCGCCGACATGGAGGCCAGCTATTTTCTGGAGAAGGTCTGACAGAAAAAGAGGACCCACCCCGGTTGGGGTGGGTCCTCTTTTTTGCCTCATCAGTTCTTTTCCGTCCGGGAGGCAGGCGTCCGCAGGGTGATGGCGTACACCGTATCGATGCGCATAGGGCTGCCCTCGGCGGCCTTGCCGTCGTAGTAGACCACGATCTCGTCGCCGATCTCGAAGTGGGTGATGCTGTCCTTGCACTCCACATTGAGGGACACGGAATACGTCCCGTCCTCGTTTTCGATCACAACAGATTCCCTGTCAAAGCTCCTGACGATGCCCTTCACGCTGGGTTCCTTGGCGATAATGTCGTTCATGGTCCGGGCGCAGCCGGCCAGACTCAGCAGACAGGCCAGCAGCAGAACAAGCTCCGCCGCTCGTTTCATTCTGATCCATCCTTTCCGCACCGCCCGCTCGGGCAGCTTTCCTTTCAGACCTCATTATCCGTCATCCACCCCGGCCAGCCGATCTCGTTCCGGAGGTAGGCGTCAACATCGAACTCGGGGTCGATGTCCCGACCCAGCTCTTCCAGCACCGCCCGGGTGCGGGTGGCGCGGTCCCCCACGGCGATGGTGCAGGCGTAGCTGCGCTGGGGATCATCCCCGTTTGCCCGCATCATCCATGTAAAGGTCACACGGTTCTCATATTCGGTGTCGATGCTCCAGTTGGGAGCGTGGACGCCGATGCGCCCGGCAGCCATGTCCTCTGCCACCGCGGCCCACAGGGGCCGGGCCTTGGCGGCATCCACTGCGCCGTCCCACAGGTCCACGTAGGTCAGGGTATAGTCCGGGCTGTCCGCCACGGTGAGCAGCTCATCGTACCGGTCCGCCGCCACCGCCGGAGAGCTGTTCAGCTCCAGCGTCAGGGCCGTCACCGAGCCGGGTGTGTGCTCGCCCTCCTGGCTGATCCACACCGACTGATAGTAGCGGACCACAGCCCCGCCATTCTTCAATTTGTAAGTCAGCCGCAGGCTGTATACCTCACTGCCGTTGTCATCGGCGGCCCCCCGCTCTATGATGGCCCGGTGGAGGGCGGTCACCCGGCCGATGTCCTCTCCGTCTGTGAGGGTGAGATCCCGAACCCAGGTGCCGTCGTCATAGGGGGGCAGCTCCAGCCCGGTGATGGTGACGGAGGCCACGCTGTCCGCCGCAGGCACCCGGGTCTCATACCCGGTGAGGTCCAGCCCGATGACAAGGAAGGCAGCGGCAAAGATCAGGGCCACGGCAGCCGCACCCTTCCACTTACGGAATACCCGGAAAGTCTTATCCAGCAGCATCTGGGCCGCAAAGGCGCCCACCACGCCCCAGAGGATGATGGAGGCCATCATGCCGCCCTCCCCCATGTTCAGCAAGGAGGAGATCACCAGCCCCAGCGAGATGCCGCCGCAGAAGGCCACGCCGTAGCGGAACACCGGGCGCATGACCCGGAAGGCCACCACGTCCCCGGCGGACTCCAGCGACCGGCAGCGGTAAAGCAGCAGGGCGCACACCGCCAGCACCAGCCCCGCTATGGCATAAGCGGCCAACACGCCGCCGCCCTGGGTTTGAAAGGCGTAGGCCAACTGCGCCCCGTCCGGCCCGTCCAGCTCGTAATATAAGCCGGTCGCGTCGATACTGCGCGCCATCTGCACCACCGGGGTGAGCCAGACGGCGATCTGCTCCAGCACGCCAAAGCCGGCGAAGCCGTAGTAGAACCGCTCCATCATCCAGTCCAGCAGCAGATAGATCCCGCCGCACAGGAAGTTGCCGATGGCGTAGAAGGCAGGCAGGGCGATGATGTGCCCGGTGAACATGCCCACGCACACAGCGAAGGAGTAGAAGAAGAAATACAGCCCGCAGCTCACCGCCAGCCAGTAGGCCAGCGGAGCGACCGCCAGTGCGCCGCCCGCCGCCTCGATGGCCAGAGTCAGCAGAAACACCAGGCAGTTAGGGGCCAGCAGCATCACCAGGCCCGCCAGGTAGTGGCTGAGGAACAGGCCTTCCCGCCGGACGGGCAGGGAGCCTATGAAGTTGGCCGAGCGGGTGTTGTAGAGGTGGCTGCAAACCGCCATGGCCACCAGGATGCCCCCCAGAACAGCGAAGATAATGCCCATGAAGCGGCCGGTGAGGGTAGGGACGGTAGTGTGGGCAAACTCCAGCAGCGCCCAGTTATCCCGGGTCCCCAGCCTCAGCAGCGCCTGCAGGGGCAGGAGGATGGCCCAGAACACCAGATTCACCGCCCACAGGACCCAGAACCGGGTAAGGGTCTTTTTGAATACCGTGCCGTTAAAGAACGATGTCCCGGACCGCATAGTCCTCACCTCCCATTTCATAGATGAAGATCTCCTCCAGACTAAGAGGCAGGGCCTCCTCCAGCAGAGGATCATACACGGCGAAGCGGTTGAGGATGTCCTCCGCCGTGCCCCGGAGAATGTAGGTGTACACCCGGCCCATGCTGGACCGGTGGAGCACCTGCAGATCCGCGGGCAGCTCCGGCGGCTCCGGCGTGCGGAAGGCGATCTGCAGCTTCACGGTGCCGCCCTGGAGCTCGCTGAGGGAACGCTCCAGCGCGATCTTCCCGTGGGAAAGGATGCCCACATGGTCGCACACGTCCTCCAGCTCCCGCAGGTTGTGGCTGGACACCAGCACCGTGGTGCCCTCCTCCGCCACGTCGCCCATCAGCAGGGACCACACCTGCCGGCGCATCACCGGGTCGAGGCCGTCCACCGGCTCATCCAGCAGCAGGTAATCCGGGCGGCAGCTCAGAGCCAGCCAGAAGGCCGCCTGCTTCTGCATCCCCTTGGACATGCGGCGGATAGGCTGGGTGTCCTTCACCGCGGGGAATGCCTCCTTCAGTCTCTCGTACCGGGCCGGATCGAACTTGGGGTAGACGCCCTTATAGAATTTCATCATGTCCCGCACAGAGGCGGAGCCGAAGTAGTACACCTCGTCGGGGATGACCGCCATGCGGGACTTCACCGCCGGGTTCTCCCAGATGGGGGCGCCCTCCAGCGTGATCTCCCCTGAGTCCTGCCGGTAGTCCCCGCAGAGATGGCGCAGAATGGTGGACTTGCCTGCGCCGTTGGGGCCCACCAATCCGTAAATGGTGCCCTTGGGCACTGTCATGGTCAGGTCGTCCAGCGCGTGAAAACCGCCGAAGGACTTGACCACATGCTTGACTTCGATCATTTCTGTTCCTCCTTCCTCCGCGCCAGCCGTGCGGCCAGCTCCTCCTCTGTGACGCCCAGCTCCCGCAGGTCGGCCGCCAGCGCGTCCAGCTGGGCGAAGAGCTCCTCCCGCCGGCGGCCGATAATGTCTTCCCCCGGGGCGGCAAAGCTGCCCTTGCCGGGCACGGAGTAGACGTACCCCTCCTTCTCCAGCGCCTCATAGGCCCGCTGGATGGTGTTGGGGTTGATAGCCAGTTCTCCCGCCAGCTGCCGCACCGAGGGGAGCTTCTCCCCCGGGGCGATGCCCCCTGCCACCAGCAGGTGGCGGAGGCCCTCCTGCACCTGCTCGTAAATGGGCCGGCCGCCCCGATGATCCAACTGTAGCACTGCTCACACTCCCCTCAAACTGTATTAACCGTGTTAGTACAGTCAATATATCATAGGCCGCCCTGTGTGTCAAGGCAAATTTTCTTTCCCTTCCGCGCGGTTTTTCGGTAAAAAAGAAGATAAAAATAAGTCAGAAAAGCCCTTCAAAAATTTTTTTCATCTGCTATAATGGTAGCAGCAATAATGTGAAGGGGTGTGCCTGTCTCATGGAGCAGACTCAGCTCGAAGAAAAACGACGTGCTCTGTTAGCCGCCGGAGTCCTGATGCTCGATCCCGCCGCCGTGTGGGTAGAGGATGAGGTCACCGTCGGCGAGGGCACTTTACTTTTGCCCGGCACCATCCTCCGGGGAAAGACGGTCATCGGCGCCCGCTGCGAGATCGGCCCCAACACCATGCTCACCGACTGCACCGTGGAGGACGGCTGCACCGTCAACTCCTCTCAGGCCAGTGAGAGCGTCATCCGCGCCGGCAGCGAGATCGGGCCCTTCGCCCATCTCCGGCCCCACACGGTGGTGGGGGCGGGCTCCAAGATCGGGGCCTTTGTCCAGCTGAAGAACTGCGACCTCGGCGAGGGCACTAAGATGGCCCACCTGACCTACGTGGGGGACTCCGACGTGGGGGCCCACTGCAACTTCGGCTGCGGCACCGTCACCTGCAATTACGACGGCAGGGTGAAAGAGCGCACCACCATCGGCAGCGACGTGTTCATTGGCTGCCAGACCAGGTTCATCCCCCCGGTGCAGGTGGGGGACGGGGCCTACATTGCTGCCGGCACCACCATCACGGAGGACGTACCCGAGGGGGCCTTCGTCATCGGCCGCAGCCGCCAGACGGTCAAGACTGACTGGAAGGACAGACGAAAGAAGTGACCAAAGCGCGGGTCCGGCGCATAAAACGGGCTGAACAGTCCCAACAGAATATACAGAGAGGAAGTTAAAACGCCATGATTTCACACGGCAAGGACATCAAGATCTTCTCCGGCAGCTCCAACCGGAGTCTGGCCGAGGCTGTCTGCAAGGAGATCGGCATTCAGCTGGGCAGCTCTGAGGTAGGCACCTTCTCCGACGGGGAGTGCTTCGCCTCCATCTACGAGACCGTCCGCGGCTCTGACGTATTCGTCATCCAGTCCACCAGCACCCCCGTGAACGACAACCTGATGGAGCTGCTGGTCATGATCGACGCGCTGCGCCGGGCCTCCGCCGGCCGCATCACCGCCGTCATCCCCTACTTCGGCTACGCCCGGCAGGACCGCAAGGCCAAGCCCCGCGACCCCATCTCCGCCAAGCTGGTGGCCAACATGATCACCGCTGCCGGCGCCGACCGGGTGCTGACCATGGACCTCCACGCCGCCCAGATCCAGGGCTTCTTTGACATCCCCGTGGACAACCTGCTGGGCTCCCCCGTGTTCGTGGACTACTTCCTCCGCCGCTACGCCGCTGTCCATGACGATACCATCGTGGTCTCCCCCGACGTGGGTTCCGTGTCCCGGGCCCGGGCCTTCGCCCAGAAGCTGGAGATGCCCATGGCCATCGTGGACAAGCGCCGCCAGAAGGCTAACTCCTCCGAGGTCATGAACATCATCGGCGACGTGAAGGACAAGCACGTCATCCTGCTGGACGACATGGTGGACACCGGCGGGTCCCTCTGCCACGCCGCCAAGGCCCTGATGGAGATCGGCGGTGCCAAGTCCGTGGCCGCCTGCGCCTCCCACGGCGTGCTCTCCGGCCCCGCCTATGACCGCATCAACGAGTCCTGCATGGAGGAGGTCCTCTTCCTCAACACCATCCAGCCCCGGAAGGACATCGCCGAGATCTGCCCCAAGATCAAGTACCTGTCCGTGGCCCACATGTTCGCCGAGGCCATCGAGCGCATCTACGAGGAGCGCTCCGTGTCCAAGCTGTTCACTTAATTTCATTCAGGTTTCGGGGCGGGCGGCCACGCCCGCCCCGCTTCCGCTTTTTTGAGGTGAGGTCTGTGTTATTTCAAAAGAAGGCTCCGGTGGCCTGGCTGGTGGTGGGTCTGGGCAACCCCGGGGACCAGTATGAGAACACCCGGCACAACGTGGGCTTCATGGTGGCCGACGAGCTGGGCGAACGGGGGAGCTTCCCCATCCAGCGGCTGAAGTTCCACGCCCTGACCAACACCGCCGTCATCGGCGGGCAGGGGGTGCTGGTGATGAAGCCCACCACCTACATGAACCTCTCCGGCGAGGCCGTGGGCGAGGCCGCCCGGTTCTACAAGCTGCCCGCCGACCACGTGCTGGTGATCTCCGACGATGTAGACCTCCCCGTGGGCAAACTGCGCATCCGCAAGGGGGGCTCCGCCGGCGGACACAACGGCCTGAAAAGCATCATCCAGCATCTGGGCACCGACCAGTTCCCCCGGCTGAAGGTGGGCGTGGGCGGCAAGCCCCATCCCGACTACGACATGGCTGACTGGGTGCTGGGCAAGCTGCAGGGCGAGGACAAGAAGGTCATGGACGCCGCCGTCCAGCGGGCCGCCGACGCGGTGGAGTGCCTGCTGAAGGACGGGCCGGACAAGGCCATGAACCGGTTCAACTGAAGCAGGCTGCCTGTCTCTCCTCTGTGGGGGGCGCTGTCCTCAGCGGCCCGTTTATAAGAGGCTGCCCGCTTCGGCGGGCTGACGCTCCGCCGGGCCGCCGGGGCGGCCTGATCCCCGGCACATACCAATTATCACTTCTCCCTCCCCGCACACAGGAGAAGTATGCCCTGTTTTCGCGCCCATAGTTTCCAGAATTTTCTATTTATTATGAGGTCCCGCTATGAAAGAACTGCTGCAATTACTGGATCATGTACCGGAGTTCGGCCAGCTGCTGGCCAACCTTGAGAACGGCCGGTCCCCGGTGGCGGTGACCGGTCTGTCGCCAGTCCACCGGGCCCACTTCGCCGCCGGGCTGGGCGACCGCACCGGCCGCCCGGTGGTGCTGGTCTGCGCCGATGAGAACGAGGCCGTCCGGCTGGCGGCGGACTACACCGCTTTCACCGGCACCCCCGCCACTCTGCTCACCGCCCGGGAGTTTCTGTTCCGGGATGGGGCCACCGCTTCCCGCCAGTGGGAGCACCGGCGGCTGGCCGCCTTCTGGCAGATGAGCGAGGGGAATGCTCCCCTCATCGCCGCCACGGTGGAGGGCCTGCTCCAGCGCACCCTGCCGCCGGAGCTGCTGCGGGAGTACACCGTCACGCTGGAAGCCGGGGGCAGCTACGACCTGAACGAGCTGGCCGACCGGCTGGCCGCGCTGGGCTACGCCCGGTGCGAGCAGGTGGAGGGTGTGGGTCAGTTCGCCCTGCGGGGCGGCATTCTGGACGTGTTCTCCCCCGCTCAGGAGGACCCGGTGCGGGTGGAGTTCTGGGACACCGATGTGGACTCCATGGGCCTGTTCGACGTGTCCTCCCAGCGGCGCATCGCCCAGATCGACCGGGCGGTGTTCCTGCCGGTGAACGAGGTGCTCCCCGTCCGCACCGCCGAGGGCTGGCAGCGCCCCGGAGACAAGGCGCTGGGCGGCCGGTACGACCAGCTGACCACCGCCGCGGAGTACCTGCCGCCGGACGCACTGGTGTGCCTGTCCGAGTCTGGCCGTGTGGCGGAGCGGGGCAAGAACTGGCTGTGGCAGCTGGGCGAGGACGTAAAGGACCTCATCGAGGGCGGCATCGTGGAGGGCAAAAAGGCCGTCTTTGCAGACACCATGGACGGCCTGATGGCCCGCCTCAGCGACTTTGCCCTCTGCTTTCTGGACTCTTTCGCCACCTCCGCCACCCCCCTGCCCCCCAAGGCCATCCTGACGGTGCAGGCCCGGCAGCTGTCCTCCTTCGGCGTCAGTCTGGACACCGCCGTGTCCGACCTGACGGGCTACCAGCGGGCCGGGGAGGGGGCCATCGTGCTGGTGGGGGGCGAGCAGCGGGCCCTGAACCTCCAGTCCCTCCTGCGGGAACACAAGGTCCGCTCCGCTGTGGACTTCCAGCTCCACCAGCTGCCCAAGCCCGGCGGCATCACCATCACCGTGGGCGGGCTGTCCGCCGGGTTCGACTACCCCGGCTGCCCCTGGGCCGTGCTGGCCGAGGGCGGAAACGAGCCCCGCCGCCGGACCCGCCGGCTGAAGCGGGCCGAGGACCGGCGGAAGGTGGATTCCTTCACCGACCTGACCCCCGGCGACCTTGTGGTACACGAGCACCACGGCATCGGCCGCTTTGTGGGCATGGTGAAGATGACCGTGGACGGGGTGCAGAAGGACTACATCAAGCTGGCCTACGCCGGGACAGACACCCTCTACCTTCCCGCCACCCAGCTGGACTCCATCTCCAAGTACATCGGCGGCGGCGAGGACTGCGATGCCGGCAAAAAGCTCTCCAAGCTGGGCGGCGGTGACTGGGAGCGGGCCAAGAGCCGCACAAAGGCCGCCGTCCGGGACCTGGCCAAGGGCCTCATCCAGCTTTACGCCCAGCGGCAGCGGCAGCCGGGCTTCGCCTTCTCCCCCGACTCCCCGTGGCAGCGGGAGTTTGAGGACGAATTCCCCTATCAGGAGACGGAGGATCAGCTGCGCTCCATCGCCGAGATCAAGCGGGACATGGAGACCGCCCGGCCCATGGACCGCCTGCTGTGCGGCGACGTGGGCTACGGCAAGACGGAGGTGGCCCTCCGGGCCGTCATGAAGTGCGTGCTGGACGGCAAGCAGGCCGCCATTCTGGTGCCTACCACCGTACTGGCCCGGCAGCACTACCTTACCGCCAAGGCCCGCTTCGCCAAATACCCGGTGGAGATCGAGGCGGTGTCCCGCTTCCGCACGTCCCAGCAGATCAGGCGGGCCCTGGCCGGGGTGGCCGACGGGTCGGTGGACATCCTCATCGGCACCCACCGGCTCTTGCAGCGGGACGTGGTGTTCAAGGACCTGGGCCTGCTGGTGGTGGACGAGGAGCAGCGCTTCGGCGTCACCCACAAGGAGCGGCTGAAGGAGCTCTCCCGGCAGGTGGACGTGCTCACCCTGTCCGCCACCCCCATCCCCCGAACCCTGAACATGGCCCTGGCGGGCATCCGGGACATGTCCGCCATCGAGGAGCCCCCTGCCGCCCGCCAGCCGGTGCAGACCTATGTGATGGAGCACGACTGGTCCGTCCTGGCCGACGCCATGCGCCGGGAGCTGGAGCGGGGCGGGCAGGTGTACTACCTCCACAACCGCATCGACGACATCGAACGCACCGCCCGGCAGATCCAGGAGCTGCTGGGGGACGAGGTGGAGATCGCCGTGGCCCACGGCCGCATGAATCAGGAGGAGATCTCCGACGTGATGCAGCGCATGAGCGACGGGGACGTGGACGTGCTGGTGTGTACCACCATCATCGAGACGGGCATCGACATCGCCAACGTGAACACCCTCATCATCGAGGATGCGGACAAGATGGGTCTGGCCCAGCTGCACCAGATCCGGGGCCGGGTGGGCCGCTCCCCCCGGCGGGCCTACGCCTACATGACCTACCGCACGGGCAAGGTCCTCACCGAGGTGGCCGCCAAGCGGCTGGGGGCCATCCGGGAGTACGCCGAGTTCGGCTCCGGCTTCAAGATCGCCATGCGGGACCTTGAGATCCGCGGCGCGGGCAACCTGCTGGGGCCGGAACAGTCCGGCTTCCTCATGAGCGTGGGCTACGACCTCTATCTGAAGCTGCTGGAGGACGCGGTGCTGGAGGAAAAGGGCGAGAAGCCCGTCCGCCTGCCAGAGTGCGCCGCCGACCTGAACGTGTCCGCCTCCATCCCGGACCGGTACGTGCCCTCCCCGGAGCAGCGGATGGACCTGTACCGCCGCATTGCCCGCATCCGCACGGACGCCGACGCCGACGACATGACCGACGAGCTCATCGACCGCTTCGGCGATCCCCCGCGGCCGGTGAACAACCTGATCTCCATCGCCCTGATGCGGGGGCAGGCCGCCGCATGCGGCATCACCGACATCAGCCAGAAGGGCGGCAGCGTCATCTTCACCCTGACAGGCTGCGACCTGGAGGCCATCTCGGCGCTGGCCGGCGGCATGGGCGGACGCCTGCTGTTCTCCCCCGGCGACAAGCCCACCCTCACCCTGCGCCTGCGCAAGGGGGACGACCCCCTGCGGCAGGCGGACCAGACCGTCCGGGCCTATGCCAAGCTGCTGGAGAAAAAGGCCGCGGCAGAGCATCCCGCCCCGTGAACACTTTGTAAACAATCCTGCCTGACGGCGGAAAGCCGTTGCCTTTTCCCCCGCGGGGTGGTAGAATGGCTTCAATTTCAACCCGACAGGAGTATAGAACCATGAAAAAACGCATCCTCGCCCTGCTGCTGGCGCTGGCCATGGTGTCCGCACTGGCCGCCTGTTCCGCCAAGGACCCCGACCCTTCCGCCAGCCCCTCGGCCTCTGCCGATCCCTCCGCATCCCAGTCCCCCGAGCCCTCCGAGACCATCGTGGCCGACCTGACTCAGGACGTGCTCACCTTTGCCGCCGGCGATCTGGCCAAGGAGAGCGATCTCATCACCGTCAACGGCAAGGCCGTCCCCACCGGTCTGGCCCTGTACTGGCTGGCCTTCAGCTGCTCCTACTTTGAGAACAGCTACAGCCTCTACGGCCTCACCGTGGCCGACTACGCCGACGCCATCTTCAACGACAACAGCACCATGGCCGCCTACTACACCCTGCTGTCCCAGAAGACCGCTGAGAACGGCTGCCCCCTCACTGACGAGCAGCAGCAGGCCATCACCGACAAGCTCAGCGCCGACGGGGACACGCTGGAGCAGCGCAAGGCCCTGTATGGTCTGGATGAGGACAACATCCGCTTCCTCTACTCCGTCAGCGACCTCTATGACAACCTGCTGGATGCCCTTGTCCCCGTGCCCACCGAAGAGGAGCTGAACAACTATGTCTATCAGGCCCGGCACATTCTGCTGCTGACCGTGGACATGGAGGGCACCCCCACCGTCAACGAGGCGGGCGCGTATGTCTACCCCGCGCTGGACGAGGAGACCATCGCCGAGAAGCGTGCGCTGGCTGAGGAGATCCTTGGCAAGCTGCAGAAGGCCGACGACCTGGACGCCACCTTTAATGAACTCATGAACGAGTACAGCGAGGACACCGGCCTGAAGTCCAATCCCGACGGCTACACCACCACCACGGGCAAAATGGTGGCCCCCTTTGAGGAGGCTGCGCTGGCCCTGAAGCCCGGCGAGATCTCCGGCATTGTGGAGTCCACCTTCGGCTACCACATCATCCTGCGGGGCGAAGTGGAGGATCTGGACAGCTACGCCGACGACTACCGGGAGAGCCAGATGGACGCCGCCGTACAGCAGTGGCTGGCCGATGCGGACATTCAGGTGTCCGACAGCTTCAAGGCGCTGGACGTGCCCACCTTCTACAACCGCTATGTGGCCTGGCAGAACGCCTATCTGGAGACCGTCCAGACCGACGGCGAGGGCTGAAAATCCCCCTTGACTTTTCCCACGCGCTCCATTATAATCTTGCCCAAGATAAGGGAGTAATCGGCAGGGCCTCCCCCTGCGACAAGAGCCAACAGCAAGGCGCCCCGGCGTCTGGCCTTGTATGAAACGATGAGACTTATCCGCAGCTTTCGCTGCGGATAAGTCTTTTTTCTTTTCTCCGAAGTTTCGCCTCCCTTCCCTCCGGGATTCTGCTATGGTAAATTTGAAAAGGAGTGTTGCCCCGTGATCTCATGGTTCCACAAGACCCCCGGCGAGGCGCTGGACGAGCTGCGCAGCGACCGCAACCACGGCCTCTCCTCGCAGGAGGCGGAGCGCCGGCTATCCCAGTACGGCCCCAACCAACTGGCCTCCGGCAAGAAGGACAGTCTGGCCAAGCGCTTCCTCGATCAGATGAAGGACCCCATGATCCTCGTGCTGCTGGCGGCGGCGGTGCTGTCCCTCATCTCCAGCGGCGGCGCCGACTGGATCGAAGCGGTGATCATTCTGGTCATCGTCATCGTCAATGCCTGCATCTCCATCTCGCAGGAAAACAGCGCGGAAAAGGCGCTGGAAGCCCTGCAGAAAATGTCCGCCCCGCTGGCCAAGGTCCTGCGGGACGGGGAGGTGCGCCGGCTGGAGACCAGCCAGCTGGTCCCCGGGGACATCATCCAGCTGGAGGCCGGGGACCTCGTCCCCGCCGATGCCCGCATCCTCGACTGCGCCAACCTGAAGGCCGACGAGTCTGCCATGACCGGCGAGTCCGTCCCCGTCAGCAAGGCAGCGCTGGACTCCCTGCCGGAGGAGACCCCGCTGGCCGACCGGAAGAACATGGTCATCTCCTCCACGGTCATCACCAACGGCCGGGCCACGTGCATCGTTACCGCCACGGGCATGAGTACCGAGGTAGGCCGCATCGCCGGGCTGCTCATGGGTGCGGAGGAGACCGACACCCCCCTCCAGCGGAAGATGGGTGAGATCTCCAAGACCCTGTCCTTCGTCTGTCTGGTGGTGTGCGCCGTCATGTTCGGGCTGGGCCTCATCTATCGCCACGGCGTGCTGGAAATGCTGATGTCCGCCGTGTCGCTGGCGGTGGCCGCCATTCCCGAGGGCTTGCCCGCCATCGTCACCATCGTGCTGGCTCTCGGCGTCCAGCGGATGGTGAAACGCAACGCCATTGTGAAGAAGCTCCCCGCGGTGGAGACGCTGGGCTGCGCCGGGGTGATCTGCTCCGACAAGACGGGCACCCTCACCATGAACCGCATGACCGTGGTGGAGATCTGGGGCGACCGGACGGAGGCTCTGCGCATCACCACCCTGTGCAACGACACCATCCTTACCTACGGGGAGGACGGCACGCCTCATACCGCCGGCGACCCCACCGAGACCGCTTTTGTGGACGCCGCCCTCAAGGAGGGCATGGACAAGAACCAGCTGGAGCAGGCCATGCCCCGGGCGGCTGAGCTCCCCTTCGACTCCGAACGCAAGCTGATGAGCACCATCCATCCCTGCAGCGGCAGGTACCGGGTGATGGTCAAGGGCGCGCCCGACCTTCTGGCCGCCCGGTGCGTGTCCTGCCTGTCCGGCGGCAGCGCGGTCCCTATGGACACCGCCCGGTCCGCCGAGATCGAGGCGGTGAACGCCGATATGGCCGCCCGGGCCCTGCGGGTGCTGGGCGCCGCCTATAAGGACATTGACGTTCTCCCCGCCGGGGAGCTCACCAGCGCCGACCTCGAGAGCGGCCTGACCTTCGTGGGCCTCATCGGCATGATCGACCCGCCCCGGGTGGAGGTCAGGCAGGCGGTGGCCGAGTGCTACGGCGCCGGCATCCGCCCGGTGATGATCACCGGCGACCACAAGCTCACCGCCGTGGCCATCGCCAGGGAGCTGGACATCTTCCGGGACAGCGACCTGGCCATCACCGGCGAGGATCTGGACTTCATGCCGCAGGAGGTGCTGGAACAGGACGTACATAAATTCTCCGTCTACGCCCGGGTGTCCCCGGAGCACAAAATGCGCATCGTCCGGGCGTGGCAGAGCCGGGGTATGGTGGTGGCCATGACCGGCGACGGCGTCAACGACGCCCCCGCCCTCAAGGCGGCCGACATCGGCTGCGCCATGGGCATCACCGGCACTGACGTGGCCAAGGGCGCGGCGGACATGATCCTCACCGACGACAACTTCGCCACCATCGTCCACGCGGTGGAGCAGGGCCGCGGCATCTACGCCAACATCAAAAAAGCCATCCACTACCTGCTGTCCTGCAACATCGGCGAGATCATCACCCTCTTCCTCGCCACCCTGTTCAACTTTCATCAGGCTCCGCTGGTGCCGGTGCAGCTGCTGTGGCTCAATCTGGTGACCGACTCCCTTCCCGCCCTTGCGCTGGGCATGGAGCCGGTGGAGCACGGCGTCATGCAGGAAAAGCCCCGCTCCGCCAGCGAGCCGCTGTTCAACCGGTCCTTCTCCATCCGGCTGGCGTGGCAGGGGACCATGGTGGGCCTGATCACGCTAGCGGCCTACTGGCTGGGCGAATACGTCCTCAGCGACCCCAACGCGGCGGACGCCACCGCCAACACCATGGCCTTCGCCACCCTGACCCTGTGCCAGCTGTTCCACGCCTATGACGTGCGCAGCGAACACCAGTCCATCGTCACCATCGGCCTGTTCTCCAACAAGGCCATGAACAAGGCCTTTGTGGTGGGTATGCTCCTCCAGCTGGCCGTGCTGCTGGTCCCCCCGCTGATGAGCGTATTCAGCGTCTGCGCGCTCTCCGCCGTGGAGTGGGCCGTGGTTTTGGGACTGTCTGTGCTCCCGCTGGGGGTGTGCGAGGCCGAGAAGGCCATCCGCCGGGCCGCCCAGCGCTGATCCTGCCCTGTTCGATGATGGATTTCGTCAAATCTTTGTCATTTTTTATCTCCTCTTTGTCTTTTCTGACTTACCCCAAAGGCCCGGAAGTCGCTCTCAGCCCCTGCTTTTTGAAAAAAGCATCATTTTCTATCGAAAAAGTCACCTCACCCTGTTGATTTTTTCGGTACTCAGGTATATAATTTTTGTCAGATGCGTTATGACCCCTTTGCAAAACAAATTTTGGAGGTATTGTATCATGAAAGACCTGTACGTAGTCAGCTGCTGCCGTACCGCTGTGGGTGCCTTCCAGGGCTCCCTGTCCAACACTCCCGCTTCTGATCTCGGCGCTACCGTGGTGAAGGCCGCTCTGGAGCGTGCTAACATGAAGCCCGAGATGGTGGACGAGCTGATGTTCGGCTGCATCCTCACCGCTGCTCAGGGCCAGAACGTGGCCCGTCAGGTGGGCATCAAGGCCGGCCTGCCCTACTCCGTCCCCGCTTACACCGTGGGCATGGTGTGCGGCTCCGGCATGAAGTCCGTCATCGAGGCTGGCCGTGCCATCCTGGCCGGCGACGCCGACGTGGTCGTCTGCGGCGGCACTGAGAACATGACCATGGCTCCTTATGCTGTCCCCTCCGCCCGTGGCGGCGCCCGTATGTTCAACACCACCATGGTGGACACCATGGTCAACGACGGCCTGTGGGACGTTTACAACAACTACCACATGGGCACCACCGCTGAGAACATCTGCGACATCTGGGGCATCACCCGCGAGGAGCTGGACCAGTTCGCCGTCAGCTCTCAGAACAAGACCGAGGCCGCTCAGAAGGCCGGCAAGTTCGAGGACGAGATCGTCCCCGTCATGATCAAGAAGAAGAAGGAAATGGTGGAGTTCAAGGTCGACGAGTTCCCCAAGGCCGGCGTGACCATGGAGTCCGTTGCCAAGCTGAAGGGCGCGTTCCCCGTGGGCCCCGATGGCGTTGAGGACGAGGTCGTCCACACCTTCGACGTCACCGAGATCAAGGCCGAGCATGTGCGCAAGCACGAGAAGCGCGTCACCGCCGCCAACGCCTCCGGCATCAACGACGGCGCTGCCGCCATCGTGCTGGCTTCCGGCGAGGCCGTGGAGAAGTATGGCCTGAAGCCCATGGCCAAGCTGATCAGCTGGGGCCAGGGCGGCGTCGATCCCAAGATCATGGGTGTCGGCCCCGTCGTCTCCACCCGCGAGGCTCTGAAGAAGGCCAACCTGTCCATCGAGGACATCGACCTGGTCGAGGCCAACGAGGCCTTCGCTGCCCAGTCCATCGCTGTGGCCCGCGAGCTCCACTTCGATATGAATAAGGTCAACGTCAACGGCGGCGCCATCTCCATCGGCCACCCCGTGGGCGCTTCCGGCGCGCGTATCATCGTCACCCTGCTGCACGAGATGCAGAAGCGGCCCGAGGCCAAGAAGGGCCTGGCCACTCTGTGCATCGGCGGCGGCATGGGCGTCACCACCGTGTTCGAGAAGTGCTGAGCTGACCGCACTTTTTCACCACAGTCCATGGGGGGACGGGGTACGTCCCCGTCCCCCCAAGCTCATTTAAACTTTCAGGAGGTCAAACAAAATGCCTAAATTCGTATCCATCGAAGAGGCGGTCAAGCTGATCCCCGATGGCGCCACCGTGATGTTCGGCGGCTTCATGGGTTGCGGCAACGCCCATAAGTTCATCGATGCCCTCTCCAAGAGCGGCGTCAAGGATCTGACCATGATCGGCAACGACGCTTCCATGCCCGGCGGCCCTCTCGGCGAGGACTACTACGGCGTGGCCAAGCTGATCCACAACCATCAGGTGAAGAAGCTCATCGCCACCCACGTGGGCCTCAACCCCGAGGTCGCCACCCAGAACATGCAGGAGGGCACTCTGGACGTGGTCCTCGTACCTCAGGGCTCTCTGGCTGAGATGATCCGCGCCGACGGCGCTGGTCTCGGCGGCGTGCTGACCCCCACCGGCGTCGGCACCATCGTTGAGGACAACGAGTTCTGCCTCGGCAAGCAGACCATCGACGGCAAGGACTACCTGCTGATGAAGCCCATCCACGCTGACTTCGCGGTTCTTGGCGGCGCCAAGGTGGACAAGGCTGGCAACATCTGGTACAAGGGCACCACCAGCAACTTCAACATCGTTATGGCCACCGCCGCTGACGTCGTCATCGTGGAGGCCGAGGAGATCGTCGACCATATCACCCCCGAGGATGTCCGCACCTCCGGCGTGTTCGTCGACTACGTGGTCGAGGGAGGTAACTACTAATGGAAAAGTCTGAGATCAAGGGCTTTATCGCCAAGCGTGTCGCCAAGGAGCTGAAGGACGGCGACGTGGTCAATCTGGGCATCGGCCTTCCCACTCTGGTCCCCAGCTACCTGCCCGAGGGCATCCATGTGACCCTCCAGTCCGAGAACGGCATCATCGGCACCGGCACCGTGAACGATGAGAACCGCGACCCCATCCACGTGGTGGACGCCGGCGGCTCCCCCGCCGCTGTCAGCAGCGTTGGCTGCTTCATCGACTCCGCCACCTCTTTCGGCCTGATCCGCGGCGGCCACGTGGACGCCACCATTCTGGGCGGCCTCGAGGTTGACGAGGAGGGGTCCCTGTCCAACTGGATCATCCCCGGCAAGAAGATGCCCGGCATGGGCGGCGCTATGGACCTGCTGGTCGGCGCTAAGAACGTCATCGTCGCCATGGAGCACACCGCCAAGGGCAACCCCAAGATCCTGAAGAAGTGCAAGCTGCCCTATACCGCCGTGCACTGCATCACCAAGATCATCACTGAGATGGGCGTGATGGAGGTCACCGACAAGGGCCTTGTCCTCACTGAGTACAACCCCGAGTTCACCGTGGAGCAAATCCAGGCCGCCACTGAGGCCACCCTGATCGTCTCCCCCGAGCTCAAGAGCATGGTGTAATCCGGAACTTTCCGGTTTCAAAGAAGGGGCCGACAGCATTGCTGTCGGCCCCTTCTTATATCGTTCCGTTCAGGTAGTTCCGCGCCCCACGGATGAGCTCCGCCAGGGCAAGGCCGGCCTGCGCCATTTCCTCTTCGGTCATGGTGATCTCATGCCCTTCCCAGGGGGTAAACACAGATTCCGTCACCGTTTTGCTCTCCACATCCACGGTGAACCGGGCGCCGGCTCCAAATACCGTCCCACCCTAATCGTCCTTTCTCATGAAGGCCACCGTGATCTTCCCGTCCTCCAGCCTGGCGTCCCCTTCGGTAACCACGCCCTCAAAGGCTCCGCCCAGGAACACGGGGCTGGCAAAGTAGAGATAACCCCCCGCCAGACTGTCCGGATGATACTCCAGCATCTGTGCGTCATAACCTTTGATGACCACGCTCGCCCCGCTGCTGCCGGTCTCATAGCTTACCTGCCCTTCCTTCGCTCCGCAGGCGCTCAGCAGCAGCGCCATCGCCATCAATAAGGGAATCAGCCTTTTCTTCATGCCGGTTTTCCTCCCTCTATGTTCCGTAGATTAGGTACCTGCTGCTGCCATTTGAATTCAAGTTGTGCACACTGTTGTATATTTCTGTCATTGTAGTCGTCCTATTTCCCGTATATTGCAAGTGCCAAGGAAAGGGAAAGAATTGTCTTTTTCATTTTTAATTATTTCTCCCTTTCTGTTAATCTTGTATTATCTTTGGGCCTGAAGGTTTTTCTTATCGCGGTTACATTTCAATCACCCCTTTCCTAATTTTAGTATATTTAATCTCAATGCTTTGTCAATTCTTTTTTCTTTTCCTCCCTGTTTTTGTGCAAAATAACATTTTTTACTGTTTACCTCTCTTTCCGCTCCCGGCGCCGCCTCTGCCGCGGCCCCTTCCCTGACCTCATCCTATCAAAACGCTCCGCTTCTGGCAACCAGACGGGCGTTTCCTTTTCAACGCTCCGTTGCCCACGGGCTCAGGCGGGCCTGCACGGCCGCCAGTTGGCCCATATCCATCACTCCGGGCACGGTGATGCGGCACACCAGCCTCCCCAACCGCAGCAGCAGGACGGAAAATTCTCCGTCCTCCGCATGGTATTCGCCATACCAGGCGGCGTCCGCCCAGTCCAGCGCCATGGACTTCAGCTCTACCCCCGGCATGGGGAAGCCGCTGATCCCACCGGCCGAGCTGGCGAGGGCCGCCAGCCGGTCCTCTGCCAGATCGATCGCCTGACGCTCCGTCCAGCAGCGGACGCTCTCGCTGCCCATGAGCCACAGCCGCTCACTGGTCTCTACCCGCCAGATATGCCCCGCAGGCACCGCCACATCGGCGAGGGTCCTGTTGGCCGCGCCGAGCCCAAGCTCCTCCAGCCGCACCACCGGGGCGGACTCCATGGCCGCGTAATGAGCTTCCGTCTTCTGGGAGCCCCGGTAGTCGCCCCAAGTGCCGTAAGGAGTCGCCGCCCGGCCCACGATCAGGACGGCCAGCAGGCCGATGAGCGCAAAGCCCGCCCGGCGGAGGCGCTTCCGCTCCCCAGGGTACAGGTCCTCCTCCCAGAGAAAACCGCGGTACAGGCAGACGCACCCCCACATGGCCAGCAGAATCCCCATGGACATGGTCCGGCCAGCCCCCAGCAGGCTGTCCAGCAGGGCCCCGGCGATCACCAGCACCCCACCCAGCAGGGACAGCACACCGCAGAGCCCGTTGGCCCGCATGACCCACCGGGGCGATACCGGGACCGCCCCGCCCCGGGCCCGCCAGAGTCCGGCGGAAAAATCCGCCAGCTTCCACACTGCGCACAGCCCCCACAGCACCGCCGCAGGCAGTAGGGCGGTGAGGGTCCAGCTCTCCCTCCAGTTCTGGCACAGCTCCTGCAGCGCCTCTCCCCAGTCGCTGCCCATGCCCCAGCCCAGCAGAGCGTAGAAGCCAATCCACGTTAAAACGATCAATACAGAGAGGATACAATTGCGGATATAATACCGATTGTAGTTCTTTCGTTCCAAAACCGGGTCGGTCTGGACCGGGATGGCCTCCTCCCTGGGGCGGGAGCGGAACAGGTACATCCCCCCGGTATAGGCTGCCAGCTCCCAGCCGCCCTCGCGGCAGAAGCCGACGTAGTCCAGCCGTTCCTCCCGGCTCTGCCGGGTGGAGGCCAGGTCCACGCACCAGCGGAGGTCCTTCCGGTCGGTGCGCCGCCACTTGGCCAGCACCGCGCCGGCCCGCACCAGCTCCCAGCCGGCGGCGGCCTGTTCATTCAGATAGCGCTCCACCGCCCGGTAGTCCCCGGCGGAGAAGCCGCCCAGCGTATATTTCACGTTACTCATGTCCGTTCCCCTCCAATACCGCCGCCGCATCCGCCACCTGACGGCGCAGGCGCCCGTACTCCTGCTCCAGCGTCTGGGTGCCAAGATCGGTGAGGCGATAGACCTTCCGCTTGTCCAACACGCGCTCCAGCACGATCAGGCCCTCCTGCTCAAACCGGCCCAGCAGGGTGTACAGTGTGCCCGGGCCCAGCGTCAGCCGCCCGTGGGAGAGGGTACGCACCCGGTCCATGATGGCGTAGCCGTGGCCCGGCTCCCACAGGGCCAGCAGCAGATAGAACATCTGCTCCGTCAGTGTATCCAGCTTTTTGCGGGCCATGGCGCTCCCCTCCCCTCTTGGGCACACTATATATCAATATTCGATATAAGTCAAGGGGTTTTCTTTTCCGTGGAAATGTGGTAGGATGAATCAGGAAAGCAAGCCTGAACGGAGGGGTGCTATGACCCACGAGGAGTATATGGCCCGGGCGCTGGCCCGGGCGGAGGAGTGTATCGCCGACGGCGACGTGCCAGTGGGCTGCGTCATCGCAGGACCGGACGGGCGCATCCTCGGCGAGGGCCGCAACCGCCGGGAGGCCGACGGCCGGGCCACCGCCCACGCAGAGATCGAGGCCATCGACGCCGCCTGCCGGGCGCTGGGCTCCTGGCGGCTGACGGGCTGCACTCTATACGTCACGCTGGAGCCCTGCCCCATGTGCGCCGGGGCCATCATCAATTCCCGCATTGCCGAGGTGCGCTACGGCGCCCGGGAGGAGAAGTCCGGCTGCTGTGGCTCGGTGCTCAACCTGTTCGAAGAACGCTTCAACCACCGGCCCCGGATCTACGGCGGTCTGCTGGCGGACCGGTGTCAGGCCCTGCTGAGCCGTTTTTTTCAGGGCCTGCGGTGAAGATTTTCCGCCAAACCCGAACATTTAATACTTTTGTAACAAATCTCCCCGAACTTTTGTAACGATTCTCCTTTATCTTAATACTTGCAAGAGATATCCTTTCTTTTTCATTCTATCCTCCATCCTTTTGACCCGGAGCCTGCAAGCGGCTCCGGGTCACCTTTTTGCCCGCAGACAAACCAAAAGCGCCCCCTGCCGCAAGGCAGAGGGGCGCTTTGTTGGTTTGGATGGAAACCGGGATCAGCGGTCCTCCCGGAAGTAGGCCTGACCCAGCCCGGCAGGAGGCTGATTCTCCTTGCTGCTGCGCAGGCTGGTGATAATGAGGACGATGACCGTCACCACATAGGGCAGGACCTTGTACAGCTGGTCCGGGATGAAGGGGATCTGCACCCGGAGGTACAGAATGACCAGCCCGCCGAACAGGATGCTGCCCCAGATGGTGTTGATGGGCCGCCACAGGCAGAAGATGACCAGCGCTACGGCCAGCCAACCCTCGCCAGACAGGCCCTCGTGGTTCCAGACGCAGCCGGCGATGGTCATGATGTACACCATGCCGCCGATGGCGGAGATACCGCCCCCAATGATGGTGGCCAGATATTTATACCGGCCGATGTTGATGCCCGCGGCGTCCGCGGTGGCGGGGGACTCTCCCACCGCCTTCAGGTTCAGGCCCCAGCGGGTGCGCTTCATATAGAAGGCCATCACGAGGCAGATCGCCAGGCCCAGATAGACGAAGATGTTGTGCCCGAACACCAGCGGGCCCAGCACCGGGATATCCTGAAGGGCCTTGGGAAAGGGAGAGTTCTGGAAGTAGGTCTTGAGGGAGTTGCCCACGGCCACGTAGCCGCCCTCCCGGGTGCGCATGTACTCGCCCATGAACTGGCCCACGCCGGTGCCGAAGATGGTCAGGGCCAGACCGGTGACGTTCTGGTTGGTGCGCAGGGAGATGGTGAGGAAGCTGAAGATCAGCGCGCCCACAGCTCCCGCCAGGAAGGCGCACAGGATGGCCAGCAGGACAGCCACCACGCCGCTGGCGCTGGCTCCCGCGGCCTTCTCGTAGTAGAAGGCACCGGCCAGGCCCAGCGCGCCGCCCATGTACATCATGCCCTCTACACCGAGGTTCATGTTGCCGGACTTCTCCGTGAGCACCTCGCCCACGGTGCCGTACATCAGGGGCGTGCCGTTGAGGATGGCGTTGAAAATGAGCTGGATCACAGTGTTCATTCAGACGCGCCCCCCTTCTCCGCCTTGGAGCGGACGATGATGCGGTAGTTGATGAAGAACTCAGCCGCCAGCATGCAGAACAGGAAGACACCGGTGATAATGTCCGAAATGGAGGCGGGGATGGCCATGCGGGTCTGGAGGGTGCTGGCACCCTTGTCCAGCACCGCCAGCAGGAGGGAAATGGCGATCATGGCAAAGGGGTTCAGCTGGGCCAGCCACGCCACGGTGATGGCGGTGAAGCCCACGCCGTCAGCCACGCTGTCGTACAGGGTCTGGTTCGCGCCGGAGGCTACCATATACCCCACCAGACCGCAGATGGCGCCGGAGAGGACCATGGTGCGGATGGTGATCTTGGCCACGTCCATGCCGGCATAGCGGGCGGTGTTCTCGCTCTCGCCGATGACGGCGATCTCATAGCCGTGCTTGGTATACTTCATGTAGATGAACATAAACACCGTCAGCACCAGCACCATGATCCAGCCGCAGTGGACACCGAAGACCTTGGGCAGCACAGCGGCCTTGTTGAAGTTGGGGATAATCTGGCTGCCGGGCTTGCCCTCCCACGGACCGCCCTGAAGCCATCGGACCACGCCGATGATGATGTAGTTCATCATCAGGGTGAACAGGGTCTCGTTAGTGCCCCACTTGGCCTTGAACACCGCGGGGATCAGGGCCCAGATGCCGCCGGCCACGGCCGCGGCCGCCCCCATGACGATCAGCAGCACGGCGGAGGGCAGCTTGTCATGCCAGAAGAGGGCGAAGTAGGCCGCGGCGATGGCGCCCGCGGTGATCTGGCCCTCGGCGCCGATGTTCCAGAAACGCATCTTGAAACAGGGGGCCAGCGCCAGCGCGGTGCCCAGCAGGGGCACGGCGATCTTGACGGTCTGCCGCAGGGAGGCCGGCTTGCCCAGCGAACCGGAGAGGATGGTTCCGTAAGCACTGATGGGGTTGCTGCCCAGCGCGAGGAAGAGCAGCGCACCGATGAGGATGGCGGCCACGAAGGAACCCCCCCGGATGGCCCACGCCTGTCTTCGAGGCATCTCACCCCGCTTGGTCAGGCGGAAAAGGGGCGTTTTCTGTTCATGCATCCTGCTTCTCCTCCTCCCCGTCCAGACGGGTCATGAGCATGCCCACCTGTTCCTTGGTGGCAGTGCGGGCGTCCACCACGCCGGACACCTTACCGGCGCACAGGACCAGAATACGGTCGCACAGCTCCAGCAGTACGTCCAGATCCTCGCCCACGAAGATGACCGCCACGCCCTTTTTCTTCTGTTCGGTCATCAGGTTGTAGATGGTATAGGAAGTATTGATGTCCAGCCCGCGGACGGCGTAGGCGCTCATCAGCACGGAGGGGGCGGAGGCGATCTCGCGGCCCACCAGCACCTTCTGCACGTTGCCGCCGGACAGCCGGCGCACCGGGTAGTCCACATCGGGGGTGACGACCTCCAGATCCTTCATCACCTGAAGGGCCAGCTCGTTGGGGTCCTTCCTGTGGACGAAGAGGCCCTTGCCCTTCCGCCACGAGCGGAGCATCATGTTGCCCGTCATACCCATGCCGCCCACCAGGCCCATGCCCAGTCGGTCCTCGGGAACGAAAGCCATGGCCACGCCGGCATCCTTGATCTGCATGGGGGTCTTGCCCACCAGTTCGGAGGGGTCCTTGCCCTCCGGGGTGTAGCGGATGGAACCGCCCGCCACCGGCTGGAGCCCGGCGATGGCCTCCAGCAGCTCCTTCTGGCCGGAGCCGGCGATGCCCGCCACGCCCAGGATCTCGCCGCCCATGGCGGTGAAGGTCACGTGGTCCAGCTTGGTGACGCCCTCGCTGTCCACCACCGTCAGGTCGCTGACGGCGAGACGCTCGGTGGGGTTCACGGGGTCGGGCCGGTCGATGTTCAGGGACACCGGGCGGCCCACCATCATGTTGGTCATCTCCTGGGGATTGGTGTCCTTGATGGCCATATCACCCACAAAGTGGCCCCGGCGCAGCACCGCCACCCGGTCGGCGATCTCCATGACCTCGTGGAGCTTATGGGTGATGATGATGACCGACTTGCCGTCGGCCTTCATGGCCCGCAGGACCTTGAACAGCCGCTGGGTCTCCTGAGGGGTGAGGACGGCGGTGGGCTCGTCCAGGATCAGAATCTCCGCCCCGCGGTAGAGGACCTTCACGATCTCCAGGGTCTGCTTTTCGGACACGGACATGTCGTAGACCTTCTTGTCCGGGTCCACGGCGAAGTTGTACCGGTCGCTGATCTCCATGATCTTCTGGCGGGCGGACTTCAGGTCCAGCAGCCAGCTGCCCTTCAGGCCAAGCACCACGTTCTCCGTGGCGGTCATCACGTCCACCAGCTTGAAGTGCTGGTGCACCATGCCGATACCATAGCGGAAGGCGTCCTTGGGGGAACGGATGGAGACCTCTTCTCCGTTGACGAAGATCTGGCCGGAGTCCGGGCTGTAAATGCCAGCCAGCATGTTCATCAGGGTGGTCTTACCGCTGCCGTTCTCGCCCAGCAGAGAGAGGATCTCTCCCCTGCGGATATCCAGCCAGACCTTGTCGTTGGCCACGGTAGAACCGAAGGTCTTGGTCACGTCCCGCATTCTGATCATACATTCGTCCTGCAAGGGTCATCATCCTTTCCGTCGTTAAAATAGGAATTCCGCGGACCCACAGCAGCGTCCGGAGGGCGCTCCTGTCGATCCACGGGGGGATGCGAGGAGGATAGGGGCCGTCCCAAGCGGGGCGGCCCCTATCCGGTTGTTGTTCAGGTTATCTTAGTAAGCGGAGTTCAGCCACTCGATGCCGTCCACCCGCAGGGTGAAGTAGGGAGCGGACTGGAAGTAGGACTCATGGAAGGCACCGTCAAACACGGCCTCCTCGGAGTCGGCATTGTAGTCGCCGTCGGTGTCCAGCGCGAAGGCGTGGGTGACGGTCTCGCCGTCCACGGTAAAGGTGCTGGTGTCGAAGACCTTGATGGTGCCGTTCTTGATGCCCTCCTCGACCTCGGCCAGCTTCTCAGCAGTGCCGGGGGCGGCGATGGCCTCGTTCAGCTTAGTCATGACGACAGCGCCGTCAGCCATACCGTGGTTCACGTAGTCCTGCTCCAGCTCCTCGCCGTTGACCACGCACTTGATGGCATGGACGAAGTAGCCGGTCCAGTCGATGCGGGTGCCGATGATGGAGGCGTCGGGGGCAACACCGGTCATGTCGTTGTTGTAGCCGGTGTGGTACACGCCCTTCTGCTGGGCGGTGGTGGCGGGGGTGGTGTTGTCAGAGTGCTGGGAGATCATGATGCAGCCGACATCGCACAGGGCGGCAGCAGCATTGGCCTCGGCAGTGGCGTCAGACCAGGAGCCCACGAACTGCACCTTCATGGTGGCGGAGGGGCAGACGCTCTTGGCGCCCAGATAGTAAGCGGTGAAGCCGGAAATGACCTCGGCGAAGGAGTAGGCGCCCACATAGCCGATGACAGCCTGCTCGGCGGTGATCTCACCGTCGTCGATCATCTGCTGCATCTTCAGGCCGGCGGCCACGCCGGCAACGTAACGGCCCTCATAGATGTTGGCGAAGGCGTTGTGGGTGTTGGCCAGGTCGTCCTTCCAAGAGCCCTCGTTGGTCATGCCCACGAAGGTGACGTCGGGGTTCTCCACGGCCACGCGGAGCATGGCGGGCTCCTGACCGTAGGAGTTGTTGAAGATGATGGAGCAGCCTTCCTCCACCAGCTCCTCGTTGGCCACGGCCACGGGATCGCCCTCGGTGAGGTTGTACTTCACGATCCACTCCACGTTGATGCCCTCAGCCTTGAGAGCCTCGTCGGCGGCCTCTTTGCCGCGCATGAAGTTGTAGGTATAGCCCTGATCGTTCTCGTCGCCGATGCAGATGAGGCCGACCTTGATGGTCTTGCCCTCGGGCTCGTTGCTGGGCTCAGTGCTCTCGCTTGGCTGAGGCTGGGTGGACTGCGTGGGCTTGTCGGCGCCGCAGGCCACGAGGCTGAACAGCATCATGGCGGCGAGGATCATGGCAAGGATCTTCTTCATGATTGATTTTCCTCCAGTTTCATTTTATACTTTGGTTGCAAGTGACATCTTTCTAAAACCGCCTGAAGCGGTCAAAGAACAAAACAGAAGGGGACCGCCGGCCGGCAGTCCCCACGCTGAGCAGCCCGTCACCCCAGCGGGGACAGAAGCTGCTGACGATAGTCCGGCGATTTAAGGCCGCCGGGTAGAGACGCCGGGACCCTATCTCCCGGCATATACCGACCGATATTATAATTAAAAGGTAGGGCTCAGAAAAACTCGATGCCCTCAGGGCTCATGTGCTTGATCCGGGCGAGAGATTCCACCCGTACGCCCTGACTGCGGATCCTGTCGCCGCCGGGCTGGAAGCCCTTCTCCACGGCGATGCCGGCTCCCACCAGCGTGGCGCCCGCCTGCGCCACCAGCTCCATCAGTCCCTGAAGCGCTGCGCCGTTGGCCAGGAAGTCGTCAATGATGAGCACCCGGTCCGTGGGCAACAGGTACTTCTTGGACACGGTCACGTCGTTGACCTGTCCGTGGGTGAAGGACTCCACCTGCGCATGGTACATCTCGCCGGTGACATTCCGGGATTTGCTCTTCTTGGCGAAGACCACGGGGACCCCCCCGAACTGCTCCGCCGCCACGCAGGCCATGCCGATGCCGGAGGCCTCGATGGTCAGGATCTTGGTGACGTTTTCTCCGCCGTACAGCCGGGCCCACTCCTTCCCCATTTCGGCAAAGAGGGACACGTCCATCTGGTGGTTGAGAAAGCTGTCTACCTTTAATACATCCTCGTTGAGCACAACGCCGTCCCGGCGGATGCGGTCTTCCAGCAGTTTCACCATACTCACCCTTTTCTCGTGGTGAGTTCATTGTAGCAAAAAAGGATTTTTTCTGCAAGCCCCCCTTTTCCACATTCTTTCTTGTCCTGCCGACAGATTTCTGCTACAATGTTCACAGTTCTGTCATAAAGATCCCCTGCGCCTGTTTCTGCGGGTGGGCGCAGGATTTGAAAGGAGCTCTTCCACATGCGCGACAAGTTCAGTCTCAAGGATTTTCTCCTGCTGACACTGGGCACGGCTCTGGTGGCCGTGGGCGTCTATTTCTTCAAATTCCCCAACAATTTCTCCATGGGCGGAGTCACCGGCATCGCCATTCTGCTGTCTGCGGTGTTCCCCTCGGTGTCCTCCGCCACCTTCGCCTCCGTCATCAATATCGTCTTCCTCATCCTCGGCTTCATCGTGCTGAACAAGGGCTTTGGCATCCGCACGGTATACTGCTCCATCCTGTTCTCCGCCCTGCTGTCCGGGCTGGAGTGGCTGTGCCCCATGGCCGGGCCCCTCACCAACCAGAAGATGCTGGAGCTGTTTTTCGCCGTTCTCCTCCCCGCCCTCGGCGCCGGTATCCTGTTCAACACCCAGGGCTCCACCGGCGGGACCGATATTCTGGCCATGATCCTGAAAAAATACTCCAGTCTGGACATCGGCCGCGCCCTGCTGTACGTGGACATTCTGGTGGCCGCCTCCACCTTCCTCGTGGTGAATATCGAGACCGGCCTCTTCTCCATTCTCGGCCTTGTGCTCAAGTCCGTGCTGGTGGATACGGTGATCGAGTCCCTGAACCGCAAGAAGAGCTTCATCCTCGTCACCTCCGACCCGGAGGCGGTGGCCGCCTTCATCACCCATGACCTCCACCGCTCCGCCACCATCTGGGAGGCCAAGGGCGCTTACTCCCACGAGACCAAGTGGGTAGTGCTGGCCGCCCTGAACCGGGCACAGGCCGTCACCCTCCGCCGCCACCTGAAAGAGACCGACCCCCACGCCTTCATGCTCATCACCAACTCCAGCGAGATCTTCGGCAAGGGCTTCCTCCGGGCCTGAGCCCCGTCCGACAAGCTTCCCATACTTTCGTCCTCCCTCCCGTGGTATAATTTGGCAAACCACGACAGGGAGGCGTTTTTTATGCCGCTGTTTATCAAAGCCGGGCCCCGGGTGATAGAGCTCCCGCCGGACGCGATCCGACCCAATCCCCACCAACCCCGGCGTCAGTTCGACCCGGGCGAGCTGACGGAGCTGGCCCGCTCTATTCAGGCGCTGGGAGTGCTCCAGCCGCTGTCCGTGCGCAAAACGCCCACCGGCTGGGAGCTCATTGCCGGGGAGCGGCGGCTGCGGGCCGCAAAGCTGGCGGGGCTGACCACGGTGCCCTGCCTCCCGGTGACCGCCGATGACGAGCGGTCCTCCCTGCTGGCGCTGGTGGAAAATCTCCAGCGGGCCGATCTGGACGTCTGGGAGGAGGCTGCCGCCCTCCAGACTCTCATCAACCGCTTCGGCCTCTCGCAGGAGGAGGCCGCCCGCAGGGTAGGCAAGAGCCAGTCCGCCGTGGCCAATAAGCTACGGTTGCTGAAGCTGCCGCCGGAGGTCATCGTCCTGCTGCGGGATGCCCGCCTCACCGAACGCCACGCCCGGGCACTGCTGTCCCTCCCCTCTCCGGCCCTTCAGCGGACCGCCGCGGAGCACATCATTACCGCCAAGCTGAATGTGGCCCAGTCGGAACAGTACATTGCCCGCCTGTGCGGGCAGACCGCCAAACCAAAGAAGGCCATCCCGCTCTACCGCACCAAGGATGTGCGGCTCTTCCTCAACACCGTCCGCCGCAGTCTGAGCATCATGCAGTCCGCCGGTGTGGCCGCCCGATGGGACCGGCAGGAGACCGATGAAGATCTGGTACTCACCATCCACATCCCAAAACAGCCGGGAGTGTGAGTCGTCTTTTCAAGCGCCCCGGGGGTTGATCCGGGGCGCTTGTTTCACGTGAAACCATCGGGCAGAGCTCTGCGCGGTTTGTTTCACGTGAAACTTGTATTTGTTCAGAAAAAGGTTGAAATGCGGCACGCCAGAGGGTATAATAAAATTCACTCTAAAGAAAGAAATGGGTGTGCGCCACATGGGCAAGACCGTTGCGATAGTCAATCAAAAGGGCGGCGTGGGAAAGACCACCACCTGCGTGAATCTGGCCGCCGCGCTGGCTGCCATGGGCGTGAAGGTGCTGGTGTGCGACTTCGACCCGCAGGGCAACGCCACCTCCGGCTTCGGCGTGGACAAGTCCCGCTCCCCCAGCGTGTACGAGGTGCTCATGGGCGACGCTGATGCGAAGAAGGCCATCGTCTCCACCCGTTGGGGGGATGTGCTTCCCGCCAACAAGGCTCTCTCCGGCGCCACGGTAGAGCTCATCGCGCTGGACCGCCGGGAATACCGCCTGAAGGAGGCGCTGGCCACCGTCAAGGACCAGTACGACTTCATCTTCATCGACTGCCCTCCCTCTCTTGAGCTGTTGACGCTGGACGCCCTCTGCGCCGCAGACACCCTGCTGGTGCCTGTACAATGCGAGTACTACGCGCTGGAAGGGCTCAGCGACCTGCTGTATACAGTGCGGCTGGCCAAGCGGTCCCTCAACCCGGCACTGGAGCTGGAGGGCGTGGTGCTTACCATGTACGATGGGCGCACCAACCTCTCCATGCAGGTGGCGGAGGAGGTCAAGCGGTACTTCCCCGGCAAGGTGTACGCCAGTGTGATCCCCCGCAACGTCCGCCTGTCCGAGGCCCCCAGCCACGGCAAGCCCATTTCCGCTTATGACCGTCTCTCCCGGGGCGCCGACGCCTACGACGGCCTTGCCCGGGAATTCTACGGCAAAAATCACAACTGATAGATAGAAAGGAACACTGCTATGGCAAACGCCAAAGGTCTGGGCCGTGGGCTCGGCGCCCTCATGGGGGACGCCGCCCTTCAGACTCAGGAGGCCGGCTCGGTCTTTCTTCCCGTGTCACAGGTGGAGCCTGGCCTCAATCAGCCCCGCAAGCACTTCGACGAGGAGGCGCTGGCCGATCTGGCCGACTCCATCCGGGAGCATGGAGTCATCCAACCCCTCACCGTCCGCCGGCTGAGCTCCGGCTATTACCAGATCATCGCCGGCGAGCGCCGCTGGCGGGCCGCCCGGCTGGCGGGCCTCACCGAGGTCCCCGCCGTGATCATCGAGGCCGACGACAAGAAGGTCATGGAGATCGGCCTCATCGAAAACCTCCAGCGGGAGGATCTGAACCCCATGGAAGAGGCCGAGGGCTATCAGGTGCTCCTCACCGACTACGGCATGACGCAGGAGGAAGTGGCCCGGCGGATGGGCAAGTCCCGCCCCGCCGTCACCAACGCCCTGCGGCTCACCGCCCTGCCCCCCGAGGTGCGCCAGATGCTCATCGAGGGCAAGCTCACCGCCGGCCACGGCCGGGCCGTCCTTATGGTGGAGGGCGAGGCCGCCCAGACCGCCTTTGCGGAGCTCATCGTGCAGCAGGGGCTCAGCGTCCGGCAGGCGGAGGCCGGGGCTAAAAAATTCACCCTCGCCCCGCCCAAGGCCCGGGAAAAGAAGGACGACCCTAACCGCATCTACATCGCAGAGGTGGAAAAGTCCCTCTCCGGCCGGCTGGGCCGCAGGGTCACCATCAGCGCCGGCAAGAAAAAAGGCAAGCTGGAGCTGGAATTCTACGATACTGACGACCTGAACGCCCTGCTGGATCTGCTGGAAGGGCTCTCCGTTTCACGTGAAACCAAACAACAATAACCTTTCGAGAGAGGAAGTCAAATTTCATGTTAGATATCAAATTTATCCGCGATAACCCGGACATTGTCAAGGAAAACATCAAGAAGAAGTTTCAAGACGAGAAGCTGCCGCTGGTAGATCAGGTGCTGGAGCTGGACGCCCGCAACCGCGCCGCCATGACCGAGGCCAACGAGCTCCGGGCCAGCCGCAACACCCTGTCCAAGCAGGTGGGTATGCTCATGGGGCAGGCCAAGAAGGACCCCTCCAAGCTGGCCGAGGCTGAGGAGGCCAAGGCCAAGGTGAAGGCCAACGCCGACCGGCTGGCCGAGCTGGAGGTGCTGGAGGACGAGCTGGCCAAGGAGATCCGCAAGATCATGCTTGTCATCCCCAACATCATTGACCCCTCCGTGCCCATCGGCCCCGACGACAGCTATAACGTGGAGGTCCAGCGCTTTGGCGAGCCCGTGGTGCCCGAGTTTGAGGTCCCCTACCACACCGAGATCATGGAGTCCTTCAACGGCATCGATCTGGACTCCGCCGGCCGGGTATCCGGCGCTGGGTTCTACTACCTCATGGGCGACATTGCCCGCCTGCACGAGGCCGTGCTGGCCTACGCCCGGGATTTCATGATCAACAAGGGCTTTATCTTCTGCATCCCCCCCTTCATGATCCACGGCAACGTGGTGGAGGGCGTCATGAGCCAGACCGACATGGATGCCATGATGTACAAGATTGAGGGCGAAGACCTCTATCTCATCGGCACCAGCGAGCACTCCATGATCGGCAAGTTCATTGACCAGATCCTGCCCGAGTCCACCCTGCCCCAGACCCTCACCTCCTACTCCCCCTGCTTCCGCAAGGAAAAGGGCGCCCACGGCATTGAGGAGCGCGGCGTCTACCGCATCCACCAGTTCGAGAAGCAGGAGATGATCGTGGTCTGCAAGCCCGAGGACTCCATGAAGTGGTACGAGCAGATGTGGCGCTACTCCGTGGAGCTGTTCCGCTCCATGGACATCCCTGTGCGCCAGTTGGAGTGCTGCTCCGGCGACCTGGCCGACCTGAAGGTCAAGTCCTGCGACATCGAGGCCTGGAGCCCCCGCCAGCAGAAGTATTTCGAGGTGTGCTCCTGCTCCAACCTGGGCGACGCCCAGGCCCGCCGCCTGAAGATCCGCGTCAAGGGCGAGGACGGCAAGATGTACCTGCCCCACACCCTGAACAACACCGTGGTGGCTCCTCCCCGCATGCTCATCGCCTTCCTGGAGAACAACCTGCAGGCCGACGGCTCCGTAAAGATCCCCGCCGTGCTGCGCCCCTATATGGGCGGCACTGAGGTCCTGATCCCCAAGGGATAAATACAGACAGTAATTTTCGAGAGGGATTATACGTTATGAAAAGGCTTGTCAAGGAATTTAAAGACTTTATCATGCGCGGCAACGTGCTGGACATGGCTGTCGGCGTCATCATCGCCACCGCCTTCGGAAAGATCACCAGCTCTCTGGTGAACGACCTGCTGATGCCCTTCATCGGCTGGATCGTGGGCGCCCGGGATATGACCGCCCTGAACATCGTGGTCCGCGAGGCCGTCATGGACGGCGACACCGTGGTGAAGGAAGCCATCACACTGGGCTTCGGCACCTTCCTCGGCACCGTCATCGACTTCATTCTGGTGGCGCTGGTGGTGTTCGCCATCGTGAAAGGCTTCAACAAGGCCCACGAGATGGCCGAGAAGCACAAGAAGGCCGAGGAGGAGGCTGCCGCCCCCGCCGCGCCTGAGCCCTCCAACGAGGAGAAGCTGCTGATGGAGATCCGTGATCTGCTCAAGGAGCAGCAGAAATGAGCGACCAGTCCAAGCGCCCTGAGGACGAGTTGGACCCTCAGCCCTCCCTGCCCGAGGAGGAACTTGAGAAGGAAAAGGAGCCCTTCGTCCCCGCCAGCGTGGAGAAGCGCATCGCCGCGTGGATGGGCATTGCCTACGCCCTGATGTTCCTCGGTATCATCACCTTCTCGCTCTACTGCCCAGGCCGGTCTCTGGCGGGCACCTTCCCCCTGTTTCTGGTGCCCGTAGCGGCGGCCGCCGCGGTGACCGCCATCTATCGGCAGACCAAGGGAACCGCCCCCGGCGGCATGGTGATGACCGTGATCGTCGTGGTGCTCTGCGCGGCTGCAGCGGCCTTCGGCCTGCTGCTGGGCCTGCCGGCGCTCATCGCCGCCTTCGCGGGGTGACGCCATGAGAGAACTGATCGCCTCGGGGCTGGAAACTCTGGGCCTCGCGGGCTCTGTCCCCGCCGACGCACCAGACAAGCTGGCCCGCTATGGGGAGCTGCTCCTGCAGCAGAATCAGGTGATGAACCTGACGGCCATCACCGACCCCAAGGATGTGGCCACCCTGCACATGCTGGACTGCGCCCCCCTGCTGGACTGCGGCCGGCTACAGGGCAAGGCCCTCATTGACGTGGGCACCGGCGCGGGCTTCCCCGGCATGGTGCTGAAGATCCTCTGCCCCACACTGGAGCTCACTCTGCTGGACAGCCTGCAGAAGCGGCTGGACTGGCTGGACGGCGTTGCGGCGGAGCTGGGCCTCACCGGCGTGCGCACCATCCACGGCCGAGCGGAGGAGGCCGGGCTGGACCCCGCCCTGCGGGAGCAGTTCGACTTCGCCAGCGCCCGGGCAGTGGCCGACCTGCGGGTACTCAGCGAGCTGTGCCTTCCCTTTGTCAAGGTGGGCGGCCGTTTTCTGTCCATGAAATCCACCGAGTGCGGCCCCGAGCTGGATGCCGCATCTCACGCTATCGCAGCACTGGGCGGCGAGCTGCTGGGCTGCCACGACTACGCCATCCCCCACATCAATGTAACCCACCGGGTGGCCGTGATTGGCAAAAAGGGTCCGACTCCGGCCCGTTATCCCCGCAGATGGGCAAAAATTCAGAAAACGCCCCTCTGAACCAATGTGAAGAGCGAAAACTTTTTGTGTGAATCTCCCAAACATCTCTTGCCAACTTTGTGGGATTATGATATGCTTTGAGGAAAGGAGGGCAGACTATGGGTATCTCCGTGATGATCACCTCCGGAAAAGGCGGCACGGGTAAAACCTCCCTGACCGCGGGCGTGGCCTCCTGCCTCGCCGCGCTGGGCTACCGGGTGCTGTGCATCGATCTGGACATCGGTCTGCGAAACCTTGATCTGGCGCTGGGTCTGGCCGATCTGGCCGTGATGGACTTCAGCGACGTGATGGAACACCGCTGCCCCCTCCTCACCGCCGTCACTGCCCACCCGGACATCCGGGGCCTGTACCTGCTCACCGCGCCGCTGGTGCTGGACGATCCGGACCTCACAGCCTTCAAGGCTCTGGTGGATGATGCCCGGGACTGCTTCGACTTCATCTTCATGGACTCCCCCGCGGGGCTGGGAGACGGCTTCCAGCTGGCCATGGCCGCGGCGGACCGGGCTGTCCTGGTCTCCGCCACCGACCCCGCCGCCCTGCGGGACGCCCAGCGCACCGTCGCCGAGCTGCTGCCGCAGGTGAAGGAGCTCCATCTGGTGATGAACCGGGTGCAGCCCAAGCTGATCCAAAAGCTGCGCACCTCCATCGACTCCGCCATGGACACTGCCGGCCTGCCCCTGCTGGGGGTCGTACCGGAGGACCCCAACGTCACCGTGGCGGCCGCCGCCGGGGAGCCCCTGATCCTCATGACCTGCCGGGGAGCCGCCCCCGCCTACCTGAACATCGCACGCCGCCTGCTGGGCCGGAAGGTCCCCCTGCTGCGCCTGCACTGAATTCTGCCGAAAGGATGATACAATCATGAATATTGCCCTGATGAGCCATGACAACAAGAAGGAGCTGATGGTGCAGTTCTGCATCGCCTACTGCGGCATCCTCTCCAAGCACACCGTCTGCGCCACCAACCGCACGGGCCACCTGGTGGCAGAGGCCACCGGCCTGCCGGTGCAGCTGTTCCTGTCCCACGCCCACGGCGGCAGCCAGCAGATCGGCGCCCGCATCGCTTACGATGAGATCGACATGGTGCTGTTTTTCAACGACCCCAACTCCGACGAGCTGGAGCGGGACCTGCGCTACATCTCCAGCCTGTGCGACCAGCACAACGTCCCCTTCGCCACCAACGTGGCCACCGCCGAAATGCTCATTCACGGTCTGGCCCGGGGCGATCTGGACTGGCGCACCGTTCTGCGCCCCACCACACCGCTGAAGGTCTGAGCCCAGCGGCATCACCGCGTTGACGCCGGATGAGTACCGCCCACACCGCCGGACAGAGACGGCCCCCACGGCTGAAAGGGGCCTGCGGCAGGCGCGCGGGAAAGACGCCGGCGGAGCGGGCCCGGAGACGGGCGCGGTCCCCTTCCCGCACCAGAAGGCCAGAGGGCCGGCATGCCGCCGGCTGAACGTGGGTGGCACCACGGGAGTCTGCTTTGCCATGCTCTCGTCCCATTGGTCTATGGGATGAGAGCATTTATTTTACCTCCACTCCCCCAAATTTCCATTCCAATCTGTAATAAGTCATTATCACTATACAAGGAGCAATCGCTATGACCAAACAAAAACCCCGCACGCTCTCCGGCTTCATGGAATTGCTGCCGGAAAAGCAGGTGCAGTTCGACCGTATGCTGGAGCTGATCCGCCGTTCCTATTCCCTCTACGGTTTCACGCCGCTGGACACCCCGGTGATCGAGGCCTCCGAAGTGCTGCTGGCCAAGGCCGGCGGCGAGACGGAGAAGCAGATCTACCGCTTCACCAAGGGCGACACCGACCTCTCCCTCCGCTTTGACCTCACCGTGCCGCTGGCCAAATATGTGGCCCTGCACTATGCCGAGTTGGCCTTCCCCTTCCGCCGTCTGCAGATCGGCAAGGTCTACCGGGGGGAGCGGGCCCAGCGGGGCCGCTTCCGGGAGTTCTATCAGGCGGACATCGACATCATCGGCGACGGCAAGCTGGACATTGCCAACGAGGCGGAGATCCCCTCCATCATCTACCAGACCTTTACCTCGCTGGGCCTGCGCCGGTTCCAGATTCGGGTAAACAACCGCAAGCTGCTCAACGGCTTCTACGCCATGCTGGGCCTGACGGACAAGTCCGCCGACATCATGCGCACCGTGGACAAGCTGGACAAGATCGGCCCGGACAAGGTGAAGGAGCTCCTCATGGGCGAGGAGACCGGCCTCACCGCCGGTCAGGCGGACGAGATCCTGACCTTCATCGCCATCAAGGGCACCAATGCCGAGGTCCTTTCCGCACTGGAGTGCTACCGGGGCCGGAATGAGGTCTTCGACCTCGGGTTGGATGAGCTGAACACCGTGGTGAAGTATCTGGCCGCCTTCGGCGTGCCCGAGGACAACTTCGCCGTAGACCTCACCATCGCCCGGGGTCTGGATTACTACACCGGCACCGTCTACGAGACCACCTTGCTGGACCACCCGGAGGTGGGCTCCGTCTGCTCCGGCGGCCGGTACGACAATCTGGCCGAGTTCTACACCGACAAGCAGCTGCCCGGCGTGGGCATCTCCATCGGCCTGACCCGCCTGTTCTACGTGCTGGAGGAGCAGGGCATGCTCAACCCCGAGCTGCTCACCGCCCCCGCCGACGTGCTGGTGCTGCCCATGACGGAGGACCTCTCCCCCGCCATCTCTTTCGCCACCGCCCTGCGCGCCAGCGGCATCCGGGCTCAGCTCTATACCGAGCCCAAAAAATTCAAGGCGAAGATGAGCTACGCCGATAAGCTGCACGTCCCCTTCGCCGCCCTGCTGGGCGAGGACGAGATTGCCCAGGGCAAGATCTCCCTGAAAAACATGGTCACCGGCGAACAGACCCTCGCCACTCCGGAGCAGGCTGCGGAGCTGGTGCAGGCCAAGCTGACAGAGCTGCAAAAGCTGGCCCCCATCGTGGAAAAGTGATTCCAGATAGCAATATTTTTTATAGATTATACAAAATGGAGTTGATTTTACTATGTTTCAGTCCAGAACGCACACCTGCGGCGAACTCCGTATGGAGCACGTGGGGCAGGAAGTGACCATTGTCGGCTGGATGGAGAACGTCCGTGTGGTCTCCGCCAGTCTGGCCTTCGTGGTGATCCGCGACTTCTACGGCACCACACAGGTGGTGGCCGAGAGCGAGGAAATGGTGAACACCTTCAAGGCCATCACCAAGGAGTCCACCATTTCCGTCTCCGGCGTGGTGCGGGAGCGGGACAGCAAGAACCCGAAGCTGCCCACCGGCGACATCGAGGTGGTCCCCGCCAAGGTGGAGGTGCTGGGCCGCTGCACCCACAGCGAGCTCCCCTTCCAGATCAACCGCAGCCGGGAGGCCGACGAGGCCCAGCGGCTGAAGTACCGCTACCTCGACCTGCGCAACCCCGAGGTCAAGAAGAACATCATTCTGCGCTGCAACGTGGTGGCCGCCCTCCGGGCCGCCATGCAGGCGGAGGGCTTCCTGGAGATCACCACCCCCATCCTCACCGCCTCCTCCCCCGAGGGTGCCCGGGACTATCTGGTGCCCAGCCGCAAGCACCCCGGCAAGTTCTACGCCCTGCCTCAGGCCCCCCAGCAGTTCAAGCAGCTGCTGATGACCTCCGGCTTCGACCGCTACTTCCAGATCGCCCCCTGCTTCCGGGATGAGGACGCCCGCGGCGACCGCTCCCCCGGCGAGTTCTACCAGCTGGATATGGAGATGGCCTTCGCCACCCAGGACGACATCTTCGCCGTGCTGGAGGACGTGCTGCCCCCCATCTTCGCCAAGTTCGGCACGTACAACGTGGCCTCCGCCGCCCCCTTCCGCCGCATCCCATACAACACCGCCATGGAGACGTATGGCTCGGACAAGCCCGACCTGCGTATCGACCTGACGTGCAAAAACGTCACCGACCTGTTCGCTGACTGCGAGTTCGAGGCTCTCAAGGGCCAGACCGTCAAGATGATCGACATCACCGACTGCGCCCTGACCCGCAAGCAGGTGGAGAAGCTGCTCACCGACTGCGAGGTGCAGTCCGGCTCGAAGGCCTACTGGTTCAAGGTGGATGAGAACGGTGAGCTGGCCGGCGGCATCGCCAAGTTCGTCGCCCCCATGAAGGACGCGCTTTCCAAGGTGCTGACCCTCAAGCCCAACACGCTGGTGGTGGCGGCGGCGGGCCAGTACGCCACCAAGTCCGCCGGCGTGCTCATCAAGACCTTCGGCGCGGCCTGCGAGGGCCACATGGACAAGGAGCGCTACGAGTTCTGCTGGATCGTGGACTTCCCCATGTACGAGATCGGCGACGAGTCCGGCGAGCTGGAGTTCTGCCACAACCCCTTCTCCATGCCCAAGGGCGGGCTGAAGACCCTGCTGGCCGCGGAGCGCGGCGAGATAGACCCCCTGACCATCACCGCCGACCAGTACGACCTGGTGTGCAACGGCGTGGAGCTGTCCTCCGGCGCCGTGCGGAACCACGACCCGGAGATCATGGTCAAAGCCTTTGAGCTGGTCCGTCTGGGCGAGGACAACGTAAAGGCCAAGTTCCCCGCCATGTACAACGCCTTCACCTACGGCGCGCCCCCCCACGCGGGCATCGCCCCCGGCGTGGACCGCATGGTCATGCTGCTGGCCGGCGAGGACTCCATCCGGGAGATCATCCCCTTCCCCATGAACAAGAACGCCCAGGACGTGATGATGAACGCCCCGTCCTTCGTCACACAGGCCCAGCTGGACGAGCTGAGCATCGCCTGCACCGCCAGAGAGGAAGAAACCGAAGCGTAAAACAAGCCCCCGGGCTGCTGGCCCGGGGGCTTATTTTCTGTCTTGTAAGTCTGCTGCGCCGTTCGCGGCTGCTCGACAAATGTTGGATTTATATATTTCTTTGTAAATATACCATATCTATTAACTGGATGCCGCACTCATAAATTGGGTGATCATAGTGATCGGTGAAGAAGTTTGGAACTCGGTGAGAGCGTACAAAGCCGCATTTTGTGTAAAACGGTATTGTCAAAGGACTGTCACCTGTTCCAACCTGCAAAACAGAATATACATCTGCATATTTACTGGCAAGAAAGTCAATCAATGCTTTGCCATATCCCATTCCATGATACTTCGAATCAACTGCAATATTCTTGATTTCAAGGATTCCGCCGCCTTCATCGGTGATAACACATTCCGCCTTGACACCGCAGTCGACAAGCACATACATTGTTCCTTTTTCGAGATAGCGGTCAACCATATTCTCCTGCTCGTCTGCCAACAGCAGAAGTGAGAGAAACTGCTTTTTATTTTCACTCACTTTTCGGATTTCCATGCCCATTACTCCACCAAATTCCAGTTTACCGCCCTGCGATTAAATCCAATTTCAAGGGATCTTCTCTCACAGATAGATCAGTCCCAGAGTCAGCGCGGCGAACAGCACCGCCAGGATCATCAGCGCCTTGTCCTGATAGATGACCTCGATGGGGTCGCCGTCGGAGCTGCCCTCCACCGTCATACTGTACTTCATGCATAGCAAGATCACCAGCGGCACCGTCCACACCATATGCTCATGCCCGGAGTTGACGCTCCACAGGGAATAGAACACGATGGCCAGCGTCAGGCAGGTGTGCATATTCTTGTCCAGAAACGCCTCGTTGTAATATTTCAGCACCGCCCGGCTGCTCTCCCCCCGGCTGCGCAGTTCCCCCCGGCGCTTGCCCAGGCTGAGGTAGAAGGAGATGGCGATCACCGTCAGATACAGCCAGCCGGAGATCTCGATCCCCGTCACCAGCGCGCCGCACAGCATACGCAGCAGGAAGCCGGACACCAGCAGAGCCACATCCAGCAGGGGAATGTTTTTCAGCCCCAGGCTGTACCCCACATTCACCACCAGATAGGCTGCTAGCGTCACCCAGCCCCCCAGCGGGAAATGGAACGCCAGCCCCAGCACGACCACAGCGCACAGCAGCAGTACGCACAGCACCGCCGCCCCGGCAACGGACACCGCGCCGCTGGCGATGGGGCGCATGCATTTGGCGGGGTTCTCCCGGTCCGCCGGGGCGTCCCGCAGGTCGTTGAGGATATACACCGCCGAGGACAGCAGACAGAAGGCTGCAAAGGCCCCAAGAGCGGCGCGCAGCACGGCGCCCTCCCCCAGCCGGCCGCTGAACACTAACGGCAGCAGCACCAGCACATTTTTTAGGTAGTGTTTGGGCCGGAGCAGACGGATCCAGTTCTTCACGGATTCTCCTCCTTAAAGTGGATGATGAGATCTCCCCGGGTCTCGTAGCAGTAGACCATGTCCAGCCGCACCTCCGGATTCCAGAGGTAATCCCCGTGGGGCAGGGCAGGCACCGTCACCTCGCTGACCCCCGCCGCCAGCGCCTCCTCCAGTATGGCATAGCGACGCTGCTCCGTCTCGTGGATGGGCACGAAGAGCACCAGATAGAAGGCGAAGGCCGCGGCCGCAGCGATGGATCCCGCTGTTTTCAGCAGGTGGGCCGGGGGCTCCAGCCCGGCGATCAGCCACAGCAGAGCCAGCAGCAGCAACATGTAGGGCAAATACAGGCATCGCGGCCCGATGGGGGACACCGCCAGCAGCGGCGCGGCGGACACCCCGGCGCTCAGCACCAGAAACAGCACCGGGACCCGGACCGCCTTCACACTGGACAGCAGGATCATCCCCACCACCGCCAGCGCAAACAGCAGGAACACCGCCAGCGTCAGCCACAGGCCGGGGGCAAAGGCGGTGTACTGCGCCGCAGCAAAGAAGACCGTCCCCGCCGTCAGCACTCCGCCGGTGGCGGCCCGGAGCCACACCGGTCCCCTGCCCCAACCCAGGTGGAGCAACCCCACCGCCGTCAGCCCGCCATACAGCAGCGGGCAGTGGGTGAGCATCTGCTCCATCACCGTGGGCAGGTTTTTCTCTGCCTTTTCCAGCAGGACCGCCAGCCCGCCGGCCAGCGCAGACTGATAGCTGCCCCCCGAGGCACCCATCCTCCGGTAGGCCGGGGAGGCAAACAGGAACACCGCCCCGGTGACCGCCCCCATTAGAAACAGGGCGATGGGCAGAGAGGGCCGCTTCCGCCGCACCCAGTCCAGAATCAGCAGAGCCGCCCCGGCCAGCAGAGCGTAGAGGGTATTGGTTTCCATAAACAGCTGGCCGCACAGGCCCAGCCAGAACAGCGCCGCACACCGGCCCATGCCGTCGGGCACCTCCCGGCCCTCCAGTGCCCCGCGCATCAGGTACAGCGCAGCCAGAACGGTGAGCACCGGCGGCACATAGTTGAAGAAGCCGGCCCCCCAAGGGTAGACCTCCCGGAACATCAGCCGGGGCAGGGCCAGCACCGCCGCCGACACCCCCAGCAGGCCGCCCCAGCCCTTCAGCCCGGACAGCTTCCAGCACACCAGCATCAGGGCGTAGAGAATACCGCCCCGCAGCAGCGCCCGGTACACCGGGCGGCAGGCGGCGGAGTAGGCCAGCACATTGCCGAGAACCCGGGCGTTGCCCCGATTCCAGCGGATGGCCACCTCATGGATCAGGTCGCCCATACTGTGGATGTTCTGTCCCAGCTCCTCCCGGTACCAGTCGTCCCCGGTGAGGGGAAACAGCCAGCTCAGACACAGCACGGCCGCCAGCAGCAGCGCCAGACACAGGCAGAGCGCCAAACGGTCCCGCTTCGTCCGCAGCTCCATAGTCCTCCCCCCCTTTCCAGTCAAATCAGCAATATAGTATACCATAGTTCCACATTCCCGGCAATCCCGGTGGAAACAAAAAGGCGGCGCCCGCACCGGAGCGCCGCCTTTTCAGGCTGTCAGAACTTACTCCTCCACCACGACGGTGGCCTCGGGGGCGTTGCGGCCCACGGAGTCGATGCCGTTCAGGCAGCTGGCCTTGGCCTTGTAGCCCTCGCTGCGGCCGATGTTCTGGCCGTTGCGGGCCTTCAGGCGGAAGCGGTATTCGCCGTTCTTTGCCCTGGAAATCACAAACTTGCCCATGGTCATGACCTCTTTCTCTATGTTTTCCGCTTCCGCAGTAGAACACAGGTTCAGGGCCCTCAGCCCTTCAGCTTCTGCCATTCCGATACCGCCAGCTCGTCGCAGCGGTTGTTGTACGGGTTTTCCGCATGGCCCTTGACGCCCCATAAAGCAGGCTTTATGGGGACCCCCATTTTTTCACTTGCGCGGCGGAAGTGAATTCCGCCTTGCGCCGAGGTTTTGCTTTGCAAAACACTCGCACGCCGCACCTGCGGCGAACTGGGTCAAGGGCCCTACCCCTTCAGCTTCTGCCATTCCGATACCGCCAGCTCGTCGCAGCGGTTGTTGTACGGGTTTTCCGCATGGCCCTTGACGCCCCATAAAGCAGGCTTTATGGGGACCCCCATTTTTTCACTTGCGCGGCGGAAGTGAATTCCGCCTTGCGCCGAGGTTTTGCTTTGCAAAACACTCGCACGCCGCACCTGCGGCGAACTGGGTCAAGGGCCCTACCCCTTCAGCTTCTGCCATTCCGATACCGCCAGCTCGTCGCAGCGGTTGTTGTACGGGTTTTCCGCATGGCCCTTGACCCAGTGGCAGTGGACGGTATGCCGGTCGCACAGGTCCAGCAGTTGGGCCCAAAGGTCGGCGTTCAGGGCGGGCTTTTTGTCCGCCTTCACCCAGCCCTTGGCCCGCCAGCCCCGGGCCCAGCCCTTGGTCAGCGCGTCAATGACGTATTTGGAGTCCGACCACAGCTCCACGGTGCAGGGCTCCAGCAAAGCCTCCAGCCCGCGGATCACCGCCGTCAGCTCCATGCGGTTGTTGGTGGTGCTCTTTTCCCCACCGGAGAGCTCTTTTTTGTGCTCCCCGAACATCAGAATGGCCCCCCACCCGCCGGGGCCAGGATTGCCGGAGCAGGCCCCGTCGGTATAAAGCGTGACAGTTTTCATAGCTTCTGCATGATCTCCCGCTTTTTGTCCCGGTACTCCTCGTCGGTGAGCAGCCCGGCGTTTTTCAGGGTCTCCAGCTGCTCCAGCTTTCGCTGGGGAGAGAGCTCGATGGAGCGGATGTGGTCATGCTCCCGGGATGACTGCCAGGTCCGCCGGTTCTGCCCCTGGTATCCCGTGGGGCGGGGCGGGGCGGGGGATGTGGGCCCGTTCGGCTGTTTGGGGGAGGGCGCAGTCCGATCCGGACGGACGAGGCTCTTCCCCTCCGGCCCTTTCCGCTGGGCTTTCCTACCCGCCGTATTTTTGAGAATGACCACCGTAAAATACACGCAGAAAACGATCCAGATCAGCCCGAATTTTGGCGAGTACGGCAGGATCGCGATGCCGGCGATGAGGAAGATGACGGGGATCACCAAAAAGGGCAACATCCGCCGATTTCCGGCGTCCTTGTCCTGCCTCCGGTCCCGACTTGATCTCATCATGGCTTACTCCTGTTCTCCGCCGTCAGGCTCGGCGGGCTCCTTCTCGGCCAGAGCAAGGGCAATGACGCCGTCACCCTCCTCCTTGAAGCGCATGACGATGACGCCCTGGGTGGCCCGGCCTGCGGTGCGGATGGCCTCCACATCCGTGCGGATGAGGGTGCCCGACTGGGTGACCAGCAGCAGATCCTCGCTCCCGTCCACCACCTTAACGCCCACCACGGGGCCGGTCTTCTCCGTCACCTCGTAGTTCTTCACTCCCAGGCCGCCCCGGTTGGTGATGCGATAGTCCTCCACGGGGGTTCGCTTGCCGTAGCCGCGCTCAGTGATGGATAGGACGGTCTTGCCCTCCACGGCCCGGGCAGCGCCCACTACGTAGTCGCCCTCCCGCAGGCGGATGCCCCGCACGCCGGTGGCGGTGCGGCCCATGGGCCGCACATCGTTCTCGTCAAAGCAGACGGCCATGCCATCGTGGGTGGCGATGAGGATTTTCTGATGTCCGTCGGTCTCCTTGACCTCGATGAGCTGATCCCCCTCCTCCAGAGTGACCGCCCGGATGCCGATGTTCTTCAGGTTTTTCAGGGCGGACACCGGCAGGCGCTTCACCGTGCCGTTCCGGGTGACCATGGTGAGGAACACGTCGTCCTTGTCCAGACTTCGGGTGTGGATCATGGCGGAGACGCGCTCATCCTGCTCCACCTGAAGGATGTTGACGATATTGCTGCCCCGGGCGGTGCGGCCCGCCTCCGGGATCTGATAGCCCTTCTTGCGGAACACCCGGCCCTTGTCGGTGAAGAAGAAGATATGGTCGTGGCTGGAGGCGGTGAACACGGTGTTCACGTAGTCCTCTTCCCGGGTGGACATGGACTTCTTACCCATGCCGCCCTTGCTTTGGGCGGCATACTCGCTGGCGGCGGTGCGCTTGATATAGCCGTTGGCGGTCATGGTAAAGACGCACTGCTCCTCGGGGATCAGGTCCTCCACGTCCAGATCGTCCTCAGCAAAGCCGATCTCGGTCTTGCGCTCGTCGCCGTACTTGTCCCGGATCTCGATGAGCTCGTCCTTCAGCACGCCGCGGAGCATGCCCTCATCGCTGAGCAGGCGGTTGTAGTAGTCGATGCGCTCCTCCAGCTCCTTGTACTCGGCCTCCAGCTTCTCCCGGTCCAGACCCTGCAGGGCCTTGAGCCTCATATCCAGGATGGCCTGGGCCTGCACCTCGTCCAGCTGGAAGCGGGCCATCAGGTTCTCCTTGGCATCGTCATAGCTGGTGCGGATGATGTGAATGACCTCGTCAATGTTGTCCTGCGCGATGAGCAGGCCCTCCAGCAGATGTGCGCGCTCCTGCGCCTTGCGCAGGTCGTACCGGGTGCGGCGGGTGATGACCTCCTCCTGAAAGGCGATGTACTCATCCAGCATCTGCCGCAGGGTGAGGGTGCGGGGGTGCAGGTGGCCGTTGACCTTCACCAGCGCCAGCATGACTACAGCGAAGGTGGTCTGCATCTGGGTCTGGGCGAACAGGCGGTTGAGGGTCACCTGGGGGTTGGCATCCTTTTTCAGCTCGATGACGATGCGCATGCCCTTCTTGCCGTCAGACTCGTCCCGCAGGCCGGAGATGCCGTCCAGCCGCTTATCCTTCACCTGATCGGCGATATTCTCCACCAGACGGGATTTGTTCACCTGATAGGGCAGCTCGGTGACGATGATCCGTGTACGGCCGTTGCCGAACTCCTCCATCTCCGTCCGGGCGCGGACACGGATGTGGCCCTTGCCGGTACCGTAGGCCGCGCGGATGCCGCTGCGCCCCATGATGATGCCACGGGTGGGGAAGTCCGGGCCCTTGATGTGCTCCATCAGGTCGTCCAGCGTGGCATGCTCGTTGTCCAGAATGCAGATCACGCCGTCAATGACCTCCCGCAGGTTGTGAGGCGGGATATTGGTGGTCATGCCCACGGCGATACCGGAGGAACCGTTCACCAGCAGGTTGGGGAAGCGGGAGGGCACCACCTGCGGCTCCTTCAGGGACTCGTCAAAGTTGGGGTCCCAGTCCACGGTCTCCTTGTCGATGTCCCGCATGAGCTCGTTGCACATTTTGGACATCCGGGCCTCGGTATAACGGTAGGCGGCCGGGGGGTCGCCGTCCACGGAGCCGAAGTTGCCGTGGCCGTCCACCAGCGGGTAGCGCATGGAGAAGTCCTGGGCCAGCCGGACCAGCGCGTCGTACACCGACTGGTCGCCGTGGGGGTGGTATTTACCCAGCACGTCGCCCACGCAGGTGGCGGACTTCTTGAAGGGCTTGTCGCTGGTGAGGCCGGTCTCGTACATGGAATAGAGGATGCGGCGGTGGACGGGCTTCAGGCCGTCCCGCACGTCGGGCAGGGCCCGGCCCACGATGACCGACATGGCGTACTCGATGTACGCGCTCTCCATCTCGTGCTCCAGATTGATCTCTACGATCTTCTGGTCGGGAAAGGAAATATCCCGTGTCAGATATTCGTCTTTGCTTGACATGGTCCGTTTCCCTCCTTAATAGTCAAGATTGATTGCCTTGGCGGCGTTCATTTCGATATATTCCCGGCGGGGCTCCACCTTTTCGCCCATGAGCAGGGTGAAGATCTCGTCTGCCCGAACGGCGTCCGCCATGGTGATGCGCTTCAGGGTGCGGGTCTCTGGGTTCATGGTGGTGTCCCACAGCTCATGGGCGTCCATCTCGCCCAAGCCTTTGAACCGGCTGATGTCCACCTTTGCGTTGGGGTTGTCCCCCCGCAGCTCGGCGGAGATGGCGTCCCGCTCCTCCTCGGAGAAGGCCAGCCGGGTGACCTTGCCCCGGGTCAGCTTGAACAGGGGGGGCACGGCTGCATAGACGTAGCCCTTCTCGATGAGTGGCCGCATGAAGCGGAAGAAGAAGGTCAGCAGCAGGGTGCGGATGTGGGAGCCGTCCACATCGGCATCGGCCATAATAATGACCTTGTGGTAGCGCAGCCTGCTGTCGTCAAACTCGTCCCCCAGTCCGGCTCCGAGAGCGGTAATGACGGGCTGCAGCTTGTCGTTGCCGTAAATCTTATCCGCCCGGGCCTTCTCTACGTTGAGCATCTTGCCCCACAGGGGGAGGATGGCCTGGAACCGGGAGTCCCGACCCTGCTTGGCGGAGCCGCCTGCGGAGTCGCCCTCGACGATGTAGATTTCAGTCAGGGCGGCGTCCCGCTCATTGCAGTCGGCCAGCTTACCGGGAAGAGTGGCGCCGTCCAGCGCGTTCTTCCGGCGGATATTCTCCCGGGCACGGCGGGCGGCCTCCCGGGCGCGGTTGGCCATCATGGCCTTGTCCAGCACGGCGCGGCCCACGGCGGGGTTCTCCTCCAGATACTGCTCCAGCTTGTCGGACACCACGCTGTTTACAAGGGCCCGGATCTCGCTGTTGCCCAGCTTGGCCTTCGTCTGACCCTCGAACTGGGCCTCGGTCAGCTTGACGGAGATGACGCAGGTCAGGCCCTCCCGGCAGTCCTCGCCGGAGATCTTGTCATCCCCCTTGAGAATGCCGGTCTTCTTGCCATAGGCGTTGAGCACGTTGGTCAGGGCCCGCTTGAAGCCCTCCTCATGCATGCCTCCCTCCGGGGTGTGAACGTTGTTGGCGAAGGAGACGATGATCTCATTATAGCTGTCGTTGTACTGCATGGCGATCTCGGCCATGGAATCGTCCTTGGTCCCAGCCATGTAGATCACCCCGTCGTGGAGGGGGGTCTTGTTTTTGTTGATGAAGGTGACAAATTCCCGGATGCCGCCCTCATAGTGCATAGACTCCTCCTGCTCCTGACCCTCCCGGCGGTCGGCCATGAGGATGCGCACCCCGGCGTTGAGAAAGGCCTGCTCCCGCATGCGCTTGTGGAGGGTCTCGTAGTCGTAGACGGTGTCCTCGAACATCTCGGGGTCGGGCTTGAAGGTGACCTCGGTGCCGGTGTGGTCGGTGTCGCCCACGATTTTCATTTCCTCGGTGATATTGCCCCGGGAGAACTTCATCTCGTAGATCTTGCCGTTCTTGTGGACCCGCACCTGCAGCCACTCAGACAGGGCGTTCACCACGGAGGCGCCCACGCCATGGAGACCACCGGACACCTTGTAGCCGCCGCCGCCGAACTTGCCGCCGGCGTGAAGCACGGTGTACACCACCTCCAGCGCGGGCCGGCCGGTCTGGGGCTGGATATCCACGGGGATGCCGCGGCCGTTGTCCGTCACCCGGATCACATCGCCGTCCAGGATCTCCACAGTGATGTAATTGCAGTAGCCGGCCAGAGCCTCGTCAATGGCGTTGTCCACGATCTCATACACCAGATGGTGCAGGCCGGAGGACGACGTGGAGCCGATATACATGCCCGGACGCTTGCGCACGGCCTCCAGCCCTTCCAGCACCTGAATTTCAGACGCGCCGTACTCGTGCTCCACCGCGGTGGAGTTCAACTCTTTTTCTTCAGACATAAGAAACCTCCCGTTCTAAGGGTTATATATCAATGCTGTATGATTTTCTTCTGATGGGATCGGTAACGCGCCCTTTGCCTCAGTCTGACGACGCAGACGGCGGAAACTCTTCCTCTGCCCGGCGGCGCAGAGCCGCGGCGTTCAGCTGGGTCAGGTACACCATGGGCGGGCGGCCCACCTCCTGACAGAGCACGAAAGCCCGGGGCAGGTCCTCGCCCACCTCGGTCACCAGCCCCTCCTCCTCCGCCCGGTCCAGAAAGGTCCGGGTGCGGAAAGACCAGCTTGTGTTGTCCAGATCAAAAATACCGATGACCGCATCGTCGGGTACGACCACGGACTGTCCCAGATGCAGATACATGACGCCACCTCACAGCAGAGTTCCATTTTTGATGTGGAATGCCCTGCCCTCCCGCAGCCGGGCCAGCTTTTCCTCCTCGCAGCAGGTGATGAACACCTGCCCGGAGGTGATGCGGTTGAGCACAAACTCCTGCCGCCGCTGGTCCAGCTCGCTGAGCACATCGTCCAGCAGGAGCACCGGCCACTCGCCGGTGTCCCCCTTGAAGACCTCCCGGGCCGCCAGCTTCAAGGCCAGCGCCGCCGTCCGTGTCTGCCCCTGAGAGGCAAAGGTCTTGGCGGGATTGCCGTCAATGTTCACGGCCACGTCGTCCTTGTGCGGACCGGACAGGCACTGGCGGGAGGCGATCTCCGCCGCCCGGTGGGCCTCCTGATGGGCCAGCAGCTGGGGCAGCAGGTCCCGGGGCTGGGCCTCCGGGTCGGTGACGGTGGACACCGTCTCATACCGCAGGGTCAGCGCCTCCCGTCCGCCGGAGCAGTCCGCATGGATGGCGGGCACGATCTCCCTCAGGCGCTTGATGAAATGGGCCCGATAGTGGATGAGAATGGCGCCGCACTGGGCCATACGCAAGGAAAAGTCGTCCAGCGTGTCCAGCAGGGATGGCTTCTCCTCGCTGTCCCGTAAAATACGGGTCTTGTGCTCATAGAGCTTTTTGTACTCCACCAGCGCGGCGGCATACCGGGGCCTCAACTGGCTGATGCAGTCGTCCAGAAAGCGCCGGCGGGCGGCGGCGCCCTCTTTGATCAGAAAGAGGTCTTCCGGGCAGAACAGCACGGTATTCAGGATGCCGGACAGCTCCGCCGCGGTTTTGAGCCTGACTCCATTGGACCGCAGCTGCCGTCGGCTGCCCCGGAACAGGTCCGCCTCCAGCGTATAGCTTCGGCCGCCGCTGCTCACCTCTCCCTTGAGAAAGGCAGAGTCCACGCCGAATTGGATCATCTCCCGGTCATATCTGGCCCGGTGAGAGGACGCACCGGAGAGATAGGCCACTGCCTCCAGCAGGTTGGTCTTACCCTGTGCGTTGTCCCCCACGATGACGTTGACCCCCGGATGGAAGTCCGCCTCCAGATGGACGTAGTTACGGAAGAAGTCCAGCGTAATGTGATCGACGGTCATTCCACCAGCAGGGCCAGCTCATTGCCCAGTTCTACCCGGTCGCCGGGGCGGAGCTTCTTGCCCCGCATGGTACAGACCTCGCCGTTGACCTTCACGTCTCCCTCCTGAATGGCCAGCTTGGCCTCGCCACCGGTCTCTACGACGCCGGCAAATTTCAGCAGGGCTTCCAGCTTGATGAATTCTGTAGAAATTTTGATTTTCTCCTCCTGCATGGCTCAGTCCCCCGCTTTCAGCCGCACGGGCAGAACCATATAGAGGAAGTTATCCTCCTCCCCGGCGGGAGGAAGAATGAGGCAGGGAGAAGTGGCGGTGTTCAGCTCTAGCCGGACCCGGCCGGCGGGGGCCGCTTTGATGGCTTCCATCAAATAGCGGTTATTGAAACCGATCTCCAATCCCTTGCCGTCCCCGTCGATGGGGCAGGTGTCAAAGGCGGAACCGATGGCTGTCCGGGAGGTGATGGAGAGCAGATTCTCGGTGAACTTGCAGCGCAGGGGGCTCTTCAGCTTCTCGTTGATGATGAGGGAAGCGCGGTCGATGGACAGCAGCAGGTCGGAGGTCTCTGCTTCCAGCACCACGCCGTTGTTCTGGGGGATGGTCTGGCGGTAGTTGAGGAACTCACCCTCCAGCCGGCGGGCCACCAGGGTGGCGGAGCCCAGTTGGAACAGAATGTGCCGTTCGCCCTCGGTGATGGTGACGGGCTCGTCGCTGTCGGCGCAGATCTTGTCCACTTCGTTCAGGGCCGCGCCGGGCACCACGAAGGACATCAGGGAGGACGTGGAGTCCAGAATTTTTTCCCGCCGCAGGGCCAGCCGGTAGCCGTCCACGGCCACCATGGTCAGCAGACCGGAGTTTACCTCAAACAGGGCGCCGGTGTGGACCGGGCGGCTTTCATTGGTACTGACGGCGAAGATGACCCGGGAGATCATACTGTGCAGGGCCCCCTGAGTGACGGTCAAGCTGCCGCCCTCATCTACGGTGGGCAGGTCGGGAAATTCCTCGGCGCTGCTGCCGAGGATGTCAAATTCTGTGGGGCCGCAGGCGATGTGGACGTTGCAGCCCTCGGCGCTGACGGACACCACGTCGTCGGGCAGCCGGCGGATGATCTCACTGAACAGCCGGGCGGCGAGTACGATGGAGCCCGGTTGGCTCACCTGTGCCTCGACCTGCGTAACGATGCCGGTCTCCAGATTGTAGCCGCTGATCCGCAGGCCGCTGGGCTCCGCTTCTATCAGTACGCCCTCCAACGCCTGAATGGAGCTCTTGGAAGCTACCACGCGGCTGGCGGTAGTGACAGCGGTCTGGAGCAAAGCCTTCTCACAGGAAAATCTCATAGTATCGTTCCTTTCTGAACTTGCCGGGGTGCCTGTGCTTCCGCCGGCAATTTTTATTTGGTAGTACTTACGGTATAAGGAGAGGAAGAAATAAAGTTCGTAGTAGTATTTAGGGGATGCGGAAGCTGTGGAAGATGGCTGAAAGCCTTGACGGTGCTATGCTTTGGCCGCCCGCACAGTTTTCCACGGGACTTCCACACTGTAAAAGCCGCGCCGCTGGCCGGAGAGACTTCCACAGACATAGACACCACAGTCCGCAGGGTTGTGGAAGTTTTGGTCGAGATTGTGGAAGGTTGGCCGCGCCGGGAAAGAGCAGACCTCAGTAGGCGGAATTCACCGCGTTGGTGATGTCCCGGATGATCTCGCCCATCTCGGGCTGTTCCTTGATGTTCTTCTCCACGCGGTCGATGGAGTTGAGTACGGTGGAGTGGTGCCGGCCGCCGAACAGCTGGCCGATCTCTGCCAGAGAGAGCTGGGTCATCTCCCGGATGATGTAAATGGCCACGTTGCGGGCGGTGGCGACCTCTTTGTTCTGGCTGGAGCCCCGGATGGTGTCCACGTCGATCTGGTAGAATCGGGATACCTCCTGAATGATGGTGTCCGCCGAGGGGAGAAAATCCTCCTTGGCCCGCAGGATGTCCCGCACGGCCCGGATGGTGTTGTCCACGTCTACCTCGGCGCCCATGAGCTCCTGAATGGCCATGATCTTGTTCACCACACCCTCAATCTGCCGCACATTGGAGGTGATGTTCTCCGCCACGTAGGACAGGACCGGGTCGGGCAGGGCAATACCGCGCTCGATGGACTTGTTTTTCAGAATGGCCATGCGGGTCTCGTAGTCCGGGGGCTGGATGTCGGCGGACAGGCCCTGCTCAAACCGGGTACGCAGGCGCTGCTCCAGCCGGAGCATCTCCTGAGGCGGCCGGTCGGAGGTGAAGACGATCTGCTTGTGCAGTTCGTAGAGGGTATTGAAGGTGTGGAACAGCTCCTCCTCGCTGGAGTCCTTGCCGGCGATGAACTGCACGTCGTCCATGAGGAACAGGTCTACCGTACGGTACTTGTCCCGGAATTCCTGCATGTCCACGTGGCGGCGAAGGTTATTGATGAACTCGTTGACGAACTCCTCGCTTTTGACGTACATCACCCGGTAACTAGGGTGATTTTTTTTCACCCGGTTGGCGATGGCGTGGAGCAGGTGGGTCTTGCCCAGACCGGACTGTCCGTAGATAAACAGCGGATTGTAGGCCACGCCGGGGTTCTCCGCCACTTTCTCCGCAGCGGTAAAGGCAAATTTATTGGTGGCGCCCACCACGAACCGGTCGAAGGTGTATTCCGAGAAGCTGTCCTCCTGCCCCTGCGGAGCCTGACTGTCCGCCTGATACAGGGCCCGTTCATCGGGCAGCAGCAGAACCACGTCCACATCCACGGCGAACAGGTCATGCAGTGCCTTCTCCACCGCCGGCAGGAACCGGCTGCGGATGATGTTGCGCTTGAACTCCGACGGCACGCACAGCACCATGCGGGTGTCCTCCAGAGCGACCGCCTCCGTGTCGCCAAACCAGGTCTCGATGGCCACGGCGGTCATGTCCGCCTCCATCAGGCTCTTCACTTTTTCCCAAACATCAGTGGCAGAATTCACCCAGATGACCTCCCGTAAAACAGACGATTTTAACTGATTTATTATAGCATAAGTACGCCTCTGCCACAAGGGCTTTTCCGGGATTTCTATATTTATATTGTAAGAAAAGGCCCGGCGTTTCCGGGGTATTGTGTCCGCTTCTTCTGTTGAAGCACAAGATATTGTAGCGGCGAGGGAAAGAAAAGATTTTATGTTATTTTCTTTGAATTTCGGTTGACAGAAAGTCCGGTTTACGGTATAATTCCAGTCGCACTTATGCGCTTTTCTTATCAACCGCGCTCTGCACTCTGCAGGGCGTTGTGGAGGCGGCGGCTCTGCCGCACGCCAATTTGTACAGGAGGTGTTTCCCGCATGGTTCGTACCTATCAGCCCAAGAAGCGTCAGCGCTCCAAGGTCCATGGCTTCCGTAAGCGTATGGCCACCGCCAACGGCCGCAAGGTTCTGGCCCGCCGCCGCGCGAAGGGCCGCGTCCGCCTGTCTCACTGATGGCGGCAACATCGGGATAACGATAAGACCGGGGCGCGGGAGTTTCTCCCTCGCCCCTATGTCCGTTTCGGCAGAAATCGTTGTCCCGCGCTGTAAAGATGTCGTTTTTAAGGAGCGTCCGCTGTGAAGATCACTGTCTCCCTAAAAGAAAACCACCTGTTCCGGCGGCTCTACCAGAAGGGAAAGACCGCCGCGGACAGCCGGCTGGCTCTCTATGTGCGGCAGAATGGCCACAAAGGGAACCGGCTGGGACTCACCGTGTCCACCAAGCTGGGGCATGCGGTGGTGCGCAACCGCATCCGCCGCCGCCTGCGGGAGGTCTACCGCCTCCACGAGGATCAGATGGTCTCCGGCCGGGACGTGGTGATCGTGGCGCGGCGGCGTGCGGCGGACAGCAGCTACGCCCAGCTTGAACGGTCTTTCGTGAAGCTGGCGGAGCAGCTTGGCCTGCTGAGGAAGGAAGCGGAGGAGAAATGAAGCAGCTCCTGCTGGCCCTCATCCGGTTTTACCGGGAGAGCATCTCCCCCCTGCGTCCCCCCTGCTGCCGGTTCATCCCGTCCTGCTCCACCTACGCCATGGAGGCTGTTCAGGTCCACGGCGCATTGAAGGGCTCTGCTCTGGCCATCTGGCGCATCCTGCGGTGCCATCCGTTCCATAAGGATAAAAACTACATCTACGACCCGGTCCCCCCGAAAAAAAACCGAAGAAAATAGGAGGATTCCCATGGATTTTTGGCAGATCGTCCTGACCCCCTTCAGCTGGCTGCTGAAGGTGTTTTGTCAGGTGTTCAACAGCTACGCCATCGCCCTGATCCTGTTCACCCTCGTGGTGAAGATCATCCTCTTCCCCCTGTCCCTGAAGGGCAAGAAGAGCATGATCAAGATGAATATGGTCTCCCTTCAGGTGAAAGAGATCCAGAAGCGCTGCGGCAACGACCGGGAGCGCTATAACCGTGAGGTCCAGCAGTTCTACACCGAGAACGGCATCAACCCCACCGGCGGCTGCGGCTGGTCGATGATCCCCCTGATCATCCTGATGCCCCTGTACGCCATCATCCGCCGGCCCATGAAGTACATGATGCGCCTGACCGAGAACGCCACCTCCGCCGTAGCTAAAGTCCTCGGCTGGGAGGACTTCGTGGTGGGCGGCTATAACGAGCTGACTCTGGCTGCCGGGCTCAATGCCGGCAATCTGGAGACCGCCCGCTCCGCCGCCGCTGCCACCGGCATCGGTGCCGCCGGCATGTTCGTGATCAATTTCAACTTCCTCGGCATCAACCTGTCCCAGATCCCCAAGTGGAAGTTCTGGGAGGGCGGCGTGACGTGGAACTCCGTTGGTCTGTTCCTGCTGCCCATTATCTCCGCCGGCCTGTCCGTGCTGTCCATGATTGTGTCCCAGAAGACCAACCAGATGAGCAGCAGCGACCCCACCTCCAACCCCACCAGCAAGAGCATGATGATCATCTCCCCCCTGATCTCCCTGTGGATCGGCTTCACCATGCCCGCCGGCCTGTGTATCTACTGGATCGCCAACTCCGCCCTGATGATGGTGCAGGAGTGGCTGTGCGGCAAGATCCTGAAGAAGGACTATGAGAAGGCCCGCGCCGAGATGGAGGAGGCCGCCCGTAAGTCCAAGGAGGCCGAGAAGGAGCGCCGCCGTCAGGCCGCCCAGCGCAAGGCTGAGGCCATTGCCTCCGGCAAGAAGAAGGCCGCCCAGCAGCCCAAGCGTGAGAAGGGCGTGGACCTCAGCGCCAGCCGGGAGGGCATCCGTGCCTATGCCCGCGGCCGCGCCTATGATCCCACCCGCTACACCCTCACCCCCTATCACGATCCCGACGACAAGTACAAGCAGAAGGACCCCGACCTTGAGCCCCTGACCGAGGAGGAGAAGCGGATCCTCGCGGAGGAGGGTATTGAGATTCCCGAGGAGCCCGCCGTGGAGGAGACTCCCGTTAAGGAGACCCCTGCCGCCGAAGAGCCCGCCCGAGAGGAGACCCCTGCCGAGGGCGACTATGAGGCCCCCTACTCCGATGAGGACGGAAAGGAGTGAGCCCCATGCTGAAGTTTATCGAAGTTACCGCAAAAACGGAAGACGAGGCCATCGCCAAGGGCCTGGCCCAGCTGGGTCTGGACCGGGACGACGTCTCCGTGGAGCTGCTGGAGCGGGCCAAGACTGGCTTCCTTGGCATCGGCTCCGTGCCCGCCAAGGTGAAGCTGACCTACGAAGCGCCCGATGAGCCAGAGCCCATCCCTGCCCCCGCTCCCGAGCCCGTGAAGGAGGCCCCCAAGGCCGCCCCTGCGGAGGAGAAAAAGTCTGCCCAGCCCAAGCCTCAGCCTAAGCCCGCAGAGAAGAAGCCTGTGGAGAAAGCCCCCGCTCCCAAGGCGGAGCCCGCCGCGGCTGTGGACGGCGACGACCCTGTGGCCGCCGCCATCGTGAAGTTCCAGACCGGCCTGTTCGCCTACATGGGCGTGGAGGCCACCCCCGTCATCACCAAGGACGGTGACACCTATCAGGTGGTGCTGGAGGGCCCCGACATGGGCGCTCTGATCGGCCACCGTGGAGAGACGCTGGACGCGATCCAGCAGCTCACCGGCTATGCCGTCAACCGCGGCCGCAGCCACCGGGTGCGCATCCATGTGGATGCTGAGGGCTACCGGGCCCGCCGGGAGGAATCTCTGGAGCGGCTGGCCCGCAAGACGGCCGGCCGGGTGGTCAAGTACCGCCGCAACGTGACGCTGGAGGCCATGAACGCCTATGAGCGCCACGTGATCCACACCGCCCTGCAGGACTACCCCGGTGTCACCACCTACTCCACCGGCACCGAGCCCAACCGCCGCACCGTGGTGGCCTACGACCCCTCCAAGCAGTAAAAAAGCACATCGTAAAAGGAACGGCGGAGTTTTCCGTCGTTCCTTTTTGCTTTGTGGAAGCGTCAAGAAAAAAACTCTGGCCTAAACGGGGAAAATCAGTTATAATATATTGATTTGATCTAAAAAGGAGGAGCCGGTATGAAGCTCATCATTGCCATTGTCAACCGGGACGACGCCAAGGCCGTCACCCAGAATCTGTCCGCCAACGGGTATTCTTCCACCCGTCTGGCCTCTGCCGGCGGATTCCTGCTGGCCAACAATGCCACCCTGCTCATCGGTGTGGAGGAGGAAAAGGTCCAGGGCGCCATCGACATCATCCGCCAGTTCTCCCACAGCCGGAAGGAGCTCATCCCCGTCTCCGCCAACAGCGAGCTGGGCACCGCCTTTGTCAATGCCGCGCCGGTGGAGATCGTCGTGGGCGGCGCCACGGTCTTTGTGGTGGACGTAGAGCGGTTCGAGCACCTGTGATGGACCTGCCTGAGACCCTCTCCCACGCCTATCTCATTACCGGCGGCAGCGGGGAGAGCCGGGCGGCCTATGCCCGGCGGCTGGCGGCGGCCTATCTGTGCGAGGGGGAGCATCCCCCCTGCGGAAAGTGCCGACACTGCCGCAAGCTGGCGCTGGGGGCCCACCCGGACCTGATCGAGGTGGGGCTGCCTGCCGACAAGCGGGAGATCGGCGTGGAGCAGGCCCGGACCATCCGGGCCGATGCCTATGTCATGCCCAACGAGGCCGCCCGGAAGGTCTTCCTCATCGACCCGGCGGACGCCCTCAACCCTGCGGCCCAGAACGCCCTGCTGAAGGTGCTGGAGGAGGGTCCGGCCTACGCGGCTTTCCTGCTGGCGGCGGAGCAGCCCGGCAGGCTGTTGGACACCATCCGCTCCCGCTGTGAGCAGATCAGCCTTCCCCCCGAGGAGGAGAAGCCCGACCCTGCCCTGCTGGCCCGGGCGGAGGAGCTGGCGGAGCTGTTCCTCACCGGAGATGAGCTGACGGTGGCGGAATCTCTGGTGGGCATGGAGCAGGAAAAGCTGAAAAGCGGCGAGCTGGCCGCCCTGCTCAGCCTGACGGAGGACCGGGTGTCCGCCCGGCTGGCCTCCTGTCCGCGGCGCGGCGTTCAGGTCCTGCGGGCCCTGAAGACCTGCCGGGACAACAGCGTTTACAATCCCGGCCCAGGGCATACTCTGGGCTGGCTGACGGCGGAACTCTTCCGCTGAATTCGACACAAAGGAGGGTGATACCCTATGACTGAGATCATCGGCGTCCGGTTCAAGGACGGCGGAAAGCAGTATTATTTTGACCCCGGCGGGAAAAAGGTCACCAAGGGCCAGCACGTCATCGTGGAGACGGGCAAGGGCCTGGAGTACGGCGTGTGCGTCCGCGGCAACAGTCAGGTGGAGGACGAGCTGGTGGTCCAGCCCCTGCGGCCCATGGTGCGCTTTGCCACCCAGCAGGACGAGAAGCAGATCACCGAGAACCACCGCCGGGAGAAGGAGGCCATGCGCATTTGCCAGCAGCTGGTGGAACGCCACGGGCTGGACATGAAGCTGGTGCAGGTGGAGTACAGCTTTGACGGCAGCAAGATCATTTTCTTCTTCACCTCCGAGGGCCGGGTGGATTTCCGCGCGCTGGTGAAGGATCTGGCCGGCATCTTCCGTGCCCGCATCGAGCTGCGGCAGATCGGCGTCCGGGACGAAGCCCGGATGCTGGGCGGCCTCGGCATCTGCGGCAAGCCCTTCTGCTGCCACCAGTTCCTGGACGAGTTCCAGCCCGTGTCCATCAAGATGGCCAAGACTCAGAACCTCTCCCTCAACCCCACCAAAATTTCCGGCACCTGCGGCCGCCTGATGTGCTGCCTGAAGTACGAGCAGGACGCCTATGAGGACGCGGTGAAGCGCTGCCCCCGGCAGGACTCCTTTGTGGAGTGCCCCGACGGCGTGGGCAATATCACCGCCGTGAACCTCCTGCGGGAGCAGGTGAAGGTCCGGCTGGAGAGCAGTGACGAGCAGCCCAAGGCCTACCGCGCCTGCGAGATCCGGGTGGTCCGCAGCGGCAAGGGCAAGCGGCCCGAGGATTACATGGCTCCCCCCAAGGCCGAGCTGGAGAAGCTCCGCTTTGTGGACCCGGAGACCGACAAAGCGCCCCGGAAGTTGGGCGACATGGACGACCTGTCCCTCCGGCTGGAGCAGTATCTGGGCGACAGCAGGGAGCCCGCCCGGGAGGAGAAGAAGCCCGGCAGCGGACGCCGCCGCCACCGCGGCGGCCGGGGCAAGGGCGGCGCGGGCCGGGAGCAGTCCCCGGCCCCTGAGGCGCAGGCCCCCGCCAGGCGGGAAAAGCCCCCTGTGAAGGAGCAGCCCGCCCGGCAGAAGCCGGCCCCCCGGCCCCAGAAGCCCTTGCCCGCCCCCGCCGGGGAGGGTAAGGCTCCCGCCGAGGGCGAAAAGAAGCCCGCATCCCACCGCCGCCACCGGCCCCGCCGCCGGGGCCCCAAGCCCGAGGGCGGCTCCCCCGCGCCGCAGCAGGGCTGAGCGCGGCAAAAGATTGAACTGAGCGCGTTTTGCGCGGAAATTTCAGGCCCCCGCCCCGCGGCGGGGGCCTGCACATCAAGGAGGAAGGTCCCATGTTCCGACCTATGCGAAGGATCAAGCAGGCCCTGCCGTCGGAGAAATGCGCGGAGGTGCTGGCCGCCGCGCCCCGGGGCGTCCTCTCCCTGCTGGGGGACGATGGCTACCCCTACGGCGTGCCCATGGACCACTGGTATTGCCCGGAGAGCGGGCGGCTCTACTTCCACTGTGCCAGGGCCGGCCACAAGCTGGACGCCATGGCCGCCTGCAACAAGGTGTCCTACTGCGTGCTGGACGAGGGATACCGCAAGGACGGCCAGTGGCCCCTGTATTTCAAGAGTGTGATTGTCTTCGGCCGGCTGCGGCCGGTGGCCGACCCAGAGATGACCGAGAGGGTCTGCCGGGCGCTCTGCGGCAAGTTCACCGACGACCCGGAGTATGCGGAGCGGGAACTGCGGACCTCCGGTGCGGCGGTCCTCTGCCTGGAGCTGACGCCGGAGCACATCACCGGCAAGCTGGTCAAAGAATCGTGAAAAAAGCGGACCCCCGGCGGGCATTTTGCCGGGGGTCCGCTTTTTTTGTGAAATGAGAAACGATTTTCCTTGCTTTTTGAAAGCAAACACGATACAATAAATTGTCAACTTGACAGTAAGGAAGGGGGACTTCCTGTGACCCGCGAGGAAGCATTTGAATTTTTAGACCGCACGGCAAAGGGATTGGCGGAGATGTTCGGCTCCTCCTGCGAGACGTTGGTCAACGATATGGACGTGCCAACCCATCCTATTTTGTCTATCTATAACGGCCATGTATCAGGCCGCCATGTGGGGGATACTACCGTCATTACCGGCGCCGATCTGGCGCTGGATGCCGAGGCTGTGGTCACAGATCAGGTGAACATGTCCGCCACCACTCCCGAGGGACGAAAGACCAAGTCCTCCACCTTTCACCTCATCACCGACGATTTCAATCTGGCGCTGGGCGTCAACTTCGACTACACCTCGCTGGCCGCCGCCGACCGCATCCTCACCGACCTGATGAGCGTCCGGTCCGACCTGCAGTCCGCCCTCTGGCAGGACCAGGACTCCCGCCAGCTGGCCGACCTGTTCGAGCGGTGCCTCGCCGCCACGGGCAAGACTGTGGAGGCCATGAGCAAGGACGACCGGCTGAAGATGATCGCCCTGCTGGAGCAGCACAACGCCTTCTCCTTCCGCAAATCCGTGCCCTATGTGGCCAAGCATCTGGGGGTGTCCCGGTACACCATTTACAAGTACCTCGGCGAGGTGTCCGAGCAGAACAGTGAAAACTGAATCAGGATACAAAGGGCCCGTCCCGGGACGGGCCCTTTTTGTCTGCCGCGCCAGTTGTATTCGGGGGCGGGGTGTGGTATACTAACTAAAACAAGAAAAATTATTGATAATAGGAGGCCGAACTGTGAACATCACCGCTGATATCCGCTATGTGGGCGTCAATGACCATCTGACCGACCTGTTTGAGGGCCAGTACCCCGTGCCCGACGGCATGGCCTACAACTCCTATGTCCTGCTGGACGAAAAGACCGTTGTGCTGGACACGGTGGACGCCCGCTTCGGCGAGGAGTGGCTGGCGAAGGTGGCCGATGCGCTGGACGGCCGGAAGCCGGACTACCTCATCGTCCAGCACATGGAGCCCGACCACTCCGCCAACATCATGGAGTTCCTCACCCTCTATCCCGATGCGCAGGTGGTGGCCAACGCCCGCACCTTCGACATGATCCGCAGCTTTTTCGGCACTGATCTGGAGGGCCGCCGGGTGACAGTGGCCGACGGCGGGAGCCTTGAGCTGGGCCGGCACGTGCTGCACTTTGTGTTCGCTCCCATGGTCCACTGGCCGGAGGTTATGTTTACCTATGACAGCACGGACAAGGTCCTCTTCTCCGCCGATGCCTTCGGCAAATTCGGTGCGCTGGATGTGGACCAGCCGTGGGACGACGAGGCCCGCCGGTACTATATCGGCATTGTGGGCAAGTATGGCGCGCAGGTGCAGGCGGTGCTGAAAAAGGCCGCCGCGCTGGACATCGGGACCATCTGCCCTCTTCACGGCCCGGTGCTCACCAGGGACCTGAGCCACTATCTCGCCCTCTATGATACCTGGTCCGCCTACCGACCGGAGGCGGAGGGCGTGGTTATCGCCTGTGCCTCGGTCTATGGACACACCATGGCCGCAGCGGAGCTGCTGGCCCGGGAACTGCAGGCCAAAGGGCAAACCGTGGCCCTCTATGACCTCTGCCGGGCGGACCTCTCGCTGGTGACGGCGGAGGCCTTCCGCTACAGCAGGCTGGTGCTGGCCTCCATCACCTACAACGGCGATGTGTTCCCGCCCATGAAGGAGTTCCTCCACCACCTGACGGAGCGGGGCTTCCGCAGCCGGGTGGTGGGCCTTGTGGAGAACGGCTCCTGGGCGCCGCAGGCCGCCCGGGTCATGAAGGCCGCGCTGGAGCCCTGCAAGGACCTGAGGTGGCTGGAGCCGGCGGTCACCGTCCGTTCCGCCCTGACGGAGGAGAACCGGGTACAGATCGCCGCGCTGGCGGAGAGCCTGAGCCGCTGAAACAGGCGGCAGAACAGCGGATTGGATTTCTTTCTGCTGCTGCGGCGAACTCTGCGAGACGTTTGAGAGATAAAAAACCCCGCGCTGTCTATAGGACAGCGCGGGGTTTTTGGATGGTTCAGGCAAAGGGGCTGTTCGGGGTAAGGCCGTCTATCAGCGGGATGGTCTCCCCGGGGAGGGGGGTCAGCGTAACGGGCACGGGGCCGCCCTTTTTGACCTTTGGCACGGCGTTTCGCTCCGCCTCCAGCTCAGCCTCACGCTCTGCTGCCTGCTGGGCCAGAATGGCGTGCCACGGGTTCTCCGGCCGGGGATCCGTGGGGTCCCAGCCGCTGTTGGGGTCGGCGGGATCAAGGGAGGCCACCAGCTTTTCCGGCCGGCCCAGCGGGTCGTCCGCGGCGGTGCCGTCGAAGATCTCCACCTTGGTGCCGGCAACGCAGTTCTCATAGATCCACTTGGCGTCTGCGGTCTGCAGGCGCACGCAGCCCAGAGACGCCGGACCGCCCAGATCGTTGTACTCCTGTGCCATCAGGGCGCTGGGGTCCTTGGCCCGGTAGCACACGGAGTGGAACAGGTAGTTCCCCCGGAACTGGCTGATGTACTGGCCGTAGCTGCCGTCCAGCATCCTTACCCACAGGGGCCGGTAACCGGTGAGGGTGAAGGTCCCTGTGGGGGTGAGTCCACGGCCGGGCTTGCCCACGGAGCAGATCATGGCGCGCAGAGGCTCTCCCCTGCCGCCCTGTTCGTTGGTGCGGTAGATGGTGACAGTGCAGGTGGCCCGGTTTACCCGGATGTAGTAGGGCGGCACGGTCTTGGCGGCCGCCCCGGCGGCGAGGCACAGGGCCAGCGCCGCCGCCAGCAGGCAGGACAGAACTCGTCTCATAGGCTTACAGAAGGCCGAGGACCTTGGCGCAGCGGTCGCACAGCTCGGCGTGGTGGCCGGCGGTGCCGATCTTCACGCTGTGGTTCCAGCAGCGGGGGCACTTGCACCCGGCGGCGGGGGCGACCTTGACGGTCAGACCATCGAACTCCTCGCCCTTGTAGCCGTCGCCCTCGCCTTCGGCGGCGGTGACAGCGGACACGATGCAGAGGGCAGCCAGCTCGTCCTCGTTCAGGCCCGTGGCCTGGAAAGCGTTCCAAGCCTCGCCGGTGAAGGACAGGGTCAGGTCGGCGTCCTGACTCTTCTTGATGCCCTGCTCGCCCCGGGCCAGTTCCAGTGCCTTGTTCACGTCGTCCCGAAGGGCCATGACCTTGACCCACTTGTCGGCCTGCGCCTCGCTGAGGGCGAGGGCGGGGTCATAGTCGGGGATGTCGTTGAACAGGACGCTCTCGCCGTTGTCGGCGGCGGAGTGGGGCATGGCGGCCCAGATCTCCTCGCTGGTGAAGGCGAGAATGGGGGCGATGAGGCGGGTCATGCCGTCCAGAATGTGGTACAGGGCGGACTGGGCGGAGCTTCGCTGGGCATCGTCGCCGCAGTAGAGCCGGTCCTTGATCACGTCCAGATAGAAATTGGACATCTCCACCACGCAGAAGTTGTATACAGCCCGGTAGGCCATGTGGAACTCATAGCGGTCATAGGCGGCCCGGGTCTCCCGCACCAGATCGTTGAACTGCGCCAGCGCCCAGCGGTCCAGCTCCAGCATGTCGGCGGGGGCCACGGGGTGGTTGGGATCGAAGCCGTCCAGATTGCCCAGCATGTACCGGGCGGTGTTGCGGATCTTCAGATAGGCCTGAGACAGCTGCTTGAGGATCTCCGGGGAGATGCGCATATCCTGCGTATAGTCGGCGGAGGCCACCCACAGGCGGAGCATGTCCGCACCGTAGTCCTTGATGACCTCGTCGGGGGACACGGCGTTGCCCAGAGACTTGTGCATGGCCTTGCCCTCGCCGTCCACAGTCCAGCCGTGGGTGATGATCTGCTTATAGGGGGCGATGCCCTTGGCGGCGATGGAGGTCAGCATGGAGGACTGGAACCAGCCGCGGTACTGGTCGCCGCCCTCCAGATACACGTCGGCGGGATAGGCCAGCTCGGGCCGCTCGTCGGCGACGGCCGCCCAGGTGGAGCCGGAGTCGAACCAGACGTCCATGATGTCGGACTCCTTGGAGAAGTGGGTGCCGCCGCACTTGGGGCACTTGAAACCCTCAGGCAGCAGGTCGGCGGCGTCCTTCTCGAACCAGACATTGGAGCCGTGGGCCCGGAACAGGTCGGAGACCCGGTCGATGGTCTCCGGCGTGACGATGTCGGCGCCGCACTGGTCGCAGTAGAAGATGGGGATGGGCACGCCCCACTTGCGCTGGCGGCTGATGCACCAGTCGTTGCGCTCGGAGATCATGGCGGCCATGCGCTCCTTGCCCCAGGCGGGGTGCCATTGGATGCCGTCGCAGGACTTGACAGCGGCGTCCTTGATGGCCTCCACGGAGCAGAACCACTGCTCGGTGGCGCGGAAGATGATGGGGTTCTTGCAGCGCCAGCAGTGGGGATAGGAGTGGGTGATGCTGGCCTTGGCCAGCAGGTAGCCCTCGGCCTCCAGATCAGCCACCACCATGTCGTTGCCCTTGGCATAGAACTGGCCGTTGTACCGCTCGTCGGTCATGACGCCCTTGGCATTCACCGGCACGGGCACGCCGATGCTGGTCTTGCCCGCGGCGTCATAGGCCCGGCAGATGTTGAAGTCGTCCGCGCCGAAGCCGGGGGCGGTGTGGACGCAGCCGGTGCCGGCGTCCAGCGTGACGTGGTCGCCGCACAGCAGCACGGAGTCCCGGTCGAAGAAGGGGTGCTTGGCGGTCATCAGCTCGAACTCCTCGCCCTTCAGGGTGGCCAGCACCTTGCAGGCGGCATAGTCGATGCCCGCGGACTTGCACACGTTCTCCGCCAGACCCTCAGCAAGGATGTAGACCTCGCCGTTGGGGGCCTGAAGCAGCACATAGTCGTACAGGGGGTTGACGCAGATAGCCATGTTGCCGGGGATGGTCCACGGCGTGGTGGTCCAGATCACGAAGTACAGCTTGCTCAGGTCGCAGTACTGGCTCAGCTTGCCGTGGTCGTCCCGGACGGGGAACTTGACGAAGATGGTGGTGCAGGGATCGTCGGCGTACTCGATCTCGGCCTCGGCCAGAGCGGTCTGGTCCGCGGGGCACCAGTATACGGGCTTCATGCCCTTGTAGATATAGCCCTTCTCGGCCATTTTGCCGAAGACCTTGATCTGCTTGGCCTCGAACTCCGGCTTCAGGGTGATATAGGGGTCGTCCCAGTCGCCCAGCACGCCCAGCCGCTTGAACTGCCCGGTCATTTTGTCGATGTAGCCCAGGGCGAACTCCTTACACTTGTCCCGGAACTCGGCGGTGGTCATCTCATCCCGCTTGACCTTCTTGTCCTTCAGCACGGCGGACTCGATGGGCAGGCCGTGGGTGTCCCAGCCGGGGACGTAGGGCGCCTGAAAGCCGGTCATGTTCTTGTACTTGACGATGGTGTCCTTCAGGATCTTGTTCATGGCGGTGCCCAGGTGGATGTTGCCGTTGGCGTAGGGAGGGCCATCGTGCAGGATGAACTTGGGCTTGCCCTCGTTGCGGGCCACCATCCGGCGGTAGAGGTCCTTCTCGTAGAAGGTCTTGAGCATCTCGGGCTCTCGCTTGGGCAGGCCGGCCCGCATGGGGAATTCTGTCTTCGGCAGATGGACGGTATCGTTGTAATCCATGATTTTCTCCTCCTGTGAGTTATATCGAAAGATTATATTACGCTGAGTTTTGGGAAGGCGGGAGGGCACGGGGATAAAAAACGCGCCTCCGTCTCCTTGTGAGAGACAAAGGCGCGTAAAACTCCTCTGCGGTACCACTCTCGTTGCCGGCAGAGCCGGCCCCTCGAACGTCCTGTAACGGGAACCCCCGGCGGGACCTACTCTCCTTTCCGGATTTCTCCCCCGCGGCTGGCAGGTGATATTCGCCGGGCCCGTCCGCCGCCCTCGCACCAATCGGGCGGCTCTCTGAGAACGGGGAAACCGGGTACTTCTCCTGCTTCAGTGCCATTAACTCTTTTATATTATAGGTGAACAGGCGGTTTGTCAACCGGGTTTTGCGAAAATCCCCGCAAAATCATGCCCGCTCCGCCCGGAAGGCGCACCAGCCCGCCCGCTCCAGCTGCCTGGTGATGGTAAAGCCGTTGGCGCGGATGGCGGCCGCCACCTCGTCGGCGCGCTCGTCGATGATGCCGGAGGTGAGGAACACCCCGTCCGGGGTGAGAAACTCCCCCGCGGCGGCGGACAGAGGGATGATGACGTCGGCCACGATGTTGGCCAGCACCACCTGATTGCGCCCAGGCTCCAGCTTTTCCGCCAGCTTCCGGTCCCCCAGCACGTTGCCGGCCAGCACGGTCAGCCGGTCCCGGCCCACGCCGTTCATGGCGGCGTTTTCATAGGCCACGTCCACTGCCTTGGGGTCGATGTCCACGCCGGTGACATGCTCCGCCCCCAGCGCCAGCGCGGCGATGGCCAGGATGCCCGAGCCGCAGCCCAGATCCAGCGCCCGTCCGCCGGGGACGATAGCGTCCTCCAGCAGTTCGAGGCAGAGTTGGGTGGTGGGGTGGGAGCCGGTGCCGAAGGTGAGGCCGGGGTTCAGATACAGGGGAACCCGGCCGTCGGGAATATCCCGGCCCCGCATCCATTCGGGCACAATGTAGACCCGCTTGCCCACGGGGATGGGCTGGTAGTATTTCTGCCACGAGGTGGCCCAGTCCTCCTCCCGGAGGGAGACGGTCTGGGGCTCGTACTCCTCCAGTCCGGTGAGGACCCGGTTCAGCTCCCGCCTGCCCTCCTCGCTGTCGGGCACGTAGAACTTCACCCGGCTGGCCCCCCTCATCCGGCGGGCAAGATCCTCGTCCACATAGTCCCAGTACTGGCGGTTCTGCTCCAGAAAGCGGAGAAAGTCCCCCTCCTCCTCCACCACAAGGCCGGTCATGCCGTTGGCGGTGAGCCGATCACACACGCCGTCCAGCCGCTCCGCCGGCACGGGCAGGGTCACTTCAAGCCATCGTTCGCTCATGGGATGAGCTCCTTTCAAGTCTCAGATAATCGTTCAGCGGGCGGACAGCTCCCGCAGGGTCACGTCGTACCCTGCCCGCTGGTGGGGCAGCTCGGGCATGGGCTCGGGCAGAGGCCAGCCCTTGGCCTCGAAGAGCCTCCGGGCCATGTGGGCCAGCACGTCCGGGTTCTTCACCAGCACGGGGCCGGTGATGTGGGTGGCGTAGAGGTTGCCGTCCACATAGCCCTCCGGGCCGCCCATGCGGTCGTTGCCGAAGCCGAGGCTCAGCCGGTCGAAGAGGGGCTTGTCTACCCCGGCAGTGGTGCTGCACTTGTTCATGAAGCCCACCACGGGGGCGTCCCACAGGGGGCTGTGGGCGATGACGTCCTCCGGGTCCCGCCGGTCAGTCTCCACGGTGGTGAACTCCGCCAGACCCAGCCCGGGCCAGACCTTCCCCTGCTGGTCGGTGACGCTCTTGCCCAGGATCTCCATGGCGTTGCCGGTGAAGAGAGCCACGGCCCCCCGATCCAACGCCTCCCGCAGGGCGGGAACGTGATCCTTCAGAGCCGTGAGGGCGGCCTTCTGGGTGCGCTCGGTGCCGGCACCCAGATAGAGAAAGTCGGCGCCGGAAAAGTCCGGGGTCTCGTCCAGCAGCAGGCGGCGGACGTTCACCTTGGCGCCCATGGCCTCCAGCATGCGGGTCAGGACGGCTACGTTGGCCCACTCCCCGTAGAGGGACATGCAGTCGGGATAGATGTGCAGGATGTTCAGTTCCATATTCGTTCCCTCCTCAGTTCCGCTCAGTGAGGCCCAGCAGCTTGTCCCGGTCGGAGAAGCAGGTCAGCACGTACAGAGGCAGGTCCCCCTCGGCCTTCAGCCGCGCCGCCGCGGCGGGGATGCTCTCCTCCAGCACCAACCGCTCGGCAGGGACGGAGGTGAAGTCGAACCGCAGGGCCAGATCATTCACGTACCGGCCGCAGAGCCATACCCGCTTCACATGGTCCGCTGCCAGCAGGTCGAAGTTGATATCCCACAGCCAGCTGGTCTCGCCAGTGAAGTACTTGCGGCTGATGGCGTCCACAATGAGCATGACCTCGCACTCCTGCCCCTGCCGCAGGACGTAGTCCAGATTGGTGTCGTAGGCCACGGAGTTCTCGTGCTTGGAGGTGAGCAGGGTGCCCTTGTGGTCCCCCAGCGTGAAGGTGACCATGCGGCCGTTCTTCAGGACGTAGCTGCTGAGGGTGGCGGCCATTTTCTCCTTGTCGGCGCCGCACAGGGCGCACACTGACCACGCCGCCATAATATTATACACGTTGTAGATGCTGCGGAAGGCCAGATCGATGGTCCAGCCGCCGTCGATGACCAGCTGGCCCTCGTCCAGATCCACGGAGGTGACGGCGAAGTCGGGGTCGTGGCGGTGGTGGCCGCAGGCGGGGCAGGCGTAGCTGCCGATGTGGTGGTAGTGGTAATAGCGGTACTGCAGCTTCCCCTTGCAGATGGGGCAGCGCTGGCCGTCGTCATAGACGCCCACGGGCTGCGCGGTGCTGAAGGACTGCTCCTCCATGCCGAACCACACCACCTTCTGCCCCTCGTGCTCCCCGGCGAAGCAGGAAACCAGCGGGTCATCGGCGTTGAGCACCAGCGTGCTCCCGGTGGTGACGGCGGGAAGGATAGACTGGTACACCCACTCCGGGTGGCCATTGCGGGTGAGCTGATCCCGGTAGAGGTTGGTGATGACAAAATGAGTGGGTTTGAACCACTTGAAGGTGTGGCGGGCGTAGCGCTCGTCGCTCTCCAGCAGAAGCACGTCGGCGTTCATCCGGCCCTTCAGGTCGCAGTGGGAGAGGATCAGGGTGGTGACGCCCTCGATCTGATTGGAGCCCTCCTTGTTGTAGACCACCTTTTTGCCGTCGGCGGTGAGTACGGCGGCGATCATCTCCACGGTGGAGGTCTTGCCGTTGGAGCCGGTGACGGCGATGATGCGCTCCGGCAGCTTCACCCGGCCCAGCACGTCGGGACATACCTTCAGGGCGAACTGTCCGGGGAGGGAGCTCCCCTTCCCTACCAGCCCGCCGACGAAGCGGACCAGCTTGCACAGGAGAATGGCAAGTGTCAGTTTCATAGATTTTCCTCTTTTCCTTGTTCGGTACTGAGCCTGATGAAGTTCTGCCGCCTGCGGACGGCGGGACGCTGATCACCTCTCCAGCCAGATCATCAGCGCCGTGACATCGGCGGGGCTCACCCCGGAGATGCGGCTGGCCTGGCCCAGATTCAGCGGCCGGATCCGGTCTAGCTTCTGCCGGGCCTCCAGCCGCAGGCCCTGTATGCTCTGGTAGTCCACCCCGGCGGGGATGGGCCGGTCCTCCAGCTTTTTCATCTCTGCCACCTGCCGCAGCTGGCGGTCGATGTAGCCCTGATATTTTACAGTGATCTCCACCTGCTCCGTGACGCCGGGGGGCAGCGGGGGCTGCTCCGGGTCGAAGGGGGCCAGATCGCTGTAACCCAGCCGCGGCCGCCGCAGCAGATCGCTGAGCCGCGCGCCGTCGGCGCAGGGGGGCTCCCCCCGCTCCGCCAGCAGAGCGTTCAGCGCCGGGGAGGGCGGCGCGCCGGTGTGCTCCAGCCGGCGGACCTCCCGGTCCACAGCGGCGTATTTTTCCTCCACGGCGGCCATGCGTTCCCCGCTGACCAGCCCCGCCCGGTGTCCGTAGGCGCACAGGCGGCGGTCGGCGTTGTCCTGCCGGTGGATCAGGCGGTACTCCGTGCGGGAGGTCATCATGCGGTAGGGCTCCTCCGTGCCCTTGGTGACCAGATCGTCGATGAGCACGCCGATGTACCCGTCCCCCCGGGTGAGGACCAGCGGGGGCTGGCCCTTCAGCTTCAGGGCGGCGTTGATGCCCGCCAGCAGGCCCTGGGCCGCCGCCTCTTCATAGCCGGAGGTGCCGTTAAACTGCCCTGCGCCGTACAGGCCGGAGACCTTTTTGCACTCCAGCGTGGGCAGCAGCTCCGTGGGGTCCACGCAGTCGTACTCGATGGCGTAGGCCGGGCGGGTGATCTCAGCATGCTCCAGCCCGGGGATGGTGTGCAGCATCCGGACCTGCACATCCTCCGGCAGGGATGTGGAAAACCCTTGGATGTAAAGCTCTCCGGTGTTCAGGCCCATGGGCTCGATGAACAGCTGGTGCCGGGGCTTGTCCGGGAAGCGGACGATCTTGGTCTCGATGGATGGGCAGTACCGGGGGCCCACGCCCTCAATGGTGCCGTCATACATGGGGGAGCGGTCCAGATTGTCCCGGATGATCCTGTGGGTTTCTTCATTGGTGTAGGTGAGGTAGCACGCCGCCCGGTTCTCCGGGGCGTGCTCTGTTTCAAAGGAGAAGGGCACGGGGTCCGGGTCGCCGGGCTGGAGCTCCATCTGGGAGAAATCCACCGTGCGGCGGTCCACCCGGGGGGGAGTGCCCGTCTTGAACCGGCGGAGGGTCAGCCCCAGCCGCCGCAGGCAGGCGGACAGGGGGCCCGCGGCGGCCATGCCGTCGGGGCCGGAATCCCGCACCACGTCGCCGATGATGGTCCGCCCGGCCAGATAGGTGCCCGAGGCCACCACCACGGCCCGCACCGGGTAGACCCCGCCGGTGGCAGTGACCACGGCGGCCACGGCGCCGGTCTCGTCCGTGCGGATTTCTGTGACCTCTCCCTGCCGGACCCGGAGGTTTTCCTGGGTCTCCAGCGTGTGCTTCATGACCTCCTGATAGCGGCGGCGGTCGGCCTGCGCCCGGAGAGACCACACCGCGGGGCCTTTGCCCCGGTTGAGCATCCGGTACTGAATGCAGGCGCGGTCGGCAGCCCGGGCCATTTCGCCGCCCAGCGCGTCGATCTCCCGTACCAGCTGGCCTTTGCCGGTGCCGCCGATGGCGGGGTTGCAGGGCATGTTGCCCACCGCGTCCAGATTGATGGTGAAGCAGACGGTGCGCAGGCCCAGCCGGGCGGCGGCCAGCGCGGCCTCGATGCCCGCGTGGCCCGCGCCGATGACGGCAATATCAAATTGTCCTGCGGTGTATTCTTTCATGGGGGGTATCCTTTGATGATATAAATTCACGGGCGGTTACGTAGAGCCGGCCCTTGCGGGGCCAAGAAACCTGCCCCGTCAGGCGCATTTCCGAACGTCGCACAGGCCGATTCCAACCTCCGTCCGCAGGCGGTGAAAACTTAAAAAACTAACCCCTTACAAGGGTGAGCCCCGCCAGCTCCGGGCGGTTGAACAGCCGAAAGCCGGGGAAGGGCGTGGTGTTGTTGCCAAGCCCCCGGGAGACGAACAGAGTGCTCTCCCCCTCCCGGTACACTCCGGAGGTCCAGGTGGGGAACAGCCTGCGGTCGGTGCCGATGAGCCCGTCGGTAAAGGGCAGGCGGACAATGCCGCCGTGGGCGTGGCCAGAAAGCACCAGATCGTATCCCGCCGCGGCGTACTGGCCGAACAGGGTGTTCCGGTGGGCCAGCAGAATGGTGAAGGCCCCGGGATGGGCCGCCTGTATCTCGGCATAGAGGGCCTCGGGGGTCTTCTGATCAGCGTAGCCGTTAGGGTCGTCCACCCCGGCCAGCACGATGGTGTCCCCGTCCCGCTCCAGCGCGATAAAGCGGTTGTCCAGCACGGTGGCGCCGCAGTTTTTCAGCAGAGCCTTGGCCTCTGGCCCGCAGCCGGCGGCCCACTCGTGATTGCCGGTGACGTAGTACACCGGGGCGGTCTTGGTCAGCTGTTTGATAAGGGCGGCTACCGTGTCCAGCTGGCTCTTCCGGTCGACAAGGTCGCCGGTGATGACGATGAGGTCGGGCTTCATTTCTGCCACCATGCCCGCCAGCCTGCTGCTGTGGTGGCCGTACTCGTGGCCGTGGAGGTCGGAGAGGTGGGCGATGCGCAGGCCGTCAAAGCCCGCCGGCAGGGCGGCGAGGGTCACTTCGGTGTCCGTGACGGTGACACCCCAGCACTGCCAGTACCCGAACAGGGCCAGCGCGGCGAGGACCGCCAGAGCCAGCAGGCCCCGGCGGAGTCTGCGGCGGGGCCGGTCAGTCTTCATCGTTCATATAGTAGGGGCGCATGAGGGATTTGTGCTGGGTGGAGTCCTTCTGCCGGTCGGTGCGGGGGGGCGCCTCCACCGGGCGGGGACGGCTGTCCCGGCGGCGCTTTTTCCTGCCGGCCAGAGAGGGCGGCAGGACAGAATCCGCCGGTGAGGGCTCCCCGGCGGGCTGCTTGGCCTTGGGCGGAGCAGGCTTCTTCCCCTGCTTCTTCTGGGGCTGGGCGGGGGCGGCTTTGGCTACCGGCTTGGGGGCCTCAGTTTTTTTGCGGGGCTGGGACTGCCGGGCGGGCTGGGCCGCCGCGGGACGGCGGGGAGCCAGCAGCCGGGCCGTGGCATCCAGAATGACGTCGGAGTCCAGCGGGTTAGGCTTGTGGAAGTCGCTGACAGGCATGGCGGGCTCCGCCGGCATGGTGTCCAGCAGGCGGCCCTGCCGCACGCCCCGGTTGGAGGGCTGGGTCTTTGCGGGGGCGGGCTCGGGCGTGGAGGGCGCGCTGACGGACTCTGCCGCGCGTTCCCCGGGGATATCTGCTGCCGCGGCGGACTTTTTCTTGCGGCGGCGCTTCTTTTTGGCGGGGGCGTCAGACTGGGGCTCGCCCTCCGGGGTGGGCGCGGACTGGGGCGCGGGCTGCTCCTCGGCGGCCTTAGGGGCTTTGGCCGCCTCGTCCCGCAGGCGGCGGCGCTCCCGGGCGGCGGCCCGGGCCTCAGCGTCCTCGGCGTTTACCGGGCGGCCGTGTTTGTCCTTCTGGGGCGGGTCGAAGTTCTCCATGGGCCACGGGTGGCCCTCCACCACAGGGATGGCCTTACCCAGCAGCTTCTGGATGGCCTTCAGCTCATCCTGCTCGTCAAACTGACAGAAGGAGATGGCCACGCCGTCGTGCCCCGCCCGGCCGGTGCGGCCAATGCGGTGGACATAGGTCTCCGGCACGTCGGGGAGGTTGTAATTGAATACGCAGCCCAGTTCCTCGATGTCGATGCCCCGGGCGGCGATGTCGGTGGCCACCAGCACCTGCACCCGGCCGGCCTTAAAGTCGTTCAGGGCCTGCACCCGGGCGGTCTGACTCTTGTTGCCGTGGATGGCGGCGGCGGTGATGCCCTGCTTGTTCAGGTCCTGGGCGATGCGATTGGCCCCGTGCTTTGTGCGGGAGAATACCAGGGCGGAGGGAATGTCCATCTCCCGGATCAGGTGGGCCAGCAGCTTGGTCTTGTTGCCCTTGTCCACGTAGTAGAGGGACTGGCGGATGACCTCCACGGGTGAGGATACGGGGTCCACCGCCACGCTGGCGTAGTCGTGGAGCAGGCCGTTCACCAGCCCCATGACCTCCGGGGGCATGGTGGCGGAGAAAAACAGGGTCTGCTTTTTAGCGGGCAGCAGCTTCAGCACCCGCTTCACGTCGTAGATGAAGCCCATGTCCAGCATCCGGTCGGCCTCATCCAGCACGAAGATCTCAATGCGGCTCAGGTCCAGCAGACCCTGACCCTGCAGGTCCAGCAGGCGGCCGGGGGTGGCCACCAGAATGTCCAGCCCGCGGCGGATGGCGTCCACCTGGGGCTGCTGGCCCACCCCGCCGAAGATCACGGCATGGCGCAGGGAGAGGTTGCGGCCGTAGGCGTCAAAGCTCTCGCTGATCTGGATGGCCAGCTCCCGGGTGGGGGTAAGGATGAGGGCCCGGATGTACCGGGGGCTCGGCGCGGCGGCGCTCAGCCGCTGGAGGATGGGCGCGGCGAAGGCGCAGGTCTTGCCTGTGCCCGTCTGGGCGCAGCCCAGCACGTCCCGACCGGCCAGCGCCGGGGGGATGGCCTTTGCCTGGATGGGGGTGGGGGCGGTGTAGCCCTCCCGCTCCAGAGCGGTCACGATGGGGTCGATCAGACCCAGCTCACGAAATTTCATGTTCTTTACGTCCTTATCAATATATTCCGTCAGGGTCAAGCATGCCCGCCTCCGCTCCGTCCGATACCCCGTGCGGGGGCCGGACGGGCCGAAGGGCACACCTACCCACAATAAGACAGCATATTATAACAAAAAAGTGTCCCGGGCGCAATATGGACAGGGCCCGGCCGGGAACTTTTTTCCGCCCGGGCGGGGGCGGCCGTTGAAACAGGGGGAAACCTGTGCTATACTATATACTTCAACTAACAGCCCCGGGAGGGAAGAGCAATGGCGAAGGAAAAGGTGGTGCTGGGCCTGTCCGGCGGGGTGGACTCCTCCGTGGCGGCCCTGCGGCTGCAAAGAGCCGGGTACGAGGTGTACGCCCTCTATCTGGACATCGGTCTGGGCGGTGCAGAGACCGCCCGGGAGACCGCGGAGCGCCTCGGCATCCCCTTCGCGGTGCGGGATGTGTCCGGCCCGCTGGAGCGCCACGTGTGCAGAAGGTTTTACGACGACTATCTGGCCGGCCGCACCCCCATCCCCTGCGCTGTATGCAACCCCACAGTGAAGTTCCCCGCCCTGCTGGCCTATGCCGACGAGGTGGGGGCCCGGTACGCGGCCACCGGCCACTATGCCCGCATCGGCACGGGAACGGACGGCAGGCCGGTGCTCCTGCGGGGAATGAGCGCCAACGACCAGTCCTATATGCTGGCCCGGCTGCCCCGTACCATGCTGGAGCGGGTCCTTTTCCCCCTCGGGGACGTGGAGAAGACCGTCACCCGCCGGGAGGCGGAGGCGGACTCCCTCCCCGCCGCCCACAGGCCGGACTCCATGGAGATCTGCTTCATCCCCGATCAGGACTACGCCGCGTGGCTGGACCGCCGGGGCGGCACCCCGGGGCCGGGGAACTTTGTAGACGGACAGGGCAATGTGCTGGGGACCCACAAGGGCTTCCACCACTATACCCTCGGCCAGCGGCGGGGGCTGGGCGTGCCCTCCACCGGGCGGCTGTTCGTGTCCGCCATCCGGCCGGAGCGCAACGAGGTGGTCCTCTCCCACGGAGAGGGGCTGCACAGCAGCGAGATCCGCTGCGGGGCCCTGAACTGGCTGGCGGAGGGCGCCCTGACGGAGCCCCGCCGGGTGGAGGCCCGGCTGCGGCACTCCAAGCGGACGGAGCCCGGCCTGCTGACCCCCCTGGAGGGCGGCAGAGTTCTTTTGCAGACCGATGCGCCGGCCCGGGCCCCCACGCCGGGGCAGCTGGCGGTGTTTTATGACAGAGACCTTGTTCTCGGAAGCGGGTGGATCGAATGAAACTGACACAGATCAAGGGCCGTACCTGGTATCTGGACGGCTATGCATATATCGGCGTGTACCTGCTGGACGGCGGACGGTGCGTCCTGCTGGACAGCGGCCAGCGCTGGGAGCGGGAGGAGATCGCCGCTGCACTGGCGGAGCAGGGCCTGACGGTGGCGGGCATCCTCGTCACCCACATCCATACGGACCACGCCATCAACAACGGCTGGTTCCGGGAAAAGACCGGCTGCCTCACCGCCGCCCCCGCGGGGGAGACCCATCTGATCCGGGATATTTACAGCCTGCAGGGCTACCTGCCCTGCATGTCCCCCGGGATGCTGCGGGCCAGGTTTGCGGACATGGTCTGCCCCGTGGACTGCCCCGTCCCGCTGGAGGACGGCGTGTTCCAGTTCTGCGGCGTACCCTTCCGGATCGTCCACACCCCCGGCCACTCGGAGGACCACATCTGCGTGATCACGCCGGACAACGTCTGCATGGTGGGGGACGCGGCCTTCGGCCTGAACGACAACTCCAAGCTGCCCTATGGCTACTGCATCGAGCGGATGCTGGAGAGCACCGGCCGTCTGCTGGAGCTGGACTGCGACTGGTGGCTGCTGGCCCATCGGGAGCTGCGGGAGGACATCGCCCCCGCTGTGGAGCACACCCGGGCCCTGATCCTCCGCCGGGCGGAGGAGATGCAGGCGCAGGTCACCGAGCCCATGACCGCCAGCGAGCTCTGGGAGAAGGTATCTGTCATGTACAGTCTCCACACGGACAAGCCCATCAACTCCCTCCTGCTGGAGCGGAACTTCGGCCTGTACCTGCACTATCTGGAGGACCACGGCAGCCTGAAAATGACGGCGGAGCACGGCGTGGCCCGCTACTGCCCCCCGGACTGGGAGGAGGGGGCCCATGAAGCCTGACCTCATCGTTATCTGCGGGCCTACCGCCTCGGGCAAGACGGCGCTGGCCGTGGCGCTGGCCCAGGCCCTGAACGGCGAGGTGGTCAGCGCGGACTCCATGCAGGTCTACCGCCGCATGGACATCGGCACCGCCAAGCCCACGGTGGAGGAGATGGCCGGCGTGCCCCACCACATGATCGATGTGGCCGACCCGGAGGAGAACTACTCCGTGGCCCGCTATGTGCAGGAGGCCGTCCCCGTGGTGGATGATATTCTGGCCCGGGGAAGGCTCCCCATCGTGGCGGGGGGCACCGGGCTGTATATCGACAATCTCATCGCCGGGCGGGAATTTGCCCCATTCCCGGCGGACACCGGCCTGCGGGAGTCCCTTCAGGCCCGGGCAAAGGCCGGGGGCCTGCCTGCCCTGCGGGAAGAGCTGGCCCGGGTGGACCCCGAGGCGGCCCGGCGCCTCCACCCCAACGACGAGAAGCGCATCATCCGGGCGCTGGAGGTGTGGTACGCCACGGGGAAGACCATCACGGAGCACGACCGGGAGAGCCGCGCCCTCCCGCCCCGGTACACGGCCCTGACCATCGGGCTGGACTACGCCGACCGGGCGGATCTGCGGGAGCGCATCGACCGCCGGGTGGATGAGATGATGGACCGCGGGCTGGAGGCGGAGGTCCGCGCCCTGCTGGACAGCGGGGTCAGCCCCGGCTGTACCGCCATGCAGGCCATCGGCTATAAGGAGCTGGCGGCGGCGCTGGCGGAGGGCCGCCCGGCGGAAGAAGGCGCGGAGGAGATCAAGCTGCGCTCCCGGCAGTATGCCAAGCGGCAGCTTACGTGGTTCCGCCGGAACAGGGACGTCCGCTGGTTCCGCTGGGGCAGTTCCCCTGATTTTTCGCAGGCGCTGGCTTTTTCGACAGAAACCGCGGCACACTGTGGCTTACAATAACGGCACTCCCGGGCGGACTCTGTCCGGAAATAGAAAAGGAGTGCGTATACATGAGCTTTACCGCAGTTGCCGTAACCAAGCAGACCAACATTCAGGATGCCTTTCTGGCCTCCGCCCGGCGGACCGCCGCCCGGGTCACCCTGTTCCTGATGAACGGCTATCAGCTCCGGGGCGTCATCACCGCCTACGATCCCTATGTGGTGGTGGTCACGTCGGACGGAAAGCAGCAGATCATCTACAAGCACGCCATCTCCACCATCGCGCCCGAGCGGGCGTTGGAGCTGGAGTAAGGCCGCCGGGCTTTCCCGGCCTCCCCTGCCCATAGATAGAGAAAGGAGCCCCACGCATGAAAGAGAGTACCCTCGCAACCAAGATCATGGTCGCCGTTCTGTGCGTCGGCGTCCTGCTCTATCTGGGCCTGTACTTCCTGCTGGGGATGCGGGATGATCTGGCTACCACCATCGCCTACGCCTACTCTGTGGACGTGGGGGTGGAGGCCAACGGCATCCTCGTCCGGCAGGAGCGCCTGCTGGAGGCCGGCGGCAGCTATGTGGACCTCGCTCTGGACGAGGGAGAAAAGGCCGCTGCGGGGGATACCGTGGCCCTGATCTACTCCGACCCCTCCGCGCTGAACACCGTCTCCACCATCCGCAGCCTCACGGCGGAGATCGAGCAGCTGCAGTATGCGCTGGACACCGGCACCCAGACGGTGGATACCTCCCGGCTGGACGAGCAGGTGGTCTCCTCCATGGTCTCCCTGCGGGCGCTGTGCGCCAAGGGAGACCTGTCCGGCCTGAACGACGCGGCGCTGGAGCTGCGCACCGCAGTGTTCCGCCGGGACTACACCTACGGCGATCTGGGCGCTGCCGACCAGCTCTCCGGACTTATCGCGGACAAGCAGAGCCAGCTGGCCGCCCTGAACCGCACCCTCAGTCAGGTGTCCCGCACGGTGCGGGCCCCGGCGGCGGGGGTGTTCTCCGGCGAGCCCGACGGCTATGAGAGCCTCATCACCCCGGACATGCTGTCCTCCCTGACGGCGGAGCAGCTGGCCGCCCTGATGGACCGCATGGCCCCCGCCCGGCCGGAGGCCGTGGGCAAGCTCATCACCGGTTCCACGTGGTATCTGGCGGCGCTGCTGCCCGGCGGCAATGAGCTGGGCCTCACCGAGGGCCGCAGCTACACCGTCACCTTCTCCCACGATTACTACGGCGACGTGACCATGAAGCTGGAGCGCCTGGAGGTGGGGGCGGACCAGACGCTGGCCATCCTCTCCACCCGGGACCATCTGGCGGACACCACCTTGCTGCGGGTGCAGAGCGTGGACCTGACCGCACAGCGGATCGAGGGCGTCCGCATCCCCGCCAAGGCCCTGCGGGTCAAGACTGAGACCGTGGAGCGGGAGGATGGCTCCACCTACGAGGAGAACACCTATGGCGTGTACACCGTGGTGGGCTCTCAGGCGGAGTGGCAGACGGTGAACGTCCTCTACACCGGGGACACCTACTATCTGGTGGAGGCGGCGGACCGCACCGCCACCCGCCGCCTGCGGGCCGGGGACACGGTGATCCTCTCCTCCGCCGGCGTGTACGACGGCAAGGTGGTCCGCTGAAGCCGTAAATTTTCAACATTTTCTTCGGCCGCTGTTGACATAAGAGAGAAAATACGCCATAATGCAATAAATGTAGTATTGTAGCGATGTGTCCGGCCAACATCCTGCGTTCCGCGGGCCGCCGGAGAAGGAAGGAGTATATACATATGGGCCTTTTTGATGAGCTGAAGCGCCTTGCCCGCCCCTACGAGGACGAGGAGGACGATGAGTATGAGGAGGAGTTCACCCCGGTGAACTCCCGGGAGACCACCGGCCGGGAGAGCGCCTCCCGGGAACTGAGCCGGGACACCGGCCGCGACATGGAGCAGCGGCGTGGCAACAAGGTGGTCAACATCCACACTACCACCCAGCTGCAGGTGGTGCTGGTCAAGCCCGAGCGGTTCGAGAACGCCTCCGAGATCGCCGATCACCTGCGCAACAAGCGCACCGTGGTCCTCAATCTGGAGCAGACCGACAAGAACATCGCCCGCCGCCTGATCGACTTCCTCTCCGGCGTGGCCTACGCCAACGAGGGCACCATCAAGAAGGTGGCCCTGTCCACTTATATCATCACGCCCTACAACGTGGAGATCCTGGGCGATTTGATCGACGAGCTGGAGAACAACGGGCTCTACTTTTAATCAAAGGGGGCGGCTGCTATGATGACTCCGCAGGAGGTGGCCAGCCACGCCTTTGCCAAGGCGACGCTGGGCGGCTACAACATGGCCATGGTGGACGATTTTCTGGATGCGCTCACCGAGGATTACACGGCGCTGTATAACGACAACGCCATTCTGAAAAACAAGCTGAAGGTCCTGTCCGACACGGTGGAGGAGTACCGGGCCACTGACAACGCCATGCGCAAGACCCTGCTGGCGGCCCAGCGGATGGCGGATTCCATCGTCGCCGAGGCCGAGGAGAAGAAGTCCGCGCTGGTGAAGGACGCTGAGGGGGCTGCCGAGGCCCGCATCAAGGAGCTTCACGAGCAGGTCCGGGCAGAGGAGTACCGTCTGAAGACCGCCCGGGAGGCCACCGCCGCCTACGTGGCCAAGCTGCGGACCCTTCAGGCCAAGCAGGCCGCCATGCTGGACGAGCTGGATCAGGTGGTCCCGCCGGAGCTGAAGCCGGAGGACGACCCCGCCGCCGACATTCAGGCCAGCCTGTCCGCCCTGAACCGTACCGAGCCGGAGCCCGCCCCCGCCGAGCCCTCCCCTGCCCCCCAGCAGGAGGCGGAGGAGCTGGACATGGACGCCACCCGCCGGTTCGAGGATCTGCAATTCGGCCAGGACTACGAGATCGAATAAGAAAAGAAGAGCCCCCGGAGCATCGCTCCGGGGGCTCTTTTTTCGCCTGTCACGGCTCCGCGGCCCGGTCGATCCAGCGGTAGATCTCCCGGTAGCGTTCCGGGGCGGGGGGCAGGGCGGGGATCCAGAGATCCCGCAGCTGACCCAGCCGCTCCGTGGGGCCGAAGGCCGCCTCCGCCGCCCGGAGGGCAAAGCGGTTGGCGTCCAGTTCGTGGGGCTGCCCCAGATAGAGGGCCGCAAACCCCTCCTCCTGCTCCGGCAGGCGGCACTCCCGCCAGGCCCCGTCCACCCGCTTGAAGCAGAGTCCATCGTACTGGATGACGTGATCCATGCTCTCGGCGACGGCGGGGCCGAACCGCTCCGGGCGGAGGTACTGCTCGGCGTGACGCAGTTCATGGAGGAGATAGAACAGCTGCTCCTCCGCCGGGGCATCCGCCAACAGGGCCGCATTGAAGAACACCGTGTTCGACTCCGGGTCGAACATCCCGCTGGCCGATTCAAAGCCCGGCGGCATCTCAAAGGACAGGGCCGTCTCCAGGCCGCGCTCCGCCCGGTAGCGGTCAAAGGCTCCGCGGAGTTCCGCGCCGGGATCGTGGATGGTCATGGCTTCTCCCTCATTTCAATGGCGCGATCTCGCTATTTTCCCACGCAGAACCGCTCGAAAATGCGGGCGGTGACGTCCTCCCGCACGGTGCGGCCGGTGAGTTCGCCCAGAATTTCCAGGGCGTCCTCCACGTCGGTGAGCACCGCGTCGGGCGACAGGCCGGCGGTGAGGGCGGCCGCCGCCCGGTCTACCGATCCCCGGGCCCGGCGGGCGCAGTCCGCCTGAAAGGCGGTGGTGAGCAGGGCCCCGGGCCGCGCCCCGCTGTCCGCGGGGAACAGGGCCGCAACGGCAGCCTCCAGCTCGTCCAGCCCCTCTCCCCCAGCGGCAGACAGCCAGACCACGGCAGAGGGGGTGAGCACCTGACCTTCCGGCCCCAGGAGGGGTCGCTCTGGGCCGGGACCGCCCAGATCCTGTTTGGTGAACACGGCGATCCACTTCTCGCATCTGGCCGCCCGGGCCAGGACCTCCCGGTCCTCCGCCGTCATGGGGGCGGAGCCGTCCGCCAGGGCCAGCACCAGCTCGGCCCCGTCGGCGGCGGCCCGGCTGCGCTCCACCCCCAGCCGCTCCACCGGGTCCGCCGTGTCCCGCAGGCCGGCGGTGTCGGTGAGCCTCAGCAGGGTGCCGCCCAGGGTGAGCCGCTCCTCCACCGTGTCCCGGGTGGTGCCGGGGATGGGGGTGACGATGGCCCGGTCATAGCCCAGCAGGGCGTTGAACAGGGTGGATTTGCCGGCGTTGGGCCGGCCGATGAGGGCGCAGGGCACCCCGTCCACCAGGCCCCGGCCCCGGCGGTAGGTGGCCGCCAGCGCGTCCAGCCGGCGGCCGGCGTCGGTGAGGGCGGCGGCGATCTCCGCGGCCTCAAAAGGCTCAATGTCCTCGTCCGGGTAGTCCAGCACCGCGTGGAAGTGGGCCATCAGGCCGGTGAGGGAATCGTACACCCCGCCGATGACCTCCGCCAGCGCGCCCCCCAGCTGCCCGGCGGCCTGATAGACGGCGGCGGGGGTCTGGGCGTGGATGAGATCGGCCACGGCCTCGGTGCGGGTGAGGTCCAGCCTGCCGTTGAGAAAGGCCCGGCGGGTGAACTCCCCCGCCCCGGCTTGTCGGGCCCCGGCGGCGAACAGCGCCTCCAGTCCCAGCACCAGCGCCGCTGGAGAGCCGTGGCACTGCAGCTCCGCCGTGTCCTCCCCGGTGTAGCTGTGGGGCGCCCGGGAGACGGTGGCGAGGCAGTGGTCGATGACCGCGCCGTCCCGGTCGCGGAGGGCGCCGTAGACCAGCTGCCGGTCAGGCCGCTGGGCCATGGGAGCGCCGTGAAAAGGGGTGAAGACCGCGTCCGCCGCGGCGATGGCCTCCGGCCCGGACAGGCGCAGAATGCCGATGGCGCAGGGGACGGCGGGGGTGGCGATGGCGGCGATGGTGTCGATCATGGCGGGCCTCACAGGGGCTTGGGGAGGGAGTCGTCCTCCTCGATCCAGTCCCGTTCCACGTCCACCACCCGGTATTCCGTGTCAGTGTCCCGGATGATCACCTTCCGGATGCCGGCGTTGATGATCTGCCGCCGGCACATGGAGCAGGAGGTGGACCCGGGGACGAGGGCCCCGGTGCGGGGGTCCCGGCAGGCCATGTACAGGGTGGCCCCCAGCATGTCCCGCCGGGAGGCGGAGATGATGGCATTGGCCTCCGCATGGACGGAGCGGCACAGCTCGTACCGCTCCCCGGAGGGGATGTTCAGCTCCTCCCGGGTGCAGAAGCCGAGGTCACCGCAGTTTTTCCGTCCCCGGGGCGCGCCGTTGTACCCGCTGGAGATGATCTCGTCGTTGTTGACGATGATGGCGCCGTAGCACTTCCGCAGGCAGGTGGACCGCTCCAGCACGGTGCTGGCGATGTCCAGATAGTAATTTGCTTTGTCGATCCTGACCATAGAGGGAACCCTCCTTAATTAGTGGCTTGAGTATAGCAGGATTTCGGGGGCTTCGCAACTTGCAAATTCACACAATGTTTACGCTTGCCCCATTGACTGGGACATTTTTGTGGATTATCATAAGAGCATCGTAACAAAAAGGAGGTGAGCGCCTGTGGTACGGAGCTTTTTGACCCGGATCATGACGGGGCGTTACGGCACTGACCAGTTGAATCTGTTTCTGCTGATCATCTATCTGGCGCTCATCATCGTGGAGTGGATCACCCAGCTGGCCCTGTTCTATTGGATCGCGCTGGTGTTCCTGATCATCAGCTTCCTGCGCTGCTTCTCCCGCCAGCTGGACCGCCGCCGGGCGGAGAACCAGAAGTTCCTGCAGATCGCCCAGCCCGTCCGCCGCTTCTTCCGGGATACCCGAACCCGTATGAAGGACCGGAACCACCGCTATTTCCGCTGCCCCTGCTGCGGACAGCAGATGCGGGTGCCCCGGGGCAAGGGGCGCATCACGGTCCACTGCCGCTCCTGCGGTGCGACCTTTGAGGAAAAAAGCTGACCCACCGCGCCCCGCCGGCCGTCCGGCGGGGCGTTTTTCGGCGATTGACACATTTTCACCTGTCCCGGGCACTTTTTTCTTGACAGAAAAGGCCCGGACCTTTACAATAATAAAAGATAATTTCGGAGAACCGGGCGTTTTCGCCTGCTTGAGCGTATATAAGCACCCGCCGGGGGCTTTCTTTTTCATATATTCTTCCATACTATATATGACACTCAAATACCGCGCTTCGGCGGCGGTTTTCTGGTTATCGCGGTGCGCAGCTTGTGCATCGCGTCTTATTTTGTCAAAATTCAGCCCGTAAATCTAACAGGAGGTGTCACACTTGCAACTGTATCTTGCGATCATTTTGATCGTAGTCGCCCTGATCGTGGGCGCGGCTGTGGGCGCGGTGATGGGCTATCAGCGCCGCAAAGCCACTGCCGAGCGGGAGATCGGTTCCGCCGAGGAAGAGGCCCGCCGCATCATCAACGAGGCCATCAAGAGCGCTGAGAGCAAGAAGCGCGAGGCCACCGTGGAGGCCAAGGAGGAGATCCTCAAGGCCCGCACCGAGTTCGACAAGGAGGTCAAGGACCGCCGGAACGAGCTCCAGCGTCAGGAGAACCGCCTGAACCAGAAGGAAGAAAATCTGGACCGCAAGACCGAGAACATGGAGAAGAAGGAAGACGCTTTGGCCGCCAAGACCGCTCAGGTGGAGCGGGAGCGGGCCGAGGTGGAGGAGATCAAGGGCCACCAGCTGGAGCAGCTGGAGCGTATCTCCGGCCTCACCGTAGACGAGGCCAAGCACTACCTCATCGAGAAGATCCAGGACGAGGTCACCCACGAGGAGGCCCTGAAGATCAAGGAGATCCAGACCCGCTTCAAGGAGGAGGCCGACACCTACGCCCGGGAGCAGATCGCGCTGGCCATCCAGCGCTGCGCCGCCGACCACGTGGCGGAGGCCACCGTGTCCGTGGTGCCCCTGCCCAATGACGAGATGAAGGGCCGCATCATCGGCCGCGAGGGCCGCAACATCCGCACGCTGGAGACCATGACCGGCGTGGACCTGATCATCGATGACACGCCGGAGGCCATCACTGTCTCCTGCTTCGACCCTGTCCGCCGGGAGATCGCCCGGCTGGCGCTGGAGAAGCTCATTCTGGACGGCCGTATCCATCCCACCCGCATCGAGGAGATGGTGGAGAAGGCCAAGCGCGAGGTGGACGCCACCATCAAGGCCGAGGGCGAGCGCGCCGTGTTTGAGACCAACGTCCACGGCCTGAACCCCGAGCTCATCAAGCTGCTGGGCCGCCAGCACTACCGCACCAGCTATGGCCAGAACGTGCTGAGCCACTCCATCGAGGTGTCCCATCTGGCGGGCCTGCTGGCCGCCGAGCTGGGCGCTGACGTGAACATGGCCAAGCGGGCCGGCCTGCTGCACGATCTGGGCAAGGCCATCGACCACGAGGTGGAGGGCTCCCACGTGCAGATCGGCGTGGAGCTGGCCCGGAAGTATAAGGAGAGCGAGGGGGTCATCCACGCCATTGAGGCCCACCACGGCGATGTGGAGGCCCGGACGGTGGTGGCCTGTCTGGTGCAGGCGGCCGACGCCATCTCCGCCGCCCGCCCCGGCGCCCGCCGCGAGAACGTGGAGTACTACATCAAGCGGCTGGAGAAGCTGGAGGAGCTCACCTCCTCCTTCCCCGGCGTGGAGAAGGCCTACGCCATCCAGGCCGGTCGTGAGGTGCGCATCATGGTCAAGCCCGAGCAGGTCAGCGAGGACCAGATGGTCATTCTTGCCCGGGACATTGCCAAGAAGATCGAGGACGAGCTGGAATACCCGGGCCAGATCAAGGTCAACCTTATCCGGGAGACCAAAGCCATCGAGTACGCCAAGTAAACGCCGTCAGCCGCCGCGGAAGAAACTCCGCGGCGGCTTTTTGCCGGTTTCCTGTTGTTTTTATCCTATGGGTATGCTATGATATTTTCCAATCGAGACCTTACAGAAAGGAACTGTATTACATCCATGATCGAATTCAAGTGCCCCGAACTCACCGACCGCGCATGGGCGCAGCCCCTGCTGTCGGCGGAGCCCACCATGGGCTGCGACTATAATTTCAACAATGTGTACCTCTGGAGCCGGGCCTATCAGGCGAAGATCGCCCGCTGGGCGGACCGCCTGCTGATCCACGTGGACGCCCGGCTGGGGGTGAGCTACCTCTACCCCGCCGGCGGCGGCCCGCTGGCCCCGGCGGTGGACGCGCTGGCGGCGGACGCCAGAGAGCGCGGCGTGCCCCTGTCGCTGGTGTGCCTCACTCCGGACCAGAGGGAGAAGCTGGAGGCCGCCTGCCCCGGCCGCTTCGCTTTCGAGCCCGACCGGGACAGCTGGGACTATATCTACGACATCAACAAGCTGGCCGACCTGACGGGCAAGAAGCTCCACGGCAAGCGAAACCACATCCACCGCTTTGACGAGCAGTTCCCCGACTGGCTTTTCGAGCCCCTGACCCGGGAGAATGTGCCCGAGTGTCTGGAACTGGAGCGGGCCTGGGCCGCCGAGAAGCACGATGACAGCGGCGAGACCATGGGGGAGGAGAGCATCTCCGTGGTGGAGGCCCTGTACCACATGGACACGCTGGAGATGACCGGCGGCCTCATCCGGGCGGGGGGCCGGGCGGTAGCCTTTTCCATGGGCAGCTTCACCGCCCCCGGCTGCTTCGACGTCCACTTCGAAAAGGCCTACGCCGACGTGGAGGGGGCCTACCCCGTCATCAACCGGGAGCTGGCCCGCTATATCCGCCGGCTGTACCCCGACACCCAGTGGTTCAACCGGGAGGACGATCTGGGGCTGGAGGGCCTGCGGAAGGCCAAGCTGTCCTACTATCCCGACATTCTGCTGGAGAAATTCACCGCCCGGGAGGTGTGAACCATGGTGGAAATGCGCTTTGCCCGGCCGGAGGAGCGGCGGGAGGCGGAGGAGCTCTGGGCCGCCGTGTTCGGGGACGGGGCAGACTTTCAACGCCGGTTCTACGACCTGTGCGCCCCGGAGGGGCCGCTGATTCTGAAGGAGGACGGCGCGCTGTGCTCCATGCTGGCCCTGCCGGAGGTGACCCTGACCTTCTCCGACGGCTGGAGCGTCCGGGGGGGGTACGTCTACGCCCTGGCCACCGCCCCGGAGCGCCGGGGCAAGGGCTGTGCCGCCCTGCTGCTGGACTTCGCCAAGTCCCTGCTGCGGGAGCGGCGGGCAGACTGCATCCTCACCGTGCCGGCGGAGCCCTCCCTGTTTGACTTTTTCGGGGCCAACGGCTTCGCCCCCGCCTTCCGGCACCGGAGGATCACGGCGGAGCCCGGAGAATCGACCCCGTCGTCCCCCCTCTCCCCGGCGGAGTACGCCGCCCTGCGGGAGGCCCTGCTGGCCGGGACCACCCACGTGACCCAGACGGAGGGCCAGCTGGCCTTCCAGCAGTACATGGGCGGCGGGGTTCCCGGCGGCCTGCGGCGGCTGGAGCTGCTCCACGGCCCCGCCTGTGCCGCGGTGGAGGTCCTACCCGAGGGGGCTGTGGTGAAGGAACTGCTGTGCGCCCCGGAGGACGAGGCCGCGGGGGCCGCCGCCTGCGCCGCCCTCTGCGGCGGGCAGACGGAGATCCGCCTCCCCGCCGGGCCGGAGGAGGGCCAGCCCTTCGGCGGCCTGTGCTGGCTGTACGGCGCGGCGCCCTCCCGCTGGCAGCGGCAGCCCTCCGGATACTTTGGACTGGGCTTCGATTGAATGGAGCGGCCCCGCCGGGTTCACCGGCAGGGCCGCTTTTTACCATTGTGCACAAAAATGTATATACATTCACGGTTTACTGAATATAAACCGTAGAAAGCCGAAAATATTCAAAAAAACCCTTGCATTTTATTCAGAGCTGGTGTATAGTACGACCATCAACCAAAACAAACCCCATCCAACGCAAAAGGAGATAGATGAAAATGAAACTCACCAAGAAACTGCTGGCCGCTGCGCTGGCACTGTCCATGCTCTTCGCACTGGCCGCCTGTTCCGGCGGCACCACCCAGCCCTCTGCCACCCCCACCCCCTCTGAATCCGCCGCCCCCAGCGATTCCGCTGAGCCCAGCAGCGAGCCCGAGACCGGCCTGAAGACCGTGGAGGCCGGCAAGCTCCACATGTCCACCAACGCCGCCTTCCCTCCCTATGAGATGGTGGCCGACGACGGCTCCTTCGAGGGCATCGACGTTGAGGTGGCCGCGGCCATCGCCGAGAAGCTGGGCCTGGAGCTGGTGGTGGACGACATGGGCTTTGACGCCGCCCTGCTGGCCGCCCAGAATGGAAAGAGCGACATCGTGATGGCCGGCGTCACTGTCACCGAGACCCGGAAGGAAGTCCTGGACTTCTCCGACAGCTACGCCACCGGCGTGCAGGTGGTCATCGTCAAGGAGGACTCCCCCATCCAGACCCTGGACGATCTGGCCAACGCCGACAAGATCGGCTGCCAGAAGGCCACCACCGGCTACATCTACGCCTCTGACACTCCCGACAACGGCGGCTACGGCGAGGACCACGTCACTGCTTACGAGACCGGCGCCCTGGCCATCGAGGCCCTGAAGAATAACCAGATCGATGCCGTCATCATCGACAACGAGCCCGCCAAGGCCTTCGTGGCCGCCAACCCCGGCCTGAAGATCCTGGACACCGAGTGGCTCACTGAGGACTACGCCATCGGCATGAAGAAGGGCAACACCGAGCTGCTGAACGCCATCAACCAGGCCATGGCTGAGCTGAAGCAGGACGGCACCTTCCAGGCCATCGTGGACAAGTACATCAAGGCCGACTAAGGCAAAAAATCAGATCTGATCCCACAAGGCGGGCGGCCCATGCTGCCCGCCTTGCCGTGGGTCATACGGGAAAGGAGGTCCGCCTATGGATTGGGCGCAGACCTATCAGACATTGGCGCAGGCCCTGAAAAACGGCGACGTGCTGACCTTTGGCCAGAAGTTCTTTATCAACTTCTATAAGGCCTTTGTGGACGGCGACCGCTGGAAGCTGTACCTGAAGGGCATCGGCATCACGCTGGAGCTCACCATCACCGCCCTGGTCATCGGCGTGATCCTTGGCATTCTGGTGGCCGTGGTGCGCACCGCCCACGACCAGCAGCGGATCGGCCGCCGCAACCCGGTGCTGGGTGTGCTGAACGTCCTCTGCAAGATCTACACCACCGTCATCCGGGGCACCCCCATGATGGTGCAGCTGCTGATCTGGGGCTTCGTGGTGTTCAAAACCAGCCGGAACCACACCATGGTGGGCATCATCGGTCTGGGTATCAACTCCGGCGCCTACGTGGCGGAGATCGTCCGCGGCGGCCTGATGAGCGTGGATCAGGGCCAGATGGAGGCCGGCCGTTCTCTCGGCCTCGGCTATCTGGACACCATGCGGTTCATCATCATTCCTCAGGCGTTCAAGAATATCCTGCCCTCTCTGGGCAACGAGCTTATCACCCTGTTCAAGGATACCTCTCTGGTGTCCGCCATCGGCGGAACCGAGCTGGTGTACTTTGCCGAGGCGGTGGGCTCCAAGACCTATGAATACATGTTCCCCTATGTGGGCATCGCCCTGATGTATCTGGTGGTGGTCATGGTGCTCACGTGGCTGCTGGGCAAGCTGGAAAGGAGGCTGCGTCAAAGTGATCGACGTTAAACATCTCTCCAAGTCCTTTGGCGATCATCTGGTGCTGGACGACATCTCCGAGCATATCTACCCCGGGGAGAAGGTGGTGGTCATCGGGCCCTCCGGCTCCGGTAAGTCCACCTTCCTGCGGTGCCTGAACCTGCTGGAGACCCCCACCTCCGGCACCATCACCTTTGACGGCACGGAGATCACCGACCCCAAGAGCGACATCAACGCCATCCGCCGGCAGATGGGCATGGTGTTCCAGCACTTCAACCTGTTCCCCAACATGACCATCCGGAAGAACATTACCCTGGCCCCGGTGCGCACCAGGCTGATGAGTCAGGCGGAGGCCGATGACACCGCCTCCGCCCTGCTGGAACGGGTGAACCTGTCCGACAAGGCAGACGCCTACCCTGCCCAGCTATCCGGCGGGCAGAAGCAGCGGATCGCCATCGTCCGGGCGCTGGCTATGAAACCCAAGCTGATGCTCTTTGACGAGCCCACCTCCGCGCTGGACCCTGAAATGGTGGGCGAGGTGCTGGAGGTCATGAAGGAGCTGGCCAACGAGGGAATGACCATGGTGGTGGTCACCCACGAGATGGGCTTTGCCCGTGAGGTGGGCACCCGGGTGCTCTTCATGGACGGCGGCCACATTCTGGAGCAGGGCGAGCCCCACGCCTTTTTTGCCAATCCAAAGGAACAGCGGACCATCGACTTTTTGTCCAAGGTCCTCTGAGAAAAAGCGGCCCATCCGTTGGGGTGGGCCGCTTTTTTCATGCTGTGATGAAGTTTGTCGAAAACGACTGGAAAGTAGCGTATTGACTTCTCTTATGTAAACTGCGTGAGGAGGATTTTTCGACTTCCGCAGGCTGCACAGGGCTGTGGAAAACTTTGCGGAAGTTGTGGAAGCCCTGCGGCGGGCGGGTCCTGAAATTTTGCACGCTCCACCTGACGCAGGAGGCCGGGCGGATTTTGCTGTCTTTTGAGGAGAAAAATTTTTGGCAGGTGACAATAATAAAAGCGGGAGCGCCGATGCAGGTGCTCCCGCTCTTTTAGCTGCAGAGGCCGTCCACTGCCAGCAGCAGGTCCCGCCGGCTGAGGCTGCCGGTGAGGCCGGGGGCGGCGTCGAACCTGACCCGGCAGAGCTCGTCCAGTACTGGGCCGGTAAGGGCCGCGTCCGGAGTGAGGGCGGGACCGCCGGCGGCCCGCAGGGCCTCGAAGGCTCCGGCGCAGTGGTGCTCTCCTTTGGCGATGGGCCGCCCCTCCGCCGCGCGGTTGAGAACGCCCTCCCGGCCGAAGAGCAGGGCTGCGGCATCGGCGGCGTTGGCCGGTTGGTCCAGTCGAAGGGTGTTATCCCGGTAGGCGGCGCAAAGACCCCGGTCCAGCAGGCGCCTGGCGGCGTCAAAGCCGGCCTCGCCGGGCTTGACGTCGGCGCAGGGGCTCATGGTCAGCAGCTCCGGCACGGTGACTACCCGGTAGCCGTACCGGGCCAGCAGGTCCAGCTGCGCCCCCAGTCCGTCGGCCACCGGGGTGCGCCGGGCCATGTTGAAGCCGTCTTTCTGGAAGATGATCTGCCCGCACAGAGCATCCGGATTGGAGGCCAGCAGGGTCTCCATAGGCTTTACCATGGCATCCACTTCCTGCCGGTAGCTGTCCAGCGGCATCCAGCCCGCCCCGTCGTAGGAGGCAGCCATATATTGATACCCCAGCATGGTGTAGGCGTCATAACTGGAAAAGCCGTCGGCCATGCGGTCCACGTAGTGGGGCGGCCGGGCGAGGGTCATGGTGTAGCCGAAGTCCCGCTCGAGCAGGTCGTGGAGCCGCCGGAGGTCGGCCACGGTATCCTCCAGCCCGGCGCGCACCGCCCGCTGGCCGTAGACTATGTTCTTCCGCCCGAACAGCACATGGGCATAGGTGTGGTTGGTGACGGCATGGCCCATCTCCAGCATCCGGGCGATGAGCTCCGGCGCATGGGCCGCGCCGCCCTGATCGTCCCGGCCGATGTCGGGATAGTGGTCATACCGAAGACCGCCCCACGCGGCGGTACCCTCCCGGCCGGGTTTGTCCGGGTAGTTCCCGGCGGTGTCCCCAACCACGTCAAAGGTGCCCCGGGCCCCGTGAGCCTCCAGCGTTTCCATCAGCTGGAGAGTCAGAGGTTTGCCGTCAGGGTCCGCCGAGGGCGGCAGGAGGCATGGACCGTCGTCAAAGGTCATGGCGCACACCCGCTGCCCAAGGGCTACCCGCTCAATACGGCGGACGGGGCAGGGATAGACGGGAGCGGCGTGGCCGCCGGTGAGGGCGCGCTTGGCCTTGCGGCCCAGCGTAAGGAAGGTGGTTGTGAGATTCATAGCAGTACCTCCAGAAGGTCTATTTTCTGCGCAGCAGATCCGCCCAGTAGGCGAAGGCGGGCCGGGGATCGCGCCATTCGAACAGGCCGTCTCGGCCGCCGGGCTCATCGGCGGGGCCGGAGCGCCCTGCCTTGCGGTAAGACCGTTTTGCCAGCCTGTCCACAGGGAAAAAGCTCATGCGGCAGGGTTGGCAGCCGTGGTCCCGACCAAGTGGGACGGCCCGGTCAGGGTTCCCGGCGTTCCACGCCTCGGTACACCAGGCCAGAGAGAAGCCGCTGCGGCTCACCCGGGTCAGGGGGAAAGAGCCCCATACCCGGGGATTGACCTCAAGCAGGCGGGGCTGCCCGGCAGAGTCTTCCTTGAATTCAAACATGGCAACGCCGGTATACCTGCAGGCAGCGGCCATCCGGGCGGTGAGGTCCACCAGATCGGGGCGCTCCACGGTCTCGCAGCAGGCGGAGGGGCCGCCGGAGATGGGGTATTCCCGTACCCGCCGGTGGCACACGGCCCGGAGGATTTTGCCCTCCCGGGCCAGCACAGAGCAGCCGAAGCCCCCACCGGAAAGGTATTCCTGTACCAGCGGCGGCTCCCCCGCCAGCGCGGAGAATTTTTCGTAGGCAGCGGTCAGCTGGTCGATCCTGTCCGCCCGGACGTACCGCTGGGCAGCGGTGAGGCCCAGCGCCTCCCCGCAGTGAGGCTTGACGATGGCGGGCAGAGAGACCCGGGCGAGAAAGGCGTCTGCCGCCTCTCCGCTTTCCCGGGAAAAGGGGCCGGGGACAGGTACGCCGCAGGCCCGGGCCAGTGCTGCCGCCTGCTCCTTGTCGTTCAGCAGGGCCAGCTGCGCCAGTGTAGGCACGCACAGGCCGCACACGGCGGCAAAGCGCTCCCGCTCCGCTGCCACCAGCCGCAGGGTGGCAGCCCCGATGGGCAGCAGGGCGGGCCTTTCCCCCTCCTCTTCCGTCACAGAGCGGCAGAGCTCCCACAGGGCGTTGCCATAGTCCTGATCCGGTAGAAGGACCCGCCGGGCGGGCCATCTGGAGCGGAAGCCCAGCGGAGTCCCGGCCCCCATCCGCTCACAGGCGATGACGGTCACTCCGGCCTCAGCCAGATCACGGATTGCCGCCAGAGACATGCGGTAGTGGACATCGGTGATGATGACAGTCATGGGTGTGGGCCTCCTTTCTGATTTGATCTTTGCTATTATAGCAGATGCAGCCGGGGAATGGAAGAAAAAAGAACGCCCGGCGCGGAAGCGCCGGGCGTTTGGTCTGTTTATTCCTTGGGCTCATCGGAGCTCTCAGGAGCCTCCGGGGCCTTGGGAGCCTCATCGGGCTTGGTCTCGTCAGAGGGAGTACTCTCGCCGCCCTCCAGCGGCTTGGGGGCCGCAGGGGGCTCGCTGACGATGTGGACGGAGCGGGCAGGGGGCTCCACATCGTTGGGCTGAGCGCGGCGCTCGCTCTGGGTGGAGCCGTAGGGGCTGTCCGCCAGCGCGGGGTCCCGGCCCTCGATGATGGCCACCATCTCGGCGCCGGTGATGGTCTCCTTCTGGAGGAGGTAGGCCACCACCTTGTCCATGTCCTCCCGGTTGTTCTCCAGGATCTCCACGGCCTGGGCGTAGCACTTGTCCAGGATCTCCTTCACGGCCTTGTCCATGTCGGCGGCGGTCTCCTGGGCGCAGTCCAGGCCGTAGCCGCCGTCCAGGTACTGGTTCCGCTTGGAGGCCAGGGCCATCATGCCGAACTGGTCGCTCATGCCGAACATGGCCACCATGTTGCGGGCGGTGCTGGTGGCCTCCTGAATGTCCTGAGAGGCGCCGTTGGTCATGGTATGCATGACAACCTCCTCGGCGGCACGGCCGCCCATGGACACGCAGATCTTGGCCATCAGCTCGTCCCGGGTGCGCAGCTCGGTCTTGTCCTCCTCGGGCATCAGCAGGGTGTAGCCCAGCGAGCCCTGAGTGTGGGGCACGATGGTGATCTTCTGCACAGGCTCGGTGTTCTTCTGCTTATAGGCCACCATGGCGTGGCCCACTTCGTGGTACGCCACCAGCTTCTTCTCGAACTCCGTAAGGACGGAGCCCTTCTTCTCGGTGCCGGCGATGACCAGCTCGAAGGCGGCCATCAGGTCTTCCTGCGTGACGAGTCGGCGGCCCTTGCGGACGGCCCGCAGGGCGGCCTCGTTCACCAGGTTGGCCAGATCGGCGCCCACGCAGCCGGCGGTGGCCAGCGCGACCTTCTTCAGGTCCACGTCCTCTGCCAGCTTGATGTTGCGGGTGTGGACCTGCAGGGTGGCCAGACGGCCGGCCAGATTGGGCCGGTCCACCACGATCCGCCGGTCGAACCGGCCGGGCCGCAGCAGGGCCTGGTCCAGCACCTCCGGCCGGTTGGTGGCGGCCAGCAGGATGATGCCCTTGGTGGGGTCGAAGCCGTCCATCTCGGCCAACAGCTGGTTCAGGGTCTGCTCACGCTCGTCATTGCCGCCCATGCGGTTGTCACGGGACTTGCCGATGGTGTCGATCTCGTCAATGAACACGATACAGGGGGCCACCTTGGCGGCCTCCTTGAACAGGTCGCGGACACGGGAGGCGCCCACGCCCACGAACATTTCCACAAAGTCAGAGCCGCTGATGGAGAAGAAGGGGACGTTGGCCTCGCCGGCCACGGCCTTGGCCAGCAGGGTCTTACCGGTGCCCGGAGGGCCCACCAGCAGCGCGCCCTTGGGCAGCTTGGCACCGATGTCGGTGTACTTCTGGGGGTTGTGCAGGAAGTCGATGATCTCTGTCAGGGACTCCTTCGCCTCGTCCTGACCGGCCACGTCACGGAAGGTGACGCCGGTCTGCTTCTCCATATAGACCTTGGCGTTGGACTTGCCCACGCCGCCGATGCCGCCGAAGCCGCCGCCGGAGCCCATCTTCTTGAACATCCAGCGGTACACCAGCACCAGACCCAGCACGGTGATGAGGGTGGGCACCACATAGCTGATCACGGTGGACAGCAGGTACTGCTGCTCCGTCACCAGCTGAGCGCCGTAGTTCACGCCCTTTTCATCCATCAGGGGGATGAGGTCGGTGTCGGTCACCGGAGGCGGGGCGGCGACGAAGGTGATGGCCGCGCCGTCCAGATCTTTGCCGCCGGTGAGGGCCTGAAGCAGATTCTTATTGCCGCCCAGCTGCTCCTGCAGGGCCTCGGCATACTCGGTCAGGGGGGGCGTGCCGGCCTTCACGGTGAAGTAGTAGGCATTGGAGTCCATGTCCACCTTATCCACATAGCCGGCGATCACCCACGCCTTGAACTGGCTGTACTCCACTTCCTGCGTGCTGGCGCTGCGCAGGGAGCTGGAGCAGGTGTTCAGCAGCAGCACCAGCAGGATCGCCCACAGCACGATGGAGAGAAAGCTGAGGGCCGGGCGCTTCTTGTTGTCGTTGCCGCCCTGATCGTTGTTGTTTTTCTTATTGGGCTTGTTGGGTCCATCCATGTTATCTTCCTCCAGACGCACACAAAGTGCAACAAAATCCACTTTAACATGCTCGATTTAGGTCAAGTATACCATAGCCTGCGGGTAAAAACAAGAAATGTTCATGACGGCACTGTTAATTTTCTGTGACAGCGGCGTGTAGGCTTTCGTACTTTTCCCTCTTTCCCCCCGAGCGAAAACATGGTATGATAACAAATACCCCGCGCAGGCGGGGACTATGCAGAGAAATACTTCTTACGTTACAAGGAGCTGAGACCGATATGCGGGAAGAAAGCAAACGGACCAGACGGCCGGAGGAGGCCGAGGCCGACGGCCTCATCGAGGGGCGCAACGCCGTGATTGAGGCCCTGCGCTCCGGCGCGGCCATCGACAAGGTCCTTATCGCCCGGGGGGAGACCGACTCCACTCTGGCCCACATCGCCGCCGCCGCCCGGGACAGGGGCGTGGTGGTGGCCGAGTGCGACCGCCGCAAGCTGGACGGCATGAGCCGCACCAAGAGCCACCAGGGGGTCATCGCCGTGGCCGCCGTGCGGGAGTACGCCAGCGTGGACGACATTCTGACGGCTGCCGCCGCCAAAGGGGAGCCCCCCCTCATCGTGGTGTGCGACGAGTTATCCGACCCCCACAACCTCGGCGCAGTGATCCGCACAGCAGAGTGCGCCGGGGCCCACGGGGTCATCATCCCCAAGCGGCGCTCCGCGGGGCTCACCGCCATCGTGGGCAAGACCTCCGCCGGGGCCGTGAGCTATCTGCCCGTGGCCCGGGTGCCCAACCTCACTGCCCTGCTGAAGGAGCTGAAGGAGCAGGGCCTGTGGGTCTTCGGCACCGCCGCGGAGGGCACTACCGCCCTCTACGATGCGGACCTGAAGGGCCCTGCTGCCATCGTCATTGGAAGCGAGGGGGATGGCATGGGCCGCCTTGTGCGGGAGCAGTGCGACTTTCTCCTGTCCATCCCCATGAAGGGGCAGGTCAACTCGCTCAACGCCTCGGCTGCCGCCGCCATCGTCCTGTACGAGGCGGTACGCCAGCGCCTGTGACCGTCCATGGCAGAGCGTAAGGACGAAAAAAAGGCCGGGCAGGAGTACTCCGTGGACGAGATCCTTGCGGAGTACGGCTCCTCCCGGGTGGTGGAGTTCCCCGAGCGGAACAGGACCGCCCCGCCGGCGGAGGACAGGCCCTCTGCCCCGGACGGGCCCCGGCAGGAGCCGCCCCGGGAGCCCAAGCCGGTGGACGAGATCGTCCCCCCCACGGTGGGACGGAAGCTGGCGGCCCGCCTGTCCACCCTGCGGCGCAGGGCGGACCACTATGCCGACCACATGTACGACCAGGCGGAGCCTGACGAGGAGACCAGGCTGGCGGAGAAATACATTCCCGGCGTGGACCGGGAGGAACTGCCCGACGAGGAAGCGCGCCCCAGGCGCCGTCCCCTGCGCCGCCCAGCCAAGACGCCGCCGGACACGCCCCCAGCAGACCTGGCCGCCCGGTGGCAGAAGGGTCTGAAGGCCCGCAGGCGGCGGGTCGGCTTTGCCTTTGCGGTATCGGTTCTGGCGGCGGTCTGTTCGCTGGAGCTGCCCATGTATCTCTCGCTGGACCTGCCGGCAGGGCTGGACTTTTATCAGCTGCAGTGCTGGGTGCTCACCGCCCTGCTGGCGGCGGCGGGCGCCCTGTGCTGGGACGTGCTGGCCGCCGGGGTCCGGGGTCTTGGGACCCTGCGGCCCGGAGCAGAGCTGCTGATCACGCTGGCGTGGGCCTTCACGCTGGCGGACGGCCTCACAGCCGGACATTTAGAGGCCCGGCTGGGCTGCTTACCCTGTGCCGCGGTGACGGCTTTCGGCCTGACCTTCCACCTGTGGGGACTCCAGAACCGGCGGCGGGCGGACCGCGCCGCAGCCAAGACCGCCGCTCAGGCCAAGACCCCTTATGTGGTCACGCTGGATGAAAATAAGTGGAGCGGCCGGCCCGCCTATATGAAGTGGTCGGGCACGCCGGTGGGGCTGGGCAGCCAGCTGCAGAGCGATGACGCCGTTACCGCGGGCTACCGGGTGGCCTCTCCCCTGCTTCTGCTGGGGGCGCTGCTGTGCGCGGTGATGGCCTCCGTGGGCCAGAGTGTGCCGGGGCGCTTTCTGTGGGCGGCGTCGGTGTGCTTCACCGCGGTCTCCCCGTGGTCGGCTCTGCTGGCGTGGGGTCTGCCGTGGCGGAAGCTGGCTCTCCGCCTGAGCAAGGTGGGTGCCGCTCTGGCGGGCTGGACCGGGGTATCCCGCTGCCGTCAGGGGGGCATCGTGGTGACGGACGGCGACCTGTTTCCGCCCGGCTCGGTCCGGGTGTCCCAGGTGCGGGTGTTCGGCGGCGTGTCCACGGAGAAGGCCGTGGCCTATACCGCCACCCTCCTGCGGGTGATGAACTGCGGCCTCACCCGGCCCTTTCACGACCTGCTGCGGACGCAGGGGGCCATCTACCGGGAGGTCTCCGGCGTGCGGCCCAACGAGGGCGGCATGTCCGGCATCATCCGCAATCAGGAGGTGCTGGTGGGCACCGCTTCCTTCATGCACCTGATGAAGGTGCCCATGCCTCAGGGGCTCAACGTGAAAAACGCCCTGTTCTGCTCCATCGGCGGGGAGCTGGCGGGGATGTTCCTGCTGGACTATGCCCTGAACAGCGAGGTGAACCCCTCCCTGTCCGCCCTGCTGCACGCAGAGGTGAATCCCATCCTTGCCACCCGGGACTTCAACCTCATCCCCGCCCTGCTGGAAAAGAAGTTCCGCCTGCCGGTGGACAAGATGGAATTTCCCCCGGTGGAGCGGCGGCTGGAGCTGTCCTGTGCCGAGCAGGACCACGATGAGACCCCGGTGGCCCTCCTCTGCCGGGAGGGGCTTGCCGCCTTCTCCGATGCGGTGGTAGGCGGCCGCCGGCTGCGCTCCGCCGTCCGCCGCAGCCTGAGCTTCACCCTGCTGGGGGCGGTGATCGGGCTGGCCCTCACCTTCTATCTGGCGGCCAAAGGGGCCTACACGACCCTGACCCCTGTGATGTTCCTGATTTTCATGGCCCTGTGGCTGGTGCCTGAGCTGCTGTTGGCCGGGTGGGTCAACCAGTATTGAAAAACGCCCTGCGTTTCCATGAAACGCAGGGCGTTTTTGCGCTTACAGGACCCGCAGGGGCGGGCCGTCGAGGGCGATCACCCGGTCGCAGGCGTCCAGCACGGCGGCCTCGTGGCTCACCAGCAGCACGGGGACGTGCAGCCCCCGCAGCCGTTCCAGCAGGCGCAGGGCCCGGGGGATATCCACGCCGGTGAAGGGTTCGTCCAGCAGGAGCAGATTGCCCCCCAGGGCGGCGCACCGGGCCAGGGCCAGCCGCCGGGCCATGCCGCCGGACAGGGCGGCGGGCCGGGTGCGTCCCTCTCCCTCCAGCTCGGCGAAGGCCAGCCAGTCCGCTGCCTCTCCCCGGCGCTCCCGGGGAAGCACATCGGCGATCTGCTGCTCCGCCGTACGCCATGGCAGCAGCCGGTCCTCCTGAAAGAGGACGGCCGTCCGGGCGGGATCGATCCCTTCCACCGTGCCGGCGTCGGGCCGCTCCAGACCGGCCAGCACCCGCAGCAGGGTGGTTTTGCCGCAGCCGGAGGGCCCGGTGAGGGCGGTGAGACCGCTGCCCGACAGCTCCAGGGAGAACTGGTCCAGTACCGGCTTGTCCCCGTAGCGGAGGGTCAGGTCACGGATCTGGATCATGCCGCCGCCCCCTTTCGGTTCAGAAGCCGCCGCAACAGCCCTTCGAAGCACAGAGACAGGGCGATGAGCACCAGCGTCCACGCGAAGAGCTCCGGCGTATCCAGTGCCAGCCGGGCCTGCTGGATGCGGGAGCCGATGGCCCGCACGGGGGGGCAGATGACCTCCGCCGCCACGCCGGACTTCCATGCCAGTCCGAAGGCGGTGAGGAGCCCGCTGTCAAAATAGGGCCGCAGGGAGGGCAAAGTCACCAGCCGCAGGGCCTTCCACCGGCTGAAGCGGTAGGCCCGGGCCAGCTCCAGCAGCTTGGGGTCCACCGCATTCAGCCCCGCGGACACGCTGCCCCAGATCACGGGCAGCACCATCAGCGCGGCGATGACGCCGGGAATATTGGCCCGGCTGACCCACAGGTACACCAGCAGGATGAAGGACACCACCGGCGTGGCCCGCACCACCCGGACCGCCGGGGAGAGGACCAGCCCCACCCACGGGCAGCCGTGGCACAGAAAGGCCAGCAGCACCCCGGCGATGGTGCCGGCGATCAGGCCCGCCGCCACCCGCAGCAGGGTGTACAGGGCGGACAGCCAGAAGTCCCCCGTGCCCGCCAGCGCCCACAGGGCCTTGGCTACGGCGGCGGGGCCGGGCAACAGCAGCTCCCGCCCCACCAGCATGGCCGCAAGCTGCCATACCCCCAGCCAGAAGGCCGGGGGTATGACGTGTCTGATCAAGCTGTTCCGCCGCTCAGGGGACATAGTAGATGGCGTCGTCCGGCAGAGCGCCGCCCACGGCGGCGGGGTCCACCTCGTAGAGCACCATGAAATAGTCGGAGATGGCGGGGGCCATGTCCGCCCCGGCGATGAACACCAGATGGCACTGGGGAATGGCCTGCTTGGCGATGGCGGCGCTGGGGGTGATGCCGTAGCCGGCGATGAGCTCGGCGGCCTCGTCCACGCTGGTGTTCACGTAGTCGATGGAGGCCTCATACTCCGCGAGGAAGTCGGCCACGGCCTCGGGGTGGGCCTCAATGAACTCGGTGCGGGCCACCACGGCGGTCATGATGAGCTCGCTGCCGCTGTCCATCTCGTCCCACGCCTCGGTGACGTCGATGGCCTCCCGCACCTGCCCGGCGCCCTTGATGATGGCGGCGGTGGCGGCGGGCACGGGGAGCATGGCGCAGTCGATGTCGCCGCTGACCAGCTTGGCGTTGATCTCGCTGGCGTCGGCAAAGACGAGGGTCACGTCCTTGTCGGGGTCAAGGCCGTTCTGCTGCAGCAGGTAACGGAGGATATACTCCGGGTTGGCCCCTTGTCCGGGGGCATAGATGGTGCGGCCCGCCAGATCGGCGACGGACTGAATGGAATTGCCGCCCTTGCCCTCCAGAATGTGGAGCACGCCGCGGGTGCCCAGCGCTATGATGCGCACGCCGCCCTCGGTCTTGTTGTAGAGGTTCAGGGCCACGTTGGAGGCCACGGTGGCGATGTCGATCTCGCCCTTGGTGAGCCCGGCCACCAGCTCGCTGTTGTCGGCGGCGATGACGTACTGATAGTTGTTTTTGGAGGTGCCGGCGTCCGCCTCGCTGAGCAGCTTGGTCGCACCCACGCCGGTGGGGCCGGAGAGGACCGCCAGCCGGATGGCGGTGCGCTCGACGCTTTCAGAGGGGGTGGGCTCCGGGGTGACGTCGGGGGTGACGGTCCCGGAGGGTGCGGGGCTCTCCGAGGGGGAGGGCGTGGGGTCGGCGGCGGGTTTCCTGCAGCCGGCCAGCGCCAGCGCAAGGGCCAGCGCCAGCAGCAGGGCGGATACTCGTTTCAGCTTCATGTCTGGTCTTCCTTTCTGAATTCATCCTTTTTGCACAGGGCAGACAACCTGCCCCGGTCGGTGATGGTGATGGACTTGCCGCTGTGCCGGGCGGCCCCGGCGCGCTCCAGCGTGTCAAAGGCCCGGTAGAGCGTGGCGCGGCCCACGCCCAGCCGCTGGCACAGCTGGGTGGCGGACAGGGTCAGCCTGCCCTCGCTGTCGGCGGCGGAGAGCAGGTAGCGAGCCAGCTTGCCCTCCCCGCTGTCGGCGGACACTGCATCCAGCCGGGCGCTGAGAAAGCGGATGCGCCCCGACAGGTAGGCCACATACCCCTCGGCAAAGGCCCCGCTCCCCCGCACCAGCCGGGCCACCCCCGACTGGGGAATGAGCACCAGCGTGCAGTCGGTCAGGGCGGTGAGGGTGGTGGGATAGTCCTCCCCTCCGCCGAAGAGGGCGGCCGCTCCGAAGAGCTCTCCCGCCCGCAGCCGGGCCACCAGCAGGTTTTCCCGCCGGACCTCCAGCTCCCCGGACAGGAGCACTCCCAGACAGCGGCGGAACCGCCGAGGGTCGTACACCGTGCCGCCCTTGGGGACGGCCGCCTGCTCCGACTCCGCCAGCACCTGCCCCAGCAGGGCGGGCTCCACGGCCCGGAACAGGGGGTGGGCGCTCAGGCCGGCAGCGTCCATGACTTCACCTTCGTTTCGTATCATTTGAGACAGTTTTGATGGTAGCATTTCCCGCGGCCCTTGTCAAGAGGGGGCGGAGAGGAAAAATTCGGGGCGGGCTCTTGCTTTTCTGCCGCTGCTTCTGTATACTGTTTGACATAATGCGTTGTTTTGCCCCTTTACGGAAAGGAAGAATGTCCATGGCATCACACGGCCGGCATCAGGCCTCCTCCGGCCCCTCGCCCCTTGGGCGTATCCTGAAGATACTGTATTATATCGTCTTTGCGCTGGCCCTGCTCATCGTCATCGGGTACGCGGCCGTCCGCATCATCGCCCGGGATCCGACCAAGGACCCCCACGCCAGCTACGACCCCAACGTCACCATCGACATCCCTCCCGCCACGGAGGACCCGGACGCCTCGGAAGCGCCGTCCTCCGTCGTGCTCAACCGGCGGCAGAGGGTCTATACCTGCCTCATCGCCGGCAGCGACAACGGCAACGGCTGCGCCGACACCATCATGCTGGGCGTGTTCGACACGGAGGGTAAGACGGCCTCCCTCATCTCCATCCCCCGGGACACACTGGTGCAGGTGAACGGAAAGAACTACAAGATCAACGCCACTTACGGCATCGGCGGCGTGGAGCTACTGAGCCAGAAGGTCAGCGAGATGCTGGCCGTGCCTATTGACTACTACATTCTGGTGGACCTGAAGGCCTTTACCGAGATCGTGAACGAGATCGGCGGCGTGTGGTTTACCGTGCCGGTGGACATGGATTACGACGACCCCGCACAGGACCTGCACATCCACCTGAAGGCGGGCTATCAGCTGCTGGACGGGAATCAGGCCATGGGGGTCATGCGCTGCCGCAACTGCTATCCGGACGCGGACATGGGCCGGGTGCGCACTCAGCGGGCCTTCCTCACTGCGCTGATGAAGCAGACCATCTCCCTGTCCAACGTGAGCAAGGTCACGGCGTTGGCCAACATCGTCTCCACCTATGTGGACAGCAATATGCCCACCGGCACCATGGTCTGGTTCGGAGAAAAGGCCTTGGACCTCGATCTGGACACCGGCCTGACCTCTGCCACCCTGCCGGGGGACTGGATCTACCCGGTGATTGAGCTGCGGGACGAGGAGGTGCTGGCGCTGGTGAACAGCCTCGGCATCTATGAACAGCCCCTGCCGCTGAAGGCCCTGCGCATCGAGCACAAGTGAGCCCCGGGGCCGGGACTTTCCTCGAATTTCCTTTTGATTTTTTCCCCCCTTGATTTTTTGCGGGGGTGGGTGTTATAATACATCCTTACAAGACAGAGATATGCACGCAGGAGAGAACGACCTATGAAGATCAAGCACAGAAAGAACGGCGGCTTTACGCTGATGGAAATGCTCATCGTGGTGGCGATCATCGCGGTGCTGGTGGCCATCGCCATCCCCACCTTCTCCGGTAGCCTGCACAAGGCGAAGGTAGCCGCAGACGAGGCCAACATCCGGGCCTACTACGCAGAGCTCCAGATGGACTACCTGCTCAACGATCGGTATGACCCGGCCATCGGGCCGGACCTCACCGGATATCCCAACACTTCGATCACCTTTGCTGATGGTAATACCGTAAACCTTACCGGGTCCTTTTTCGTTCGGCACGCTGCGGATCGGGTAGAAAATTGGCGCGGCTATTACATCTACTACGAGTGTGACAAAGGAGATTGCACCCTTATTTTGGGCGGTCCTTGAGCTGTATCTACAAAAAAGCACCCCCTGCCATAGTGCGGCAGGGGGTGCTTTTTTTATTCCAAGGGGCGGCGCATGTAAATGGCCTTGCGGCTGCTGCCGTCCTTCAGGCGGAAGGCGTCCGGGTGCTCGGCCATGACGGTGAAGCCCATCTTCTCATACAGGGCGATGGCCCGTTCATTGCCCTCCACCACCTCCAGCTCCAGCTGGGTCACCCCGCCCCGGTCCCGGGCGGCGGCGATGAGTTCCTCAAACAGGGCCGTGCCGATGCCGAGGCCCCAGAACTCCTTCTGCAGGCCGATCATCGCAACAGCGCGGTGGCGGGTCTTGCGGGTGTTGAGGAAAATGATCTGGCAGTTGCCCGCCATCACGCCCTCCACCGAGCAGACGATCAGCATGTTGTCCGGGCTGTCCACGGTGTTTTTCAGGTAGGCGGCCTCTCCCTCGGCGGTAAAGCGGATCTCCTCCGGGTAGTTGGACACAAACTCCGTCTCCCCTGCCATCCGACGGAAGACCTCCAGCGCCGCCGGGGCGTCCTCCTCCGGCCGCGGGGCCCGGAGCTCCGCCCGTCTGCCGTCCTTCAGTTCGATGGTTTTCCCCTGATAGATCATATCCTTTCCCTCCTTTTTGCGGCATTATAGCCCGGGTCGGCGGCTTTGTCAATCGCCGGCGCGGAGTGCATAGTCCCGGCTGGGTCGGCGCATACTGTCCGTTGACTACCAACAGGAGGGATCACCATGTCAGAAATGTTTTGCTTTCAGTGCCAGCAGACCGCCGGGGGCTCCGGCTGTGTGCGCACCGGCGTGTGCGGCAAGCAGCCGGACACCGCCCATCTGCAGGATGAGCTGGTGGTGGAGCTGATCGGCCTTGCCTGTGCCATCCGGGGCCGGGGCGGGTATGATGCCGAGGGCGCCCGGCTGCTGGCCGACGGCCTGTTCACCACCCTCACCAACGTGAACTTCGACAACGTGGCCATCCGGGACTTCACCGCCCGGGTGGCTGCCGCTAGGGCGGAGCGGGGCGGGGCCCTGCCTAAGCTGGAGCTGTGGAAGGGAGAGACCGACATCGTCTCTCTGCGGTCCACGCTGCTGTTCGGCCTGAAGGGCATGGCAGCCTATGCCCACCACGCCATGAATCTGGGCCAGGAGGACGAGGAGGTCTTCGGCTGGTTCGCCAGGGGCCTCTCCGCCCTGACGGAGGAGCACACCGTGGAGGAGTGGCTGGGGCTCATTCTGGAATTCGGCCGGGTGAATTTCAAATGTATGGAGCTGCTGGACAAGGCCAACACAGGGGCCTTTGGCGACCCGGTGCCCACTCGGGTGAATGTGGATGTAAAGAAGGGGCCTTTCATCGTGGTGTCCGGCCACGATCTGGAGGACCTCCACCAGCTGCTGGAGCAGACGGCGGGCAGGGGCATCAACGTCTACACCCACTGCGAGATGCTCCCTGCCCACGGCTATCCGGGCCTGAAGAAGTATCCTCATCTGGCGGGCAACTTCGGTACCGCGTGGCAGAGCCAGCAGAAGGAGTTTGAGGACATCCCCGCCCCCATCCTCTTTACCACCAACTGCCTGATGCCGCCTCGGCCCAGCTATGCCGACCGGGTGTACACCACCTCCGTGGTGGGGTACGAGGGGCTGACCCACATCGCCGCCGACGAGCACGGCCGCAAGGACTTCTCCCCGCTGATCGAGCAGGCGCTGGCGTTGGGCGGGTACGAGCATGACCGCAGCATGAGCGGCATCAACGGCGGCCACATGCTCACCACGGGCTTTGCCCACGCCGCGGTGCTCTCCCACGCGCCCCAGCTCATCGAGGCCATCAAGGCCGGCGCGGTGAAGCACATCTTTCTGGTGGGCGGGTGCGATGGCGCTCACCCCGGCCGTAATTACTACACCGAGTTCGTCAAGCAGACCCCCATGGACTCTATTGTCCTCACTCTGGCCTGCGGCAAGTATCGCTTCAACGATCTGGATCTGGGGGAGATCGGCGGCCTGCCCCGGATCCTGGACATGGGCCAGTGCAATGATGCGTACAGCGCCGTGAAGGTGGCGCTGGCTCTGGCGGACGCCTTCGGCTGCGGCGTCAACGAGCTGCCGTTGACGCTGGTGCTCTCGTGGTACGAGCAGAAGGCAGTGTGTATCCTCCTGACCCTGCTGGCCCTGGGGATCAAGAACATGTACCTGGGCCCCACCATGCCGGCCTTCCTGTCGGAGAGTGTAGTGAAGGTGCTGGTGGACACCTACGGCCTGCGGCCCATCACCGCGCCGGAGCAGGATCTGGACGCCATTCTCGGCCGGGGCTGACGGGGCTTGCGGCGGGGTGGCAAACGTGCTACAATGGCGGGACAGCAGAACGAAAGGAGCGTCCCGTCCTATGCGCAACGAACTGACGAAAAAGGACATCGAGCTGATGCAGAAGGAGCTGGACTACCGCCGGCTGGAGCTGCGGCCCAAGCTGATCGAGGCGGTGAAGACCGCCCGGGCCTTCGGCGATCTCAGTGAGAATTTTGAATACAAGGCCGCCAAGCAGGAGAAGAACCGTAATGACAGCCGCTGCCGCTATCTGGAGAACATGATCAAGACCGCCGTAGTCATCTCCGGCGACGCCGCCGAGGGGGCCGTGGGTCTGTATGACAAGGTCACCTTCTACGTGGAGGAGGACGATGAGGAGGTCACTGTCCAGATCGTCACCACCATGCGGCAGGATGCCCTGAAGGGCCTCATCAGCAAGGAATCCCCCGTAGGCAAGGCCCTGTTCGGCCGCCGGGTGGGGGACCGGGTCACCATTCAGGTGAACGACCATTACAGCTACGATGTGGTCATCCGCTCCATCGTCCCCGGAGAGGACGACGGGCAGGCGCCGCTGGTAGCCTTCTGAACGGACAAAAAGAGCCCGCCCTTCCGATGGAGGGGCGGGCTCTTTTGCTTTTACGCTTCAATGAACCGGGACAGGAATTCCCGGGTGCGGGGCTGCTGGGGGTTGGAGAAGAGTTCTCTGGGCTCCCCCTGCTCGCAGATGACGCCGTCGGCCATGAACACCGCGTAGTTGGACACATCCCGGGCGAAGGCCATCTCGTGGGTGACCACCAGCATGGTCATGCCCTGCCGGGCCAGATCCTTCATGACGGAGAGTACCTCCCCCACCATCTCGGGGTCGAGGGCGGAGGTGGGCTCATCAAAGAGGAGGACCTCCGGCTCCATAGCCAGAGCCCGGGCGATGGCCACCCGCTGCTTCTGGCCGCCGGAGAGCTGCCGGGGCCGGGCGTTGAGATAGGGGGTCATGCCCACCTGTTCCAGATAGCGCAGGGCGCTCTCCCGGGCAGCGTCCTTGGACTTCTTCAGCACCTTCACCTGCCCCACTACGCAGTTCTGCAGCACAGTCATGTTGTTGAACAGGTTGAAGGACTGGAAGACCATGCCCACTTTGGCCCGGTAGGCGGTGGCGCTGACCCCCCGCCCGGTGACCGACTGGCCGTGGAACAGAATCTCCCCGCTGGAAGGGGTCTCCAGCAGGTTGACGCACCGCAGCAGAGTGGACTTGCCGGAGCCGGAGGCGCCGATGATGGAGGTCACATCGCCGGGGCGGACGGTGAAGTCAATGTCCCGCAGGACCTCGTGGGTGCCGAAGGATTTGGAGAGGTGGCGCACCTCTAAAATAGGCTCGTTCATATCAGCGGTCCCCCCTCGTGTCCAGGTTGCGGTCCCACTTGGCGTTCCGCTTGTTCTTCTGGTACTCCCGGTTCTGTTCATCAAAGGGGGTGCCCTTGTCCGGGTGGTTATAGGTGCCGGCGGTCAGGGTCAGCTGGTCGGTCTGCACCAGCTCGTAGTCCGCCGCGCCGTCCATGCGCTTTTCCACCCAGCGGAGGATAAAGGAGGCCACCAGTGTCATGATGAGGTAGCCGATCATCTCAATCACCGCAGAGGGGAAATACTTATTGTTGACACCCACGATGTACCGGTGGGCGGCGAAGAACTCCGTAAAGCTGACGATGAACATGACGGAGGTGTCTTTCACATTGATGATGTAGTTGTTGCCGATCTGGGGGATGATGTTGCGGATGGCCTGAGGCAGGATCACGGAGGTCATGGTCTGCACGTGGGTCATGCCGATGGCCTTGGCGCCCTCGGTCTGGCCGGGGTCGATGGAGACGATGCCGCCCCGGACAGATTCCGCCATGTACGCGCCGGTGTTGATGGACACGATGAGGATGGCGGCTACCCAGATGTTGTCGAACCGCAGGGCGTCGTTGGTGAAGTAGGGGAGGCCGTAGACGATGAACACCGCCTGCAGCACCATGGGGGTGCCCCGGAAGACCTCCACATAGATGCGCACCAGCACCCGGATGAGCTTCAGAATGAACCGCTTGGGCAGGGGATCCTGCTTGGTGTAGGGGATGGTGTTGAGAATACCGCAGATCAGGCCGATGACGCAGCCGATGGCTGTGGCCGCCAGCGCCAGAATGAGGGTATTCTTGATGCCGTTGAGGTACATGGGCCAATAGTTGGTCCACAGCAGGGCCACGTCGTGGCACAGCTTGGCCAGCTTGTCCATGGGATCACGCTCCTTTGGGTGGATTTTGGTTCATGGGGCCGCCCTGCGGGCGGCCCTCCGCTCGCCTTCGCTTCGGTCCATCCGCGCTGCTCGCGACGGCCTCGCGCTTAAACTTCCGGCTGGATGCCGATGGCTATGTCCATCATAACATTGAACTGCTCCTCGGTGAGGGCGGAGAGCACCCGGTCGATGGCGGCGGTGAGCTCGCTGTTGCCCTTGCGGACGGAGATGCCGATGTTCACGTTCTCGGCGCGCTCGGTGTCGCTGGCAAACTGGAAGTCGCCGTCGGTACCGGAGAAGTTCAGGATCACCAGACTGTCGTCCTTGGCGGCGGCAGCCATGGCGGTGGGCATGTCGGTGCAGATGAAGTCCACGGTGCCGGTCTGCAGCTGCATGATCATGGCGGGGGCGTTGTCGGCGGGGGCGATGAGCTCGGCGCCCTCGATCTGGGGCAGGCAGGAGTCATACCAGATGGTGCCGGACTGGGCGGTGCACTTGCCGCCGGCCAGATCGGAGATGGACTGGGCGGAGGCGTACTTGCTGCTCTTGGTGGTGACGCAGACGATGGTGGCGTAGTAGTAGGGGCCGGCCATGTCGACCTCTTCCATGCGGTCGGCGGTCATGGACTGGCCGGCGATGTTGGCGTCCATAGAGCCGGACTGCACGGCGGGGCACAGGGAATCCCACGCGGAGGAGACGATCTCCAGCTGCCAGCCGTAGGCCTCGCAGATGCGCTTGGCGATCATTACATCGTAGCCGTTGGCGTAAGCGCCGGGGACGTTGGAGATGGCCACGGCGCCGTTGGCGTCGCTGGTCTGGACCCAGTTATAGGGGGCGTAGGCGCACTCCATACCCACGGTGAGGACGCCGTCCTCCAGACCGGGGATGGAGCTGGTGTCCACGCCGGTGAGGTCCTCCACAGGGGGAACGGTGACGGAGGGCGTGGACTGGGTGGGGCGGCTGGGGTCATTGCCGCCGCAGGCGCACAGGGCCAGGGCCAGCAGGGCGGCGGTCAGCAGGGCGGAAATTCTTCTCATCATTGTTTGTTACCTCTTTCTTTTTGAAATAAAAAGAACCACGACCGCTTGGACGCGATCATGGTCAACGAGGTGCCCCGCAGGATGAGAAAAAATACGGAGGCCTGTATTTGCCATGATAGCGCTTCACACGGTGTTCGTGTGACAGTCTGCCGGGTATTCCCCGTCAGCCCAGGTACGCGGAGCCGGACCGCTCTCACGCCCTTCGGCGGCGACGCCTTTCGCCGGAAGCAGTTGTCCATGCCTCCCGGGTACTCATCGTAACCGCGCCTCTATCAGTGGTTCAATTTGTGCTTACATCATAGCGGGGCGGATTGCCCCTGTCAAGGGCAAATGTGAATTTTGGCGGGAACGGCAGGTTTTACGAAAATCGGACCCGCAATTTGGGCAGAGCGCCGAGAGATTGGCCCCCGGCGCTCTGTATCCGCGTTACCGCAGGGTCTTATCCTTGTCGAAATAGTCCCGGGTCAGCCTGGCCACCACACCGGAAAGCAGCAGCAGCCCGATGAGGTTGGGGATGGCCATCAGGCCGTTGAGGGTGTCGGAGATGTCCCACATGAGGGAGCCGCTGCCAGCAGCCCCCACCACGCACACCAGAATGAATACCAGGCGGAAGATCAGGATGACCGCCTTATTGTTGTGGGTCAGATAGCCCCAGCAGCGCTCACCGTAATAGCTCCAGCCCAGGATGGTGGACAGGGCGAAGAAGATCAGGCTGATCTGGATCACCGTGCCGCCCACAGTGCCGGGGAGAATGGTGTTGAAGGCCGCCACTGCCGCCGCGCCTTTGGAGGTGAATCCATCCAGCCCGCCGGGTGTGTTGAGAACGCCGGAGAGGAGCACGGCAAAGGCGGTGATGGTGCAGATGATGATGGTATCCACAAAGACCTCGAACACGCCCCACATGGCCTGCTCACAGGGCTCCTCCGTGGAGGAGGCGGCATGGGCCATGGGTGCGGAGCCCAGGCCGGCCTCGTTGGAGAACACCCCCCGGGCCACGCCCTGGCGCATGGCGGCCATCATGGCGTAGCCGAACACACCGCCGCCCACGGACTTCAGGCTGAAAGCCTCCCGCACGATGGAGACGAAGGCGGCAGGGATGTCGGTGATGCGCATGACCAGCAGGACGAGGCCCGCCAAAATATAGAACACCGACATGAAGGGCACCAGATAGGAGGTCACCTGCCCGATGCGCTTCACACCGCCCAGCACCACTGCCGCCACCACAACGGCCACGCCGATGCCGGTGTGCAGAGGTTTCACGCCGAACAGGCCGGTCATGGCCCCGGCGATCTCACTGCTCTGGGCGATGTTGCCGATGCCGAAGGCGGCCAGGCCGCCCAGCACGGCGAACACAGTCGCCAGCCAGCGCCAGTGCTTCCCGAGGCCGTCCTTGATGTAGTACATGGGCCCGCCGCGGTAGACGCCGTCCGCACCTTTCTCCCGGTATCTCACGGCCAGCAGGATCTCGGCATACTTGGTACACATGCCGAAGAAGGCGGACACCCACATCCAGAACACAGCCCCGGGCCCGCCCACAAAGATGGCCCCGGTGACGCCGGCGATGTTGCCCGTGCCCACGGTGCCCGCCAGCGCGGTGGTCATGGCCTGAAAGGGGGAGAGGTTGCCGCCGTGGTCCTTCTTTTCCCTCCGGAACAGGGAGCCGATGGTGCTTTTCATGATGGACCCGAAGCGGCGCACCTGAATACAGCGGGTACGGACCGTCAGGAATATGCCGGTGCCCACCAGCAGCACCAGCATGACGGGGCCCCACGCAAAGCTGTTCAGGGGGCCGGTGATGAAATCCGTGATGGCTTGGATGATCTTCATGATGTTGGTTCCCTCGATTTCTCTCTCAGATTCTGTGCTCAGGGTGGAGTTCTGCTATTGCGGACATTATACCACGACGTGCGGACTGCGTCAACTTGCATCACTGCGTTAAAGTTGCAGAAATTTACACGGGCGGCCGGGGCCGCCCGAACATAATTTACAATTTACTCTTTTTTCTTTGCTCCGGGTATGCTATACTGTATGCGTTAAATTGGGTCTATGCGCCAATAGAGGCGCGGAACACTATATGAAAGGACACCGATACTATGGGTCTGTTTACGAAAATGTTCGGTACCCGCTCCGAGCGCGAGGTCAAGGCGCTGAATGCCACCGTTGACCGCATCGAGGCGCTGGAGAGCGAGTACCGCGCCCTCAGCGACCATGAACTGCGGGCCAAGACGGATGAATTCCGGAACCGGCTGGGTCTGGGTGAGACGCTGGACGATATCCTGCCCGAGGCATTTGCCGTCTGCCGCGAGGCGGCGGACCGCGTGCTGGGTATGCGTCCCTACCGGGTGCAGCTCATCGGCGGCATCATCCTCCATCAGGGCCGCATCGCCGAGATGAAGACCGGCGAAGGCAAGACGCTGGTGGCCACCCTCCCCGCTTACCTGAACGGTCTGGCCGGCAAGGGCGTCCACATCGTCACTGTCAACGACTATCTGGCCAAGCGTGACTCCGAGTGGATGGGCAAGCTGTACAAGTTCCTCGGCCTCACTGTGGGTCTGGTGATCCACGGCGTGGAGAAGGAGGAGAAGAAGCGGGCCTACGCCGCCGACATCACCTACGGCACCAACAACGAGTTCGGCTTCGATTACCTGCGGGACAACATGGCGATCTACGGCACCGAGCTGGTCCAGCGGGGCCACTCCTTCGCCATCGTGGACGAGGTGGACTCCATCCTCATCGACGAGGCCCGCACCCCCCTCATCATCTCCGGTCAGGGCGAGCAGTCCACCCAGCTGTACCAGCTGGCGGACAGCTTTGTCTCCCGCCTGAAGTGCCGCCGGGTGGCCAATGTGGACGAGAAGCAGGAGGAAGAGACCGACATCGACGTGGACTACATCGTCGATGAAAAGGCCCGCACCGCCACCCTTACCTCCAAGGGGGTGGCCAAGGCGGAGCAGGCCTTCAATATCGAGAACCTCTCCGACCCCGAGAACTCCACCCTGTCCCACCACATCAATCAGGCCCTGAAGGCCCGGGGCGTCATGAAGCGGGACATCGACTACGTGGTGAAGGATGGCGAGGTCATCATCGTGGACGAGTTCACCGGCCGCCTGATGTACGGCCGCCGGTACAACGAGGGCCTGCATCAGGCCATCGAGGCCAAGGAGCACGTCACCGTGGCCCGGGAGTCCAAGACGCTGGCCACCATCACCTTCCAGAACTACTTCCGCCTGTACGACAAGCTCTCCGGTATGACGGGCACCGCCATGACCGAGGAGGAGGAGTTCGGCCAGATCTACAATCTGGATATTGTGGAGATTCCCACCAACCGGCCGCTGGCCCGTGTGGACCAGCCCGACGTGATCTACAAGACCAAGGAGGGCAAGTACAAGGCCGCCGTGGAGCAGATCAAGCTCTGCCATGAGAAGGGCCAGCCCGTGCTGGTGGGCACCGTGTCCATCGAGGTGTCCGAGCTGGTCAGCCGCATGCTCACCCGCGCCGGCATCCGACACAACGTGCTGAACGCCAAGAACCACGAGAAGGAAGCCGAGATCGTGGCGCAGGCGGGCAAGCTCGGCGCCGTCACCGTGGCCACCAACATGGCCGGCCGTGGTACCGACATTATGCTGGGCGGCAACGCCGAGTTCATGGCCAAGGCCGAGCTGCGCAAGGGCGGCATGAGCGACGAGCTGCTGGCGGAGGCCACCGGCCACGCTGAGACCGACAACAAGGAGATCCTGGATGCCCGGGCGGCTTTTGCCGCCGCCGAGGCGAAGTACAAGGAGCTCATCAAGGCGGAGGCCGATCAGGTCCGTGCCGCCGGCGGCCTATACATTCTGGGCACCGAGCGCCACGAGTCCCGCCGGATCGACAATCAGCTGCGCGGCCGTGCCGGCCGTCAGGGCGACCCCGGCGAGAGTCGGTTCTTCCTCTCTCTGGAGGATGACATTCTCCGCCTGTTCGGCGGCGAGCGGATTCAGGCCATGATGGAGCGCATGGGCGTGGACGACGAGACCCCGCTGGACCAGAAGATGCTGTCCAGCGCCATCGAGTCCGCCCAGAAGAAGGTGGAGTCCCGCAACTTCCAGATGCGTAAGACCGTGCTGGAGTACGACGATGTGATGAACACCCAGCGCGAGGTCATCTACAAGCAGCGCCGTCAGGTGCTGGACGGCGAGGACATTCAGGGCTCCATCGGCAGCATGCTGGTGTCCACGGTCCGCTGCCTCAGCGGCCACGCCGGCGAGCGGGGTCATCTGGACGAGGAGGACTTCAAGGCCGCCACCGCCCACCTGTCCGGCTCCGTGTTCACCCCCGGCCAGCTGCTGGACCTGCAGAAGAAGGCCCCCACCACCCCGGTGGAGGACCTGGAGGACGAGATGGTCACGCTGGCCCAGACCAACTACGCCAAGCGCGAAGAGGTCATCGACGCCGCAATGGCCCCCCTCATGGGGGACGGCAAGCCCGCCATGCGCGAGCTGGAGCGGGTGGTCCTGCTGCGGGTGGTAGACGAGTTCTGGATGGATCACATCGACGCCATGCAGGAGCTGCGGCAGGGCATCGGCCTGCGGGCCTACGGTCAGGCCAACCCCGTGGACGAGTATAAGCGCGAGGGCTCCGACATGTTTGACGACATGGTCAACGCCATCAAGGAGGAGACGATCCGCCGGCTGTTCACCCTGCGGCTGAAGAGCAACGAGGAGATCCGCCGGGAGCGGGTGGCCAAGATCACCGGCGAGTCCGCCGGCGGTGACGGCACCGTGAAGAAGCAGCCCGTGAAGAAGGTCGTGAAGATCGGCCGCAACGATCCCTGCCCTTGCGGCAGCGGGCTGAAGTGGAAGAAGTGTACCTGCGCGGAGTATCACCGGGACCAGCAGTGAGCGTTTTTCATTCCCGCACCTTCTGAAAAGGAGAGCTTATGGAAATTATCGATAAACTTGATCAGGGCGTCCCCTATCTGGCGGCCGACGCCTTTGATGCCGCCGGCGGCGTGGCCCACGGGTTCTCCACCCGGCTGGGCGGCGTGTCCGAGGGCATCTGGTCTTCCCTGAATCTGGGCACCGCCTGCGGCGACGACCCCGACCGCGTCCGGGAAAACCACCGCCGCTTCTTTGCCGCCATCGGCGCGGACGGCGACAAGCTGGCCCTCACCAATCAGGTCCACGGAGGCGAGATCCGGGCCGTCACCTCGGCGGACTGGAAGTCCGACGTCTACGACAGGCCGGAGTACGAGGCCGACGGCCTTATCACCGCCACCCCCGGGGTCATCCTGCGGGTGACCACCGCGGACTGCCTGCCCATCCTCTTTTACGACCCCGTGCGCCGGGTGATCGCCGCGGTCCATGCTGGCTGGCGGGGCACGGCCTCCGGCATCGCTGGGGCGGCGGTGGAGCGCATGTGCGGGACCTACGGCAGCCGCCCGGAGGATATTCTGGCGGCCATCGGCCCCGGCATTTCCCAGTGCTGCTTCGAGACCCACGAGGACGTGCCCAACGCCATGATGGCCTGTCTGAGCTCCTCTGCCCTTCAGCAGTTTGAAATCAAGGAGAACGGCAAATTTGCCGTGGATCTGAAGGGCCTGAACCGGGTGCGCCTGCTGGCCGCCGGCCTGACGGAGGACCACATCGCCGTCAGCGGCGACTGCACCGCCTGTCTGCCGGACAAATATTGGAGCCACCGGAAGATGGGCACGGCCCGGGGCTCCATGGCGGCCGCCATCCAGCTGCTGTGAAGCGCCTGACTGCCCTGCTGCTGGCAGGGGCGCTGGCCCTTGCCCTGTGCGCCTGCGGGGGCGACGCCCCGGTGGAGCCCTCGGCCTCGCCGGAGCCTACGGCCAGCCCCTCCGCCCCGCCGGAGGACCGACCCTTCACGCTGGCCTATGACCCCTCCGCCACGCTCCATCCCATCCGCGGGGAGAGCCAGGTGAACGGGATGCTGACCGCGCTGGTGTGGCAGGGCCTCTATGAGCTGGATAACACTTTCACGCCCCAGCCGGTGCTGGCCCGGTCCGCGGCTGCGGACGAGGGCGGGCGGGTATGGACCGTCACCATCCGGGCGGGCGTGACCTTCTCTGACGGCACGCCCCTCACCGCACGGCATGCGGCGGATTCCCTCAATGCGGCCCGCGGCAGTGCCCGCTATGCCGCCCGGCTGAGCACCGTGGCCTCCGTGACGGCGCAGGGGGATGATGTGATCATCTCCCTCTACACCCCCAATGGAGACCTGCCCGCCCTGCTGGACATCCCTGTGGTGCTGGAGCAGGGCGGCGGCACGCCGCTGGGCACCGGCCGCTACTGCTTTGAGGAGGGCCCCGACGGCCTCCGCCTGACGGCCAATCCTCTCTGGACCGGGACCCTGCCCTTTGCGGCGATCGCCCTGCACCCGGTGAGCGGCGCCGACAGCCGGTTGGACGCCTTCAACAGCGGGGCAGTGACCATGGTCGCTGCCGACCCCAACAGCCTGTTCTCTCTGGGCTACGGCGGGGACTGCGAACGGTGGGACTACCCCACCACCGAGCTGATCTACCTCGGCTTCAACACGGTGCTGGGCCCCTGCCGGTACGGCGCGGTGCGCCGGGCGGTGTCCCTGCTGTGTGACCGGGCCGGACTGGTGCGCTCCGCCCTGTCCGGACTGGGGGACCCGGCGGCCCTGCCGGTCTCTCCCCTCTGCGACGACTATGACAGCGCCGCCGCGCAGGCCCTCGTCTTTGACCCTGACGGTGCAGCGGCCCTGCTGGAGGGTGCGGGCTTTGCCTCCGGAGAGGACGGTGTGCGCCACCGCCGGAGCGAGAGCCTGTCCGTGACCATTCTGGTGAATGCCGACAGCGCTGCGAAAACTGCACTGGCCGAGGGACTGGCCGAGAAGCTGCGTGCCGCCGGCTTTGAGGTCACGGTGGACGGCCGGACATGGAGAGACTATCAGGCGGCGCTGGCCGCCGGCAGCTTTGACCTGTACGTGGCGGAGGTCCGCCTCACCGGAGACTTCAATTTCACGCCCCTGCTGTCCGGTACGCTGAACTACGGGCAGTATTCCCTGTCCGGGCTGTCCGACGTGCTCTCGGCGTGGACTGCCGCCCGGGGCGATGCCCGGACGGCTGCGGCGGAGGCCCTTTGGACCCGCTTTACGCAGGAGGTCCCGCTGGCCCCCATCTGCTTCAAGCGGCGGGTCCTGCTGGTGCGCCCCGGCGCGGTGACGGGCCTCTCCCCCACCCGGGCGGACCTCTTCGCCGGCATGGAGAGCTGGGGCACAGCCGGGCGCTGAACAGCAAAAACGGACGCAAGTCCCGAAGAACTTGCGTCCGTCTTTTGCGTTGGGGCGAGGGCTTCAGCCCTCGGTCTTCTCCTGCTCGGATTCCTTCCGGCGGTCGATCATGCGGCGGAAGCCGCCGGCCCCGAAGGAGAAAATGCGGTTGACCCGGCTGATGGTGGCCGAGCTGGCCCCGGTCTTCTCCAGAATCTCGGTGTAGACCAGTCCCTCGTCCAGCAGGGTGGCCACGTCATAGCGCTGCTCCATGGCCCGCAGTTCGCCCACGGTGCACAGATCATCAAAAAACGCGCAGCACTCGTCCAGATCTTTCAGCTGGAGAATGCTCTCATAGAGCGCCATGGAGCGCTCCTTATTAGATACTTTCGGCATAAGCTGCCCCTCCTCGGGTGGATACACCCTGTTTCCATAGTGACCGGGCTCGTTTACGTTATTTTAACAGAATGTACGGATAAAGTAAACAGGTTTTTTGTTTTTTTGCCAAATGGATTTTGCGTGGCGGGAGAACTTTTGCGTGGCGGGAGAGCCTTTCCGCGCGGAATTGAAGGGAGTTGAGGACATGAACAAAATGGCCCGGGTGATCCGGCCGGAATTTGCCCCCGGCAGCCGGACGCTGGCCATCAGCGACATCCACGGGAACCTTCCCTTTTTCCGCAGCGTGCTGGATAAGATTTGTTTCTCCCCTACGGACAATCTTGTGCTAGTGGGGGACCTGTTTGAGAAGGGCGACGACAGTCTGGCGCTGCTCCGCTATGTGATGGAGCTGGGCCGCACCCACCACGTCTATTCCCTCTGCGGCAACTGCGACGACATCGACCGGGCCTTTCTGGAGAACCGGCCGAACATCGACGAGAAGCTCTGGCCGGTGTTCCGCTACTGGAAGGGGCACAACCTCATTCTCCAGCTGGGGGCAGAGCTGGGACTCCGCCCGGAGAGACCGGAGGATCTGCCCGCCCTGCGCTCCGCCATTCTGCGGGAGCGCCCTGCGGAGGCGGAGTTTCTCCTCACCATGCCCCACATTCTCACGGCAGGCCGGTATATCTTCGTCCACGGGGGCATTCCCCGGGAGGACGGGCTGGACGGGCTGGAGGCCTATCCCTGCATGAAGAACGACGACTTTCTGGGACAGGGCCTGTCCTTTGACCGTTGGGTGGTGGTGGGCCATTGGCCTGTGACCCTCTATCGGACGGACATCCCCTCCGCCGCGCCCCTCATCGACCGGCGGCGGCATATCATCTCCATCGACGGCGGCTGCGTGCTCAAGGTGGACGGTCAGCTGAACGCCCTCATCATCCCAGACGTGGACCGCGACGACTTCACGTGGACCGCCTATGACGGCCTGCCGACGGTCACGGCGCTGGCCCATCAGGACCCGTCGGCGGACTCCCTGAACATCCGCTGGAGCGACAGCGCCGTGGAGGTCCTCCGGGAGGAGGGGGACTGCTGCTGGTGCAGGCATCTGTCCACCGGGCGGGAGCTGTGGATCCTGAAGGAATATATCTACCCCCGCCAGTCGGACGGACACCTCCACTGCGAGGACTCCACCGACTACTGCCTGCCGGTGGAGCCGGGGGACCGGCTGAGTCTGGTGCGTCGGTGCAGCCGGGGTATTTTGGCGAAGAAGAACGGCGTCACGGGCTGGTATTTCGGCCCGACGGCTGAAGATAAAAATAAGTGAATTGAGATAAAGGAGAATCCCCAATGAATAAGACCTACGACGTGATCATTCTGGGCACCGGCGAGGCGGGCATCTACGCCGCCTATGAGCTGGCCCTGAAGGCTCCCCATGCCAAGGTACTGGTCATCGATCAGGGTGCGGACATCTACTCCCGCAGCTGTCCCATCGTGGCGGGCAAGGTGCGCAGCTGCATCAACTGCAAGGTGTGCGACACCATGTGCGGCTTCGGCGGCGCCGGCGCCTTCTCTGACGGAAAGTTCAACTTCACCACTGCCTTCGGCGGCTGGCTCACCGACTTCCTCAGCGAGGAGGAGGTCATGTCCCTCATCGATTACGTGGACGCCCTCAACGTGAAGCACGGCGCTACCACCGAGGTGTATTCCACCTCCACCCCCGCGGCCAAGGCGCTGGAGAAGCAGGCGCTGGAGTTCGACCTGCACCTGCTTCAGGCCCGCTGCAAGCATCTGGGCACTGAGAACAACCTGAAGATCCTCACCAGCATCTACGAGGCGATCCGGGAGAAGCACACCTTCCTCTTCCACACGGCGGTCACCGAGATCAAGGTGATGGACGGAGGCTACGGCCTTGTCACCGCCGACGGCGAGACCTACACCGCTCCCTATCTCATCGCCGGCCCCGGCCGGTCCGGTGCGGAGTGGTTCTCCAACCAGTGCAAGGGGCTGGGTCTGGAGCTCATCAACAATCAGGTGGACATCGGCGTCCGCGTGGAGCTGCCCGCCGCCGTGTTTGAGCACATCACCGACGTGGTGTACGAGTCCAAGCTGGTCTACCGCACCAAGCAGTACGGCGATCAGGTGCGCACCTTCTGCATGAACCCCTACGGCCATGTAGTCAGCGAGAACGTGGAGGGCATCCACACCGTCAACGGCCACTCCTATTCTGACCCCGCCCTCCGCAGCCAGAACACCAACTTCGCCCTGCTGGTGTCCAACCGCTTCACCTCTCCCTTTAACGAGCCCTACCGCTACGGCAAGCACGTGGCCTCCCTGAGCAACATGCTGGCTGGCGGCGTGCTGATGCAGCGCTTCGGGGATCTGGTGGGCGGCCGCCGCACCAACGACCACCGGATGAGCAAGAGCTTCGTCCGGCCCACCCTCACCGCCGCCGTCCCCGGCGACCTGTCCCTGGCCCTGCCCAAGCGCCAGCTGGACGACATCATCGAGATGATCTACGCGCTGGACAAGCTGGCCCCCGGCACTGCCAACTATGACACCCTGCTCTACGGAGCTGAGGTGAAGTTCTATTCTGCCCGCATCAAGCTCTCTCACGAGCTGGAGACCGACCTGCCCGGCTTCTTTGCCGTGGGCGACGGTGCCGGCGTCACCCGCGGTCTGGCTCAGGCGGGCGCGTCGGGCGTGAAGGCCGCCCGGGTCGTGGCGGAGCGGATGAATAAGAAGTAAGGAAGCAAAGCCGGACCGTGGTCAGGCCGGGGCCCCGCAGGAACCTGGCGAAGCGGTTCTTTTTCGAACGTGCGAAAAGAAACCAAACGCACGTTCAAGGGGCTGGGCGCCCCTTAAAGAACCCCGCCGCTGGCCCTTTCGTGTTCCTTTCCCCGACCGCGCCGAGGTAAAACGCATTGCCTCTGGGCTGCCCCCCCGCGCGTCCGCTTTGTGCGGATGTGTGTTTCGGCGCGAGCGACGTTTTGGGTGGGCCTGACGCGGGATGCGGGCGACAAATAATTTTTTCCCGGCCTTTTGACACAGAAACCGGAGGAAAAAGTGCCCGACCCGATTTTGCCTGACCTGCAAAAACGGGATTGCGATGGGGTTTCCACAGCTTCAACAAAGTTTTCCACATACGGATCGACTGTGTTGAAGGTGAACATAACTCCGGTCAAGGGGAACTTTGCCGTCGATCTTCCGAAAATTCCGGGCGGCCGACTGCAGCCCGGTCCCGGAAATTCCTGTTGCAAGCGGCCGCGGTTTCTGGTATTATTTATTGCAAAAAGTGAGATTCGGAGGTTTCCCACCTATGGCAGCCATCCAAAAGCAATCCCTGGTGGACCAGGTCTACGCCCGCCTGCGGAACGATATCATTACGCTCCAGCTTCCCCTGGGCAGCAGGATCAACGTCAACGAGCTGCAGGACACCCTCGGGGTCAGCTGCACGCCCATCCGGGAGGCCATCAACCGCCTTCAGCAGGAGGGGCTCATCACCTATGAGAACAATGTGGGCGCACGGGTGCTCATGCTGGAGCCCCGGGATGTGGAGGAGATCCAGCAGCTGGGCTCCACCCTCCACTGCGCCGCGGCCCAGCTGGCGCTGAGCGGTCAGGCCGACCGGGTGGAGATGGCCGGCGAGCTCCGGCGGGAGCTGGCCCGGTTCGAGGCCGCGCAGGACCCCTGCGAGCAGGCGGACGCCGTGTCCCACATCATCAAGGTGTTCTACGACCACTCCGGCAACCGCCGGCTGGTCCGCAGCCTGCTGTCCTTTCAGGGACAGCAGCTGCTGCTGCGCCACCTGTACGCCCGGATGGGGCCGGATGTGGCGCAGGACGCGGCGGACTTCCGCAGGGTGATCGATGGCACAGAGCAGGGGGACGCAGACAAGGTCTGCGCCGCCATCCGGGATAACGCCAAGCGCATGGAGCAGACCGTCATCCGCAGCCTGCAGACAGAAACACGAGCTTTCAATTGAGAAGGGAAAGAGAAACTATGGCACAGGAAAAAAACAAGCAGGTGACCCAGATCACCGACATGGAGCAGGATTTTGCCCAGTGGTATACCGACATCTGCCGCAAGGCGGAGTTGGTAGAGTACGCCAGCGTAAAGGGCTTTACCATCCTGCGGCCCTATGGCTACGCCATCTGGGAGAACATCCAGCGGCTGATGGACGCCGAGTTCAAAAAGACCGGCCATGAGAACGTGGCCATGCCTGTCCTCATTCCCGAGAGCCTGCTGAAGAAGGAGGGCGAGCTGGTCAACGGCTTCGCCCCCGAGGTGGCTTGGGTCACCGAGGGCGGCAGCGAAAAGCTGGAGGAGCGTCTGGCCTTCCGCCCCACCTCCGAGACCATGTTCTGTGATCACTGGCACAATATCCTCCAGACCTACCGTCAGCTGCCCATGCTGTACAACCAGTGGTGCTCCGTCATCCGCTGGGAGAAGACCACCCGGCCCTTCCTCCGCAGCCGCGAGTTCTGGTGGCAGGAGGGCCACACCATTCACGAGACCGCCGAGGAGGCCAGAGCCGAGACCGAGCAGCAGCTGAACTGCTACGCCGACTTCTTCGAGAACGTGCTGGCCATCCCTGTGGTCCGCGGCCGCAAGACAGAGAAGGAGAAGTTCGCCGGGGCCGAGGCCACCTACACCGTGGAGTGCATGATGAAGGACCACAAGGCCCTTCAGGGCGCCACCAGCCACTACTTCGGCGACAAGTTCTCCCGGGCCTATGATGTGACCTTTACCGGCCGGGACAACAAGCCCCAGTATCCCTTCCAGACCTCCTGGGGCTCCACCACCCGGATGATCGGCGCAGTCATCATGACCCACGGCGACAACAACGGTCTGGTGCTGCCTCCCCGCATCGCCCCCATTCAGGTGGTGGTCATTCCCGTAGCCCAGCACAAGGAGGGCGTCATTGAGGCCAACGAGGCTGTCAAGGCCCGCCTGACCGCCGCCGGCCTGCGGGTAAAGATGGACGCCAGCGAGAACTCCCCCGGCTGGAAGTTCTCCGAGTACGAGATGAAGGGCGTGCCCCTGCGGCTGGAGCTGGGCCCCAAGGACATGGAGAAGAACCAGTGCGTGCTGGTCCGCCGGGACAACGGCGAGAAGCTCTTTACCTCTCTGGACGGTATCGAGGACACCGTGGCCAGGCTGTTGGACGACATCCACGATAACCTCTACGCCAAGGCCAAGGAGAATCTGGAGACCCACACCTACGCCGCATCCTCTCTGGAGGAGGCCAAGGCCGTTCAGGAGGAGAAGGGCGGATTCATCAAGACCATGTGGTGCGGCAGCCTGGAGTGCGAGCTGGCCATGAAGGAGAAGGCCGGCATGTCCTCCCGCTGCCAGCCCCTGAAGCAGGAGCATCTGGGCGACGTGTGCGCCTGCTGCGGCAAGCCCGCGGACAAGATGATCTACTGGGGCGTGGCCTACTGAGAAAAAATGATCCGCCACCTGGCTTTTGCAGCGGGGGCGGATTTAGAAAGGACCGGGAGCGCCACAAGGCGCTCCCGGTCCTTTTTATCCGATGAATTCGTGCAGCAGGGACCCGGCAGGCACGGTCCTGGGGTCGATAGGCTCAAACTTGTCAAAGGAGGCCACCAGATCCATCAGCTCGTGGCGGCGCATGTTCTCCTCCGGCAGGGCGGCCATCATGGGCTTGGCGTAGCTGGCCATGACGGACACTTCGTAGGGCAGAGAGGAATCGAACATCAGGTGGGCGGTGTTCTTGTAGGGGGAGATATAGAGCTTTTCGCCCCGGCGGACGTTGTCCCAAAGGTCCAGTGTGCGGGCCACATCGGTGCCGCGGAAGTTATAGTCCCGCACCGCCCGGCGGGCCAGCCGCATCCACGTGCCCTTGAAGCACAGTCCCTCCCCGTCCATGATATTGCTGCGGGCGGAGATATACACCCGGGTGGCCTCCGGATGGCGGCGGGTGATCTCGGTGTTCAGGGCATGGATGCCCTCAAAGATGGCCAGTTCGTTCTTCCCCAGCTTCAGCAGGCGGCCCTCGCTGTCGTTGCGCATCTGGCGGGCGAACTCAAAGTGAGGCACCAGCACCGCATCCCCCCGGCTGAGCTTGGTGAAGTGCTCGTCCAGCAGCTTCATGTCCAGCATATCGGGGGATTCCAGATCAATGGTGCCCTCCGGCGTGCGGGGGGCGGTCCTGGGGTCTACGGTGAGAAAATAGTCGTCCATGGAAATGGTGTGGGTCTCCACGCCGCGGCAGTCCAGCACGTGCTCGATCTTCTGGGCGGTGGTGGTTTTGCCGGAACCGGAGGGCCCAGACAGCAGGATCACGGGGCTGTCCTTCATGCGGCTGACGATCAGGTCCGCCGCGGCCTCTACCTTCTGCTGGAACCGGGCGTCGCACTCCTGCATGAAGCCTACCGGGTCCCGGCGGACGGCGGTGTTGATGTCATTGAGCTGATAGGCCATAGATTACCTCCTGTGGTCAGACGCGTTTGAATTGCTTTTCCAGCTGGGCGCGGGTGAGCTCAATGGCCACAGGCCGGCCGTGGGGGCAGTATTTCACGCCACCCTCCAGCACCATGCGGGACACCTCTTCCAGCTCGGCGGGGCCGTTTTTCTGCCCGCCCTTAATGGCCGCTTTGCAGGCCATGGTGTGCATCAGCTCGTCCCGGGCCGCAGAGGGGTCCGCGCTGCCGGTGACCCGGATGCGCCGGGCCAGCTCCAGCAGCGCGGGCTCGATGTCGCCGGAGCCCAGATAGTCCGGGGCGGAGCGCACCGCCAGCGCGGCGGAGCCGAACTCCTCCACGTCAAAGCCGAAGCGGCCCAGCAGGCCGGCCTGCTCCAGCAGGACGGCCCGGTCCTCTGGCGCGGGAGTGAAGGTCACGGGCACCAGCAGCTCCTGCACCATCGGTTGATAGTCTGCCGCCTTCAGGCGGTCAAAATTCATCCGCTCGTGGGCGGCGTGCTTGTCGATGAGGAGCACCTTCTCCCCCTGCTCTACCATCACATAGGTGTGGAACAGCTCACCCCGGACCTGCCAGGGCTCCGCGGGCGATGCCGCGGCCGGTGCGGGCTGGGGCGCGGTGACAGGCTCCGTTTCGGCCGCAGGGGTCGGGGGCGGAGCGATGGGCTCGGGCTCCCGTGCGGGAGTGGATCCCACAGGGGCGGCCGGGGGCGGTACCTGTTCCGGGGCCGACTGGGGCCGGGGCGGAACGGACGCGGGAGTTGGGGCGGGCGCCTGCGTCACCGCGGGACGCATGGGGCCCTTGGCCGGCAGGGTCTCCGCCCGCTGGAAGGGACGGACAGGGGCCGGCTGAGATTCGGGCTCCGGTCGGGAGACGGGCGGGGTCACGAACTTCTCCGCCGGGGCAAACACCGGGGCGGCGGAGTCGTGAAGGCTGAGGGAGGTCTGGTTAGGGGTGACGGTATCCTGCGCCCGCACGCCGGGCAGCACCGCCTGCGGGCGGGTGCGGTCCCCGTTCAGGGCGGAGAGCACCGCGTAGTACACGGTGGAAAACACCTGCTGCTCGTTCTGGAACTTCACCTCGGTCTTGGTGGGGTGGACGTTCACGTCCACCTCGTTGGGCCGCACAGTAAGATGGAGCACGCAGCCGGGGAAGCGGCCCACCATCCGCTGGTTCTTGTAGGCTTCCTCCAGGGCGGCCATCATGGTGCGGCTTTTGATGTACCGGCCGTTGACGAAGAAGTGCTGCCAGCCCCGGCTGCCCCGGCAGCAGGCGGGCAGCGAGGCGAAGCCGCTCACGCTCATCCCCTGTCCAGAGCCGGACACCGGCAGGAAGCCCAGCGCGATGTCCCGCCCCATGACGGCGTAGACGGCGCTTTTCAGCTGGCCATCCCCGGGGGTGAGCAGCTCCTGCCGGCCATCCCGGATAAATCTGACCGACAGTTCCGGGTGGGACAGGGCGATGCGCTGGACCACGGCGAACACCGCCGCACCCTCCGCCGCGTCCTTCTTCATAAATTTCTGCCGGGCGGGGGTGTTGAAGAACAGGTCCCGCACCAGCATGGTGGTGCCGGCGGGGCATCCGGCCTCCTCCTGATTGACCACCTTGCCCCCCTCCAGAGAGAGGGCGCAGCCCAGCTCCTTCCCGGTGGGGCGGGTGAGCAGCTCCACCCGGGACACGGCGGAGATGGCGGCCAGAGCCTCCCCCCGGAAGCCTAGGGTGCCGATGGCCTCCAGGTCGTACTCGTTGGAAATTTTGGACGTGGCGTGCCGCAGGAAGGCGGTGGCGGCCTGATCGACAGGGATGCCGCAGCCGTCGTCCGTCACCCGGATGAGGGTCATGCCGCCGTGGGCGATCTCCACCGTCAGAGCGGAGGCCCCGGCGTCGATGGAGTTCTCCATCAGCTCCTTCACTACGGAGGCGGGGCGCTCCACCACCTCGCCGGCGGCGATGAGGTCCGCCACATGGGGGTCCAGTTGCTTGATGATTGCCATGCTTTCTCCTTACCTCATGTCATTCCATGTCCAGCAAAATGGTAACGGGGCCGTCGTTCCGGGAAAAGACCTGCATGTCCGCACCGAACTCCCCGTGCTGCACCTCGAAGCCCCGCGCCCGGCACTGGGCCATGAACCGTTCGTACAGGGAGATGGCCAGCTCCGGCCTGGCCGCACCGGTGAAGCCCGGGCGGCGCTTGGCGGTGTCGGCATAGAGGGTGAACTGGCTCACCACCAGCAGGGCACCCCCCACGGTCTCCAGATTCAGGTTCATCTTGCCGGCCCCGTCCTCAAAGACCCTCAGACCGCAGACCTTGTCGGCCATCTTGTCGGCGGTGGTCTCCGTGTCGTTGGGGCCGACCCCAAGCAGCACCAGAAAGCCCTGACCGATTTCGCCGTTCACCCGGCTGTCGATCTCCACCCGGGCGTTCTTTACCCGGGTCACCACTGCGCGCATGGAAACACTTCCTATCATTTCAGTAGAATAATTCATTATACACCCGTCCCGGCCCTATCGTCAACGGAGGGGAGCAGAAAAGCGGCCCCGCTCCAGCGGGACCGCTTTTGATCTGGTGCAGCTTTACTTGCCGGCGATGGATAGGCCCTCCACCAGCACGGAGGGGGAGGCGAAGGCAGTGGAGCCCAGCGCGGTGGGCAGGACCACCTGATTGCTGAGGGCGGTGATGTTCTTCAGCAGGTCGTAGAAGTTGCCGGCCACGGTGAAAGACTTCACATACTCGTCGGTCTTCTTGCCGTCCTTGATGAGGAAGCCCGCGCTCTGCAGGGAGAAGTCACCGGAGACGGCGGAGGCCCCGGCGTGGAGGCCGGTGACGGAGTCGATATACACGCCGTTGCCTGCCTGGGCCGCCAGATCTTCCTCGGTCAGTTGGCCGGGGGCCAGATACATGGTGAAGGGGCTCACGTTCACCGACGCGGTGTACCCGGCCTTGGAGCCGTTGCCCGTGGAGGTCTTGCCCGCCACGGCGGCGGTCTTCAGGTTGTACAGCAGGGTGTTGAGGCGGCCATTCTCAATGACGTTCTTCTTATGGGTGGGATAGCCCTCGTCATCGAAGCTGGCGGCGCAGGGGTTCTCGGGATAGAAGGGGTCGTCCACCAGCGTGACGCAGGGGGCGGCGATGACCTCGCCCTCCTTGCCGTCCAGCCGGGACAGGCCCTTCTGGGTGTTCTCAGAGGAGAAGATGGCGGAGAACACGCTGAGCAGGTCGGACATGGCGTCCGGGGAGAAGACCACGGGGCACTGGGCGGTATCGGGCACATTGCCGCCAAGCTTGCGCTTGGCCTTGGCCACGGTCTTGCCGGCCACGGCGTCCAGATCCAGCTTGTCCAGCGGGGACAGCTTGATCTCGAAGGCGTTAGCCATCTCCTGCCCGTCGCTGACCACGGCGGCGGCCACCACGCCCACCAGATCGTCGGCGCGGTACAAGTCCAGACCCTTGGAGTTGTAGATGGCCGTCTCGCTGTGGATGCTGAGTCCCTGACTCTCGGTGCCGTCGATGACGGCGGGGTCGGCGGCGTACAGCTTGTCCTGCAGCTCCAGCGTCTTGGCGATGAGGGCGTCGGTGGCGGGCAGCGGAGCGGTCTCCCGCTCCAGCTTCTCATACTCCATGCCGCCCTCGCAGAGGAACACGGGCTCGTCCGCCTCCAGCACCTCGGCGTTGGCGGCGGCCCGGTCCACGATGGCGGCGGCCTCCTCGGCGGTGAGGGCCTGTGTGGAGGCGTAGCCCATCCTGCCGTTCACGATGCAGCGGAAGCACACGCCGCCGGACAGACCGGAGGAAAATCCCTTGACCTCGTGCTGGAACACCTCCACAGAGGTGTCGGAGCTGGAGGAATAGTAGAGCTCATACTCGGCGATGCCCAGCGCCTTGGCCCGCTCGATGACCGCCTGCTTGAAAGACTGATAATCCATAGTGTGTGACCTCCCTTAGCGTCCGCCGACGGTGATGTGGGACACCCGAATGAGGGGCTGGCCCACGGTGGTGGGGATGGAACCGCTGGAGGAGCCGCACATGCCGGTGCCCAGATCCAGCCCGGTGCCCACCATGTCGATGTCCATGATGATATCAGAGCCCTTGCCCACCAGGCTGGCGCCCCGGACGGGCTCGCAGATCTTGCCGTTGCGCACCAGATAGCCCTCGTTCACGGCGAAGTTGAACTCGCCGGTGGTGGGGTTCACGGAGCCGCCGCCCATGTCCTTGGCGAAGAGGCCGTACTCCATGGAGGCGATGATGTCCTCGTTCTTGTCGGTGCCCTCGGCGATATAGGTGTTGCTCATGCGGGAGGTGGGAGTGAAGGAATAGCTCTGGCGGCGGGAGCTGCCGGTGGAGGGCATGCCCATGCGCCGGCCGTTGAACTTGTCGATCATATAGGACTTGAGGACGCCCTTCTCGATGAGAACCTTCCGCTGGGCGGGGGTGCCCTCGTCGTCGATGTTGATGGAGCCCCAGGCGTTGGGGATGGTGGCGTCGTCAATGGCGGTGACCTTCTCGTTGGCGATCTTCTGGCCCAGCTTGCCAACGAACTGGGACTGGCCGTAGGCCACGGCGCTGGCCTCCAGAGAGTGGCCGCAGGCCTCATGGAAGATGACGCCGCCGAAGCCGTTGCCGATGGCCACGGGCATCACGCCCGCGGGGCAATACCTGGCGCCCGCCATGACCACCGCCTGCTTCGCTGCGTGGAGGCCCACCTCCTTGGGGTCGATCTCGTCAAACATCTCCATGCCCATGCGGCGGCCGGGGCCGAAGAAGCCGGTCTGGGCCTCGCCGTCCATCTCCGCCACGGCGGAGATGCCGATGCGGGTGCGGATCTGGCGGTCCTGAGCGTAGACGCCCTCGGTGTTGGCGATGAGGATATTGTGGTCCACGTCCAGCAGGGTGCCGGTGACCTGCTTGATGCTGTCGTGGTAGTCCCGGGCGGCGAAGTAGCCTTCCTTCAGCACGGCGATCTTCTCCGCGTTGGACACGCCGGCGGGCACCACCTTAATGGGGTGGATATCGCCGAACAGCCGCTCGTTCAGGCGGATATCCAGTTCGGCCTTGCCTTCGCCCAGGGCGTCGGCCGCCTGCTTGGCGCAGCGGATGAGGCCGGCCTCGGTGGTGTCCACGGTGGTGGCCATCACGGCCCGCAGGCCCTTGTACACCCGCACGGCCGCGCCGGCGATCACGGTGTCCGTGATGTTGTTGACCTTACTGTCCAGCATGGAGATGTCGTGGTGATTGGTGTGCTCCACGAAGAGCTCCGCGTAGTCCGCGCCGGTGGCGGCCGCCGCCTGGAGCACCCGCTGGCAGATCTCTTTTGCGATCATGTGTCACATCGTTCCTTTCCATTCCGGCGGAGGCCGCCGGGAACTGTTGGGTACATAATAATACACAATACCTCGTGTGTCAATGTACCTCGCAAAATAATTTTGCAGGCAGGTACAGTTAGCCTCATTTTACTGCGGCGGGGAGGGAAATGCAAACCATATTTGGGAAGATGGGCCGTATCTTGCGTATTTTGCCCGCCTGTGCTATGATTTTTCCGGGATGCTAACCGCTGGTTGACAAAATTCCATCCCGCAGTTGGTGGTTTCCGGGCCGACCGGAATGATACAGTCGGGGTGAAAGGAGGTCATGTCAATGACCATTGGACAGCGCATCGCGCAGAAACGCAAGGAGCTGAGCCTGTCGCAGGAGCAGTTGGGCGAGCAGCTCAGCGTCTCCCGTCAGGCGATCTATAAATGGGAATCGGACTCCGCTCTGCCCGAGGTGGAAAAGCTGGTCGCCCTGAGCAAATTGTTCGGCGTGTCTGTGGGCTGGCTGCTGGGGGTGGAGGAGGCTGCGGGCCCGGAGAAGTCCGCCGGCGAGCTCACCGAGGAGCAGCTGCGCATGGTGGAGGAGATCGTGGACCGCTATCTGGCCGCCCGGCCGGAGCCGGAGCCCGTGAAGGTCCGCCGCTGGCCCCGGGTGGTGGGGGCCGCAGCTATCATCGCCGGGGTGATCGTGGCCGTCAGGCTCTCCGGAGACTTCAAAAATATGAAGAGTCAGGTCAGCGGCCTGCAGAACTCCCTGAGCAACGTCAGCTACAACGTCTCCAGCGAGATCGGCTCCATCACCGACCGGGTGGAGGAGATCCTCAAGAGCCAGAACCAACTCACCGCCGAGTACGAGGTGAAGCCCGTCTCCTCCGACCTGACGGCCAACACCGTGACCTTCGCCGCCTCCGCGGTGCCCAAGACCTACGTGGCGGGCATGCGCGCCGTGTTCCTCGCCCGCAGCGGGAACAAGACCATCTCTGTGGAGGGCGTGCTGGACGAGGGCAACCGCTTCTCCGCCACCCTGACCTGCCCCCTCACCAATGACATCACCCTCTCCGTGGTGTTCTCCGCCGGCGGCAAGGAGGAGACCCAGCTGCTGGACAGCTATGACTGGCTGCTGGCCGCCACCCAGCCGGATGTCTATGTGAACGGCACCCTGTGGGCCGCCTACGTGCGCGACGACGGCGTGCTGCCCTATGACACCCAGCTGGTGAATGTCCAGTCCGGAGGTCTCTCTTCCTATGGCGACTGGTACCAGCCCTCGGAGATCCAGACCATCCGGATGGGCCTGTTCAAGGACCACAAGCTGCTGTTCTGGTACACGGAAGAGGAAAAGTCCCAGAGTTGGACCAGCGATGAAGACTACTACCTCTTCCGCCGCACCCAGGAGGTGACGCTGGAGGACGGCGCGGAGTACACGGAGGCCGCCGTCATCACCGACCAGTATGGCCGCACCTTTGTGGCGCAGGATACGCCGGTGGTCTACTCCGCCGGGGACCACTCCCTGAGCCACAGCGTGAGCAGCTATGACGCCATCACCGACCCCAGCGAGTGGGAGTATTAAGGAGACCTTTCCATGACGAAGCGGCGCGCACCGGCCCTGATGCTGGCACTGACCCTGCTGGTATTGCTGCCGGCGGGCTGCGGCGGGCGGGTCCGCCCCAATGATCTGGCCGGGCACTGGACGCTGGAGGGCGATACGCTCACCCTCACGGAGGACGGCGAAGCCGGCCGCGTCCGGGTGAACTGCTTCACCGCCGCCCGCGGAGGGCTCGCCGTCCGGGCGGAGGGGTCGGACAACTTCCCCTGTGTCACGGAGGCAGAGGGAGAGCACTTCACGCCGGAGAAATAACGGAACAGGCAAGGGGGCGGGCCATCAGGTCCGCCCCCCTTGTGTTATCCTGCCTGCCGTGGTATAATATGATATTCACTATGATAAATTGGGAGGGACTTCCCTTGGAGAGGAAAACACCGGTGATCCCGGCAGAGGATATTCAGCGGCAGAAGGACTACTGCGCCGAGCTGCGGGCCCTGAACGCCCAGTTGGCTGCTAGGCCGCTGGCATGGGTGGACACCTACGGCTGCCAGCAGAACGAGGCGGATTCCGAGCTGCTGCGGGGCATGCTGGCCGACATGGGCTACGACATGACCGACAGCGAGCAGGAGGCCGACGTCATCGTCATCAACACCTGCGCCATCCGGGAGCACGCGGAGCAGCGGGTGTTCGGCAACGTGGGCGCGCTGGTACACACCAAGCGGCGCAAGCCCAGCCAGATCATCTGCATCTGCGGCTGCATGGCCCAGGAGCCCCACGTGGCGGAGCGGCTGCGCAGGTCCTATCAGCATGTGGACCTGGTCTTCGGGCCCCAGGCCCTGTGGCGCTTCCCGGAGTTTCTGCGGCGGGTCTATCTCCGCCGGGGCCGGGTGTTCGAGACCGAGAGCTCCGAGGGCGCCATCGCCGAGGGGCTGCCCGTCCGCCGCTCGGGCAGCATCAAGGCGTGGGTGTCCATCATGTACGGGTGCAACAACTTCTGCTCCTACTGCATCGTACCCTACGTCCGCGGGCGGGAGCGCAGCCGGGAACCGGAGATCATCCTGAACGAGATCCGCCAGCTGGCGGAACAGGGCTATAAGGACATCACCCTGCTGGGCCAGAACGTGAACTCCTACGGCAAGGACATCCCCGGCGGCATGGACTTCCCCGACCTGCTGGAGGCGGCCGCCGCCATCCCCGGGAACTTCCTCCTGCGCTTCATGACCAGCCACCCCAAGGACGCCACGGACAAGCTGTTCGACGTTATGGCCCGGTGCGATAAGGTGGCCCCGGTGATCCATCTGCCCTTCCAGTCGGGCTCTACCCGGGTGCTCACCGCCATGAACCGCCGCTATACCCGGGAGCAGTATCTGGCCCGGGTGGCCGCCCTGCGGGCGCGCATCCCCGACGTGGTGCTCACCTCCGACGTGATCGTGGGCTTCCCTGGGGAGACCACCCCGGAGTTTGAGGAGACCCTGTCCCTGATCGAAGAGGTCCGGTTCGACGCACTCTTTACCTTTATCTATTCCCCCCGAAAGGGCACCCCGGCAGCGGAGCTCCCCGACCCCATGAGCAAGGAGGAGAAATCCGCCAACTTCAACCGGCTGGTAGAGGCCCAGAACCGCATCTCGCTGGAGAAGCATCAGGCGTATATCGGCACAGTCCAGCGCTGTCTGGTGGACGGCGAGGGGGAGGACAGCCGCTATGCCCTTACCGCCCGCACGGCGGGCAACCGGCTGGTCCACCTGAACGGGGACAAGTCCCTCATCGGGCAGTATGTGCCGGTGAGGATCACCGGCTGCTCCACATGGGCACTGTTCGGGGAGCTGGTGTGAGGCCGCATTCCAACCAAGCACGAAAGAAAGGACGGTGACTGCCCGTGAGCCGCGGCGACACGACCATAAAATATATCGCATACGGCCTTGCGCTGGTGGCAGTCACTGTGCTGAACTATACCCTGTTCACCAGCCTGCCCCTGCCCGTGCCGCTGCTGCTGCCCATGCTGGCGGTGGCGGCAGGCACGCTGGAGGGTCCCGGCTTCGGGGCCGGAATGGGGCTGGCGGCCGGCCTGCTGCTGGATACCGTGGGCCACGCCGGGCTGTGGACCATTCCCCTGCTGGCGCTGGTGGGCTGGGGTGCCGGCGTGCTGGCCCAACAGGTGCTCCGCCGGGACCTGATCGGCCATCTGGTGTGTGCCGGCGGAGCCATGCTCCTGTGGGAGCTGTGGCAGGTGTGCTCCCGGCTGATCCGGGGCACGGCGGGGCTCCGGGTCCTGCTTCAGACCGCATGGCCTGAGCTGCTGTGGACTATGATCCTGTCCCTGCCGGTCTATGCGCTGGCCCGCTTCTGCTGTATCCATTACGGGAGGATCTACCATGAGTAAAAACCCCTTCGAGCTCTTTCAAAGCCGGGACGAGCGCACCGAGGGCGAGAGCCGGCGGCTCAGGCTCCGGGTGGGTATGCTGGTGGGCATTTTCTGCGGCCTGCTGGCGGTGTACCTCGGCGTGCTGTGCCGGGTGCAGCTGGTCAAGGGCGATGAGTACCGCAGCAATGCCTCTGTGGTCACCTACCGCACCGAGCGGGTGGAGGCTGCCCGGGGGGAGATCACCGACCGATACGGCACCAAAATGGTGGGCAATGCCCTCCGCTACCGGGTAACGCTGGACCCCACGGCCATGGGCAGCAGCCGCAACGACATCCTCACCCGTCTGCTGGAGCTCTGCCGGGAGGAGGGTGTGGAGTGGTCCGACTCCTTCCCCGTGTCTGCAGGGACCCCGTGGTACTTCACCCGGGACGCGGTGTTCAGCTACCGCACCGAGACAGAGGAGGGCGAGACCAGGACCTCCCCCACCCTGCTGGGCTCGCTGGCAAATCGGCTCAAGTGGATCTCCGACCCCGCCAAGGCCAACACCAACGCGGAGGAACTCATGACCGCCATGTGCAGGACCTTCGGCATCGAGCTGGGCGAGGACGGCGTGACCGCAGAGACCCGGCGGCTGCTGGGCGTGCTGTACGAGCTCTATATCCGGGTATACGAGTTCACCTATGCCGACTATATCTTCGCCGACGATGTGGACATCACCTTTATCACCAAGGTAAAAGAGGCCGGGTTGGCCGGAGTGAACATCGAGACTGCCTCCGCCCGCACCTATTATACCGACAGCGCCCCCCATGTGCTGGGCCGGGTGGGCGCCATTGACCGGGACGAGTGGCCCACCTATCAGGAGCTGGGCTACCTCATGAACGCCTACGTGGGCAAGGACGGCGTGGAGCAGGCCTTTGAGTCGTGGCTCCACGGCTCTGCCGGTGTGCGCCGCACCCAGCTGGACGACAGCGGCAACCCGGTGGATCAGGACTGGCGCACCGAGCCCCAGCCCGGCGGCAATGTGGCCCTCACCCTCAGCCTGCCGGTGCAGAAGGCCACGGAGGAGCTGCTGGCCCAGTTCGTCTCCGGGCTGGAGGAGCCCTCCGGCGCGGCGGGGGTCATGGTGGACATGACTGGCGGCGTGCTGGCGCTGGCCTCCTATCCGGACTATGACCTGTCCACCTTCTCGCAGGATTACAACGCGCTGGCCGACGACCCCACTAAGCCCCTGCTCAACCGGGCCACCATGGGCCTGTACGCCCCCGGCTCCACCTTCAAGCCCCTCACCGCCATCGCCGCTCTCACTGAGGGGGTCATTACCACCTCCTCCACCGTATACTGCGGCGGCATCTATACCTACTATCCTGATACCCGGCCCACCTGCTGGATCTACAACATGCGGGGCGGCACCCACGGCACGGAGTCCGTGTCCAAGGCCATCACCGACTCCTGCAATATCTTCTTCTACGACACCGGCCGCCGCCTGGGCATCCAGAAGCTGGTGGAGTACGCCACCAAGTTCGGTCTCGGCCAGTACACCGGCATCGAGATCGCCGAGTACAAGGGCACCGTGGCCGGACCGGAGACCTCCAGGGCGCTGGGTGTGGACTGGTACGGCGGCAGTACCATGTACGCCGCCATTGGCCAGGAAAACAACCAGTTCACCCCCCTGCAGCTGGCCAACTATATCGCCACGCTGGTCAACGGCGGCAACCACTATCAGGTCCACCTGCTGAAGGAGGTCAAGTCCGCCGACTATTCCGAGACCCTCTACGAGTTCGAGCCCGTTCTGAAGGACTCCATCAACATCCCCACCGAGGCGTTGGCCGCGGTAAAGCAGGGCATGTACGACCTGTCCAAGACCTATGCCATGGCCCAGTACTTCTCTTCTCTGCCGGTGAACGTGGGCTGTAAGACCGGCACCGCTGAGGTGCTGGGCTCCAGCTCCAACGCCGTGTTCGTCTGCTTTGCACCCTACGAGAACCCCGAGGTGGCCATCTGCCTCGTGGCGGAGAAGGGCGCCTCCGGCCAGTCTCTGGCCGGTGTGGCCGCCGGGATGCTGGCCCAGTATTTTGAGACCAAGGCCGCCGCCGACACCGCCGAGCCCGAAAACGCCCTCATCCATTGACGAGAAAGTCCCCTCCCACCGGGAGGGGACTTTCTTTGTGTAAAATCCCACAAAAAGCGATTGCTTTTTTCACCTGTGACGTGTAAAATAGATACGCCTGATTCCACCCCGCGGCCGGCACTCCACTTTTTGTCCGCCGGGGGAAACAAAAGGAGGAAATGGAACCGCTGGCTGGCGGTGCGGCAGTGTGGAGACCTGCCGTAAGGCGCGGGGGACATCACCGCCCCTGGGCGAGGCCGTCCCTTGCGGAGGCAGGACGGTCACAGCTGAAACGAATGGCAAAGGTCGTACTGAAAAATCTCACCAAGGTCTACCCCAACACCGAGAAGAAAAAGAAAGGCAAGGACGAGCCGGAGAAGAAGACTTCCCTCCAGATCACCGACGAAGGCGTCGTGGCCGTGCAGGGCTTCGATCTGGAGGTAGCGGACAAGGAGTTCATCGTGCTGGTGGGCCCCTCCGGCTGCGGCAAGTCCACCACCCTGCGGATGATCGCCGGGCTGGAAGACATTACCCGGGGCGAGCTGTATATCGGCGACCAGCTGATGAACGACGTAGAGCCCAAGGACCGGGATATCGCCATGGTCTTCCAGAACTACGCCCTCTACCCCCATATGACGGTCTATGACAACATGGCCTTCTCCCTGAAGCTGAAGAAGGTGCCCGAGGTGGACGGCGAGGGCCGCACGCGGTACCGCAAGCTGTCCAGCGCCGAGATCGACCGCAAGGTCAAGGAGGCTGCCGCCATTCTGGACATCACCCAGTATCTGGACCGCAAGCCCAAGGCCCTCTCCGGCGGCCAGCGCCAGCGCGTGGCCATCGGCCGCGCCATCGTGCGTGACCCGGCGGTCTTCCTGATGGACGAGCCCCTGTCCAATCTGGATGCCAAGCTCCGCAACCAGATGCGCGCCGAGATCATCAAGCTGCGCCAGCGCATCAACACCACCTTTATCTACGTCACTCACGACCAGACCGAGGCCATGACCCTCGGCGACCGCATCGTCATCATGAAGGACGGCTTTGTCCAGCAGATCGGCACCCCCCAGGAGGTCTTCGACCACCCCGCCAACCTCTTCGTGGCCGGTTTCATCGGCATGCCCCAGATGAACTTCGTGGACGCGGAGCTCACCCGGGACAACGGCCGCTACGCCGTCCGCGCCGGCGGCATCACCGTGGAGCTGTCCGACGAGAAGCAGGCCCGCCTCGCCGCCCACGACGTCCAGCCCCAGACCGTCACCCTCGGCGTCCGGCCGGAGCACATCATGCTCTGCGCCGACGGCATCAAGGGCCGGGTAGACGTGTCGGAGATGATGGGCTCCTCCGTCCACCTGCACATCACCACGCAGGACGGGGCCGATGTGGTCCTCATCGTGCCCACCAACGGCGACGCCGCCCACTTCCCCATGGGCAGCGAGGTCAACATGATCTTCGGCGGCAACGTGGCCCACGTGTTCAGCAAGGCGGACGGCCATAATCTGGAATATTAAGCGGAAACTGCGAAAAAAATCGGCCCCGCGGCGTTGCCGCGGGGCTGTTTTTGGGCGAAAAGGCGCGATCGTTGAAGAAAATTTCTGTACCGAAAGCCTTGCACAGAGGATTCGACGGTGTTAGAATATGGCTATCATAACGGCTATGGCCGTTATGCATTTCCGCGGAAATGCATCTGAGAATTTTTACCAAGGAGGAGAAAGAAAATGAAACGAAAATTGTTATCCATGCTTCTGGCCCTCATGATGGTAGTGGGGCTGCTGCCCATGGCTGCGCTGGCGGCTGAGGGGGGCGTGGCCGTGGCCAAAGTTGGCGATAGCGATACATATAGCACCCTTCAGGAAGCGATCAATGCGGCGGGTGACGCGGCTGTCGTCACGCTGCTGGATAACGTGACCGAGGACGTGACCATTGGCAGCGGCAAGAATATCGTTCTTGATCTGGGCGGCAAGACCCTGACCAACACCAACGCCGGCAAGGCCACCCTGTCCGTTGCGGGCACGGCCACGGTGAAGAACGGCACGATCACAGGCGGCACCAGCTACTATAACATCGCTGTGGGCACCAAAACGGCCCCCGGCGGCAATCTCACCCTTGAGAATATTACCGCCACCGCCGGCAATGACGGCAGTTCCATGATCGACAACTGGGGCACGCTGACCATTCAGAGCGGCACTTATACCGGCGGCCTTGATGTTGTCAAGAATGAGCCGGGTGCTACTTTGACCATCAATGATGGCGGGTTCACTTTGAACTATGCTGTTAGCAGTAACTATACTGGAGTCGTTTTGAATTATGGTACTGTCACGATCAATGGTGGTACCTTTACGCAGAGCGCTACGAGCCCGAGGTGGGGTTGTCCGCAAGTTATTCTAAACGGGCAGGATGGAGATGATGCTCCACTTGCCACAATTACAGGTGGAACTTATACAAATAAGCATAGCAGCAATAGCTGCAAAATTTTCCACTATCTGACGCCTGCGCCCTATACCAGTTTTTCTGTAACTGGCGGTACATTTAATAAATCGGTTTCTGGATACTATTTTGCGGCTGGTTATGGCTGTGTAAAAGAGAATGGTAGCTATGTCACCAAAAGCGCCGTGACTGGTGTAACCTTGGACAAAAGTGAACTGACACTCAAAGTTGGTGAGACATATCGGTTGAATGCAACTACTTTCCCGGAAGATGCTGAAAACACGACAATTGAGTGGGCAACTAAGGATAGCAAAACTGTGAAAGTGAAGAACGGGTTGCTTACAGCACTCAAAACAGGTACAGTAATGATTACTGCTACTCCTGCAGGCAATCCCAGAAATACTGTGGCAGAGTGTATTGTGACTGTTATCCTTGCTGACGAGCCAGCGGTGAAGGATGCGACTCCATCTACGACGGTCGAGGGCATTGAAAACGAGGAGACAAAGACCGAGATCGAGGGCGCACTCACCAAGACTGAAGTGACCGGTGTGGCCGATGCGGTCGAGGCCAACAAGGACACGCTGGTGGAGAGCTCTGGCGTTGATACCAGCGCTGCCGGTATTACTAAGGTCGAGGTTGAGGTCAAGGTCGATGTTAAGGTCACCAGTGCGGACCTCACCAGTGAGAGCAAGACATTGACCTTCGAGGCCAAGCCTGTTGCCACGGTCAAGACCCTCAATGGCAGTAAGGTGGTGAGGCAGGAGACCGTAGATGTTTCTAACGAACTGCTGAACGGCGATGAGATTACCGTCAAGCTCCCCCTGCCTGCCAGTTTTGACGTTGCCAAACTGGAGCAGGTCAAACATATTGCCGAGGACGGCACCGAGGAATATTTCCTCAAGACCAAGAAGAACGGTGCTGAGGTCTTTGAAATCGATGAGACCAATAACTGTGTAGTTTTGAAAATAACTCATTTCAGCACCTTTGAGCTGTCCGGCACCGTTACCTACGTCGAGCCCGTTATCGTGGCCGCCTATCAGGTGACCGTGAATGCCGCGGAGAACGGCGCCGTGAGCGCTAACCGCCGCACCGCCACCCGTGGCCAGACCGTCACCCTGACCGTCGCGCCCGAGGCCGGCTGCCAGCTGGACACCCTGACCGTCACCGACCGCAGCGGCAACGCCGTTGAGCTCACCGACAAGGGCAACGGCACTTA
>CAKULE010000002.1 GCA_934667095.1 uncultured Oscillospiraceae bacterium | reverse complement strand
CCACGGGGCGCATACCGCCTTTTCTTGTTATCCAGCCCTCCGGCTGTATCGGTTGAGCAAAAGTCAGCGTGGGATTGATGTGGTATCTTTATCTAAGTGAAACCCCGGTCTCCCACTTGCTCACCGCCTGCCGGGACACGCCCAGCCGGTCGGCCAGCGCCTCTTGAGAGAGTCCAGCGCGCTTGCGGCAGGTGTAGATCTTTTCATTCAGTTTCATGGTCGGGCTCCTCTCTTGTTTGATGGCTCCAGCCTATCAGAAAGGGCCGGGCAAAGCCACCAGCCGAGGCTTGAACTTTCGCAACCGGTGGTTGCGACCCCACGGCCGCAAGGCTTTGCCGGTTATTTCAGATAGGAATTCAGCAGCTTCAGGGTGTTCTCCACGCCCTTTTTGTGGCTGCGCTCATAGCCGTGAGAGGCGTAGACCCCCGGGCCGATGAGGCCGTGGCGCAGGTCGTGCCCGGCGCTGAGGGTGGCCTCCACATCGGAACCGTAGTGGGGGTAGACATCCACGGCGTAGTCCGCGCCGGCGGCCTTGGCCGCCGCCACCAAGGCGGAGACGATCTCGTAGTGATAGGGGCCGCCGGAGTCCTTGGCGCAGATGGAGACCTTGGTCTCGTCACAGCCCAGGCCATCCCCCACGCAGCCCATGTCCACGCTGATGGCCTCGGTGACGCCGGCGGGGACGGAGGCCGCGCCGCCGTGGCCCACCTCCTCGAACACTGTCACATGGAGCCATACCCGGCGGCTGAGGGCCAGCGCGCCGTCCCTGACCTGTTTAGCCAGCGCCAGCAGCACGCCCACGGACAGCTTGTCGTCCAGAAAGCGGCTCTTGATGTACCCGGAGGGGGTGACGGTGGTGCGGGGATCAAAGCAGACGATGTCACCGGCCTCGATGCCGAGGGCGGCAACGTCCTCGGCGGAATGGACCTCCTCGTCGATGACCACCTCCATGGCGGCATAGCTGCGCTTGACGCCGTTGTAGTCGTCGTTGACGTGGATAGAGGCGTTGCACAGCTGGAAGGCGCCGGTGTACACCTTGCCGGCCCGGGTGTAGATGCGCACGTTCTCTGCCTCGGCGTTGTTGGGATTCATGCCGCCCAGATTGGTCAGCTTCAGCCGGCCGGTGCCGGTGACCTGCGTGACCATGCCGCCTAGGGTGTCCACGTGGGCCTCCAACAGGAGGGCGCCGTCCTCGGCCGCGTCGGGGTTCAGGCAGCAGAGTACGCCGCCCTTCCGGGTGAGGGCGGGGGCGTAGCCCAGTCCGCTCAGCACCTCCATGACCCGGGCGGCGGCGTTGTGGGTGAAGCCCGTGGGGCTGTCGATGGCCAGCAGGGCGCAGGTCTGCTCCACGGCGTATTCGGTATATTGATCCATTGTGATCGCTCCGTTTCTCTGGTGAGTTAAGGCGAGTATACCACGTACCGCCGCCGGGCGCAAGGGCTCAGGGGCAGCTCTGCTCCAGCAGGGTGCGCAGCTGGCGGCAGCGCTCCCGGCAGGCGTCAGCCAGCTCGCCGTACAGCTCCCGCAGGGCGGGGTCCACCGTCTCCTCCACCGCCATGCGGCAGGTGAGCTCCCCCTGCTGCTCGGCCTGATAGCGGCTGCGCACCGCCCCCCACAGGGAGGGAATGGCAGGGGCGGCAAGCTGCTCCGTGGGCCAGTAGCGCAGGCCGGTCATCAGGAAATAGGCCGCGGACAGCCGCCGGGCCTGCCGGTGGGCATCGGAGGCCAGCGTGGTGAGGGTGCGGGCCGCGCCGTTGCGGGTGCGGCGGGCCAGATGCCGGTAAAACTGCCAGCCCTCCAGAGCCTCCAAGGTCTGCTGCCGCAGACGGGCGGAGCACTCGGGCGGCGGGCTGTCCGTCAGGTCGCAGCCGGTGGAGTCCCGGGGTACAGGGGTCATGGGCGCGTCCGCCAGCGAGCGGAGATAGGCGCAGGACAGGTCCCCGTCCACCCCCGGCTGGGCGGGCAGGACGGGTGAGGGAGCCGGCGGCTGAGCCTCCTCCGCCTGGACGGCCTTGGCCCCCATGACCCGCTCCCACACCCGCTGGAACACCTCCGGGTCACGGGCGGTGCAGATGGTCAGATCTTCCATGTATCGGTTCACCTCCTACGCTTCATTACTATGTGGAGGCGGAAGCTCTTGCCAGTGCCGCATGACCCGGGCGGCGGGCTGCGCCTCTTTTCCTGCGCCTGCCCGGACCCGGAACAAGCACCCCGGACGGGGTTCGGCCAAATAAGACCAGCCCCCTCCGTAAGGAGGGGGCTGGTCTTATTTTTTAGCCTGTGTATTCTGGCAGAAGGCACGGATGCCAGTGACGATACCGTTGATGCCGCTCTGCCTCGGAGAGGAAAAACTGCCGGTCAGTCCGATTTTCCGCAAGGGGTCAAAGGAAGAGTTGGCGGCATCGGCCAGTGCTGTGCCGTTGTAAATGTTGACAAAGAGGTAGAGCAGACCGCGCATGACCACGGTATCGCTGTCGGCGCGGAGAAAGAAACGGCCGTTCCTGGCCTCCATGACCAGCCACACCCGGGACTGGCAGCCTGAGAACAGATGCTCCGACGTCTTTTCCTCCGGGGCCATGGGGGGCAGCAGACCGCCCAGCTCCACCAGATAGGTGTAGCGGAGAAATTCGTCCTCCAGTTGGGCGAATTCGGAGGCGAGCTGGGCAATGCGGATTTCTATCTCGCTCATGGATCAGCCCCTCAGTACCCGAAGCACCTGCTCCAGGCAATAGATAAAACGGTCAATTTCATCCTCGGTATTGTAGAAGGCGGGGGAGGCCCGCAGGGCACTTTCCACCCCAAGCTGCTCCATTTGCGCAATGGCGCAGTGATGGCCGGAGCGCACGGCCACGCCCAGCTTGTCCAGCAGGATGGCCAGATCGTAGGGGGCAGCGCCGTCACAGATGAAGGACACCGTGCCGAACCGTGCCGCCGGACTGCCCAGCAGGCTCACGCCCTCCACGGTGGTCAGCCGTTGCTCCAGCCGGGCGGTCAGGGCCTGCTCTCTGGCCCGGAGGGCGGCAGGGTCGTGGGCGCTGAGGTAGTCCAGCGCAGCCTTGAAGCCCACCGCGCCTACCAGATTGGGGGTGCCGGCCTCAAACCGCAGGGGTGCGTCCTCAAAGACCATTCTGCTGCCCTCCAGAGCCCGGATCATCCCGCCGCCCAGCCTGGGGGGCGAGAGCTGCTCCAGCAATTTCGGGGCAATCCACAGCACACCGATACCTGTAGGGCCGAATAGCTTGTGGGCCGAGAAGCAGTAGAAGTCGCAGCCCAAGGCGGAAACGTCCACCGCTTCGTGCCGGACGCCCTGGGCGCCGTCCACCAGAAGCAGCGCGCCCCACCGATGGGCCAAGGCAGCCAACGCGGACACATCGTTGCGGACGCCGGTGACGTTGGACACATGGCAGACGGCCATGAGCCGCACCCGGCCGTCGGCCAGCAGGGCCTCTGCCTGGGCCAGATCCAGTTCGCCGGAGTCAGTCAGTGGAACGCAGCGAAGCTGCGCACCTCTCCTGCGGCACAGGTCCAGCCAGGGAAGATAGTTGGAGTGGTGCTCCATCTGAGTGACCAGCACGGCATCCTTCGGGCCGATAAATGCCTCCACCGACCTGGAAACCAGGTGGATGGCATCGGTGGTGCCGCCGGTAAAGACAATCTCCTCCCGCCGGGCATGCAGAAAGGCGGCGACGGTGTCCCGGGAGGCCTCGTACTGCGCGGTGGCGGCCTCGCTGAGGGCGTAAACACTCCGGTGAACGTTGGCATGACTGTGCGCCAGATAGTCCGACATAGCCTGAATTACGGCCTGGGGCACCTGGGTGGTGGCGGCGTTGTCTAGATAAATAAGCGGCCGCCCATACACACTCTGGCTCAAAGCCGGGAAGTCCGGGCGCAGCGCAGCGGCATCCATTCTGCTCACTCCTTGCAGCAATATTTGACACACAGGGCAGCAATGTCGCCCACGGTTTCGGCGCTTTCAATCTCCCCGGCGTCCATGTTCACCCCGAGATCCCGCTGAAGGGACATGAAGAACAGGGCCTTCCGGGACATGGCGGAGGAGGCTCCGCTACACCCAGTGTTGAATTCATCTCCCAGGCAGCCGGCGGTTTTAAGCTGCTGGAGCCGCCGATAGCTGGCCTGCCCAAGGTCGTAGATGCTGTCGGAGTCCGCCGGCGGCTGCGGGGTGAGGAATTTTTCTCCGGTATAGACCCGCGCAAAGGCGGTAGCCTGCTCCGCGGTGGGGGCCTCCAGGGCACGAAAGGCAGAAACGGTGCTTTTGCTGCACTGGGCAGAGCCGACCAGCCGGTCAAGAATGGCGGCGCGGTCCGGATTTACGCACATATGACTTCCAGCCCCAGCACTTTGCCCACAGCCTTCAGATCCTCCACATAGTCGCCGTAAACCACGGCCATGTGGGAACCAAACTCAAGCTGCTTCTCAAAGAAGTCCTTGGCATCGGCGGTCTGCTGCACCAGGGCAGTGGTGCAGTTGTTGTTGTTCAGACCAAACTGGCCCTTGACCTTGGAGGCTACCACCAGCATCTTGGAGCAGGTGGGGTCGATGCGGAGAAGGGTTACAGGGGTGTCTTTATCCTTGCTGAAGTCATAGCGGATGGTGGCGCCCCAGCCGCTGTGGGCGAAGGGCCGGATGGAGTAGTGCTCCTGGGGGGCGTCATAGCCCTTCAGCCGGCGATTGGCCACCGAGTGGAGGGTGACGATGAGGTTGTCTGTGCCCTTGAGCTGATCGACCTCCTCCTGGGAGACGTAGGCGAAGTCGGGCACGGTGATTTTGCCGTCCTGGATGGGCAGCAGGCAGGTGTTGCCCATGTAGGTGGACTTGCTGGAGATGTTCTGGAGAATGAGCTTGGACAGCAGGGCGTTCATATCGAACTCGCAGGCGGAGGGAATGCCGTTCTCCTCGTTGAGGGAGTGGGTCAGGCAGAGGGTACACTTCTCCTGATTCACCCGCCGGGTGGAGCACATATCGGGGCAGGGGGCGGTGAAAGCGTTGCAGTCCCAATGCTTCAGCAGCTTTTGGGTCAGGTAGTAGGCCCGCACGGAACGGAACACCATCTCCCGGTCCATATAGCACTCATCCGCCTCGGCAATGAGCCGGTCGGTCATGGCCCAGATCTCCTTCTCGTCCTCCTCGGTGATATTGTTCTGAATGCGGCCGGGGGTGGTGGGGTTTTCGTCGGGAGGACAGACATGAAGCTGATCCAGGAACTCGTGGACGTTGAGGAAATGGTACTGGACATCCAGTTTGCGGCTGACCTCCTCCAGGGACAGGAAGCAGTCCTGGGCGCTGACTGGGGACACATCGGAGGCGAAGCGGTTGAGCACCAGCATCCGGGTGTTGGCCAGGATCTTGCGGATGCGCAGGGCCTGAAGGGTGCGCTTGAAGTCAGCCCAGTCGTAGGCGGGGTATGCCTCCAGGCCGCGGGCGTGGAGGGCAGCGATGTTGGTGGTCACAGCCATGAGCACGGCGCTATAAAAGGCGATGGGCTTCTTGCTGCGGCGGGCGACCTCCATGGTCACGCGGTTGGCGCGGCCGCTGGTGGACACCAAATAGAGATCTACCTCGTCCCGTCCGGCCAGAGCCTTCTGAACATCCTCCTCAGGGACCTTGAACTCATCGGTGTAGTTCTGGAGGCGTACCGGCTCCATCAGATTCACAAAGGCGGGCATATTCTCGTTCAGGGTGCGGATGAAATTCTTGTAGAGCTCGCCGGAGAGCATCCGGTCATAGGCGGGCTCCAGGGTATCGCCTTTGCCAAAGCGGCAGGGGCCTTCGTAAACGTAGTCATGGTTGAACTCGATGAACAGGGGGCGGACATTCAGTTTGATCTCGCTGCCTTTTTTCATATGCGTGGCTCCTTTTCGTGTAATTCGCGGTTGATTTTTTTGACTATATCTATATAATAAAGTGTTGACCCCTGTTTTGCATCGGTATTTATGAATGGATAAAAACAAATAAATCATGCTTTTTGCACAAGGTGGAATGACTGTGGAGCTGACTGAATTCAAGAGCAAATTGTTTGACCGGGTGGCTGCGGGCAGCACCCTTCAGAATGTGCTGGATGACGCCTCCCAGCTGCTGGGATGTCCCCTTCATGTTACCGATTCCGCATACCGTCTGGTGGCGGCAGCCAGGTCGGTGGAGAACCCGGACCCCCTCTGGCTGGAGCTGATGACCAATGGGTGCTTTTCGGAGGAAACAGTGGAAAAGTTCTTTTCCTTCAAGCTGCCTGCCCAGCTTGTGTCCGAGCCGGGGGCGTTGTATTTTGAGGCATTGGGTTATCCCTATCTGATTACGCCGGTACAGATGGGCGGGGAGAGGGCGGCGTCCCTCATTGCGCTGGTGAGGGACCGGACGGATGCGGAGCAGCAGGGACCGTATCTCCAGGCGCTGGCCCGGTTTATCCAAAACGCGCTGCGTATCCAGGACATGAGCCTGACGCACATCGGCAGCCGGGCGGAGGTGTTCCTGAAAAATCTGCTGGACGGGAAGATCACCAATGCGGCCATGGAGCGGCAGAGCCGCTATTTTGGCTTTGCGGGGGGGCCGTACGCGGTGCTCCAGGTGCGGGCGGATACGCCGGATACCCCCGGCTTTCCCATCCGGCACTTCAAAAATGCGGTCCCAGCCTACTTTCCCACGGCGGTGAGTGTGCTTTACAGAGATTCCGTGGTGATCCTCCTGCGGCTTGCAGGCTTTGAGGAGTATGACCGGCTGGAGCTGGCGCCGTTGGAGGGGTATCTGAGCCGCTATCCGGTGCATGGCTGCCTGAGCGACCCCTTTGAGGGCCTGGCGGGGCTCCGAAGTGCCTTCGCCCGAACCTTGAGACTGCTGAGCGACCAGAGGTTTTTTACCCGAGCGGGAAGTATTCTGCGCTGCCAGGACTATACGTTGTACTTTCTGCTGGAGGCGGCTTCGGAGCGGGAAAATCTTGTGGAGATCTGCCATCCGGCGGTGCGCTTCTTGGAGCAGTATGACCGGGAAAACGGCAGCAGCTATGTGGACACGTTGTACTGCCTGCTGACCTGCCGCAGCAAGCAGGCGGCTCAGGCGGCACTGTACATCCACCGCAATACGTTGGCCTACCGGGAGGAGAAGCTGGAGAGCATGATCCGGATTCCATGGGACAGTCCGGATGATCTGCTGAATATGGCGCTGTCCTGCCGCATCCTGCGCAGTGAGCGAACATAGAAAACGGCCCGGCGGGGCTGCTCTGCTGTGCAGGGCGGCCCCGCCGGGCTCACGCTATGCCTCCGCGGGAGGCTGGATCAACTCAATTAGGACACCGTTGTTGTCCCGGACAAACCCCATGGGCTTGCCCTTGATGACCTGCTCCATAACAACATCGGCACCCTTCTGACGCAGCTGGGCCAGAAGGCCGGGAACATCCGGGTGGGCAAAGCAGATATGTTTGGTGCCCTGGGTCCGGATATCCTCGTTGGGGGTCAGCCGCTCTGGCGGAAGGGGCAGTGTGTGGTGATGCTGAAAGAACTCCAGCTCAAAGCCGCCGTTGCGCAGGAAAACCACCCGGCTGTCCAGGGCGGGCATCTCGCAATCGGAAACCAGGGTGAAGCCCAGCATCTCCGCATACCAGCGGATGGAACTGTCCATGTCCGCCACGCTGATGCCGACGTGGAGCGGGCGGAGGGCGGAAAGATCGACCGCCATCAGACGTTCTCGGCCGGGACGCCGTGGAGCTCCCGGGCGTAGTCCATGCAGGCCTGGCGGCTGCGCAGACCCAAGATCGCCCGGGCTTCGTCGGGAGTGGCGACCTGCTTGTTGTTTAGCTCGATGAGCTTGCGGGCGCGCTCCACAAACTGGACGTTGGAGGTGGCCACCTGGCCGGCGGCCAGATAAATGTTGTCCTCCATGCCCACACGCACATTGCCGCCCAAGGCGATGGCAGCGGAGAGAATGGGCAGATGGCTCTTGCCTACACCGAAGGCACTCCAGGTGGCATCGGGGGGCAGCAGGCTTTTCATGTACACCAGGTTTTCCACCGTGGCGGCCATGCCGTTCTCCATGCCGAGTACGAACTGAAAATGCGGAGGGGACTTGATATAGCCCTGCTTCATCAGGCGCAGCGCGGTATACACCATGCCGGTGTCCATGACTTCGATCTCGGGGCGGATGCCCAACTCCTGAGTGCGGGCACCCAGCTTCTCCAGAAAGGCGATGCTGTTATGGAACACAAAGTCGCCCTTGTAGTTCATGGAGCCAGCGTCCAGGGTGGCCATTTCGGGGATGAGATCCACAGGAAGGATGCGCTCGTCATCGGGGGTGCCAAAGCCGCCGGCGGTGGTCATGTTGATGACGATGTCGCACCGCTTACGAATGAGATCAACGGCCTGACGGAATTTTTCGTAGCTCATGCTGGCCTTGCCCTCGTCATCCCGGATGTGGAGGTGGACCACTGAGGCGCCGGCCTGCCAGCAGGCATAGGCTTCATCGGCGATCTGTTCGGGAGTGACCGGGAGATTGGGGCACTTGGACACCGGCGTAGAGGAGCCGGTGGGTGCCACGGTCAGAATGACCCGATTGTTCAAATCGTTCATGTTATGCTTCATCCTTTCGCGTCCGCGGCGCAGATCCAGCGAACGTTTATTTGCTATATTTACGCCGAAGGGCGCGCAGCAGACAGAACAGCAGCACTGCTGTCAGCCCGTCCCCCACAAGGAGGGCGGGAATGGACTCCAATACAGGCAGCATTGCGCCTTCAATAATCCAGAGCCAGCCGCAGAGCAGTTCAACGCCGCCCACCGCAGCGGTATAGGCTGCCGCATCTCGCACCTGGATGGCCGCGGTGCCGGTCAGGGCGGACGGATCGTGCCTGCGCTTCAGCTCCCGACCGCGGGCGGCGGTCATGGCGCCGACAATCACGTTGATCATCAAGAGGGCCAGCAGCTTGCTGTTCATGCTTAACGCTCCTTTGCTGTTAGACAGATCTGAGAGGCTCAGTCCACCATCTGTGCCACAGAGCCGCGAATGTGGATGGGGGCGCCGGTTTTGGCCTGTACTTCCTCGACGGTGACGCCGGGTGCCAGGGCCCGGAGCACGAAGCCATCCGGCGCGATGTCGAAAATCGCCAGTTCGGTGACAACGGAATTTACCTCGCCCTGACAGGTCAGCGGCAGAGTGCAGCGCTCCAGCAGCTTGGGCTTGCCGTCCTTGGTGCAGTGCTCCATGGCAACGATGACGTGTTTGGCGCCGGTGCAGAGGTCCATGGCGCCGCCCATGCCCTTGAGTGCCTGCCCGGGTACCTCCCAGTTGGCCATGTCGCCGTTCTGGGCTACCTCCATGGCCCCCAGAACGGTAACGTCCAAGTGTCCGCCGCGGATCATGGTGAAGGACATGGCGCTGTCAAAGCATACGCCGTCATACAACAGGGTGGAGGGCCGGGTGTCCGGGGCAATCAGGGTGTAGTCCTCCTGGCCGGGGGGGGCCAAGGGGCCGCCGCCGATGGTACCGCACTCGGTTTGGATCATCATGCCGGAATCCACGCCGATGTAGTTGGCGGCGTGGGAGGGAATCCCGGCACCCAGATTGACCAGATCCCCGGGGTGAAGGAGGGTCACAACATTGCGCGCGATGAACTCGCGCAGGGCGCTTTTATCGCTCAAAGAACTGACCTCCCTTCGGAATGGGAACGACCATGTCCACAAAGATACCGGGGACCATGACCTCGTTGTCGGCCATTTCCCCCACCTCAACGATGTCCTCCTCGGGGACCTCGACAATGACCACGTCCGCGGCCATGGGCATGACAGTGTTGTAGTTGCGGCTGGTGTGGCGGAACATGAGATTGCCCATTTTATCCGCCTTCTCTGCCCGCAGAATAGCCACCTCCGCCCGGATGGGCATTTCCAGCAGATAATCCTTCCCGTTCAGATGGAGGATCTGCTTACCCTCAGCCACGGAGGTGCCGATGCCGGTGGGAGTGAGTACGCCGCCCAGCCCGGCGCCGCCGGCCCGGATGCGCTCCACAAAGGTGCCCTGCGGCACGGCCTCCACGCGCAGAGTGCCCTCCGCCTTCTGGCGGCCCACCTCGGGGTTGTTGGCAGCATGGGTGAGGGTCAGACTGCGGATGCGGCGGTCGTGCAGCAGCCCGGCAAAGCCGAGCTGGAAGGGCTTGTCCGGGGGGGCCACCCCGGAGGTAATGATATCCAGGTCGACGCAATCGCTGGCATAGAGCCATTCGTAGAGCTGCGTGGGATACCCGGCGGAGCCGAAGCCGCCGGAGAGCAGGGTCATTCCGCTGTGAAAGTACTCCAGGACCTGCTCCCGGGTGGCCAGCTTGTTGTGAGATAGCTTGCTCATGGACACCTCTCAGCGGTAGGGAGTGAATACATCGCGGTTAATGGCCTTGAAGGCGTTGGCGATCATGCCGCTGTCGCTGGAATAGGCGATGTAGGTACAGCCTAAGTTGATGTACTTTTTCACAGCATCGGGGTTGCCGCACAGCATACCCATGGCCTTGCCGCCGGCCAGACCGCGGCGGATCACATCTTCGATGATGGCGACTACCTCTGGATCATTGAGTTTGCCGGGCTTGCCCATGGACATACTCAAATCGCCTGGGCCGATGAACAGCACGTCGATTTGGGGAATCTTGCACAACTCCTCCACGGCATTGGCCATGGCCATGGATTCCACCTGGACCACGCAGAGGGAACTCTCCTTCTTGGCCTCCAGATAACTCTTTTCACCGGTCCAGCAGCCGTACTGACCCGCACGCAGGGCAGGGTTGGGGCTGCGGGTGCCGCCGGGGAAGAACACGGCCTCCTCCGCACAGGCGGCGGCGTTCTCCACGGAGGTGATGCTGGGGATCTGGATGCCGGTGGAGCCGCTCTCCAGGCCGTGGTGTACCTGCCAAGGCTCAGGGCAGGCGATGCGGGGGATGGAGGCGATGTCCGCCAGCTGGCAGGCGCGGATCATGTTTTCCAACTCGCCGTAGCTATAGCTGGAGTGTTCGCAGTCCAGAATGGCGAAGTCAAAGCCGGCCCAGCCCAGCATTTCCACCAGGTTGGGGCAGTTGTTTTTGACAAAGGTGCCAAAGACCGGCTTGCCGGCCTGGATCCGGGCCTTGAGAGTATCGGCGCGGCTCATTACTTGTTCTCCTCGGTCACGACCTCATCGGTGATGGCCTTGTCCCAGTTCTTGTGGCCGCGGTCGCAGACGCGCTTGCTCTGTACACGATCGGTACGCTTGGGGGTAAAGATGTCGAAGTCCACGACGAACATATTGCCCTTGGCTTCCAGATAGTGCTCGGCATTGGGGGGCACAACCATGAAGCAGCCGGCATCCATGGCGTAGGGCACGCCGTCCACCCAGAAGTCGCACTCACCCTGGGGGATGTAGATGATCTGCTCGTAGTCGTGGCGATGGGGGCCCACATCGTGGGGCTGGCGGATCTCGCAGTACTGAAGGGTCACATTGGGAGAAATCTGGATGAACTGGATGCGGCCGTTCTGCTTGCCGCAGGCGAATTCGTGCTCCTTGATGTCGTACATCATCGGCTTCTGGGGCTCATATTTTTTCTCGTCCATGATAAAAACTCCTTTTCTGAATCGAATTTGAAGTCAGTTTATTCCGCGCTCATCAGGTAGGCGGGGATGGTCTTGGTCATGCGGTCCAGCACATCGGTGCCGTAGCCGATCTGATTGTGAATGAGGTTCAGGAATTTGAACATACCTTCCACGGGCTCGGGAGAGATGGACTGCCCAAAATCGGTGGTGATGAAGCACTGCTCCATGTCCACGTCGGCGTCCTCATACTGATGGAACAGGGCGATAGGGCTGAACTTGTTGTCATCATTGAACACCACGGCGCCGAACTCGCAGGCGGTCATCTCGATCCAGGCACCCCACTTGGACCAGCGGGCCACCACATCGTGGGGGGCCATGATGGTAAAGTTGGGGTGGTTGACCACAATGCGCTTGACGCCCAGCTCCAGGGCGGTGGGGATCAGCGCGTCAATCTCCTGCCAGGATACATGGCCGGTGCAGAGGACCAGGTCTTCCTTTTCAGCAATGTACTTGAGGATTTCCACGCACTCGGGGATGATCTTGCCGTTGTCGTCCAGGAGATAGATGGGCTTCTCCAGGTCGGTGGTGGTCATATTGCCGGAGCCCAGGAATTTGCGGCCCTTGTGGTCCTCAATGTGCAGCCGAGAGGACACAGTGGGCATATACACCACCCGGGTGCCCATGTTGTAGGCCACGTCCAGGGCCAGCACATTCAGGCCGCCGACGCAGTTGTTCAGCACGATGGAACTGTAGCAGCGGCAGGAGCCATCGCCGATGTTGTGCTCCACGATGTTGCAGCCGTGGGCGGATGGGGCGTAATGATCCTTGACCAGGTAGCCCTTGTAGCCGGCGGCCTGGGCGTTCTTCATCATCTCACCGGCATCCAGCAGCCGCTTGGCGACAGAGGGGCCGGTGTGGATATGCAGGTCGTAAACACCATTTAGGATAGAACGGTCTAACATAAAAATCACTCCTTGTTTTGGCTCGCGCGGAGACCCGCGCGGTGTGATTTAATCTCTGGGCGGCTTGACGAACACGCCGTCGAAGTGCTCCAGTTCCTTGACGCGGGCCTGAATCAGGTCCCGGTTGAGGGCGGCTTTCTTGTGGCTGGCGGCGATGTCCGCACGATGGTGGACGTCGCCGGCGGGGCCGAAGCGGTTGTCCCGCAGGGATGCTGCGTCCCAGTCTACCACCAGCTGGCCGTTCTGTACGGAAACGGTGCCCCAGGCATCGCAGAAGGGGCAGCCGACTCTGGCGCCGCCGCGGGGCTCCAGCAGGTTGCAGTGGCAGGCGGGGCAGATGCCGGAGTCGCCGGCGAAGGCAGCGTGCTCCCGGTCAGTCAGCGCTTGGCCCACCCGGCTGCCCAGCAGGGCAGCCCTGGCCATGACGTCCTCGTCCAGAACGACCATGGAGGGGGCGGGGTTGTGACCCACCACGAGTTTGTCCACCACCGTGCAGCCTTTGCTGAGGTTCCGCACGGTCAGATCCATCAGCGGCTCGGCAAGGTTTACCCAGTCGGAGCCGCCCAGAGCGATGGCGGCGCAGATCTTGGGGTGATTCCGGCAATAGGTCTGATACTCTTTGCCGATGCCCAGCACCCGGTTGAGCAGGGTGATGACCGTGCCTGTGGGGATGAGGTCATAGATAGGGGTGGCCAGGATGATGGCGTCCGCATCCTTCACCGTAGCGGAGAACCAGCCCATGTCATCGTTTTTCATGACGCACAAACCGTCGCCGCCGGTGGTGAGACCGCGCATACAGGTTTCGCAGCCGATGCAGTCCCGCAGGTTCAGTTCCTGCAGGCGGATGATCTCCAGGTCGGCACCGCAGGCAGCCTTGGCTGCGGTCAGCGCGGTTTTGAGAAGAAGCTCATTGTTGCCGTTTTTGCGGCCGCAACTCAGTCCAACGATTCTCATGCTGTGCGCCCTCCTTTAAGTGGGAATGTAGCCGAAGAGCTTGGGCAGGAACAGCACCACGTCAGGCAGATAGGCCAGGGCAAAGGTGGTGGCGAAGGAGGCGATGATGAAGGGCCAGATGCGCTGGCACAGCGGTTTGAAGCCCACCTTCGACACGTTGCAGGTGATAAACAATACTTGGCCGACAGGCGGCGTGATCATACCGATGGTGATCATGAGGGAGAACACGATGCCGAAATGCACCACGTCCATGCCGATCATCTGGATCAGAGGGAACATGACAGGGATGAAGATCAGCGTGGCGGAAGCCATGTCCAGCACACAGCCCACCAGGACCAGCAGCAGGAGGATCAGCAGGATAATGACGTACTTGTTGTTGGTGACGCCGAGAATAACAGAGATGATCTTGTCGGCAACGCCATCTTTGGCCATGGTCCAGGCAAGCAGGTTGCCGAAGGCGATGATGAGGAAGATAGCGCCGGTGGAGATGGCGGTGCGCAGCATCATGTCGGGAATCTTCTTGAAGTCCAGTTCGCGGTAAATCAAGCTGGCGACAAAGGCCGCAATACAGGCAACGGCACCGGCCTCAATGGCGGTGCAAAAGCCAGAGAGCACGCCGCCAATGATGATGACGGGCACCAGCAGGGCGGGAATGGCCTTCAGGAAGGACGTTCCGAAATGCTTCCAGCTGAACTTGCCTTCCGGCTTCTTGATGTTCATCTTCCGCGTGGTAAAGAAAACGGTGAGGCAGTAGGCCAGGGCCAGAATAATGCCCGGGATGATGCCTCCGATGAACATATGCTTGATGGACACATCGGTCAGGAAGCAGTAGAAGATGAACATGGTGGAGGGCGGGATGATGGGGCCGAGGACGGAGGCGGCGGAAATCAGTGCGCCGGAGTATTCGGGGGGATAGCCATCCTTCTCCATCTGGGCGGGGAGAATCTGGTTCAGCAGGGAGGCATTGGCCTGGGCGGAACCGAGGATGGCGGCCAGAATGGCGGACAGGGCCACGGTGCAGTAGGCCATACCGCCCCGCAGACGGCCGATGAAGGAGCGCAGGAAGTCCAGCAGACGGCGGGTGATGCCGCCGCCGTTCATCAGTTCGCCTGCCATGATAAAGAAGGGAATGCAGGAAATGCTGATCAGGTTGACGCCGGAGAACAGACGCCCGATGATGATGTCAAAGTAAGCGGCGTTGCCCATGGTGGCAATGTGGGCGATGCCGAACAGGCCGAGGCTGATGGCGATGGGCATACCGATGCACAGCAGCACGGCAAAGACGATAATGGCGACAATCATGCCTGCTCGACCTCCTTTTTCGCGGCACCGGAGCTCAGATCCTGGATGAGCTTCAGCAGATGTTCAATGGCAAAGAGCACGATGGCCGCACAGCCAACGGGGATGCCCAGATAGGGCCAGCGCATGGAGAGATCGAGGGCGGCACTGACCTGGTTGACGATGGAGGGCCTGGTGAAGGACTGATAGCCCTTGCAGGTCAGCCATGCCATCAGCGCGATGATGATCACGGTGCAGACAAGGTCCAGGATGACTCGCATCCGCTTGCTGAATTTCTGAATGACCAGGTCGAAGTTGGTCAGCGCACCCACCCGGTAAGCGGCGGCGCCGCCCAGGAAGGTACACCAGACGATGAGGTAGCGCACCAGCTCCTCCGACCACACCCAGTTCTTGTGGAAAAAGTAGCGGCGGATGACCTCCACAAAGGTCAGCAGTACCATGAATACCATGGCAATGGCCACGACCCATTTCAGGATATTGAAAATGACGTTACAGACTTTTTGATAAGATTTCATCCCTTGGATACCCCTCCTTGGAGAATGAGCCCCGCCCCCTCTCTCACAGGAGAGAGAGGGCGGAGAGAAGTTGACAGGATAGATGCCTTACTGAGCGGCCTTGATGGCCTCCACGGCGTTGATGAAGTCGATGATGCGCTGATCGGTGCCGGCAGCGGTGTACTCATCGTACAGAGGCTGGATGGCAGCGCGCCAGTCGTCCAGATCGGTGAGCTCGTTGATGGTCACACCGTTCTCCTCCAGAACCTTGCGGTAGTTGGCGTCGGCACCCACGATGGTTTCAGTGAAGAAGGTTTCCATGGCCTCGTCCATGCACTCCTTCATGAAGTCCCAGTAGCCCTCGGGCAGGGAGTCGATGAAGTCCTTGTTGAAGCACATGAAGGTGGGGTAGGGATACATACCGACCTCGGTGAAGTACTTGCACACCTCGAAGTGGCTCTGGGCCACGGCGGTCATGTAGTTGACGTCCTCAGCGGTGACGACACCGTTGGACAGGGCGGAGTAGACCTCAGTGTAACCCACGACGATGGGGTTGGCGCCCAGGTCTTCCAGAGCCTTGATCAGAACGTTGGAGGAGGCAGTGCGGATCTTCACGCCCTTCATGTCAGCCAGGCTGGTGATGGGCTTGTCCTTGCTGGCGATGTGACGCATACCCACGTCCACGGTGCCGTAGATGTAGACGGAGCCGATGGACTCCTCCACGGCGTCGATGATGGCATGCCACTCGGGAGTCTGGAGAGCGGCCCACTCGGTCTCATAGGAGTTGATGAGGAAGGGGAGCTGATAGACCTCGGCCAGAGTGTTGTAGTTGGTGTAGGTGGCGATACCGCCGCCGCCGGCCTCGATCACGCCGTCCATGATCTGCTGGAAGAGCTCGCCCTCGTTGCCCAGCACACCGCCGGACTGATAGTCGAAGGTGATTTTGCCGCCGGAACGCTCGGTGACCAGGTCCATCCAGTGCTCGTACATCAGAGCGGACAGGGATCCGGCTTTGCCGGAGGTGGCGAAGGTCATCTTGACGGCCTTGTCAAAGCTGACGCCGGAGGGCTCGTTGGAGGGCTCCGCAGAGGGCTCGCTGGAGGGCTCCACGGAATTGCTGGGGGTGGCGGAATTGCTGGGGGTGGGATTGTTGCCGCTGCAGGCGGCCAGGGCCAGCACCATCATCAGTGCCAGGACGAGAGCGGTGATCCTTTTCATGTTGTTCCTCCTAAAAATCTTTTTTTGATACGCCCGCAGCCGCGGACGGGTATCACATCATCAGTGGAGCGGGGACATGGTCTGGGTTTCCCAAATGACGGAATCGGTGCTCCGCAGGTGGGAGCCCAATTCGGCCATGATCTTGCTATACTTGGGGTCGAAGCGCATGGCCTGGTTGCGGTCCATGCGATTCTGCAGAGTGCTGTACGCGCGCAACTCATAGATGCGGTCGGGGCCGCTGTCGCTGACCAGATAGGCGATGGTCCACTCGGCGAACTTCTCGGACAGGGGGAACAGCTCCTTTTCCACCAGGTCCAGGGCGGCGGGGAGCTGGCCAGGCTTGCACTCATAGGTGTTGAACTCGAACATCCGGCGCTCACAGGCGGGGTCGGTGAGCAGGGGATGGTTGGGGTCGATGGTGCGCAGGGGGGAGAAAGATGTGGGGATGAGCACCCGGCTCTCCTGCTGACGGATCATCTTGTCGGCATCGTTGGTGAAGTCGATCTTGGTGCCGCTGGTCAGATAGCCTTTGCGGCAGGCGTCCCGGTGGTCGTGACTCTCATAGGCGAACCACTGCACCGTGCGGTTGACGATGCCGCTGGAGGTGGTGAACAGGCCCAGGTTGTAGCCCAGGTGCTTGGAGGTAATGGCGTAGCCCTGCTCCCGGTAGAATTTCAGGAAGGGGCGATAGGTGTCGGGGTGATACGTATAGGTTCGCATATCAATGATCATGAGCTTCTCCTCCTCTGGATAAAAAATCAAATATCAAATTTATTGAATTTGATTTGGTTAGCTGGATTGTACTACAGTGAGAACTTATAGTCAATTAACAATGTGACAAGAAAACAAAGTTAAAAATTGTGGAAAACAAACAAGTGCCTTGGGAGAGACTGCACTCCGCGGGCGGCAGGGAGGATTTTTTGAAAAAAGATGTTTGGGGGTTGAATTTGTATCAAACGTTGTTTATAATTTAACTTGATCAAAAATCAATTCTTGTCCAGAGGGGGATTCCAATATGGAAAAGGTGGAATTTATGACCAAATCCACCTATGCGTACGAGCGGCTGAAGCAGGAGATCCTGGACGGCGACTTCGGCCAGGGAGAGAAGCTGGTGGTCAACGCCATCAGCCAGAAATACCAGGTCAGCCCCATGCCCATCCGGGAGGCGCTGCTGAAGCTGGAGCAGGAGGGCCTGGTGCAGTCTGCCCCACACCGGGGCGCATGGGTACACACCTGCAACTACGAGCAGTTTTTTGAACTGATCCAGGTTTCCGTGGCGCTGGAGTCCTGCGCCTGCCGGCTGACGGCGGCCCTTATCACAGAGGAAGCGATGGATGAGCTCAAGCAGCTGGTGGCCCAGATGGAGGAGGACGTCAAGAACAAGGACATTTTTGCCTATCAGGAGCACAACCACAGCTTTCACTTCAAAATCTACCACGCCTGCGGCAACCGGGAGTTGTGTGAGATGATCAAGAACACCCACTGGAGGACCTATCCCTATACCTCCATCGCCCTCCACTCCAGTGGGCGGCTGAGTATGTCTCTGCAGGAGCATCTGGACTGGCTGGATGCCCTGGCCCGCCGGGACGGGGAAACCTGCGTCCGTCTCTGCCGGCAGCAGCGGCTGGAGTCCTACTCGTTGTTCCTGGATTTTCTGATGGACTGCCTGAAGAATCCGGAGGATGCCAGGAGCCGCTATTACCTCCACGGTTATACGGACACCTTTGATGGCATGAGCACCGAGGAGATCGAGCGGAGCATTGCCGGCTACCGCAGCCGCATGGCGCTGCTATGAGGATTTACAGATAAAAAACACCCGGGAGGTTCACGGCCGCGTGAACCTCCCGGTGTATTTTTATGGCAAATCAGCCCCTGTGCGCCTCCAGCCAGGCGGCGCGGCCCTGCTGGTAGAGGTTGTTCCCCTGGCTGTCGATGACCACGGTGAGGGGCAGGTCCTCCACCTCCAGCCGACGGATGGCCTCGGCCCCCAGGTCCTCATAGCAGACCAGCTGTGCGGACTTCACACAGGCGGACAGCAGGGCCCCGGCGCCGCCGATGGCACCGAAGTACACCGCGCCGGTCTCCACCATGGCATCGATGACGCTCTGGTCCCTCTTACCTTTACCGATCATGCCCAGCTCCCCCAGTCGGAGCAGGGTGGGGGCGTAGGCGTCCATGCGGTAGCTGGTGGTGGGCCCGGCGGAGCCGATGGGCCGGCCCGGCTGGGCGGGGGAGGGACCCACGTAGTAGATGACCGAGCCCTCAATGGGGAAAGGCAGGGGCTTGCCCTCGGCCACCAGGGCGCACAGGCGCTTATGGGCGGCGTCCCGGGCGGTGTAGACCGTGCCAGACAGCAGCACGCTGTCCCCGGCCCGCAGGCCGGCGATGGCCCCCCGGGTGAAGGGGGCGGTAAGACGGATGGCCATTCAGAGCACCTCCTTCACATGGCGGGTCACATGGCAGTTGATGTTCACCGCGCAGGGGAGCCCGGCGATGTGGGTGGGGAGAGTCTCAATGTTCACGGCCAGGGCGGTGGTGCGCCCGCCGAAGCCCTGGGGGCCGATGCCCAGAGAGTTGATCTTTTCCAGCAGCTCGTCCTCCAGGGCGGCGTAGAAGGGGTTATCGTTGTGGGAGCCCAGGGGCCGCAGCAGGGCCTGCTTGGCCAGCAGGGCGCACTTGTCAAAGGTGCCGCCAATGCCCACCCCCACCACGATGGGGGGACAGGGGTTGGGGCCGGCCTGCTCCACCGCGTCCACGATGAAGCGCTTGACCCCCTCCAGCCCGTCGGAGGGCTTGAGCATGGCGATGCGGCTCATGTTCTCGCTGCCGAAGCCCTTGGGGGCCACGGTGATCTCCACCCGGTCGCCGGGGACCAACTCGGTGTAGAGCATGGCGGGGGTGTTGTCCCCAGTGTTCACCCGGTCCAGCGGGTCCCGCACCACGGACTTGCGCAGGTAGCCCTCGGTATACCCCCGGCGGACGCCCTCGTCCACGGCGGCGGCAAGGTCTCCGGTGATGTGGACCTCCTGTCCCACCTTCAGGAACACGCAGGCCATGCCCGTGTCCTGACAGATGGGGATGCCCCGGCCGATGGAATAGTTTTCGATGATGCGGTCCAGCACGTCCCGGGCCACGGGCCAGTCCTCCGCCTGCCGGGCGGCAAGAATGGCGGATTTCACGTCCTCGGGCAGGACGGTGTTGGCCCGGACGCACATACGGGCCACCGCGTCGGTGATGGCGGCGGCGTTCAGTTCTCTCATAGCGGTCGTCCTTTTCTAAGAGGCTCTGAGCCGTGGCTCAGGCGTTGTTGACATCCAGAAAGGCGCCGACGATGCGGCGCATATAGTGGTCTACCTTCTCCTTGCTGGAGTCCAGAATGGTCTGCGTGGCGGCGGCGTCGCTGTCCACGATGGCCTTGACCAGCGCCCGGTGGAGCTCGGCGTAGTTGGGGGCGTAGCTGACGGGCAGGATGGTGTTGCTGATCATCCGCTCGGTGAAGGCGAGCTGGTCGTGGAGCTTGATGAGCACGGAGTTGCCCGTGGCCCGCACCAGCAGGCCGTGGAACTCTGCGTTGTTCTCATACTGCTGGATGGGGTCGGTGAGGCGGATGCCCTTGCGGGTGTTCTGCTCCAGCACGATGAGCAGGGAGCGGGGAATGCGGCCCATGAGCATGGTGCAGGCGGAGGCCCGGATGAGCTCCAGCACCTCCAGAGTGTCCAGGCACTCGTCCACGGACAGCCGCCGGACGATGGAGCCGTTGGTGCTGCTGGACTCCACCAGCTGCTCGATCTCCAGCTTCTTCATGGCCTCCCGCACCGGGGTGCGGGATACGTCAAAGACTTCGGCCAGCTCTTCCTCCCGCAGGCGGGTACCCATGGGGAGCAGACCGGTGGCGACGGCCTCCCGCAGGGTGTAGTACAGGGTCTCGCTGGCCTGTTTCTTCTGAATTATGTAGGATTTGAGTACGCTGAGCTGCTGTTCCACGGCGATCCCTCCTGTCTAGCTTATTATTCTAACCGAGCCAGGCCCGGAATGTCAACAGGGAACAGCCTGCATACATCCGCATACAGCCGTACTTTTCCGAGTGGGCATATATATCCGGGCATGAATCTGTATGATTTGCACAACGCGGCGGCGATGGGTTATACTGAGCGCATAAGCGCGGCGCTCCGCGCCCCGCGCCAATCGAGAATGAGGTGAGAAAGTTGGCAAAAGAAAATGTAAGCAACAAGAGCGGCTTCCGGTATTTCCTGGCTGCCCTTGGCCCCGGATTCATTCTGGCGGCGACCTCCATCGGCCCCGGCTCTATCGTATCTTCTACCAACGCAGGCGCGAACTTCGGCTATAACCTGTTCTGGTGGTTCATCGTGATGCTGGCCTTCCGGGTGGTGTTCTCCCTGGCCATGAACCGCTACACCGTTGTGACCGGCAAGCCCCTGATGGTGGGCATCCGCGAGAAGTACGGCCCTGTGTGGGCGGTGCTGGCCGGCGTGTTCGCTTTTCTGGGCCAGTGCGTGTACGGCATCGGCAACTTTATGGGTGCGGGCCTGGGCTTCAATATGCTGTTCCCCTCTCTGCCCGTGAAGTGGGGCGGCATCATCGCCGTGGTTATCTGCGCGATCCTTTTCTTCCTGAAGAACCTCTACAAGAAGATGGAGAATGTCATGAAGATCCTGGTGGGTATCATGGCGCTGATTTTTGTGATCTCCCTCATCGGCACCCTGGGCATCCCCTATGACGGCACCGTGTCCCACTCCCTGGTGGGTATGCCCGCCGGCAGCACCGCGCTGATGCTCTCCCTGCTGGGCACCACCGCCTCCCTGGGCACCTGCGCCTGGGGCTCCTCCCTGGCGAAGGACAAGGGCTACACCGTGGAGGACATCCGCCGGGGCGGCCTGCGCACCGACGTTGTGGTGGGCGTCATTGCCATTGGCGTCATCTCCCTGTGCTGCTTCTTCGTGGGCGCCAACCTGCTCCCCGGCCAGCCCATCAAAAACGGCATGAATCTGGCTACGGCCCTCAGCGGCCTGCTGGGCGCCTGGGTCCGTCCCGTGTTCGGCATCGGCTTCCTGGCCGCCGCCATTTCCTCCCTGATGATGGCCCCCAAGCTGGGCATCAACCTGCTGCTCCAGTCCCTCAACAAGGACTCCGGCATGGAGAGCAAGACCGAGAACATCATCAGCATCGTCATGCTGGTGTTCGCGGCCGTGGTGGGCTGCCTGTACAGCGGCGTTCCCGCTCAGCTGCTTACTCTGGCGCAGATCGGCGGTGTTATCAACACCCCCATCCTGGGCATCATGACCATCCTGCTCTGCAACCGCAAGGACGAAATGGGCGGGTTCAAGGTCAAGCCCGGCTTCACCGTGGCACTGTCTGTGGCGTACATCTTCGTGATGGTCACAGTGGTCAACAACGTCATCACGCTGATCGGCAAGCTGTTCTGAATCGTTTTTCCAGGGGGCGCCGCCGCAGCTGCGGCGGCGCCCCCTCCCAATGGCTTGGGGTACCGCGGCCCGCCCCGTCCATAAAATCTACTCCGGCCCGCAGAAAGGAACCATTGCTATGAATTTTGATCTGGTCATTAAGAACGGTACCGTCTACACCGAGCAGGGCTTTTATAAGCTGAACATCGGTGTCACCGGCGAGAAGATCGCGGTCTTGGCAGACCCCTCCGTGGAGATGAAGGGCGCCCGGGAGATCGATGCCTCGGGCAAGCACGTCCTGCCCGGCTTCATTGATTGCCATTGCCATCTGCGGGATCCCGGTCTCACCCACAAGGAGGACTTCACCACCGGCACCATGGCTGCCGCCCACAGCGGCATCACCATGGTCTGCCCCCAGCCCAATGTGAAGCCGGTGCCCTCCAACCTGGAGGACTACCTCCAGGAGGTGGAGGCCGGCCGGAAGGGTGCCATCATCGACTTCAACGCCATCGGCTGCCCCCTGGGGCCCCGGGAGGAGGTCCAGAAGATCGCCGACGCCGGCTCCGCCTGGTTCAAGCTCTTTGAGAAGGTGGCCACCTATCCCTACAACACCTCCGCCGGCACCACCGATACTCACCGCATCTACCAGGCATTCCAGGATGTGGCCAAGGCGGGCAAGTACTGCTCCGTCCACCCCTTCGACAAGAACTTCTTTGACGCCGCCGTGGAGGAGGTCAAGGCCGAGGGCCACCCCGTAGACCTGGAGCACACCCGCTACCGCTGGTACTCCGATGAGGAGATGACCGGCGCCGCCTATCAGCTGGCCTACTTTGCCCGCAAGACCGGCATGAAGTGGTACGCCATGCACTGCTGGATGCCCGGCTATGTGGATCTGGTGCGGATGCTCAAGGAGCGCGGCGATATGACCATCGTGTCCAGCATGGAGTATATGCCCGCCATCGATGCCTCGGATGAGATTTACGATATCGCCTCCGGCAAGTACATCTACGTCGGCCACGATGCCAAGCCCGACAAGGACAAGATCTGGCAGGGCATCCGGGACGGTGTCATCGACATGGTGGGCTCCGACCATGCGCCCCACGCCCCCAATGAGTACCACCCTGAGGACGCCCTGCACACCGGCGCAGGCTTCGCCATGCTGGACTACTTCGGCCACCTGCTGGTGTCCCACATGAATGAGGGCTGCTACGACCTGAACAAGCTGGTGGAGATTACCTCCGTCAACTTCGCCAAGGCTTTCGGGATGTATCCCCGCAAGGGCTCCAACGTGGTGGGCACCGACGCCGACTTCACCATCGTTGACCTCAACGAGGAGTGGGAGATCACCGAGCACGACAAGGTCTACACCAAGACCCAGACCATCCCCTATGTGGGCCGCAAGATGCACGGCAGGGTCACGCACACCGTTGTGCGCGGCAGCGTGGTCATGGAGAACGGCGAGGTCCACGGCGTGCCCGGCTACGGCAAGTTCGTGACCGCCGACAACAGCAAGTAAGAGAATCGGTGCGGGGGAGTGGCTCCAGCCGGGCTGCTCCCCACCCTTTTTCACTGGGAGGAAATGCGATTATGAAGCCTATCAAACCGGAAGTTGACGCCCTTTTCACCCGTGACGGCCGCTTCACCCGCTGGCTGGAGGTAGAGGCAGCCCTGGCCGGAGCGCAGGCGGAGCTGGGGATCATCCCCGCGCACATCGCTGCGGACATCTGCGCCGCGGCCAAGGTGGAGAAGCTGGACCTGACCCACTATGAGGAGCTCTACCAGAAAACCAATCACCCCATGGTGGCCCTGCTGCGGCTGCTGGAGGCGGTCGCCGGCCCGGAGAGCGGCCAGTACATTCATCTGGGCGCCACTACCCAGGACGTGATCGACACGGGCACGGTGCTGGCCGTCAAGACCATGATGGGGCTAACCCGGGAGAAGCTGGTCTCCATCCAGGCCTCTGTCCTGGACCTGTGCGAGAAATATGCGGACACCATCATGATGGGCCGCACCCACAATATCCAGGCGTTGCCCATCACCTTCGGCTATAAGGCGGCCATCTGGGCCGACGAACTGGAGCGCTGCATCGCCCGCCTGGACGAGAGCCGGGAGCGCATCTGCGCCCTCCAGCTTTCGGGGGCCGTGGGCTCCATGGTGTCCTTCGGCGAGGACTGCCCCGCCATTCAGAAGAAAATGGCGGCCACCCTGGGCCTCTCCGTGCCCAACATCTCCTGGCACGCCAGCCGGGACCGCTTGGCGGAGTTTACCGGCGAGCTCTCCCTCATCGGCGGCTGCCTGGGCCGCATTGCCCAGGAGGTCTATCTGCTGATGGGCACGGAATTCGGCGAGGTCAGTGAGCCCTACGCCAAGGGGATCGTGGGCTCCTCCACCATGCCCCACAAGATCAATCCCACCTCCAGCCAGCACATGATGAGCTGTGCCCGGGACCTTCGTTACCACAACGCCGCCGTGCAGGAGATGATGTGGGTGGACCACGAGCGGAACATCATGCACTCCGTGGGCGAGATGGAGCACGTAGAGGCCGCCTGCATGGCGGCCGCCGAGCTGCTGGACCGGGCCGACCGGCTGCTGGCCGGGCTCCAGGTGAATGAGGACAATATGCGCCGGAATCTGGACCGCCTGGGCGGGCTGACCCAGTCCGAGCACGTCATGCTGGAGTTGGGCCGCACCATCGGCAAGCAGAACGCCCATGAGCTCATCAATGAGATCGCCGTGGACGCCTATCGGAATGGCAAGAATTTTGAGGCGGAGCTGGGCAAGGACGGGCAGGTGTCTGCTGTCCTCAGCCCCGAGCGCATCCATGAGCTGCTGGACCCTGTGCGGTATATTGGCTCCTGCCCCGAACTGGCCCGCCAGACGGCCAAGCGCCTGCGGAAGTGACCCACAGGCCGCAGAAAACATCATAAAATGGAAAGCGAGAGATAAAAATGACCCCCATAGCAGAAGAAAGTCTGAAGCTGCACTATGAGAAGCGCGGGAAGATTGAGGTGGTATCCACCGTGCCGGTGGAGAACGCCCGGGATCTGTCGCTGGCCTACACACCCGGTGTGGCCCAGCCCTGCCTGGAGATCCAGAAGGACATCAACAAAAGCTACGAGCTGACCCGGCGGTGGAATATGTGCTTGGTGGCCACCGATGGCAGCGCCGTGCTGGGCCTGGGCGACATCGGGCCGGAGGCCGGTATGCCGGTGATGGAGGGCAAATGCGTGCTCTTTAAGCAGTTTGGCGGCGTGGATGCCTTCCCGCTGTGCATCAAGAGCCACGATGTGGACGAGATTGTGCGCACCATTCAGCTGATCTCCGGTTCCTTCGGCGGGGTGAATCTGGAGGACATCTCCGCCCCGCGCTGCTTTGAAATTGAGGAGAAGCTGAAGGCCTGCTGCGATATCCCCATCTTCCACGACGACCAGCACGGCACCGCTGTCATCACTCTGGCGGGGCTGACCAACGCCCTAAAGGTGGTGGGCAAGAAGAAGGAGGAGGTCCGGGTAGTCATGAACGGCGCGGGGGCGGCGGCCATCGCCATCTGCCGGCTGCTGCTGACCGCCGGGGTGAAGGACATCACCCTCTGCGACCGCCACGGTGCCATTTACGAAGGCCGTGAGCAGGGCATGAACCCGGTGAAGGAGGAGATGGCCAAGGTCACGAACCTGTCCCGCCGCCCGGGGAGCCTGGCGGATATGCTGGTGGGGGCCGATGTGTTCATCGGCGTGTCCGCCCCCGGCGTCGTCACCACGGAAATGGTGCGCACCATGAACCGGGACGCCATCATCTTCGCCTGCGCCAATCCCACGCCGGAGATCTTCCCCGATGAGGCCAAGGCCGGCGGCGCCCGGGTGGTGTCCACCGGACGCAGCGACTACCCCAACCAGATCAACAACGTGCTGGCCTTCCCGGGGATTTTCCGGGGTGCCTTCGATGTGCGGGCCAGCGCCATCAACGAGGAGATGAAGCTGGCCGCCGCCGAGGCTCTGGCCGGGCTCATCTCCGACGAGGAGCTGAGCGCCGACTATATCATCCCCGCCGCCTTTGATCCCCGGGTGGGCAAGGCGGTAGCCGCCGCCGTGGCCGAGGCCGCCCGCCGCACCGGCGTGGCACGCATCTGAGGGAAACGGCATGACTGCGACATTGCTTGAGGTCCGTTCCGTCACAGAGCAGGACACGCTGTACCGCTTTTTCTGCCCGGAATTGGCCTCTCGGGCCCGGCCCGGCCAGTTCGTGGAGGTTCTGGTGAGCGACGGTACCGACCCCTTCCTCCGCCGCCCCATCAGCATCTTCGACTGCGATGGCCGGGCGGAGTTCTCACTGCTGGTCCGCACCGTTGGCCGGGGCACGGAGCTGATGACCCGCTGGACAGCGGGCACTGAGGTGGATGTGCTGGGGCCCCTGGGCCATGGCTTCACCTGGGCGGAGGCGGACGATGTGTGTACTTTAGTGGCCGGGGGCGTGGGTGTGGCCACCATGGGCTACTTGGCCCGGGCGCTGCTGGACGCGGGGAAGCGGGTGCGGCTGCTGTTTTCCCCCCTTCGGCAGGCGCGGCTGCTGGAGGTGTTCCCCTGCGGGGATCGGGTGGAGATGATCTGCGCCGGGTCCCGGGCGGAACTGCCCGCCGCCCTGGAGAAGGCCCTGACGGGCGCATCCCGCTGCTTCTCCTGCGGGCCGGAGGGGATGCTGGAGTCCGTGGCGCGGCTGTCCGCCGCCGCGGGCGTACCCTGCCAGATCTCCATGGAGCGGCGCATGGCCTGCGGCATCGGGCTCTGCCTGGGCTGCGCGGTGGCCGTCCGGGCAGAGGGGCGGCTGGTATATCGGAAAGCGTGCAAGGACGGCCCTGTCTTTGCAGCGGAGGAGGTGGCCTTCCATGAGTTCCCTTGAAACGAGGCTGGGCCGGGGGGTATTCCGCAACCCGGTGTTCGGCGCCTCCGGCTGCACCGGACACGGCTTTGAGCTTGCAGAGCTCACCGACCTCTCCCGCTTCGGCGCCGTGAGCCTCAAGACCGTGACCCCCGCGCCCCGGGCGGGGAACCGTCCGGAGCGGGTGTGTGAGGTGCCCTCTGGCGTGCTGAACTCCATCGGTTTGCAGAACGCCGGCATCGAAGTCTACCTGGAGAGTGTTTTGCCCCAGACGATGGCGGCCCTTGACCGGGATCAGATCATCGTCAGCGTAGGCGGCGACAGCGTGGAGGACTATGTGGGTCTGTGCCGGCGGCTCCAGCGGGAGGTGGGCGCCAGGATCGCCGCCCTGGAGCTGAACGCCGCCTGTCCCAATGTGGCCCACGGGGCAGGTTTTTATAGCCGTGACCCCGGGGCGGCCCGGGAGCTGGTGGCCGCGGCTCGGGCGGAGGTGGACCTGCCCCTGTTCGTGAAGCTGAACACCAATTACCCCAATTTTGTGGAGGTGGCCCAGGCCATCGAGCAGGCCGGGGCGGACGCTATCTACACCACCAATACCCCCCTGGGCATGAAAATCGACTGGCGTACCGGCCGGCCGGCCCTGGGCAATGTCCGGGGGCCCATCTGTGGTCCGGCCATCCGACCCATCGGTGTGCTGCGCACCTGGGAACTCTATGAGAGCGTTGGCATCCCCATTGTGGCCAGCGGCGGCGTGCGTACCTGGGAGGACGCCCTGGAGTACCTCATGGCGGGCGCTGCCGCGGTGGGGGTGGGCTGCGCCCAGTTTGTCCGCCCCGATGCGGCGGCCGTCATTCTGGACGGTCTAGAGGAGTACGCACGGCAGAGGGGTCTGGATTCCCTCACGGAGATCGTGGGCTGCGCCCACAGGGCATGATACAGACGAAAGCACCCCGCCGGGGCTCCGGCGGGGTGCTTTTTCAGGGTTTTGAGTGGGGTGTCCCCCAGGCGGGGAAGGGCCCGCGGCGCGCCTTACAGCTGCCGGTACATGGCCCCGGCGTCGGCCTTGCCCACGATGTCGGCGATGGAGAGCACCTCCACTCGGATGGCCTTTTCGCCGAACTTCAGCTCCAGCACGTCGCCCACCTTTACGTCGTAGGACGCCTTCACCGGCCGGCCGTTGGCGGTGACCCGGGCATTGTCGCAGGCCTCATTGGCCACGGTGCGCCGCTTGATGAGGCGGGAAACCTTCAGCCACTTGTCCAGTCGCATACGATCACCTTCTAATAAAAAATGAGGCAGGGCATGGCGCCCTGCCTCTTATATTGTGTCTGACTCAGATGGAGTCCTTCAGAGCCTTACCGGCCTTGAACACGGGCAGCTTGGAAGCAGGGATCTTGATCTGTTCCTTGGTACGGGGATTGCGGCCGATACGGGCAGCGCGGCTCTTGACCTCGAAGGAGCCAAAGCCGACCAGCTGGACCTTCTCGTCCTTGGCGAGGGACTCGGTAATGACCTCGAACACAGCGCTCACAGCGGACTCGGCATCCTTCTTGGTCAGATTGGTCTTCTCAGCAACGGCATTGATGAGCTCAGCCTTATTCATGGATAAATTCCTCCTCATTTGTTTCTCCTGCGTTGACCGCGGGAGTATCACTTAAAGCGGAAGCCGCTTTTAAGTTGCCTGATGTTTGATCTGGTCCCAGATGGCGTCCAGCTCGCTCAGGGGGAGCTTGTCCATCTGCTGGCCCCGGCGGAGCACCTCCTGCTCCACCAGGCGGAACCGGGCTGCGAATTTGTCGCTGGCGGCGTGGAGCGCCATTTCCGGGTCCACGTGCAGGAACCGGGCTGTATTCACCGCAGAGAACAGCAGATCGCCCAGCTCCTCCGTCACATCGCCGTCTCCGGCGGCCGCGGCGCGCACCTCGGCGATCTCCTCGTCCAGCTTGTCCAGCGCGCCGGACACGTCCGGCCAGTCGAAGCCCACCTTGGCGGCCTTCTTCTGTACCTTCTCTGCCCGCCACAGCGCGGGTAGAGAGCGGGCTACGGCGTCCACCGCGTCGGCCTGAGTCTGCTGACCCTTCTCGGCCTTTTTCAGTTCCTCCCAGTTGGAGAGGATCTCATCGGTGGAGCCCACCTTCACATCCCCGAACACGTGGGGATGGCGGTAGATGAGCTTGCGGCACACTCCGTCGGCCACGGCGTCCAGGTCAAAGCGGCCGGCGTCCTCCTCGATGGAGGCGTGGAACACCACCTGGAGCAGGACGTCCCCCAGCTCTTCCTTCAGGTGCTCCGTGGAGCCGTCGTCGATGGCCTCCACTACCTCATAGGCTTCCTCCAGCAGATTGCGGCGGAGGGAGGCGTGGGTCTGCTCTCCGTCCCACTGGCAGCCGCCGGGGGCCCGGAGAATGGCGACGATGCGCCGGAGGTCCGATACATCGTAGTGCGCTTTACCAACTAAATCTACCATATTTTCACCTGCTGTGCAAGAGTTTTCTTGATGATCATGGGAAAAAACGAAAATCAACGGATGTGGAGCACCCGGGCGATCTTGTCACCCTTGGGCATCAGGGCAAGATCGTCGGCGGAAATGGCCTTGGTGAGGATGATGAGGGCGGCGTACAGCACCACGGCGATGCCGATGGCCAGCACCGTGGAGAGGGCGTTGCCGGTGTAGGACAGGGTGGCCGCGCCGTCCGTGACGGTCTGGAAGGCGGAGATATGGACCAGCAGCTTGGAGAAGAGCCCGTAGCTGCCCCACGCGGCGAGGCCCATGACCACTGTGGCCAGCCCGGGCTTCAGGAAGGCGCGGACAAAGCTGAGGGATCGGGGCAGGGTGCGCTTGATGATGAACAGGTCCAGCAGGGCGATGACGCCGAAGCACACCAGCGTGCTCACCGGGCCGCCCTTGATGTTGATCTCCGGCTTGCCCACGAAGATATAGGTGACGACGATCTTCAGCACGCAGCCGATGATGGTGGTGACCATGGGGATGGTGACCAGCTGGTGGGCCTGCATGATGGAGTTGCACACCAGCATGAAGCACACGCAGATGGCGGCCAGACCGAGGATGGACAGCAGCCAGCCGGCCAGCGCCACATCGGTGTTGGGGTAGAGCAGGCGGATGATGGGCTGGCCGAGGGAGAACAGGCCCACGCCGGCGGGGAAGGCCACCAGGGCGGTGGTGCGCAGGGCGGTCTCGCTGATCTTGGCGCCCTGCTTGTAGTTGCGCACCGCCCGGGCGGCGGACACCGAGGGGATCACGCTGGCGGTGAGGGGGATCATAAAGGCGGAGGGCAGGTTATAGAGGGCCAGCGCCTTGTCGTACACGCCCTTCAGCAGACGGGCCTCCGCCTCGGTATACCCGGCGGCGGACTGGAGCCGGCCGAAGATGATACTGGTATCCAGCAGGTTGGCCAGCGCGATCACCGAGGAGCCCAGCGTGATGGGAATGGCCAGCTTCAGCAGGGTGGAGAGGATCTGCTTGGAGGAATCGGGCTTGTCGTGGAACTCCGGCAGGGAGGCCCGGTGCTTGCGGTAGCGGATGAAGAGGTACAGCGCGCCGATGGCGCAGCCCACAGGCACGCCGGCGATGGCGCCGGCGGCGGTGATGGACTCGTCAACCCCCTTGGACACCAGCAGGGCCGCCAACGGCAGGCCGATGGCCATTTTGCACAGAGCCTCGATGGTCTGGGACACGGCGGTGGGAGCCATGATGGAGTGGCCCTGAAAATATCCGCGGAGGGCGGACAGGGGGCAGATGAAGAACAGGGCAGGGGCCAGCGTCATGATGCTGTACCAGCTGTGGCTGTTGTTCATCAGGGCGGCCAGCTGGTGGGGGAACAGGAGCATCACGCTGATGGATACGGCCCCAAGGATGCAGAAAGCGGTGAAGGCCAGGCGGAAGACCTTCTTCACCTGATTGCCCCGGCCCTGAGCGTTGGCCTCCGACACCATCTTGGACAGGGCCACCGGCAGGCCGCCGGTGGACACGATGATGAGCAGGGAATAGATGTAGTAGGCGGTGTTGAAGTCGGAGAAGGCGGCATCAGTGATGATGTTGCCCAGGGGGATCTTGAACAGGGCGCCGATGATCTTCACGGCGACGATGCCGGCGGTCAGAATGGCCGCGCCGCCGAAGAAGCTGTTCTTTTTGTTGTGCGCGTGCTTGTTGGACATAGGCTCCACCTTTCAGATATGGGTCAGAAGATCAGCGGGAGGGCATATTGGCGCACCTCCGCCTTGATGCGGTCAAGGTCAAGGGTGCAGAACGTCCCGTTTTCATATATGACCTTGCCCCGGGCCATATTCAGCGTGATATTGGAGCCGTGGGCGGCAAAGACCAGATTCTCCGCCTCGTCATGGCAGGGCACCAGATTGGGGGTCTCAAAGTCTACCAGAATAAGGTCCGCGGCATAGCCGGGCAGGATGCGGCCGGTCCTGCGGCCCAGCGCGTCCGCGCCGGCGGCGGTGGCCATGTGCAGGGCCTGCCGGGCGGTGACGGCCATGGGGTCGCAGGTCACGCCGTTGTGCAGGATGGCGGCCAGCTTCATGTCGGCAAAGAGGTCCGCGCTGTTGTGGGAGCTCATGCCGTCTGTACCGAGGGCGACGTTGACCCCCGCCGCCAGCATGGCGGGAATGGGGGCGATGCCGGAGCCCAGCTTCAGGTTGGAGTAGGGGTTGTGGACGCAGGACACGTCCTTTTCCGCCATGAGGGCCCAGTCCTCCGGTGTGGTGTACACGCAGTGGGCGGCGATGCCGCCGTTGTCCCACACGCCGTACCGATCCAGAATTTGGATGGGAGTGAGGCCGTGGCGGCGGAGGGAATCAGCGTGTTCCGAGCGGGTCTCGGAGATGTGGACGTGCATCCGCAGGCCGTGGTCCCGGGCGTAGTCCGCCATCCACTGCCACAGGGGCGCGCTGGAGGTGTACTCTCCGTGGATGGAGGCGTCCACCCGGATGCGGCCGTCGTCCGCGCCGTGGAACTGCTCGGTAAGGGCCTGCTGGGCGGCGCAGTCGTGGCAGGTCTCCGGGGAGAAGTCCGCCGGGTCGCCAAAGTAGACCCCGCCGCAGGACAGATCGGCGCTGATGCCGGCCTCCAGCACCTGCCGGGCGATGACGTCGGAGTGGGCGTACATGTCTGCGATGCAGGTGACGCCGGAGGCGATCATTTCCGCCAGACCCAGCCCGGCCCCGGCGGCCACCGCCCGGTCGTCCAGCTTGGCCTCAGCGGGGAAAATATAGTCCTGCAGCCATGTGTGCAGGTCGTGCCCGCCGCCGTACCCCCGCATGAGGGTCATGGGGATGTGGGTGTGGGCGTTGACAAAGCCGGGCATCATCACCCTGCCGGTGCAGTCGATGGTCCGGTCAAATTCACCGGCGGGGCGGTCGAGGCCGACATAGCTGATGTCGTGGCCCTCCACGGCCACAAAGCCGTCCCGCAGGGTGGTGAAGCTGTCGTCCATCAGCAGGGCGGTGACGTGGGTGAACAGTACAGACATAAAACGCCTCCTGTGGTTCAGAATTTGCGCAGGCAGTCCAGAATGAGGGCAGAGAAGTGCTCCCGGGCGGCGGCCGCCGCCTCCAGCACCTCCTCCTCACTGAGAGGCTGGTCGAGGATGCCGGCGGCCATGTTGCTCAGCAGGGTGAAGCCCAGCACCTCCATACCGCAGTGGCCGGCCACGATGGCCTCCGGTGCGGTGGACATACCGGCGGCGTCCGCTCCCAGCAGACGGGCGGCGCGGATCTCGGCGGGGGTCTCATACTGGGGGCCGTGGAAGTACATATAGACCCCTTCCCGCAGAGTGATGCCCAGCGCGGCGGCGGACTCCCGCGCCAGCTGCTGGAGCCGGGGGGTGTAGAGGTGGGACATGTCGGGGAAGCGCACACCGAACTCCGGCAGATTGGGGCCCCGGAGAGGCGACTCAGAGAACAGCTTGATGTGGTCGGTGATGAGCATGACGTCACCGGGGGTCCAGTCCGTGCGGACGCAGCCGGCGGCATTGGTGACCACCAGCGTCTCGCACCCCAGCAGCCGCAGCACCCGCACGGCGTAGGACACGTCCTGATAGGAGTAGCCCTCGTAGTGGTGCATACGGCCCTGCATCACTGCCACCGGCTGGCCGGACAGCGTGCCGAACACCAGCTGCCCCTTGTGCCCCGGGGCGGTGGAGACCTGAAAATGGGGGATGTCGCGGTAGGAGACGGCGATGGCGCGCTCCACCTGATCGCCCAGGAAGCCGAGGCCGGAGCCCAGCACCATGGCGACCTTGGGGACGAAAGTGCCGATGCGGGTGCGGATGAGCTCCGCGCTCTCCTGATACTGCTGGAATGTGTACGGCATGGCGATACCTCCTCATTATATTATTGTGCTATTCTACACCATTTTGCGGCGAAAATCAAGGAATGGAGCGGCTCTCTCTTGATTTTAAGCGAGATAAGCAGTATGATAAACTGTCATTTTATGTTTGAGCAAGGAGGAATGACCCATGAGAGACGGCTTTGTGAAGGTGGCGGCGGGCACGCCGGCCATCCGCGTGGCCGACTGCGCCTACAACGCCGGGCAGATCATCGCCCTGATGGAGCAGGCGGCAGAGCAGGGAGTCAAGGTGCTGGCCCTGCCGGAGCTGTGCCTCACCGGCTACACCTGCGGAGACCTCTTTTTGCAGGACGCCCTGCTTCAGGGGGCGGAGGATGGCCTGCGGACCGTTCTGGAGGCCACCCGGGAGTGCGAGGTGCTCACCACCATAGGGATGCCACTGCGTTCGGGGAACAAGCTGTATAACTGCGCCGTAGTCATACAGCGGGGCCAGGTGATAGCCGTGGTGCCCAAGACTTATATCCCCAACTATGGGGAGTTCTACGAGAAGCGCTGGTTTGCCAGCGGGGCGGGTATGGAGGATCACGGCTTCTCCGTCCGGGTGCCCGATCCGGAGGGGGAGTACGGCCCCTGGATCGAGATGTTCGGGGCCTGCCCCCTGATTAGCTGCCCTGATGTACCCGGGCTGGTTATCGGTGTGGAGATTTGCGAGGATCTATGGGCCGCTGACGCCCCCTCCCGCACCCTGGCGGAGCGGGGGGCCACTCTGATCCTGAACCTGTCCGCCAGCGACGAGGTGGCGGGCAAGGCGGCCTACCGGCGGGCGCTGGTGGTGGGACAGTCCGCCCGGCTGCTGTGCGGCTATGTGTACGCCGACGCCGGGGAGGGGGAGTCCACCACCGATCTGGTGTTTGCCGGACATAACATGATTGCGGAAAACGGCGTACTGCTGGCGGAGCAGCGGTTTGCCGCCGGCCTGACCGTCAGCGAGATCGACGTGCAGAAGCTGTGCTACGAGCGCCGCCGGGTGACCACCTTCCCGAAAGCGGAGAGCATCGGCTGGGGAGAGGCGCACTTTGCCGTGGAGAAGACCGAACTGACCCGACCGGTATCCCCCATGCCCTTCGTCCCGGCGGAGGCCGGGGACCGGCGGGAACGGTGCGAGGAGATCCTGAACATCGCGGCGTTGGGGCTGAAGAAGCGGCTGGCCCACACCGGGGCCGGGGCCGCGGTGGTGGGGCTGTCCGGCGGACTGGACTCCACGCTGGCTCTGCTCATCACCGCCCGGGCCATGGCCATGCTGGGCCGGCCCATGACGGACATCATCGCCGTCACCATGCCCTGCTTCGGCACCACAGAGCGCACCAAGTCCAACGCCCAGCTGCTGGCTGAGGGCATCGGGGCGGATTTCCGCACCGTGGACATCGGCGAAGCGGTGCGGGTCCACTTCCGGGACATCGGCCAGTCCATGGAGGACCTGTCCGTGACCTTTGAGAACGGGCAGGCCCGGGAGCGCACCCAGGTGCTGATGGACATTGCCAACAAGGCCGGCGGGCTGGTCATCGGCACCGGCGACCTGTCGGAGCTGGCGCTGGGCTGGGCCACCTACAACGGAGACCACATGTCCATGTACGGCGTGAACGCCTCCATCCCCAAGACACTGGTGCGCCATCTTGTGGCCTTCGCTGCCGATGACTGCGAGGAGAGGGACCCCGCCCTGGCCGCTGTCCTGCGGGACATTCTGGCCACTCCGGTGTCCCCCGAACTGCTGCCCCCCAAGGATGGGGAAATCGCCCAGCGGACGGAGGATCTGGTGGGCCCCTATGAGCTGCACGATTTCTATCTGTACTACGCCATCCGCTGGGGCTTCCCGCCCCGGAAGGTGCTCCGGCTGGCCCAGCAGGCATTCGGCGCCGCCTACGACCGGGAGACCCTGCTGAAATGGCTGAAAAATTTCTACCGCCGCTTCTTCGCCCAGCAGTTCAAGCGCTCCTGCCTGCCCGACGGGCCCAAGGTGGGCTCCGTGGCGCTCTCACCCCGGGGGGATTGGCGGATGCCCAGCGACGCCTCTGCGGCCCTGTGGCTGACGGAATTGGAGGAATTATAAGCAGTGAAAAAGTATCTGGAACTGTTTCTGGCCTTTGCCAAGGTGGGCGTGTGTACCTTTGGCGGCGGATACGCCATGCTGCCCATCCTCCAGCGTGAGCTGGTGGAGAAGAAGGGCTGGGCCACAGAGGACCAGCTGGCCGACTACTACGCCGTGGGGCAGTGTACCCCTGGCGTTATCGCCGTGAACACGGCCACCTTTGTGGGCTCCGCCCGTGCCGGGGTGTGGGGCGGCATCGTCGCCACCCTGGGCGTGGTGTTCCCCTCTATGGTCATCATCATTCTGGTGGCCGCCTTCCTGCGGAACTTTATGGAAAACCAGTGGGTGGTCCACGCATTCAACGGCGTGCGCGCCGGCGTGGTGGCCCTGATCCTCTCCAGCGTCATCAAGCTGGTGAAGGGGGCCGTAAAGGACGTGCCCACCGGCATCATCTACGTAGCCGTGCTGGCCCTGTCGGCGGTCAACCTGTTTGTGCCCACGGAGAGCGCTCTGCTCAGCGCCCTGTGCTCCCCGGTGGCGCTGGTGCTCATCGCCGGCGTGGCCGGCCTGTGCGTCAAGGCCGCGAAGGGAGGGCTGAAGTAATGCTGTACCTGTGTCTGTTTTTCGAGTTCTGCAAGGTGGGCCTGTTCTCCGTGGGAGGCGGCCTTGCCACCATCCCCTTTCTGACAGAATTGGGCAACCGCACCGGTTGGTTCACCGCCGGGCAGATGGCGGACATGATCGCCGTATCTGAGTCCACCCCCGGCCCCATGGGCGTGAACATGGCCACCTACGTGGGCTTCACCACCGGTGGTGTGCCCGGCGGCATCATCGCCACGCTGGGCCTCATCTTCCCCTCCATCGTCATTATCCTCATCATTTCCGCCTTTCTGCAGCGCTTCCGCCAGTCCAAGGTGGTGGACAGCGTGTTCTATGGCCTGCGGGCGGCCTCCGCGGCCCTCATCACCGCGGCCATGCTTCAGGTGGCCAAGATCGCCCTCATGTTCCACGAGGTCGAGGTGCCGGGGTATCAGGTGATCAAGACGGAGCTGTTCTACTGGCCGGCCATTATTCTGGCGGTGGTCATTTTTGTGCTCATCAAGTTCACTCCGCTGAAAAAACTGCATCCCATCTGCTTCATTGCTCTGGCTGCGCTGGTGGGTATCATCTTCCGCCTGTAAGGAGACCCTTATGGAGCTGGATCATGTTTTGCCGGCTCTGGGGCTGGAGGGCGCGGCCTGTACGCCCTTCCCCCACGAGGAGGACGACGGGGACTACGACGTCTGGAAGGTGTCCCACGCCGGGCGGGAGTGCGTGCTCAAGCCCGCCAAGGAGATGGAGCTGGAGGTATACACCACCTTCCTGAGGGATGCCGGGCCGGCGGTCCCGCAGCTGTACGGCACCGCCCGGGCGGAGGGTGCGGACTGGCTCCTGATGGAGTACGTCCCCGGGGAGGACCTCTGCCGCTGCACCAAGGAGAAGCTGATCCCCGCGCTGGATGCCCTTACGGATCTGCAGGGCCGCTTCTGGGGCCGGGCTGATCTGGATGGGGCGGGCTGGACGCTGGAGCAGTCCCTCACCTCCCGGACCGGCTGGAAGGACTGGCTCAACGATCCGGCGCTGGAGACTGCCTACGGCGCGTATCTCCGCCGGTACACCGCCCTGCCCCGCACCCTCTGCCATGACGACCTGCTGCCCTTCAATGTGCTGGTCGGCGGAGCGCGGGCCGTCCTCATCGACTGGGAGGCGGCGGGGATGCTTCCCTATCCTGCGCCGCTGGCCCGCCTGCTGGCCCACGGCAAGGAGGAGCCGGATGCCCTCTTCTTCCTCACGGAGGAGGACCGGGAATTCGCCGTTCGGTACTATTACGACCGCCTGCTGCGGCAGCGGGGCGTCCTCTGGGAGGACTACCGCCGGGATCTGGACTACTTTATTCTGGCGGAGTACTGCGAGTGGGTGATGCTGGGCAACCGGTACAGCGACGAAGTGGACCGGGAGCGGTTCCGGTACTACGACGGGCTGGCCAAGGCGTTGGCCGCCCGGCTGAATCAGGCATAAAAAAGCGCGCCCCGGTCTATGACCGGGGCGCGCTTTTGCCTTTCAAACGATTACTCGCCCAGAGGGATCATGAGTGCCTGACCCACATAGATCAGGTTGGGGTTCTTGATAATGCCCTTGTTGGCCTCATAGATGGTGGTCCACTTGGCACCGGAGCCCAGATGCTTGGCGGCGATGCGCCACAGGCTGTCGCCCCGGACGACCACATAGGTGGTGGACTCGGGCTGCTCGGGCTCAGGCTCGGGCTCGACCACAGGCTCGTTCACGATGGTGATGCGGCCCGCGGGCTCACCGTACTTCTCAGCGGTGATCTTGCCGCCCAGCACGGTGTTGATATACTCCATGACCACCTCGTCCATGGGGATGCCCAGATCGTAGTTGGCAGTGGCGTTGACGAAGCGGTAGTAGGTGTCGCCGCCAGAGGCCATAAAGTCGTTGGTGGCGATGGTGTAGATGGCATCGGGATCAAAGGCCTTGCCGCCCACGGTCTTGATGGTCACGCGGTTGATGGAGTTGGGGGCGAAGTAGGTGGTGCCGGGATAGGCCTCACCCTTGTCATAGGCCTTGGTGGTGTCCAGCGTGAACTCAATGCCGGCCACCTGGGGGAAGCCGCCGATGGCATCGGGGGTGCAGAAGGTGGAGGCCTCCAGCACTTCCAGCAGCTCGGAGCCCTTGATCCTGATGATGTTCAGGGTGTTGCCGAAGGGGAGCACGGTGTTGATGTCGTTCTTGGTGATGTCGCCGGCCTTGATGGTGGCGCGGATGCCGCCGCCGTTGGTGATGGCGCCGTCCACGTCCTCGCCCTGCTGGGCGGCCTTCCACAGGAGGGCGTCGGTGATGAGGTCGCCCAGATTGGTCTCCTGGGTGCGGTTGCCGGGGGCCTTGGCGCCGTTCAGCTCCACCTCGGTGGTGGCGAACACGGCGCCGTACTCGGCCTCGACCTCAGCCACGATCTCAGCGGCGCGGGCGGCCACAGGATCGTTCTCGGGGACCTCGATGGTGCTGGTGTCCACGCACTCGGTGGTGATGACGCCGTCCTTGATGGTGACCACGCCGATGCGGGCCAGCTTGGTGCCAGTGGAGGTCAGGACTGTGCCGTTGACGGTGCGGGTCTCGTTGGTCTTGGCCACGATCTCGTCCAGCGTGGAGTGGGAGTGGCCGTCGATGAACACATCGATGCCGTTGACCTTCTCCAGCAGGTCGATGGAGCGGTTGGCGGTGGCGGCGGTCTCATCGTCGATGCCCAGATGGCCCAGCGCGATGACGTACTTGCAGCCGTCGGCCTTCAGGGCGTCCACCTGAGCCTGCGCCACGGCGTACAGGGCCTCGCCGCCGTCAAAGGTGATGCCCTTGATCTTGCCGGGGTGGGCCTTGCTGGCGGTCTCGGGGGTGTCCAGACCGAACACGCCGATCTTGGTGCCGTCAGGGGCGGTGAAGGTCACATGGTCGCCGAAGGCCAGCTCACCGTTGTACTTGACGTTGGCGGCCAGAATGGGGAACTTGGCGCTGGCGGCGTTGGCCTTCAGAGCCTCGTAGCCATAGTCGAACTCATGGTTGCCGGGGGCGACCACGTCATAGCCGGCAAGGCCCATCAGCTCAACGGCCGTGGCTCCCAGCGAGGTGCTGACGTAGGTGGTGCCCTGACTGAAGTCGCCGGCGTCCATGACCAGCACATAGGCGCCCAGCGCCTCGTACTGTGCCTTGAGGGCGGCCACCTTGGCATAGCTCTCCACGGCGCCGTGGACGTCGTTGGTGTGGAGGATCACAATGGAATCGGACATGGAGGGCGCGGGGGCGATGACCAGACCGTCCCCCTCGCTGGCGAATGCGGGGATGGCCAGACTGAGGACCATAGCCATGGCCATCAGTAGGGAGAAGAGCTTTTTCTTCATGAGATACCGCCTTTCTTTCGTTCCGAATTTTGAGCACAGGGACAAAATCCCTATTCTCTGTATCATTTATCATAGCGTTCAGGACGGAAAAATGCAAGTCTTTCCGGTAAAGCGGGGGTAAAATTTGGACCATGTTTTTTGGGCAATACGACACAGGACCGGGCCATATGGCCCGGCCCTGTTGTATAACATGGCGTTATTTGGTTGCCCAGTTGCCGGTGGCAGAGGCAGTGAGGTAGGCGTTGATGAAGCCGTCCAGATCGCCGTCCATCACGGCGTTGATGTTGCTGGTCTCGTAGGCGGTGCGGTTGTCCTTCACCAGCTGGTAGGGCATGAACACATAGGAGCGGATCTGGCTGCCCCACTCGATCTTCAGCTGGGTGCCCTTGATGTCGGAGATCTTGTCCAGGTGCTCCTGCTCCTTGATCTGCACCAGCTTGGAGCGCAGCATCTTCATACAGGTCTCCTTGTTCTGGAACTGGGACCGCTCCTGCTGGGAGGCCACCACGATACCCGTGGGCTTGTGGATCAGACGCACGGCGGAGGAGGTCTTGTTGATGTGCTGTCCGCCGGCGCCGGAGGAGCGGTACACCTGCATCTCGATATCCTCGGGACGGATGTCCACCTCTACGCTGTCGTCGATCTCGGGAGTGACCTCCACCGCGGCGAAGGAGGTCTGACGCCGGGCGTTGGCGTCAAAGGGGGAGACCCGAACCAGCCGGTGGACGCCGTGCTCGCTCTTCAGGTAGCCGTAGGCGTGCTGGCCCTCGATGCGGATGGCGGCGGACTTGATGCCCGCCTCCTCGCCGTCCTGATAGTCCAGAATGGAATAGGTGAAGCCGTGGCGCTCGGCCCAGCGGGTGTACATGCGGTAGAGCATCTGGGCCCAGTCCTGGGCCTCGGTGCCGCCGGCGCCCGCCTGAAGGGAGATGATGGCGGGGTTGTCGTCATACTCACCGGAGAGCAGCGTCTCCAGCCGGGCGGTCTCCATGCCGCTCACCAGCTGGTCATAGCCCTCTTCCAGCTCGGGCAGGAGGGAGGCGTCCTCCTCCTCGTTGCCCATTTCGCACAGCACCAGCAGGTCCTCCAGCGCGGACAGACGCTTCTGCTGGGCGCCCACCTTGGACTCCAGCTGGCTGATGCGCTGCTGGACCTTCTGGGCCTTCTCCACGTTGTTCCAGAACCCGTCGGAGGCGGACTCCGCCCGGAGCATGTCCAGCTCCCGCTCCGCACTGTCCAGATCGAGGGACTGGCCCAGCAGCTCCAGATCGGGGCGCAGGTTGTTCAGCTTTACTTTATACTCGTCAAATTGCAGCATGGTATTCTTTCATCCTTCTGGGCCCGTGGGCCATAATATCATAGCTTACATTATAGAGGAAAAGACCGCGCTTGTAAAGGGAAAATCACAGCTCCATGGCCAGCTGATCCGGGTCCGGGGCCTCGCCGTCCAGCCCGAACTCGCTGGGCAGGAACCGGGGGCAGACGTTTTCTGCTGTGGTGATCACCGCCGCGGCCAGCCGGGTGCCGATCTCGCAGGCCTCGGCCATGGTCTTGCCGTAGGTCAGGCCCATGATGATGCCGGAGAAAAAGGCGTCCCCCGCACCGGTGGTGTCCTTCACGCTGACCTTTTTAGCGGGGCAGAGGCCGGTGTCCCCCTCCAGGGTGGCCCATACGGCGCCCTGGGCGCCCATGGTTACCACCATCCGGCCGATCTGGGCGGCCTTGATGCGGTCGGCGACGATGTCCCGCAGCTCCTCGGGGGAGCAGTGATCGTAGTTTTCTGAGAACAGGATGCCCGCCTCCTGCTGGTTGCAGACCAGGCAGTGGACGGAACGCAGCAGGTCCCGCCGCTTGATGGCGATGCTCATGTTGGACACCAGCGCGTACACCTGCTTGCCGTACTTCTCCGCCAGAGCGAAGACCTTTTTGGTCACGGCCTTATCCATGTCGATCTCCAGCGCGATGCTGTCCGCGTTCCGGATGATCTCGTCCCCGTGCTCCTCCAGAATGTCCACCAGCGGGCTGAGGTCCGGGCGCTTGGAGATGGCGGCCACCACGTCGCCGTCGTTGTCGAACACCGCCAGCCACGTGCCCATGCCGTCGTCGGTAACGCGGATATAGTCGGTGTTCACCTTATGGTCCCGCAGCTTGCGCACTACATCCGCGCCGATGCCGGAGCGGTCCACCAGACTGACGAAGGTGGGCCGCAGCTCTACATTGGCGATGTCTTCCACCACGTTGCGGCTGACGCCGCCGTGGACCTGCTCCACCCGGCCGGCGTTGCGTCCGCCGGGGATGTACACGTCTGTGGGATACCCCTTGATGTCCACAAAGACCGCGCCGATGACCACGATGCCCATAAACAGCCCTCCGAATGTCAGATGTGAGAGAATTATATCACATCAGCAGCCGGGAGGGAAGGGCAAAGGGCAAAAAAGCGGAAAGACCGGCCGGCCCTTCCGCTTTCTGTTCACCGCTGGCTGACGGGACAGTTCGGCTCGTCCCGGAAGATCAGATCGTCGATGTCCTGAGGCCGCTCGGCCTCGGCGTGCTGGTGCTCCATGTTGTAGCTCTCCTTTCCTTTGCGCTGCCTGAATGGCGCATACAGGTCAGTATATGCACATCGCCGTGCAAGGATGAGAGAAATCTGCCGGGACAAAGAAAAAAGCCGCCCCGGTCCGGGGCGGCTTTCGGAAGCTGGTTTATTCCGCGGAGATCATATAGTAGTACACGGGCTGGCCGCCGCTCTGCAGCACGATCTCGGCGTTGGGGCACAGCCGCTGGAAGATCTCCAGCGCCTGCGCGGCCGCGTCGTCGGCCACGTCCTCGCCGTAGAAGATGTTGATGAACTCGGCACTCTGCTGGGTCTCGGCCTGCGCCAGCCGGGTCAGCAGTTCCTCAATGGCACCGTCCGTGCCGAACAGCTGTCCGTCGGTGAGGGCCATATAGTCCCCCTGCTTGATGCTGAAGCCGTCGAACTCGGAGTCCCGGGCGGCGTAGGTGATCTCGGAGGTGTGGACGGCGGCCATGGCCTCAGTCATGGCCGCGGTGTTGGTCTCCACATCGGCGTCTGGGTCCATGACCATCATGGCGGAGATGCCCTGCGGCACCGTCTTGGAGGGGAGGACCACAATGTTCCGGCCCTCCAGCAGGCCCACGCACTGCTGGGCGGCCATGATGATGTTCTTGTTGTTGGGCAGGATGAAGACGGTCTCCGCCGGGGTGCGGGCGATCTCCCGCAGGATGTCCTCGGTGGAGGGGTTCATGGTCTGGCCGCCGGAGATCACGCCGTCCACGCCCAGATCGCGGAAGATGGAGGCCAGTCCCTCGCCGGCGCACACGGCCACCACGCCGTAGGGCTTCTCTGCAGGGACGATGCCGCCCTCATCATGAGCGTGGGGGTCGTCGTGGTCGTCCTCAAGGTCGTCGGTGCTCTGCACATGGCGGCCGGCGGCCAGATCGGCGGCCTGGGTGCGCATATTCTCGATCTTGGCCAGCTCCAGCGTGCCGTAGTTCTGGGCCTCGATGAGGGCGTTGCCGGGGATGTTGGTGTGGACGTGGACCTTGAAGGCCTCGTCGTCCTCGCCGATGACAAGGCTGTCGCCGATGCTGTTCAGATAGGTCCGCAGGGGGTCCAGAGACTTGTTCGTGGTCTTACGCACGATGAATACCGTGTCGAAGGCGAAGGTGATCTCCTCCTGACTGAGGGCGGCGAAATCGGCCTTCTCTTCCACGGGGGCGACACCGTCCACCTCCGGGGCGGCGATGCCCCGCAGTTCGTCCAGCATGCCCTGCAGGATGATGAGGTAGCCTTTGCCGCCGGCATCAATGACGCCGGCCTTTTTCAGCACGGGGTTCTGGTCAATGGTACCGGCCAGCGCTACTTCGCCGGCGGCGATGGCCTGGTCCAGCACGTACTCCACGCTGTTCTGCTCCTTGGCGGCGTCGGCCGCCCGGGCGGCGGCCAGCCGGGAGACGGTGAGAATGGTGCCCTCGGCGGGCTTCATCACCGCCTTGTAGGCGGCGGAGACGCCCTCGTTCATGGCGGCGGCCAGCGCGGCGCCGTCGGCGGTGTCCAGCTCCTTCAGGCCCTTGGACAGCCCACGGAACAGCAGGGACAGGATGACGCCGGAGTTGCCCCGGGCGCCCCGCAGCAGGGCGGAGGCCGCGGCGGAGGCCGCCTGACCCACGGCGGGCAGGTGTTTCTTCCGGGCGTCGGTCCCGGCGGTGCCGATGGTCAGGGACATGTTGGTGCCGGTGTCGCCGTCAGGCACGGGGAATACGTTCAGCTCGTTGATGCTCTGCTTCTGGCTCTCGATGCTGGCGGCGGCGTGGATAATCATGCGCTGGAACAGCGCGCCATCGATAATATCGATCATAGATTCGGTCGTTCCTTTCTCTGTCCGTTGGGCTCACCCGATGACCATGTAGTCCACGCAGACGTTCACGCTGCGCACCTCTACGTCGGTCAGCCGGCTCACGTTGTACTTGACCTCGCTCTGGATGGAGCGGCTGACGGCCATCAGGTTCACGCCGTTGTCCACAATGATGTGCAGCTCGATGGAGATGGAGCCGTCCCCGTGGTAGGCGATCTTGACGCCCTTGGACATGGACTCCCAGCGCAGAAGGTGGACCAGACTGTCGGTTTTGGAGCGGAAGGCCATACCTTTGACGCCGTAGCAGCTGGTGGCCACTGCGCCGGTGATATTGGTAAAGACCTCATTCGTCAAACGGATGCGGCCCTTTTCGTTCTGGATGGTCATAAGTTCCTTCCTTTCTTCCGGTGTGTATGACAATGATGATACATCAAAACATTATAATAGATAGGGCGGGAAAATACAAGCCTTTGTTTTTTGCGGGCCGGTTGCGGAGCGGAGGGCGATATGGTATGATAGAGCCGACTATGAAAACAGGAGGCGCTTGCCATGAAACTTGCGGAAGCCTTACAGGAGCGGGCGGACCTGAACCGCCGCATCAGCCAGCTGTGCAGCCGGCTGGAGAACAATGCCACCGTGCAGGAGGGAGAGACCCCCGCCGAGGATCCGGCGGAGCTGCTGGCCGAGCTGGATGCCTGCATTGCCCGCCTTCAGGAACTGATAGCGGCCGTCAACCTCACCAACAGCCGCACGCTGGTGGAGGGCCGCAGCCTGACGGAACTCATCGCCGAGCGGGACTGCCTGAACCTGAAGCTCCAGAGCTACCGCCGGGTGGTGGATTCGGCCAGCTGCCTGTCCCAGCGGGCGGCCCGCACGGAGATCAGGATCCTCAGCACAGTGGATGTCCGAGCCATCCAGAAGCAGGTGGACGACCTGTCCGCCCGCCTGCGCCGGCTGGACAACACGATCCAGGAGAACAACTGGAGGACGGAGCTGTAAGGGCCGGTCCTGCGGCAAAACGGAATAGCTTGGTAGTCCGGCGGGCGAGTGCATCTCTGTGGCTGAGAATGAGTCCACACCGATATGGCAGTGCCGGGGCGGCACGGGGTCCGAATCCCCTTCATCGTTATGCCCCGATCGCGCACGACCGTATCCTTCACTGCGCACTGTTATCACCGCGCACTGACGGCGGACGAGGGTGGGAACGGGGAAATCTGCACGCCCGGGGGCCGGCCATAAAAATGTAAATTTTTTTCGGCCCCCATTGTTTTTTGAAAAAATATCGTGTAAACTATAAGCACCAAAACCGAATGAGGAGGAACTGCTATGAAAGCTGCCCGCTATATTCTGAAGATCACGGCGATCGCTGCCGCCATCGGCGCTGTCGCCTGCCTTGTGGCGACCTATTGGGAGACCATCGTGGACGCGTTCTATGCCGTTGCCGCCAAGCTGGAGGCCAAGAAGGAGCAGTTCTGCGGCTTCATCCCCTCCGAGTATGACGACTATGACGATGGTGCGCTGAAGCAGGAGTAACGAAAAGCGGGGCCGCCGCGGGCACAGTCCGCGGCGGTCTTTTTTTGCCGTTTTCGGGCCGGCGGGCAACAGGATTGACAGTCCGGCCCCGGGGCGGTAGAATGGAACGGAAGATTCGGGAGCGCTCTGCGCTCCGCTGTATACGGAGGAAACGATATGCGAGAGATCATTCTGCTCAAGCAGGGGGAGATGGTCCTGAAGGGCCTGAACCGCCGGGGCTTTGAGGATAAGCTCATGGGCAACGCCAAGCGGCGGCTGAAGAAGTTCGGCCAGTTCAAGGTCTACACCCGCCAGTCCACCACCTATGTGGAGCCCATGGATGACAGCTGTGACTTCGAGGGTGCGAGGGAGGCCATGGAAAAGCTGTTCGGCGTGGCCGGCCTGTGCCGGGCCCGCAGCTGCCCCAAGGACAAGGACGCCATTCTGGCCTGCGCCGTGGAGTATCTGGGGGACAAACTGGCCGCCGCCCATACCTTTAAGGTGGAGACCAAGCGGGCGGACAAGTCCTTCCCCATGAACTCTATCCAGCTGAGCCAGTACATCGGCGGCGAGCTGGACGAGATGTATCCCAACCTGAAGGCCGACATGCACGACCCGGAGCTCACCGTCCATGTGGAGGTGCGGGATTTCGAGGCCTTCGTCCACGCCGGGCCGGAGCCCGGGGCCGGCGGCCTGCCCGTGGGCATGGGCGGCCGGGCGCTGTCCCTGCTGTCCGGCGGCATCGACTCCCCCGTGGCCACGTGGATGATCGCCAAGCGGGGCGTCATCGTGGACTCCATCCACTTCTACTCCTACCCCTACACCTCCCCGGAGGCCAAGGAGAAGGTGCTGAATCTGGCCCGGCTGCTGACCCCCTATACCGGCAAGATGTGCGTCCATGTGGTGCCCTTTACCAAGATCCAGGAGGAGCTGCGCCGCTCCTGCCCGGAGGAGCTGTTTACCATCCTCATGCGGCGGTTCATGATGCGAATCGCCTGCCGCGTGGCGGAGAAGAACGGCATTACCGCCCTGGTCACCGGCGAATCCGTGGGCCAGGTGGCCAGCCAGACCCTGGACGCCATGGCCTGCACCAATGCCGTGTGCGACCGGCCGGTGCTGCGCCCGCTGGTGGGCATGGACAAGGAGGAGATCGTCCGGGTAGCCCGGCGCATCGGCACCTTTGAGACCTCCATCCTGCCCTACGAGGACTGCTGCACCGTTTTCACCCCCAAGCACCCCCGCACCAAGCCCAAGGTGGAGGAGTTGGAGGAGGCCGAGCAGGCGCTGGACGTGGACGCGCTGGTGGAGGAGGCCGTGGCCGGCATCGAGCGGGTCCTGCTGGGGAACTGACAACTGAAAAAAGACGCGCCCGTGGGCCGGTTCCTCCGGTCCGCGGGCGTTTTTTGCGTTACTGTTTTGCGGCTTCTGCCGGGGCCTTCCTGCTGAACTTCACAGCGCCGGTGCGGTCCAGCGCGACCATCACCAGCGGGATGAATACCAGCTGGAGCACGATGCCGGGAATGGCGGTGAGGAACGCGCCGGAGAGGAACAGCTTCCAGGTGAAGGGATTGCCCGACACGCCGGAGCAGATCACCCGCACCACGCCCCAGACGATACGCCCGCCGATCATGGCCAAGATCAGGCTGCGGTACAGGGACAGGACACACTTCCACTTAGACCGGCTGTACAGCAGGCCCACCAGCAGGCCATAGGCGGCCATCTCAAAGGCCATGGACACACCGGTGGGGAAAATGGGAGGCATGCCGAACAGCACATAGCGCAGGGGCGGCAGGATGAAGCCCACTACGGCGCCGTACTGCCAGCCGCAGATAAGGCCGCACAGCAGCACCGGCAGGTGCATGGGCAGCAGCATGGAGCCGATCTGAGGGATCTGGCCGGTGACAAAGGGAAGGACAATGCCGATGGCCACGAACATAGCCGACAGGCAAAGGTTCAGGACGTATTTTCTGCTTCTGCTCTGATTCATTTTCTGTGTTCTCCTTGTAAAAGTCTTGTGCTGCCCTTCTGGGCCGTGGGCCTTCCTGGCTTTTTCGGGAGAAAATATGGTTGAGACTGTCTTCCTGACAGAGATTTAACGGAGCTCCTCGGCGTTCAGGACCAGATGACAGCCGTCCTGCACGCTGTAAGTGGAGAAATACCCCTCCTCCAGTGGGATCCAGCGGCGCTGGAACATGGGGTAGTAGTCCCCCTCCCGGGCCTGAAGCCGGGCGGCCTGTGCCTCCGGGGAGCAGGTGAGGAAGATGCGCAGGGCGTACTTGTCCCGCAGGGAGGGGTGGGTGGAATAGCTGCCCTCCACGATGGTGAGAGAGCGGAAGGGGAGATGGACCGCCGGCCGGTATGTTCCAGCAGGGCAATCGTAGGCCCGGTAGGCCACGCCCTCCCCCGCCAGCGTGGGGGTCAGGACCTCCCGGTCCAGCCGGGTGAAATCCATGTTGGCGCAGGGGATGGCCTCCCAGCCGGGGACGCGGCGGTCGAAGGGGAGGTAGAAGTCGTCCGCGTGGAACACATTGCAGGGGAACAGCCTGGCCAGCAGGGCGGCCAGCGTGGTCTTGCCGCTGCCGCAGCGTCCGTCAATGGCCACGATGGCGGGCCTGCCGCTCCGGACCAGCCGGTCCACCGCCAGCAGAGCGGGGAAGAAGCGGGCATAGGGCTCCGCCAGCAGGCGATAGTGGGGAGCGTAGGCGTCCCGGAAGGTCTGGCTGTGGCTGACGGCGGGGCAGCCCTCTGCCCGCCAGCGGGCCAGCCATGCGTCCATGCCGGGGACGGTCAGCGCCTCCAGCACTGCCAGCCGCGCCTCCAGCCCCTCCCGGGTGCCCTGATGCTCCGCCGCTGTGCGGCAGAACAGCTCCAGCAGCAGGAGGGCGGCATCGGTGTCCAGCCCCTCCAGATGGAAGCGGCACAGGCCGTTGCCGATGGGCTCCGGCGGGATAGCGGGGCCGGCAGAGACCGCCAGCTCCTGCTCCAGCATGACCCGGACATGGTCCCGGTCCCGGATGAGGTGCTCCGGGCCGAACTCGCTCTGATAGGCCAGCTTGCCGTAGTCCTGGGGGTCCATCCGCGGGTAACGGGCGGCGTGGGCGCGGACGATCTGATCGAAGCCGCTCATCGCGCCAGCTCCCGCACGGCCATGTCCACCGCCTGACGCAGCAGCTCGTCCAGCTTCAGGTCATCTGCGCCGGGAATGCGCACGCTGCATCGGTTGGAGGGGATGAGGATCTTGTTGGCATCCGCCCCGGAGACGGCGGCGGCCATGGCGGGGGAGACCTCGCCGCAGATGCCGTTGGCCACAATGATGCCGATGGGCCCGAGGATGAGGTCCGCCCGGCCGGCGTTATAGATGACGGCGTTCCCACCGCTGGCGCCCTGATGGACTCCCGCCCGGAGCAGGGCGCCGGTGGCCAGGGCGTTGGTGCCCACGCCGATGAGGCGGCAGTCCTCGGGGAGGACGGGCAGCAGGAGCTTTACCAGCTGGGCTCCCATGCCGCCGCCCTGCCCATCCAGAACGACCACAAGACGCTTGTGAATTTGTCCGTACATGAAAGACAGTCCTTTCCGTATAGGATGAAGGCTGACACAGGTCAAAGGGTGGAGACCAGAGCCGGGGCCAGCCGGTACTCCTCGCCGGAGAGCAGCCGCAGCAGGGCGTTCACCCGGCCGGAGCTCCCCTCGCCGCAGGTGAGCTCCACGCGGTTGGTGCGCTCGGGCCGGAGGCGGCCGGCGATGGCGGCGGCGGTGTACCCGTCGCCGTTTATGGTGGCCTGCCACAGGACGCAGCCCGCATCCTCCAGCTGGCGCTGGCCCTCCTGCGTCAGCTGCCCGGCGGAGACGATGGCCGTGCCAGTGCAGGTGAGGGCGGCCAGCAGGGCCCGGCCCTGCTCCAGTTCAGTCAGGCAGGTTTTCGGGTCCGCCCCGGTGAGGATCAGGCCGACGCTCTGCCCGGAGCTGACCAGCCGCCGCAGCAGGGGGGCGGAGCCCGCCAGCTGGTCCACGGTAAAGAGAAAGAGGGCCTGCATGCCGTGGCTCTGGACCGCATCCAGCGCGGCCCCGGTCTCCTCTCCGGCCCGGAAGGCCAGCTGCACCGCCGCCTGTGGCGACGGGGAGACGGAGGGGGACGGGCTGGGAGAGGGTGAAGGGCTGGGAGACGGGCTGGGCGAAGGACTGGGGGAAGCGGAGGGCGCCAGGGATTCCTGATAGCGGGCCAGATTGTCCCGCAGCATGTTCATGGCGGCGTCGAGAAATTCGGCATCCGTGAGGATGACGGAGCTGTTGGTGATGCGGACCAGTGTGCCGTAGGGGGTGCGGGTCAGGCTGTACCGGATGGAGGGGAAGAACACGCTGATCCACGCCACGGGCAGATAGACCATGGAGCCCCGGATGACGGCCCGGATGCCCAGCGCGCCGCCCTGCCCGTTGTAGGCGGTGTTGGCCTGCAGGTCGAAGACGGCGGTGCGGGTGTCATCCGAGACGGTGAGCACCTGCCGGCTGCTGTTGTACTGGGCCCGCACGCCCAGATTGACGTCCGAGATCTGGGGGGAGAGCATGATGTACGGCACGTAGAGGGTATTGCCCACGGTGAAGGGCATGTTGGCGGCGGTCATGGGGACGACTTTGTCGTTCACCGACATAAAGTAGACTGCCGACGAGCCCTGTGCAGGCAGGGTCAGCAGGCCCGCCAGCACCGCGGCGCACAGCACGATCCCGAAAAATCCTCTCCAGCGGCGCTTCATGGCCGTCCCTCCTCTCCGAACTGTCAGATGTGTTCGATCTCAAGCCCCGCCAGCCAGCGGCGGATCATGTCCAGTGCGTGGTTGGCGGCGAGGGTGCGCACCCGGTCCCGCCGGGCCCGGGCGCCGCCCAGATGGAGCTCCCGCACCCAGCAGCGCTCCTCATCGGCCAGAGCCACGTACACCAGCCCCACGGGGTTGCCCCGGTCGTCGCTGTCCGGGCCGGCCACACCGGTGGCGGACACGGCCAGATCGCAGCCCAGCACCCGCCGGGCCCCCTGAGCCATGGCCTGGGCCGCGTCGGCGCACACGGCACCCTGTGCCTCCAGCAGGTCATGGGGTACGCCCAGCACGCCTTCCTTCACTTCATTGGTGTAGCTGACGATGCCGCCGCGGAGCGCGCAGGACGCCCCGGGCAGATCGGTGATGCGCTTGGCGATGAGCCCGCCGGTGCAGCTCTCGGCGGTGCCCAGCGTGAGGCCCCGCTCCTTCAGCCCGGCGAGGGCCACCGCCTCCAGCGAGGGCACGTCCGTCCCGTAGATCAGATCTCCGAGGGCGGCGCGGACCTCCGCCTCTACCGGGGCGATGAGGGCATCTGCCTCCGGGACGGAGGCTGCCTTGGCGGTGATGCGCAGCTCCATCTCGCCCTCCTTGGCGTAGGGGGCCAGCGTGGGGTTGACAAGGGCGTTCATGCGCTCCCGCAGCAGGCTCTCCACCTGGGACTCCCCCGCGCCGAAGACCCGTAGTGTGCGGGAGCGGATGACCCCCTCGCTGAGGCCCAGCAGCCACGGGGCGGCCTCTTCCCGGAACATGGGGATGCACTCGCTGGGCGGGCCGGGGAGCATGACTACGTAGCGGTCCCCCTCCCGGAAGGCGCAGCCGGGGGCAGTGCCCCAGCGGTTTTCCAGCACGGTGCAGCGCTCCGGCAGCCACGCCTGCTGGAGGTTGTTGTCCGGCATGCTCCGGTGGGAGCAGGCGAAATAGGCCCGGATGGCGTCGGCAAATTCCGGGTGGAACTCCAGCCTGCGGCCGTAAGCCGCCGCCACGACCTCCTTGGTCAGGTCGTCGCAGGTGGGGCCGAGGCCGCCGGTGGTGATCAGCACGTCCGCCCGGCTCTTGGCCAGTGCCACCGCGGCGGCCAGCCGCTCCGGATTGTCCCCCACCACCGAGTGATAGTAGACGTTCAGGCCCAGCGCGGACAGCTCCCGGGACAGGTCCCGGGCGTCGGTATTGACCGTGCCGCCCAGCAGCAGTTCAGTGCCCACGGCCAGCAGTTCCACAGTATGGCTCATGGCCATCCCCTCCTTATGACATCTATCTTATTATGTTACTGTTTTGCCGCGGGATTGTCAAGGTGGACCCCTCTGCGGCGGCGCGAAAAAATGCTTGCAATTCCGCCCGCGGCAGGGTATACTGTCACTATCTTTTGAAGCGAGGCGGCAGAAATGACATCCGAGCACATCCGCAGCTTTAGCCTGTCCTATGGCTGGGCCCGATTTATCGGGGCCGGCGTTTTTGGCGTGGAGCGGCAGCGGGTGTGAAAGGGAGCCCCGGAGGACCGGGGCAGTCAGTCAGGCCGATCGCAGATGCTCATTGACACGCCAATGTCAATGGGCATTTATTTTTTATCTGGAAAGGATGAAAGGATCATGGTCATCGTCATGAAGCCCGGCACGGAGCTGGGAAAGATACAGACCCTTGCCGCCCAGCTGGAGCACGAGTACAGCGTGAAGGTGGGCGTCACCAACGGCGTGGGCTGCTCCATCCTCGGGCTGGTGGGGGATACCACCCACATCGATATGGACAAGCTGTCCCTCAACGCCGACGTGGAGCGGGTCATGCGGGTACAGGAGCCCTATAAGAAGGCCAACCGCAAGTTCCACCCGGAGGATACCGTGGTGGACGTGGGCGGCGTCAAGGTGGGCGGCGGGACCTTTACGGTCATCGCCGGGCCCTGCTCGGTGGAGAGCCGGGAGCAGCTCACCGGAATTGCCGAGGATGTGAAGGCCGCCGGGGCCAAGCTGCTCCGGGGCGGCGCGTTCAAGCCCCGCACCTCCCCTTACTCCTTCCAGGGCATGGGCGTGGACGGGCTGGAGCTGCTGCTGGAGGCCAAGAAGGCTACCGGTCTGCCCGTGGTCACCGAGCTGATGAGCCCTAAGTACTGTCAGCTCTTTGAGGAGACAGTGGATCTGGTGCAGATCGGTGCCCGGAACATGCAGAACTTCGACCTGCTGAAGGAAGTGGGCAAGATGTCCAAGCCCATCCTGCTGAAGCGGGGCCTTGCCAACACCTACGAGGAGTGGATCATGTCCGCTGAGTACATCATGGCCGCGGGCAACGAGAACGTCATCCTCTGTGAGCGGGGGGTGCGCACCTTCGAGACCTACACCCGCAACACGCTGGACCTGTCCGCCATCCCCGCCATCCGGGAGATGAGCCACCTGCCCATCATCGTGGACCCCTCCCACGCGGCGGGTATGTACCGCATGGTGGAGCCGCTGGCCATGGCAGCCTGCGCCGTGGGGGCCGACGGCCTGATGATCGAGGTCCACAACGATCCCCCCCACGCCAAGTGCGACGGTCAGCAGTCCCTTACGCCGGAGAAGTTCAGCCACCTCATGGGGCGGCTGGCGCCTCTGGTGGAGCTGATGGGCAAGTCCCTGTAAAGGAGCGGCCTATGACGAGCCTGAACGTGCCGCTGCCCGGGCGGGAGTATGACATTCTGATCGAGAGCGGTCTGCTGGACCGGGTGGGGGAGCGCCTCCGGGCGGTCCTGCCCCGGGCGGAGCGGGTCTTTGTGGTGACGGACAGCACCGTGGCCCCCCTGTACCTTGCCCGGGTGGAGGGCAGCCTGACCGCCGCGGGCTTCGCTGTGGCGGCCAGGGTCATCCCCGCCGGAGAGCGGTCAAAAAATGCTGCCCAGCTGGCCCAGCTGTGGGAGGACATGATGGAGGCGGGCCTCACCCGCACCGATGCCGTCGCCGCCTTGGGCGGCGGCGTGGTGGGGGATCTGGCTGGCTTTGCCGCCGCCACCCTGCTGCGGGGGGTGGACTTCGTGCAGATCCCGACCACCCTGCTGGCGCAGGTGGATTCCTCCGTGGGGGGAAAGGTGGCCATTGATCTGGACCACGGGAAGAATCTGGCCGGCGCCTTCTGGCAGCCCAAGCTGGTGCTGATGGACCCGGCTGTGCTGGAGACCCTGCCCGACCGCACCTTTGCCGACGGCATGGCAGAGGTCATCAAATATGGCTGCATCGCCGACCGGGGATTCTTCGATTTTCTGGCGGAGCGGCCTTCCCGGCAGGCGGTCATGGCGGAAATTGAACCCGTTCTGTATACCTGCTGCAAAATAAAACGGGATGTAGTCGTTCAGGACGAGCGGGACACCGGCCTGCGGATGATCCTGAACTTCGGCCACACCGTGGGGCACGCCTATGAGCTGGCGGGGCACTACGAGAAGTGGACCCACGGGCAGGCGGTGGCGGCGGGCATGGTGTGCGCCGCCCGGCTGGGCCTCGGCCTCGGCATCAGCAGGGAAGACGACGGCATCCAGACCCTCATCGACCTGCTGGAGGCCTTCGGCCTGCCCACCCAGATCGACTGCGGCTGGGAGAGCATCGTTCAGGCCGTGGGGCTGGACAAAAAGAGCGCCGGGGACCATATCACCATGATTTTTCTAGAGGAAATGGGTCATGCTGTCCCCGTGAAGATGGAAAAAGAAGCTGTGCTGGAGAGCCTGAGAGCGGTATCCGGCGGTAATTGAGGGCACGGACGAGAAGATCAGCAAAGGAGAATGACCATGAATATCACCATCACCCCCACCCGATTGCAGGGGCAGATCACCCCGCCGCCCTCCAAGTCTCAGGCCCACCGATGCATCATCGCCGCGGCGCTGGCCGACGGGGTGAGTGTGCTGTCCAACGTGGGCCGCTGCGCCGATGTGGACGCCACCGTGGCCTGTCTGGAGGAGCTGGGGGCCCAGTTTGACTGGGAGGGGACCACCCTCACGGTCACCGGCATGGGCGCCAGCCAGATGTCCCCCATGCGGCGCATGGCCATCCCCCGGATGGACTGCGGCGAGTCGGGCTCCACTTTGCGCTTCCTCATTCCGGTGGCGCTGGCCGTCCGGGCCGGAGGGGTGTTCACCGGCCATGGCCGGCTGATGGAGCGCCCCCTGAAGCCCTATTTCGACCTCTTTGACGAGAAGGGCGTCTTTTACGAGCAGAAGGGAGACACCCTCACCGTCCGCGGCCTGCTGGAGCCGGGGGTCTACCGCCTGCCGGGCAACGTGTCCAGCCAGTTCTTCACCGGGCTGATGTTCGCCCTGCCCCTGCTGCGGGGGGATTCCGACATCGTGCTCACCTCGGAGCTGGAGTCCGGCGACTACGTGGAGATGACACGGGAGGCCATGGCCGATGCCGGGGTGCTCACGCAGGCGGGGCACATTCCCGGGGGCCAGACCTACCGCCCCTTCCGGAAGACCATCGAGGCAGACTGGTCGCAGGCGGCCTTCTTCTACGCCGCCCACGGGCTGGGGAACGACATCCTTGTGGGTGGGCTCAATCCCTTCTCCCTGCAGGGGGACACCCGCATCGTGCCCTATTATATGGAGCTGTGCAGCGCGGAGGGCGACGTGGTGCTGGACGTGAGCCAGTGCCCGGATCTGTTCCCGGCGCTGGCCCTGCTGGGGGCCCTGCGGGCGGGAAAGACTACCCACATCGGCGGCGGCGCCCGCCTGCGTATGAAGGAGAGTGACCGCATCGCCGCCGTCAGCAAGGCTTTGACGGCCCTCGGCGTAGAGGTGGAGCAGTTTACCGACGGCGTTGCCCTCGCAGGGGTCGGGACACTGAAGGGAAGTGTGACCATCGACTGCTGCGGCGACCACCGCATCGCCATGATGGCTGCGGTGGCGGCCACCCGGGCGGACGGCCCCGTGACCCTGTTGGGGGCGGAGTGCGTCAGCAAGTCCTACCCCGGCTTCTGGGAGGATTACCGGAGCCTTGGCGGGCAGTTCGTCTGCACAGAGGAGTGAGGTTCGAGATGGAGCCGGTGGTCAAGCGATTTCAGAAGCTGACGGCAGACGAGCTGTACGACATCCTGCGGCTTCGGGTGGATGTTTTTGCGGTGGAGGCGCAGACCTGTGCCCGGGGGCTCTATGAAAAAGCGGGCTTCCGGCAGGTATCGGAGGAGTTTTTGGAAGACGGCATTCCCCTCATCAGGATGAGGCTGGAATTGCCGGAGGAGGAGATACGATGAAATATACGATTTTTGGGGAATCCCACGGTCCGGCCATCGGTGTGGTGCTCACCGGCGTGCCCGCGGGGCTGAAGCTGGATCTGGATGCCGTCCGGGCGGAGCTGGCCCGGCGGGTCCCGGGCAAAAACGCCCTGTCCACCGCCCGGAAGGAGGCGGACGAGCCGGAGATCCTCTCCGGCCTGTTCGAGGGCAAGACCACCGGCGCGCCCCTGTGTGCCATGATCCGCAATACTGACACCCGTTCGGCAGACTACACCGCGGTGAAGGACGTGGCCCGGCCGGGCCATGCGGACTACGCCGCCCACGTGCGCTACGATGGCTGCAACGACTACCGGGGTGGCGGGCACTTCTCCGGCCGGCTGACGGCCCCGCTGGTGTTTGCCGGGGCGGTGGCCAGGCAGCTGCTGGCCGCCCGGGGCGTTACCGTCTGCGCCCACATCAGTTCCATTTATGGCGAGAGCGACGGCTGCTGGGACACCATGGAGGAGCTGTACGCTGCGTCCCGCAAGGAGTTCCCGGTGATCGACGACGAGGCCGGGGAGCGGATGCGGCAGGCCATTCTGGACGCAAAGGAGGAACTGGACTCCGTGGGCGGCGCGGTGGAGTGCGCCGTCTTCGGTCTGCCCGCGGGGCTGGGCAGCCCTGATTTCGGGGAGAACGCCGAGGGCATCTTCTCCCAGTACCTGTTTGCAGTGCCGGCGGTGAAGGCGGTGGCCTTCGGCGCGGGGACGGCCTTTTCCCTCATGCGGGGCAGCGAGGCCAACGACCCCCTCTATGTGGACGACGACGGCTCCGTCAAGGCGGAGCAGAACTGCGCCGGGGGCATCAACGGCGGCATCACCAACGGGATGCCCCTGTTTTTCGAGGCGACCTTCCGCCCAACCCCCTCCATCGGCCGGCGACAGTTCACTGTGAACATGAAGACCGGCGAGAATGCAGAGCTGGAGCTCACCGGCCGGCACGACCCCTGTGTGGTGCCCCGGGCGGTGCCGGTGGTAGAGGCCGCCGCCGCTTTGGCTGCCTGCCAGCTGCTGGGCATTTAAAGGAGAGAACTTTATGGATAACAAGACGCTGCGGGAGACTGACGAAAACGTGGTCATCCTGCCCGGGGCGAAGGTGTGCGGCGACGTGACCTTCGGCCCCGGGTGCTCTGTGTGGTACAACGCGGTGATCCGGGCGGACGGAGCCCCGGTGCGCATCGGGACCAACACCAACCTGCAGGACAACGTGGTGCTCCACGGTGACGCGGGCCCCATGACCATCGGCGACAACGTGACCGTGGGCCACGGGGCCATCCTCCACGGCCGGGCCATTGGGGACCGCACCCTTATCGGCATGGGGGCCATCCTGCTTCAGGGCTGCGAGATCGGCGCGGACTGCATCGTAGCCGCCGGAGCGGTGGTGACGGGGAAGACCAGGGCCCCGGACGGCTCCATGCTGATGGGCAGCCCGGCCAGAGTGGTCCGGGTACTGACGGAAGAGGACAAGGTGCGCAATCTGGCTGCGGCCAGAGGCTACGCCGCCGAAGCGGAGGAATACCGATGAGCGAACTGAATGAGCTGCGGAACGAGATCGACGTCATCGACCGCCAGATGATGGAGCTGTTCCGCCGGCGGATGGACGTGACCCGGCGGGTGGGGGAGTACAAGCTGGCCCACGGCCTGCCTGTGCTGGATCAGGCCCGGGAGCGGCAGGTGCTGGCGGAGAAGGCTGCACTGGCCGGCCCGGAGCTGGCCTCGGCGGCGGTGTGCCTGTACCGGACGGTGATGGCTCTGTCCCGCCGGCAGCAGCGGGATCTCACCGGCGAGGGGGCGGACAACCCCGGCCTGCGCCGGTTCAAGGCCGCCATGAGTTCCCTGCGCCAGCCTGTGGAGGACCCCCGGGTGGTGTATCAGGGCGTGCCCGGGGCATACAGCGAACAGGCCAGTCTGGACTGGTTCGGCCCGGCAGTGAACGTAGAGGGGCTGGAGCAGTTTGAGGACTGCTTCCTCGCCCTGAAGGAGGGCCGGGCGGACTACGCCGTGCTCCCCATCGAGAACAGCTCCACCGGGGCCATCCGGCAGATCTACGACCTGCTCACCCGGTATGAGTTCTATCTGGTGGGGGAGACCACCGTGCGGGTGGAGCACTGCCTCATGGCTCCCAAGGGGGCCACGCTGGACACCATCACCCATGTCTACTCCCACGAGCAGGGCCTGTTCCAGTGCGAGCAGTATCTGAACACCCACCCGGACTGGCATCAGGTGCCGCAGGCGGATACCGCCGGCTCCGCCCAGATGGTGGCCGCCAGCGGCGACGTCACCAAGGCGGCCATCTGCTCCGCCCGGGCGGCGGAGATCTACGGGCTGGAAATTCTGGCCCGGGGCATCAACCACAACAGCCACAACACCACCCGCTTTGTGGTGGTGTCCCCCAAGCCGGAGCTGCGGGAGGGGGCGGACAAGCTGAGCGCCCTGTTCCTCCTGCCCCACGAGGCCGGGTCCCTGAACGAGGTGCTGACGGTGCTGGCCGTTCACGGCCTGAACATGGTGAAGCTGGAGTCCCGGCCTATTCCGGAGCACAGCTGGGAGTACATGTTCTTTCTGGAGTTCACCGGCAGCGTCGCCGAAGAGGACACCGCGGACGCCCTGCATGAGCTGGCCCAGACCTCCGGGGATTTCCGGGTGCTGGGCAACTTCAAGTCGAATCTGGGGTGAGAGGCATGAAAAATATCGTACTCATCGGCATGATGGGCAGCGGCAAGACCACCTGCGGCCGCCTGCTGGCCCAGCGGCTGGACTGCCCCTTTGTGGACTGCGACCAGCGGGTGGAGGAACTGGCCGGCCGCACCATCCCCCAGATCTTTGAAGCCGGGGGCGAGGAGGTCTTCCGCACGCTGGAGAGCCGGGCCATTGCGGAGACCGCCGCCCGGCAGGGACAGGTCATCGCCACCGGCGGCGGTGCGGTGCTGCGGCAGGAGAACGTGGACGCCCTGCGGCGGACCGGCGCGGTGGTCTTTCTGGACCGGCCGGTGGAGGACATTCTGGCGGGGGTCTCCATGGAGGGCCGCCCGCTGGGACAGGGCACGGCAGCGCAGTTTGAGGACACCTTCATCCGGCGTCTGCCCCTCTATCAGGAGGCGGCGGACCTGACAGTGAAGGACTTTTCCGCGCCGGAGGCTACGGTGGAGGCCATCCTCGCCGGGTTGGCCGACCTGCCTAAGCGCATCCTCGTCATCAACGGGCCCAACCTGAACCTGCTGGGCCAGCGGGAACCAGACATCTACGGCCGGCAGGACTATGACTATCTCTGCGGGCTCATAGCCGCCCACGCGAAGGCGCTGGGCGTGCGGGTCGATTGCTGGCAGTCCAACCACGAGGGAGCCATCATTGACCGCATCCAGCAGGCCCAGGGGGTCTATGATGGCATCGTCATCAACCCCGGGGCCTATACCCATTACAGCTATGCCATCCACGACGCGCTGAAGGCCATCACTGTCCCTGCGTGGGAGGTCCACATCAGCGACATCCACAGCCGGGAGGCCTTTCGGGCGGTCTCTGTCACCGCCCCCGCCTGCAGGGGGCAGGTCTATGGGCAGGGCCTGCCAGGCTACCTCACCGCCATGGACGCCCTGCTGGAGGTGCTGGCATGAGCGCCCTTCAGGTCATCGGCGATCCGGTGCTCCACTCCCTGTCCCCCCGCATTCACGGGGCGATGCTGAGCGCCTTGGGGCTGGACATCCCCTACACCGCCCATGTGGTGGAGCGGGGAGAACTGCCCGCCTACCTCTGCTGGGCGGAGGAGAACGGGATCACCGGCTTCAACGCCACCATGCCACACAAGCAGGACCTGATCCCCCTGCTGGCGGAGGTGGACGGGGACGCCGCCCGGTTCGGTGCGGTGAACACCGTCTGCCGCCGGGAGGGCGGCTGGCACGGCTTCAACACCGACGGCGCGGGCTGTCTGGCTGCGCTGGAGGAGACCGGTCTCTGGCCGGCGGAGAGGGTGCTTCTGCTGGGGGCCGGCGGGGCCGCCCGGGCGGTTGGGCGCAAGCTGGCGGCCTGCGGCGCGGCGGTCACCGTGTGCAACCGTACCCTCAGCCGGGCGGAGGAGCTGTGCGCCGGGCAGCCGGGCATGGCCGCCGCCCCCTGGACGGAGCTGGACCGCCTGTGCGCTGGGGCGGACCTGCTGGTGAACTGCACCGATCTGGGCATGGCTGGCTGCCCGGCCTTTGGCAGCCTGGATTTTCTGGACCGTCTACCCGCTGGGGCGGGGGTCTTCGACCTCATTTACCACCCGGCGGAGACCGCCCTGCTGACCCGGGCGCGGGAGCTGAGCCATCCCTGCTCCAATGGCCTGCCCATGCTGGTGCACCAGGCCATCTACGCCTTGGAGCTCTTCCTGGACCGGCCGCTGGACCACGCCGCCATGGGCGCTGTGGTGCGGAAGGCGCTTGAAATCTGATCGTCCCCCTGAAAAGCGCGGCTTTGCCGCGCTTTTTCTTTGTCCAGGGCTCAACTAAAATTAGAAAAATTCTAAATGAATGCGTTATTGAAGTTCGCCACCCGCCCGGTTAGGATAAAGCCAGACCGAACAAAACGGGAAAGGAGCGATCGGACATGGGAGGAAAGAAAGGCCGGGCCATCCGCCTGCTGCGGGCGGGCTGCGTCAGGATCCCGGACGGACAGCGCCCGGCGGAGGCGGCCCACGCCGCCCTGCGGGACATCCAGCGGTATCAGGGCTTCTGCGGCACCGACGTGAGCCCCTTTGGGCTCAACTTAAAATAGAAAAATTCTAAACGACGGCGTTATTGTATTCCGGGCCCCGTCTGGTAAGATAGGGTCGAGCCGGCGAATTGAAAGGAGACGATCAAAATGGAGATCAAATTAGGCGAAAAGATCCGCGAGCTGCGGCGGCAGAAGAATGTGTCCCAGGAGGTGCTGGCCCAGGCCATGGGTGTGACCTTTCAGGCAGTGAGCAAGTGGGAGACCGGGGCGGCCATGCCCGATGTGTGCCTGATCCCCGCTCTGGCGAGCTTCTTCGAGGTGTCCACCGATGAGCTGTTCGACTACAACCGTCTGGAACGGGAGGACCGGGTGTTCGACTTCGCCTCCCGGGCGGCCAAGCTGCGGGATGACAAGCCCGCCGAGGCGGAGGCCATCCTGCGGGAGGGCCTGAAGCAGTACCCCGGGGACGAGATCCTGCTGAACAACCTGCTGTACGCCATGCGCGCCCCCGAGCGCAGTGAGGAGGTCATCACCCTGTGCAAGGCCCTCATCGAGACTGCCCGGCTGGACGACGTGCGGTACGACGCACTGCGGATTCTGGCGGAGACCTATCACGAGACGGGGGAGCAGGCCCTGGTGAAGCCCACCCTGGAGCGCATCCCGGAGATCTACTTCACCAAGCTGGAGCTGATGGCCCAGCTGCTGGAGGGGAAGGACGCCTGGTACGGCGCCACCAGCCAGCTGGACCTCCACCGGCAGGGCATGGTGGAGATGCTGGCACGGGTCAGCGCCATGGCGAAGGCCCAGGGCAAGGCCGACCTGGCGAACCGGGCCGCTACGCTGGCCAGAACGGTGTTCGAACTCTTCCGGGCCGACCCGGACCTGGGCTGGAACGACCGCGAACTGCGCTGGCTGGACGAGGACATCTGGCCCTTGCTGGAGGCCTGACACCCACGGAGGAGAGCCTGTCTCACGGAGACGGGCTCTCTTTTTTGTCCGGGAGGGGGCAGCTTTGGCGGGGGCTGAATAGACTGAGATGAGGACGGCGATCCTCATCAAAGGAGTGTTGACCTTGAATAGCAACAGTTGGGAGCTCTGGGTGATCGGCGGCGACCGCAGGCAGAGCGCACTGGCAGCCCTGCTGGCCGCGGACGGCCACCGGGTACATCCCTTTGCGCTGGAGCAGGACCTGCGGTGCGAGCCCGGGCTGAACGGCATCGAGGGTGCGGACGGCGTCATTCTGCCCCTGCCGGCCCTGAACGGGGCCGGACTGGTGAATACGCCGCTGTCCGCCGTAGAGCTGGCACCGGAGACTGTGCTGGACCGGCTGCGGCCCGGCCAGCGGCTGCTGGCGGGCAGGGTGGACGGGCGGCTGCGGGCCATGACCTCTGCCCGGGGCCTGACGGTGGAGGACTATTTTGACCGGGGGGAGCTGGCGGTGCGCAACGCCGTGCCCACGGCGGAGGGGGCTCTTCGGCTGGCCATGGAGGCCGCGCCTGTGACCCTCCACGGTGCGGCCTGCGTGGTCACGGGCTTCGGCCGGGTGGGTCAGGCGCTGGCTCTGCGGCTGCGGGCGTTGGGGGCTGACGTGTGGGTGGCGGAGCGCAGCCCCGCCCGGCAGGCGCTGGCGGAGAGCATGTCTCTGCCCTGCGGCGGATTTGCGGCGTTGCCCGCCCGGCTGTCCACGGCGGAGCTGGTGTTCAACACCGTGCCCGCCCCGGTACTGGGGGAGGCGGAGCTGGCTGCACTGCGGCAGGGTACGCCGGTGATCGAGCTGGCCTCGGCCCCCGGCGGCGTGGACGGCGAAGCCGCCGCCCACCACGGGATCCGGGTGATCCTAGCCCCCGGTCTGCCGGGGAAGGAGGCCCCCCTCACCGCAGCCCGCGCCCTGCGGGATACCGTCTATCACATGATGTTAGGAGTGTGAGTATGGAGCTGAAGTTGGGGTTTGCCCTGTGCGGCTCCTTCTGTACCATGGGGGAGGCCGTGTCTGCACTGGAGCGGGCGGCGGCGCGGTACGATACCGTCCTGCCCATCCTGTCTGAGGCGGCGGCGGGGACGGACACCCGCTTCGGCCGGGCGGAGGACTGGCGGGCCCGGGTCGAGGCAGCCTGCGGCCGGCCGGCGGTCACCACCGTGGCAGAGGCGGAGCCCATCGGGCCAAAAAAGCTGCTGGATGTGCTGGTGATCTGCCCCTGCACGGGGAACACGCTGGCCAAGCTGGCCAACGGAGTCACCGACGGACCGGTGACCATGGCCGCCAAGGCCCATCTGCGCAACGGCCGGCCGCTGGTGCTGGCCATCGCCACCAACGACGGCCTCAGCGCGGCGGCCCCTAATCTGGGGGCCCTGCTGGGACGGCGGAACGTCTACTTTGTCCCCTTCGGGCAGGACGACTGCCGGGGCAAGCCCACCTCCCTCATCGCCGACTTCGGGCGGGTGGAGGAGACGGTAGAGGCCGCCCTGCGGGGAGAGCAGCTCCAGCCCCTGCTGCTGGGGCCGGAGCGGTAAAGACTGGCAAGGCTCCCGCCGCGGCGCGGCGGGGGCCTTGCCCAACCAGCCGCTTTGGGGGTTGCAAAGCGCCCGGCGGTGGCATATAATCAGATTAGCCTTGTTAAGCGAGGGGATACAGGCGGGAAAGGTGTGGGAGCGATGCTGACCATTCACAAGACGGTAGACGGAAAAATGACCCAGCTCAATGCTGTGGAGGAGGGCTGCTGGGTCAATCTGGTGTACCCCAGCGAGGATGAGCTGAAGACCGTGGCGGCCACGCTGAATGTGGAGCCCACCTTCCTCCGGGCGGCGCTGGACGAGGAGGAGACCTCCCGCATCGACAGCGAGGAGGGGCAGACCCTCATCATCGTGGATACCCCCGCCATGGAGAAGGACGATACCGGTGTGGTGTACTCCACCCTGCCCATGGGCATCATTGTCACGGACAAGCATATCATCACCGTCTGCCTGAAGGAAACCTCCGTGGTGCGGGACCTGCAGGACGGCATGGTGAAGGATGTCCGCACCCAGCAGCGCACCCGGTTTATCCTGAACATCCTGCTGCTGGTGGCCAAGCGATACCTGCAGTATCTGAAGCAGATCGATAAGACCTATAACTACATGGAGCACCAGCTTTACAAGTCCCAGCGGAACAAGGAGCTGATCCAGCTGCTGGACCTGGAGAAGTCCCTGGTGTACTTCAACACCTCCCTGAAGGCCAACGAGGTCACGCTGGAGAAGATCCTCCGGGGCCGCATCGTCACCCTGTACGAGGAAGACCACGACTTGCTGGAGGACGTGCTCATTGAGGTGCGGCAGGCCATCGAGATGGCCCAGATCTACTCCTCCATCATCTCCGGCATGATGGACGCCTTTGCCTCCGTCATCTCCAACAACCTGAACGTCATCATGAAGGTGCTCACCTCCCTGACCATTCTGCTGACCGTGCCCAACATCGTCTTCGGCTTTTACGGCATGAACGTCTCCGGGCTGCCGGCGGCGGTGGCGTGGTTCCCGCTGATCGTGTCGGCGGTGATCATCGGCGTGCTGGCCTTCGTGCTGAAAAAGAAGGACCTGCTGTAAACACAGGGCCACGCCGCCGGTTGGCGGATAAGAGAAATAGAAAACCGCCCCTGCTGCATGGCAGGGGCGGTTTTGTATTGCTTTGCGGCGATCAGGCCAGCTTAGCCTTGGCCAACTCGGTCAGCTGGGTGAAAGCAGCTTTGTCGTTGACGGCCAGCTCAGCCAGCATCTTGCGGTTGATCTCCACGCCGGCCAGCTTCAGGCCGTGCATGAAGGTGGAGTAGTTCATGCCGTTCATCTTGCAGGCGGCGTTGATGCGGGCGATCCACAGCTGACGGAAGTCACGCTTCTTCAGCCGGCGGCCCACATAGGCGTACTGCAGGGACTTCATGACCTGCTCGTTGGCCATCTTGTAATGCTTGCTCTTGGCGCCCCAGTAGCCCTTGGCCAGCTTGAGGACCTTATTTCTGCGCTTGCGCGTCATCATCGCGCCCTTGACTCTTGCCATTGTTGTTCAGCCTCCTATGTTGAGTAAAAGTAAGTTCAATTATTTATAAGGGATCATGCGCTTGATGGTCGCCTCGTTGGTGACATCAGCATAGGCGCCCTTGCGGAGGCCTCTCTTGAGCTTGGTGGTCTTGCCGTGGCCGTTGAGCAGGTGGCTCTTGAAGGCGTGGGCACGCTTGACGCGGCCGTTCTTGGTCAGCTTGAAACGCTTCTTCGCGCCGCTGTGGGTCTTGATCTTAGGCATGGTGATTTTCTCCTTTACTGTTTGATGCGGTGGCGGATGCCACGGGGAATTTACTTGGCGGGCTTGTTGGGCTTGGCAGCGAGGAAAATGCTCATGTGGCGGCCCTCCAGCTTGGGCTCCTTATCCATGGTGCCCACTTCGGCGCACTGGGCGGCGAAGTCCAGCAGCAGGTCCTTGCCGATCTCGGTGTGGGCCATCTCGCGGCCGCGGAAGCGGACCGTGACCTTCACCCGGTTGCCGTCGGCCAGAAACTTCTGGGCGTTGCGCAGCTTGGTGTTGAAGTCGCCGATGTCGATGCCGGGAGACATGCGGATCTCCTTGATCTCCACCACATGCTGGTTCTTCTTGGCTTCCTTCTCGCGCTTGGACTGCTCGAACCGGAACTTGCCATAGTCCATCAGCTTGCACACGGGGGGGACTGCGTTGGGGGAGATCTTTACCAGATCCAGACCGGCCTCGTCTGCGGCGTGCTGCGCCTCAGCGGCGGACATGACGCCCAGCTGAGTGCCGTCGGCGCCGATCAGGCGGACCTCCCGGTCGCGGATCTCCTCGTTGATTTGATGCTCCAGATTAGCTATGGTCAAGCACCTCCTGAAAAAGAAAAAGTGGATGCGGAACAGCACCCACATCCACAAAAAAACGCACGGATCCCATGCGGTTTTCCCATGTTGACCTCTTCACCGGCGGCTGGAGGTGAGGACGGCGGTGCCATTCCTGCTTTGTTTTGCTCACACAGTATAGCAGAGCCGCCCGCCCTTGTCAAGCATAATTTATCCGGCCCGGCCTGCTCACAGCAGGCTGAGCTGCCCGCCGGCGGCCTCCATCCGGGCCGCCGGGGCGTTGGGGTGGTTCAGGTCCAGCAGGAGGACCTCCCGCTGGCGGCGGGCGGCGTAGTCCAGGGTGTATTTGGTGCCGCCGGGGCTGTCGTCAAATACGGCCAGCACCACGGCGGAGCGGTCCACCATGTACCGGTCCCGGCGGAGCATGCAGCCCTTGTCATAGTGATCCTGCACCACGGTTTCCACGTCGCAGGCGTCCACGATGGCCTGCCAGCGGCGGCGGCAGTCCGCCGTCCAGCGTTCAGCCTGCCCGGGGAAGGGGAGCGCGCACTCCAGCGTGACGGGGTAGCGCTCCCGCAGGGCCAACACTGCCTCGGCAAAGTAGAGGTCACACCCCAGCGCCATGCCGGAGATGAAATGTCCTACGCTCCGGCGGTAGAGGGCCTCCAGCTCCCGGGCCATGGAGCGCTTCAGGGCCAGACAGCGGGGGTCCCGCTCGTCGCTGCCCCAGGGCAGTTTGGCGGGCCGGTGCCCGGTGAAGCAGCAGGTGTGTTCCGGCGTCATGGACATGGGCTCCGCCTCCTCTGGCTTGATAGGTCCATCTTACCGGGCGGCGGGCGGTTTGTCAAGTGCGGCGGAACGAATGTTCTACACTCTGCGGAAAATTTACGGCGGGGGGTTGCAAAGGCGGAGAGAAGGTATTATAATGCGGGGGAAACAAGTGAACAGGATGTCTTCAGGGCGGGGTGAAATTCCCCACTGGCGGTACAGTCCGCGAACCGCGCAAGCGGCCGACCCGGTGAAACTCCGGGACCAACGGTTATAGTCCGGATGGAAGAAGATGTGCACATCCCTCCCAGTATGTGATTGCACCTTGAAAGACGCTCTTTTCAGGTGTTTCTATCACATTTTGTGGAGGTATTTTTATGGAAAAACTGCGCACACTTTGGGAATTGGCGAGGGAAAACGTCACGTTTCTGCTGACCTGCCTTGCCATCTTCGTGGGGCTCTTTGTGGTGGCCCTTCTGCTGGAGCGGCTGTGGCTGAAGCCGAAAAAGCAGTCCGCCGCCCGGCGGGCGGCCTACATCGGCGTGTTCGCCGCGCTGGCCGCCGCCCTGATGTATCTGGAGATCCCCCTGCCCTTCGCCCCGTCCTTCTATAAGCTGGACTTCAGCGAGGTGCCGGTGTTCATCTGCTCCTTCTCGCTGGGGCCTGTGGCCGGCGTGGTGTGCGAGCTGGTGAAGGTCATCCTCAAGCTGCTGCTGAAGGGCACTACCACCGCCTTCGTGGGTGACTTTGCCAACTTTGTGGTGGGCTGCTCCTTCGTGCTGCCGGCCACCATCATCTATCACCGCTTCAAGACCAAGAAGGGCGCGCTGGCCGGCATGGCCGTGGGCACCGGCTGCATGACGGTGTTCGGTAGCCTGTTCAACGCCGTGTACCTGCTGCCCGCCTTCTCCAAGCTGTACGGAATGCCGCTGGACGTGATCGTAGCCATGGGCACCAAGGTCAACGGGGCCATCAACAGCGTGTCCACACTGGTGCTGTTCGCCGTGGTGCCCTTCAACCTGCTGAAGGGCGTGCTGGTGACCATCCTGACCTTCCTGCTGTACAAGCGAGTGGAGCGGCTGCTGAAAATGAAATGATAAAAAGAAGGCCCTGTCCGGATGGACAGGGCCCTTTCTTTTTGCTGTTATTTGCGGCCGCCGCCGAAGCCACCGCCGCCGGAGCGGCCGCCTCCGCCAAAGGAGCCGCCGGAGCGTCCACCACCCCCGAAGGAACGGCCTCCGCCAAAGGAGCCGCCAGAGGATCGGCCGCCGCCCCCAAAGGAACGGCCTCCGCCAAAGCTGCCGCCAGAGGGCCGGCCGCCGCCCCCAAAGGAGCGCCCGCCGCCAAAGCTGCCGCCGGAGGGTCTGGGGGGACGGGGAGAGCCGCCCGGTCTGCCGCCGGGGGCCTGCGGCCTGCGGGGAGGCCGGGGACCGGGGCCGCCCATGCCGGGACCGTGGGGCGGACGGGGCGCACGCGGGGGCCGGGGCGGTCTGGGCGGTCTGGGCGGGAAGATGTAGAAGGGACGGTAGCGGTAGGCGTCACCGTAATAGCCGCCGCGGTAGCGGCGGTAGCGGGAGCCCTCCGCCAGCGCGATGATCACGATCACAAGAACGATGAGAAGAACGATGGTACCGGAATCCATGGCGGAGCCTCCTTTATCCGTTGTAATTTGCGTAGTACCAGTCGGACAGAGCCTGCGTGAGGGACAGAAGGGCATCGCCGTAGCGGCCGGCGGCAAAGTCCCGCTCCATATAGGTGGCGGCGTAGTCGGAGCAGTCGTTGTCCGTGAAGACGTCCGTGAGGCCGCTGCCCTGTACCAGCCAGTAGTTTTTGCCGCTGATGTCCAGCACGACGATGAAGTCGTACTGCTGGAGGTCCAGCTGAGAGGCGCAGTCCATGGCGTAGTCGTACAGGTCGCTCTTGCCGTAGTCGACGGTGACGCAGGCGATGACCACCTTCATGTCGTCCATGAGGGTCTGGTTGCGCTTGGAGAGGGTCCGGATCTCTTTGCTGGAGAGAACGCCGGCATTGTCATAGACGTAGTAGGCATCCTCGGCGGACTGAGAGGCGGAGGGGACCGGCACCGGGTCGGGAGTGGGGTCCTTTGCGTGGGCCCGGCCGATGAAAATGGCGAATACGATCATCACCAGCGTGAGCACCCACGCAGTGCCCTGTTTTTTCAGATAGTTCATGTGGTGTCTCCTTTCAGGAGAGTTTGGGGAATGGAAAGATTAATCAGCCCCGCAGCTCCAGCAGCTTCTGCTTCAGCTCGCCCTCGATGCGGCCCAGCTCGACCTCGGCCTCGCGGCGCTTCTGGGCGCCGTCCTTCTGGATCTGCATGACCTCGTCCAGGGTGGAGATGAGCTGCTGGTTGGTGTGCTGCAGGGTCTCGATGTCCACGATGGAGCGCTCAGCCTCCTTGGCGGTCTCGATGGTGCCCATCTTCAGCATGTCGGCGTTCTTCTGCAGCAGCTCGTTGGTCATGTTGGTGACGGCGGACTGGGCGGCAGTGGCCTGACGGCTGTGCTCCAGACCCAGTGCCAGCACCATCTGGCTCTTCCACAGGGGGATGGTGTTCACCAGAGAGGACTGGATCTTCTCCAGCATCAGGGTGTCGTTGTTCTGGATCAGGCGGGTCTGGGGGCCCATCTGGATGGAGATCATGCGGGTGAGCTCCAGATCGTGGATCTTCTTCTCAAAGCGGTTGCACAGGTTGGCGTAGTCGTTGTAGGTCTGCGCATCTTCCTGCGCGCCGGTCTCGGCGGCTTTCTTGCGCAGCTCCTCCAGCGTGGTGGTGCGGGCCTTCTCCAGCGCCTTCTTGCCCGCAAGGATGTACATGGTGAGCTCCTTGTAGTACTTGGTGTTCAGGTCGTACATCTGGTCCAGCATGGCGATGTCCTTCATCAGGGTGACCTGATGGCCCTCCAGAATGCCGGCGATCTTGTCCACGTTGACTTCGGCCTTGTCGTAGCTGGCCTTCAAGGCAAGGGCCTGATTTTTCTTCTTCTGGAAGAAGCCGAACAGCCCGCTCTTCTCCTCCTGACCGAAGGTCTTGAGTTCCACCACCAGAGAGGACAGGGCGTCGCCCACCTCGCCCAGATCCTTGGTGCGGACGTTGTTCAGGGCGTTCTCGGAGAAGGAGGCGATGTTCTTCTGGGCGGCGGCGCCGTACTGCAGCACCTGAGAGGAGTCGGTGATGTCGATCTTATCGGCAAAGTCGGCCACGACCTTGCGCTCGGCTTCGCTCAGCTGGCTCTCGTCCAGCTTGACGGCGTTGGCATCACGGGCGGCCTGAATGGCGGCGGCGTCCTCGGCGGCCACGGTGGTGGTGGGCTCCAGCGTCAGCTGGGGGGCGGCGGGGGCCTCCGCGGTGGCGGCGGCGTCAGGGGTCAGGGTCAGCTCGGGAATATTGTCGAGATTTTCAGCCATGATGATTTCCTCCTGTATGTTAAATAAGGTTAGAACACGGATTTACGGCTGGCCGGACTCCATGGTCATCCCGGCCAGACCTTCCCGGGCCAGCATCTGTTCCATGACGGTGATGTCGGTGGAGATGTCCAGCGCTTCCTCACCGTAGAGGGCGTCCAGCTGCTTATCGAAGGCGGTGCAGATGGTGGCGAGCATGTCCTCCACCTTGGTCTTGGTGCCGTCGATATTGGTGCCGGAGGCGCCGGTGGCGTCCATCCGGTCGTAGGCGTTAAGCAGCTTCAGGGTGGTGGGCAGGTAATAGCTCATGAACTTGCGAATCTGGGGGAGCTTGGCGGGCTCGGCCACCACGGCGTCGATGATCTTGCCGGCGGTCTGCTCCAGGTGATCGATGTCGGCGGACACCTGCGGGTCTTTGATGGAGGCGTTCAGTCGGCGCATCTCACCCAGCGCCTTGTCGCGCTCACCGATGAGAGCCTGAATTTCCGGGGAGTAGGCGGGCTTGGGGTCGGACTTGGGCTTTTCCTCGGCCTTGGCCGCAGACTGGGTCTGCTGGGTCCCGGCGGCTTCGTACCCCCGATCGGGCCAGATGATCTTGCCGAGGAAGTAGGCAGCGCAGGACACCGCGGCGCACAGGACATAGTCCCGCAGGCGGTACAGAGAGCCGAACAGCCCCCATGCCAGCCACACGAAGCCCACCAGGTAGATGGGCAGCACGGTCTTTTTCTTGACGTAAGCCATGATCAGCACTCCTTTTGGGAGGGGATAATACAACAAGTGTATTTTACATCGGGACAGGCCCTGCTGTCAAGGGAACAGGGCCTGCCCGAGGGGCGGAACGTACAGATTTTACAGCCGGAGGGCCCGTCCCGTCGGACTGTGATTGACTTCCGGCCCTCCTTGGGGTAGAATAGCGAGGAATGAGCGCGGCCCACTGCCGTCCAACGGAGCCGGGAGGGCTCCGCCGGACGGCTATTCAGGTGCGGCGCGCCGGCAGCGGCGGTCCGGGAGCGAGCGGGAGCCGGGAAGCCTCCCGGCCGGCGCACGGCGGGGTCCGCTTGCCGTATCCTATGTGCCCGGCCCCGGCCCGGTGTCCTGGGACAGGCGGCCGCAAAAGAGAGAGTCCGGGGCCTATCCCCGGGAAAGGATGTAAAACCTATGGTCAAGATCGCCCCTTCTATCCTGTCTGCGGATTTTTGCAATCTGGAGACCGAGATCCGCCGCATCCACGCCGCCGACTGGGTCCACGTGGACGTGATGGACGGCCAGTTCGTGCCCAACATCACCATCGGCATCCCCGTGGTGCAGTCCATCCGCAAGCACACGGACATGTTTCTGGACGTCCACCTGATGATCGACAAGCCCGTGCGTTATATCGATGACTTCTGCAGGGCCGGGGCGGACCTCCTGTCCGTCCATCTGGAGGCCGACCACCCCACCCGCATTGCCGAGGCGCTCCGGGCCATGGAGGCCAATGGTGTGAAGAAGGCGGTGGCCCTGCGGCCCATCACCTCGCCGGAGGCGGTGCTGCCCTACATCGAACAGCTGGACATGGTGCTGGTGATGACGGTGGAACCCGGCTTCGGCGGGCAGGCGTTCATGGAGAGCCAGTTGGCCACCATCCGCCGGGTGCGGGAGATCATTGACCGGTACAACCCCGCCTGCGACCTGGAGGTGGACGGCGGTATCGGCCCCAAGACGGTGAAGCAGGTGGTGGAGGCCGGCGCCAACGTGCTGGTGGCGGGCTCCGCCGTGTACGGCGCCGCCGATGTGGACGCCGCCATTGCCGCCCTGCGGGTGTGACGGAGGCGTTTCTCTCAATTCAGAATTTCCCGGAGGTATCCCATGGATTGCTTTCCCCCCGCTCTTGAGAGCTTAGTTGAACAGTTCGCCCGCCTGCCGGGCATCGGCCGGAAGAGCGCCCAGCGGCTGGCCTTTTACATCCTCGGGCAGCCGGAGGAGACGGCCAAGGCCTTTGCCGACGCCCTGCTCAACGCCAAGAAGTCCATCTCCTGCTGCCCGGTGTGCCAGAACCTCACCGAGGGAGAGGGCCCCTGCGTCCTGTGCGCCTCCCCCCGGCGGGACCACAGCGTGGTGTGCGTGGTGGCAGACCCCAAGGATGTGGCGGCCATGGAGCGCTCCCGGGAGTACCGGGGGGTGTACCACGTGCTCCACGGTGTCATCTCCCCCATGAACCACGTGGGGCCTGACGACCTGCACATCCACCAGCTGGTGGAGCGGGTGGCCGCCGGCGGCATCGAGGAGATCATCATGGCCACCAACCCGGACACCGAGGGGGAGGCCACGGCCATGTACCTCTCCCGGCTGCTGAAGCCCTTCGGGGTGAGGGTGACCCGGCTGGCCTACGGCATTCCCGTGGGAAGCCATCTGGAATTTGCGGATGAGGCCACCCTTATGCGCGCACTGGAGGGCCGCCGGGAGATGTGACGGAAGCCCCTGCATAAGACAAAAAAGAGAGCGCCGCGGGCACTGCCCGCGGCGCTCTTGTCTTGTTTGAGATCTGGAGGATCAGGTGAACATGCCGCCGTTCACGGGGAGGACGATACCGTTGACGAAGCTGGAGTCGTCGCTGCCGAGGAAGGGGGCGGTGGCGGCCAACTCGTCCACGCTGCCCGGACGGCGGGCGGGGATGAGGGTCACATAGGTCTTCAGCAGATTCTCGGGTACGCTGCGCATCATGTCGGTGTCGATCATAGCGGGGGCCACGGCGTCCTCGGCCTGATTCACGTCGATCAGGTCGTGGGTGACCGATTCGGCGTAGGGCGTGCCGGCGAAGATAGAGGCCCAGAAGAAAATATCCCGGGGGACACCAGAGAGCCGTGCCATTGCGCTGTTGACATAGAGCACGGTGCCCATGGCGTTGATGATATAGATGCCGATGGGCAGCCGGTCATAGATGTCGAGCATCTCCTGCGGGAACAAATGCTGGAAGGTATCCATCTTGTGCGACTCCTTCAGAAGGGTGGGACAACGGGAAACGCCCCCAGCCGGCAGAGGCGGGGCCTTCTGCCGGCTGAGGGCGTGTTGGATGGCACGGCTTACTCCTCGGTGTGGTCGTCCTCAGTGGGGGCGGCGGGCTCCTCGGGAGCCTCGGGAGCCTCGGGAGCGGCGGCCACGTCCTCGTCGGACAGGCTGCCGGCGGCCTTCATGTCATTGATGCGCTCGTTGTTGTACTCGATGCGGGCCTTGGAGCCGTCGATCTTCTTGCACAGCTCGGCAAGGGCCTCCTCGGGCTCCTGACCGTGCTGCTCGTAGTACAGCTTGCCGATCTCCTGATAGGCGCGGCGGATGTTCTCGTGCTCGGAGGCGTTCTGCATCTTCAGCTTGCCCACCTCGGTGAGTTCCTTGGCCTTGGCCATGCTGCTCTGGGCCAGCCCGGCGGCCTTATTTTTCAGTCTCTCAAAATCGAATGCCATAGTTGGTTCCTCCTTAAAATAATAGGTGCCTGATTGTCTGTATTCTATGCACTTTCGGGCGGAAAAGCAAGCAGTTTTCGGAAAAATTCAAAAAGCATTTACAAATGGTGCGGGGCAGCGCGGTATAACCGCCTGCACAGCTGGCAAGAATAGGGCCGGAGGTGTTTTTGATGGACCGAAAACCCAATTTTCTGGAAAAGCTCGGCGCCTTCGTCAGCGGGAAGGGCTTTTACTTTGTGGTGCTGCTGTGCGTGGCGGCCATCGCGCTGTCCGGCCTGTATCTGATCCGGGGGGTGCGCACGGGCCTCACCGGGGAGGACGAGCCCGCCAGCGCCAGCACGCCCCTGCCGGAGAGCCCCTCGCCCGGCGTGCTCCCCTCGGAGCCTGCGGAAACGGGGGCCCCCGCCATCCCCACCCTGCCGGTGCGGCCGGAGCCTACGCCCAGCCAGAGCCCCGCGCCCACTCCTTCGCCTGCGCCTCAGCCCAGCCAAAGCCCCAAGCCGCTGGTGTTTACATGGCCGGTCAGCGGCCCGGTGATCGCCGGCTACACGGTGGAGGCGCTGGCCTATGACGTGACCATGGGGGACTGGCGCACCCACGCGGGGGTGGACATCGCCGCGGCGGTGGGCACGCAGGTGAAGGCGGCGGCGGACGGCACCGTGTCTGCCGTGGAAGAGGACGACTTCCTCGGTACGGTGGTGACCATCGACCATGGCAGCGGCCTGACCAGCGTATATGCCAATCTGGCCGCCGAGCCCACGGTGAAGGTGGGGGATACGGTAAAGACCGGCGGCATCCTCGGCGCGGTGGGGAATACCGCTGTGGCCGAGCGGGGCAGGGAGTCCCACCTGCACTTTGCCATGTACCGCAACAACGCCGCACTGGACCCGGAGGACCTTCTTCCGGACCGGTGAGGTACCCGGACGAGGCCCGGCGGCTTTGCCGCCGGGCCCGTTTTTTGGCTGGAAAATTGAAAGAAACAGGTGACAAGCGCAAAACATTGTGGTATAATATATTTTGCAAGATATTGAATGAGCGCCATATCACGCGGGCGGGCCCCTGCCGCCCCGGTAAGGAGGACTATCCCATGGAAAAACTGCTGATCCTGAACCCCGGCTCCACCTCCACAAAGATTGCCGTCTTTGAGGACGAGACCCCGCTGTTCACCCAGTCTATCGTACACACCCCAGAGGAGCTGGCTCCCTTCGACCACGTGGCGGAGCAGTACGAGTTCCGCAAGGATCTGGTGGTCAAGACCCTGAAGGAGCATGGCGTGGACCTGAAGGAGCTGACGGGCATCGTATCCCGGGGCGGTCTGCTGTCCCCCATCGAGGCCGGCGCCTATGAGGTCAACGACGACATGGTCTGGCAGCTGAAGAACAAGCCCCAGAACGAGCACGCCTCTAACGTAGGGGCCATGATTGCCCGGGCCCTCAGCGTGGAGCTGGGCATCCCCGCATTCATCTACGACGGCATCACTGTGGATGAGCTGACCCCCATCAACAAGCTCACCGGCCTGCCCATCCTGCGGCGCAAGGGCATGGGCCACAACCTGAACACCCGGGCCGCCGCCATGCGCTATGCCCGGGAGAGCGGCAAGGACTACAAGGACATCACCGTCATCGTGGCCCATCTGGGGGGCGGCATCTCCGTGAACCTGCACCACAACGGCCGCATCGAGGACTTCATCAACGACGAGGAGGGCCCCTACTCCCCCGAGCGGGCAGGCGGCCTGCCCATGTTCGACGTCATCAAGATGTGCTTCGATGGCCAGAACACCTACGACTCCATGATGAAGACCGTGAAGCGCCAAGGCGGCCTGATGGCCCACCTGGGCACCACCGACAGCCGCAAGGTGGAGGAGATGATCGCCGCCGGCGACGAGCACGCCCGGCTGGTGTACGAGGGCATGGCCCTCAACGTGGCCAAGAACATCGGCAAGTGTGCCCCCGGCGTGTGCGGCAGAGTGGACGCCATCCTGCTCACCGGCGGCATCGCCTATTCCAAGTACTTTACCGACTATATCCGGGAGCGGGTGGAGTTCATCGCCCCCGTGGTGGTCTACCCCGGCGAGGATGAGATGCTCTCTCTGGCGCTGGGCGGTCTGCGGGTCCTCCGCGGCGAGGAGAAGGCCAAGGTGTATCACAAGGTCGAGAATCCGGGTTACTGAGAAAAAGAACAGCGGGGCCGCCCGGCATTGCCGGGCGGCCCCGCTGTTTTCAGCTCTCCATGTGCTTTCCCAGAAAGCCCGCCACAGCCTGCGCCAGCTTGAGCTCGGCGTCGCCGGGCTCCGGCCGGCCGGGGTCGGCCAGAAACAGCACACAGCCCAGCACGTCTCCCTCGGAGAGAATGGGCACGGCGATGCGGGCCTGATGCCGGTCCGAGCCGTCGCACAGGGGGATGGGATCGGAGGCGGCGGTGACGCTCTGCCGTTCGGCCATGAGCTGTTCGACCTGAGGGGAGATGCGCTTGTCAGCCACCTCCCGCCGGGGGAGGCCCGCGGCGGCGATGACGCTGTCCCGGTCGGTGATGATCGCCGGGAGCTGGGCCACCCGGCTGACGGTGTCGCAGAGCTGGGCGGCGAAGTCGGACACATCCCCCAGCTGGGAGTACTTTTTGAAGATCACGCCGCCGTCCCGGTCCGTGTAGATCTCCAGAGGGTCGCCTTCGCGGATACGCATGGTGCGGCGGATCTCCTTGGGAATGACCACCCGGCCCAGATCGTCGATGCGGCGAACGATGCCAGTTGCTTTCATAGCTCTTGTCCTTTTCTGAATTATTTTGCGCGGTGTCTTGCTGCTATTATCTGCGTATTCTGGCAGTTTATCCATGGCCGCGCCTGCTTGCCGGGCGCAGGAGAGAAACTGCAGTGCGCGTTGTTCTGCCGAGGATCTTTTTGCCGAAATATTGCAATATTTGCGAAAATCATATACAATAAAAACGACTATATGGCGCTGCGCGGGGGAGCCCCTGCCGTAAAACAGCCTGGAGTTTGACAAAAGGAGAACGATTATGGACCTGCAACAGGAATACCTGAAGAAGAAAGGGAGCGTACAGGACTGCCTGAGCCTGATCCGTTCCAATGATGTGGTGGTGATGGCCGGCGACGGAAACTGCCCCAAGGCGATCTCCGGTGAGTTCCACACCATTGCGCCCCGGGTGACGGGCGTAAAGGTGTTCAAGGACTTTACCAACTGCTTCCCATATCCGGCGATGGACGGCATGGAGGGGCATATCTTCACGCAGGGCTTCTTTTTCGGCAAGGACATGCGGGAGGGCCTGCCGAAGGGCAATTCCTCCTTCTTCCCCTCTGATATCTGTCTGAACGGCAGCTTCATCAACGAGAATCATCCCACGGTGTTCATTGCCGCCTCTACCACCATGGACGAGCAGGGCAGCTTCCAGATCAGCCTGAGCAACATGTGGGAGCCGGACACGCTGGACTATGTCCGCAGCACCGGCGGGCGGATCATTCTGGAGGTCAACAGGAATCTGCCCCGGGTGAAGGGCGCGGCTGAGGTGCATGTCTCCGACGTGGCGGCGCTGATCGAGTCCGACCTGCCCGTCACCGAGATCCCCTCCATCGTCCCCTCTGAGGCGGAGCAGCAGGTGGCCCGGAACGTGCGCACCCTGGTCCACGACGGCGACTGCGTGCAGTTCGGCATCGGCGCGCTGCCCAACGCCATCGCGGACCTGTGCATGGATCTGAACGATCTGGGTATGCACACCGAGATGCTTACCACCGCCATGGGCCGCATGGTGCGGGAGGGCGTGATCACCGGCAAGCGGAAAAACTTCCTGCCCGGGGAGCACATCTTTACCTTTGTCGGCGGAGACCGGAGCCTCTTTGAGACGCTGGCCCAGAACGACAAATTCCGCATCGTGCCGGCCAGATACGGTTGCGATCCCTTTGTGATCTCGCAGAACGACAACTTTATTTCCATCAACACCTGCGTGGAGGTGGACCTGATGGGCCAGATCGCCTCCGAGGCCATCGGGACCCGGCAGTATTCCGGTTCCGGCGGCGCTTTCGACTACGCCTACGGCGCGCTGCGGTCCAAGGGCGGCAAGGGGGTCATGGCCTTCACCTCCAGAACCGCCAAGGGCCAGTCCAAGATCCGCTGCATGCTGGAGGCGGGGTCCACCGTCACCATCCCGCGCAATTACGCGGACTACATCGTCACAGAGTACGGCATCGCCCACCTCCGGGGCAGAAACCTGAAGGAGCGGGCGGCCGCGCTGATCGCCATTGCCCATCCGGACTGCCGGGAGGAGCTGACGGCGCAGGCCAAAAAGCTCATGTGGCTGTAAAGGAAAAGAGAAGAGCCCCTGCCCGGGTCCCGGGCGGGGGCCCTTTGTGTTTGTGCGTTATCCCCGGTGTTCCCGCCGCACGGAGCGGAGGAGCACCGCCGTGAGGAGGGCCGCCAGCACATCGGCGATGGGGGCGGCCCAGAGCATCCCGGTGACGCCGCCCAGCCGGGCACAGATGAGTACCGCCGGCACGAAGAAGATCACATCCCGGCCCAGAGAGAGCAGGGTGGACTGGACGGGCTTGCCGACGGCCTGCAGGAAGATGCTCCCCGACTTCTGCACGCAGGTGAGGACGATGCCGCCCAGAAAAATGCGGACGCAGCGGTGGGCGTAGTCGTTGTAGAGGGCATCTCCGCTGCCGAACAGGGCGATGACCGCCTGCGGGCACAGCTCAAACACCGCCATGGAGAGCGCACCCACCACAAGGACGGACCGCAGGATGGCCCGCCACGTCTGCCAGACCCGCTTCCAGTTCCCTGCGCCGCAGCAGTAGCCGATGATGGGCTGCCCGCCCAGCGAGATGCCAACCACCAGCGACACCACGATGCCGAACACCTTCATGACGATGCCCACCACCGCCAGCGGGACGTCCGCCCCGTAGGCCGACTGGGGTCCGTAGAGGGTGATGCGGGAGTTGGCCACGCTGATGATACTGACGATGGCCAGCTGGATGATGAGGCTGGGCAGGCCGATGGGCAGCATTTTCCGCAGCACGTCCCGGCGGGGGAGCAGGTCGGCGGCGGAGAGGCGGATGGTCCTGGGCCTGCGGAAGTAGAGCAGAGCCAGCACGGCGGTGACGAGCTGGCCGAGAATGGTGGCCCACGCGGCTCCCGCCACGCCCCAGTCCAGCACGAAGATGGCGATGGGGTCGCAGATGAGGTTGATGACCGCGCCCACCGTGGTGGAGGCCATGGCGTGGGCCGGGGAGCCGTCCGCCCGGATGGCGGCGTTCAGGCCGTTGGTGATGACATAAAAGGGCACGCCGAGGCTGATGATGCGCATGTACTCCACGGCGTAGGCATGGCAGCCCTCAGTGACGCCGAACAGGCGGAGGATGGGCTCCTGAAGGCTCAGGCCGAGGACACCGAGGATGATGCCGCAGGCTACGCTGAGGGTGAGGGCGGAGCCCACGGCCCGGCGGCCGGTGTCCGGGTCGTTCCGGCCCAGAGAGAGGGACAGCAGGGCGGCGGCCCCGTCCCCGATGAGCAGGGAGACGGCCAGTGCGATCACCGTGAAGGGGTAGACCACGTTGGTGGCGGCGTTGCCCAGATAGCCGGCGGAGGATTGGCCGATGAAGATCTGGTCCACGATGTTGTACAGGGCGGACACCAGCAGGGACAGGGTACAGGGGACGGCGAATCTGGGCAGCAGCTTCCCGATGGGGGCCTCGCCCAGATAGGCGGCGCTTTGGGGCTCCTTGGACATTACATACAGCTCCTTATGCAAAAAATCAGTGCGTGATCCCCCGGGGAGCTACCCCGGTAGACCACGCACTTCTTTGCACAAGCTGGATTTACGTCTATGGAACACGCGCACGCGTATCGCAAACGCTATTATACCACGGGCCGCGGCGGAATGTAAGCGGAAATTTACCCCCGGGCGGACAAAATTTCCTCCACCTGCTGCAGCTGCCCCACGGTGTTGACCCCCAGCATCTCCTCGGGGGTGCAGGTGTCGCACAGGCCGACCCGGCCGCCCCGGGCCTTGATGAGGGCCGGGGTGTCCGTCAGGTAGAGCTCCCCCTGGGCGTTGTCGGTGGACAGCTGGTCCAGCACAGCGCGGAGGGCGGACACCCGGAAGACGTAAGTGCCGGAGTTCACCTCAGTGACTGCGGCCTCCGCGGGGGTGCAGTCCTTGGCCTCCACAATGCGGCCGAAGCTGCCGTCGGCCGCACGCAGGACCCGGCCGTAGCTGCCGCCCTCCTCCAGCCGGGCGGAGAGCAGGGTGCAGTCGTTCCCCTGGGCCAGGTGGGCGGAGATGAGGGCCTGATAGGTGCCCCGGCTCATGAGAGGCACGTCGCCGCAGCAGACCAGCACGTGGCCCTCCGGATCGGTCAGCTGGGGGGCGGCGTACTGCACCGCGCCGCCGGTGCCGTTGAGGGTTTCCTGCACAGCGAAGGGGTAATCCGGATAGGCGGCGCGGACTTTTTCCTTTTCGTAGCCGATGACGAGGATCACGTCCTGCCGGGGGAGAAAATCAAGCGCCTCCAGCACCCAGCCCAGCAGGGGCCTGCCGTGGGCCTGCCGCAGGACCTTGGGCAGGTCGATCCCCTCGGTGCGCAGGCGGGTGCCCTTGCCGGCGGCCAGCACCAGCGCCTTCATATGCTCAAATTCCATGGGAACACTTCCTTTCGATGTAAAAACATTGTATCATGGAGGGGCCGGAAAAGCAATCGCGGCAAACAGAAAGAAAATTTTCCGCCCGGTGCAGCAATCGGGCTGTCCCGGGCGTGTATAGGGCAGAAGGGAGGCGGGGCTTTTGGAACTGGAGACGCTGGTGGACCGCTACGGCAGCACTCTGCTGCGGGCGGCGCTGGCCATCCTGGGGGACCCCTACGAGGCGGAGGATGCCGTGCAGGACGCCTTCCTCCGCTGGCTGGAGAAGCGCCCGGCCTTCCGGGACGAGGGGCACCAGCGGGCGTGGCTGCTCACCGTGACGGCCAACGGCTGCAAAAGCCGCCTGCGGGCCCAGAAGCGCCACCCTACCCAGGAGCTGCTGGACGTCTATCCCGCCCCGGACAGTGCGAGCCGGGAGGTGGCCGAGGCGGTGCTGACCCTGCCGCCGGCCCAGCGGGCGGCGGTCCACCTGTTTTATTACGAGGGATATTCCACCGAAGAGATCGCCCGCATTCTCGGCCAGCGGCCGGGGACGGTGCGCTCCCACCTGAGCCGGGCCAGAGCGGCCCTGCGGAACAGCCTGAAAGGAGACGCGTTATGAACGATTATCAGCGCTACATGGACAGCGTGACCATGCCGGACACGCTGCGGAAAAAACTCACGGGCCTGAAAGCGCCGAAAAGGGCGGCCCCCTGGCGGCGGTACGGAGCCATGGCCGCCGCGGCGGCCCTCATCGTGGGTCTGGGCAGCTGGGGCGCCCTCCGCTGGCGGGGGACGGCGCTGCCCTCCGGCACCGAGCGGGCGGACCTCCCCTCCGTCACCGAGCCGGCTATCGCCCCCGTCACCGGCGAGCCCGGGGCGGACGGGGCGTGGCTGACGCCCTATGAGATCGTCCGGGATGGGGTGGCCAGCGCCTACATGCTGCCTGCCCTGCATTACGCCGACGATCCGGGAACCTTGGCGGATTACAGCCTGGCCCCTCCCGGCGCGCTGCGGCGGGACGCGGCGGAGGGCGACCTGCTGACCCTGGTGAAGGGGGCGGGCAACCTGACGGATCACCTGGACTGGCCCGCCGACGGGGAACTGGGCGGCACGCTCTGGTTCCTGGCCGACGGCACCCCCTGCGGCGCGGCCATCTGGGTGACCGGTGAGGACTGCGTGATCTCTCTGGAACTGCTGGCCGGTGCGGAGGTTCCAAGCTGCGTGGCTCTGCCGGAGGACAGCTATGAGCGCACCGTGGTGTGGGACACGGAGGTCACGGCCCTAAAGGACAGCAGCTATGTGATCCTGGAGAATGGTACAGAGCTGCGGGAGAGCCGGGAGGTTTCCCTGCTGGCGAACGGCGTGGGCTGCAAGTTCACCGTCCACTGTGCCGATGGGGAGCAGGCGGAGCGCCTGTGCTCCCGGCTGGCGCGCTTCGCTATTCTGGAGGGCTTTGACCTGTCCGCGCTGGACAGCGCCGGGGCGGTAAGCGAATGAGAGAAAAGGAGCGGGAGGCCGTCAGGCCTCCCGCTCCTTTCCTTGCTGTGTGCGTTCCAGTGCCCGGGCCAGCCGGGTGCGGTACTCGTCGGCGGCCCACTGGGGCGCGGCGATCTCCACCCCGTCCCCAAGGCCGAAGAGCCAGCCCCACAGGGGCGGGCTCACCGCCACATCCACCGTCACGGTGAAAAAACCGTCCCCGTCGGGGATGAGCATGACGTCCTGCCCGAAGCGGTCGATGACCACGCCGGCCAGAGCGTCGGCGCAGCGGAGCTTCAGCTGACAGGGCGTGCCGGAGTACATGCCGAAGTGCCGCCGGGTGTAGCCCTCGGGTGTCCAGCCCCCGCGGGGCGTGCCGGGGGTGGTGCTGATGAGGATGTCCCCCATTTTGTCCACACGGTAGTGGCGCAGCTCCCCGCGGAGCTCATCCCACGCGGCCAGATAGTAGTTCTCGCTGTCCCAGATGAGGCCGAAGGGGGTGGCGCGGTAGCGGGCGCCGTTCCGGCGGGCCACCCGCTCCTTTTTTGTGTTGTACTCAAAGTAGCGGAAAGTGATGATGCAGTTGGCCGCAATGGCGGCGTGGAGCTTGTCCACATTGTAGAAGATGCTCTCGTTCATGGTCTTGATCCGCCGGTCCACGTACACCTGCCGCTGCAGCTGCCGCGCCTGATGGACGGAGGTGAGCCCCTCCAGCTTTTTGATGAGGGCGTCGCTCTTGCGGCCGGTGAGGAAGCGGCTGGACTGCACTGCGTCCACCAGCAGCTTCAGCTCTGCCGGCTCAAACTCCCGCGCCCCGAGGAACCAGCCGCCGGCCCGGCCCTTCTGATTCTGTACGTCCAGCCCCATTTCCCGCAGCTGCTCCATGTCGTCATAGAGGCTCTTGCGTTCTGCCGTGATGCCCCACCGGCCCAGCTCCTCCTGCATGTTCGCCGTGGAAATGGGGTGCTCCTCATCGCTTGTCCGCCACAGGAGCCGCTCCAGAATGAGCAGCTTTCGCTTCTGATTTGCGCTTCTCGCCATACGACCGCCTCCTTACGCTGCCATGGTAGCAGATCATGTGTCCAATAATTTGGACTCATTATACCCTGCCGCCGCCCGGCTGGCAAGAAAAACATGCGGAAAAAAACGGCCCATGCCCTTGTGGAGCCCTGCAGCCGGTGATATAATAAACCGTTCAAGCTGTCCAAGCCTTTTGAGGAGGAGATGCCCGTGCCATCCATTCACAGCGGACACAGGAAGCGCACCCGGGAGGAATTTCTGGCCCGGGGACTGACCGGCATGGCTGACCACAGGGTGCTGGAGCTGCTGCTGTTTTACGCCATCCCGCAGGGGGACGTGAACCCGCTGGCCCACGCCCTCATCGACCAGTTCGGGTCCCTGTCCGGAGTGTTTCATGCTACCTACGAGCAGCTGCTGAAGGTGAAGGGCGTGGGGGAGAACACCGCTGCCCTCATCAAGCTCATCCCGGCGGTGGCGGCGCGCTATCTGGAGGAAATCTCGCAGGCGGGGGAGCAGCTCACCGAGAGCTGGCAGTTCCAGCAGCTGCTGTCGCCCCTGTTTTTCGGAGCGCGCAGCGAGATGGCCTATCTGGTGTGCATGGACGGAAAATGCGAGCTCCTTGCCTGCCGCAAGATCGGGGAAGGCGTTGCCAGCGCGGTGGACATCACCAGCCGGAAGGTGGTGGAGGAGGCCCTGAGCTGCAACGCGGTGCGGGTGGCGCTGGCCCACAACCATGTCTCCGGCATCGCGGCGTACTCAGCGGCGGACGTGGCCTCCACCCGGCAGCTGAGCCGTATTCTGGCCGCTGTGGACATCAAGCTGGTGGACCACTTCATCCTCGCAGGGGACGACATGGTGTCCATGCGGGATTCCGGCGTGCTGTGAGGGACAGAAAGTGGTTGACATAGAACGAATGTTTGATATAATAGAGGGAAACAGCGGAGGAGGGGAGCACCCATGCCGAAGTTTGAGGTAGTATCGGAATACAAGCCCAGCGGCGACCAGCCGGAGGCCATCGCGGCGCTGGCGTCAGGTATCGAGAACGGCCTGCAGGAGCAGACTCTGCTGGGCGTCACCGGCTCGGGCAAGACCTTTACCATGGCCAAGGTCATTGAGGCTGTCCAGCGGCCCACGCTGGTGCTGGCCCACAACAAGACGCTGGCGGCCCAGCTGTGCGCCGAGTTCCGGGAGTTCTTCCCCAACAACGCGGTGGAGTATTTCGTTTCCTACTACGACTACTACCAGCCGGAGGCCTATATCCCCCATACGGACACCTTCATTGAGAAGGACTCCTCCATCAACGACGAGATCGACCGGCTTCGTCTGGCGGCCACCGCCTCCCTGCTGGAGCGGCGGGACGTGATCGTGGTGTCCTCCGTGTCCTGCATCTACGGCCTGGGCGAGCCGGAGGACTTCCAGCAGATGATGGTCTCCCTCCGGGTGGGGCAGGTCATCAGGATCGAAGACCTGCTGAAGCGGCTGGTGGCCATCCGCTACGAGCGCAACGACATCGCCTTCGAGCGCAACATGTTCCGCGTCCGGGGGGACACGGTGGAGGTCTGGCCGGCCTACTGGAAGGACTCTGCCCTGCGCATCGAGTTCTTCGGCGACGAGATCGACCGCATCAGCGAGATCAGCGTGGTTACCGGCAGCCCCATCCACCGGCTGAACGCCATCCCCATCTGGCCCGCCACCCACTACGTCACCCCCAAGGACAAGATGGACAAGGCCATTGGGGAGATCTACAAGGAGCTGGAGGAGCGGGTAGCCTGCTTCGAGAGCGAGAACAAGCTGGTGGAGGCCCAGCGGATCAAGCAGCGCACCATGTACGACATCGAGATGATGCAGGAGCTGGGCTACTGCTCCGGTATCGAGAACTACTCCCGGGTCATTGAGGGCCGGGCCCCCGGCACCCCGCCCCACACCCTGCTGGACTACTTCCCCAAGGACTTCGTCCTGTTCATCGACGAGAGCCACGTGACCCTTCCCCAGGTGCGGGCCATGTACAACGGCGACCGGGCCCGCAAGGCCGCCCTGGTGGACTACGGCTTCCGCCTGCCCTGCGCCTATGACAACCGGCCCCTGAAATTTGACGAGTTTGAGAAGCGCCTGAATCAGGTGGTGTACGTCTCCGCCACCCCGGGAGATTACGAGCGCACCCGCTCCGGCCAGATCGTGGAGCAGGTCATCCGCCCCACGGGTCTGCTGGACCCCAAGGTGGAGGTCCGACCGGTGGAAGGCCAGATCGACGACCTCATCGGCGAGATCAACGCCCGCACCCGGCGCAGCGAGCGGGTGCTGGTCACCACCCTCACCAAGAAGATGGCGGAAGACCTTACCGACTATCTGAAGAACGCGGGGATCCGCGTGCGTTATATGCACCACGACGTGGACACCATGGAGCGTATGGAGATCATCCGGGACCTGCGTCTGGGCGAGTTCGACGTGCTGGTGGGCATCAACCTCCTGCGTGAGGGCCTTGACCTGCCGGAGGTGTCGCTGGTGGCCATTCTGGACGCGGACAAGGAGGGCTTCCTCCGGTCGGAGACCTCCCTCATCCAGACCATTGGCCGCGCGGCCCGGAACGCCGACGGTCTGGTCATCCTCTATGCCGACCGGATCACCCCCTCCATGGCCCGGGCCATGGAGGAGACCGAGCGCCGCCGGGAGAAGCAGGACGCCTTCAACAAGGCCCACGGCATCGTGCCCAGAACCATCGTCAAGTCCGTGCGGGACGTGATGGCCCTCGCCCCGGAGGAGAAGGGCGGCTTCGACGCCAGCGAGAAGCAGCTCACCAAGGCCCAGCGCATGGAGCTTATCGCCAAGCTGGAGAAGCAGATGAAAGAGGCGGCGAAGTTGCTGGAGTTCGAGACGGCGGCTGCATTGCGGGACCAGATCATCAAGCTGCGGGGGAAGACAAAGTAAGCCGCCTCTTTCTCCGCCGCGGGTGCGGCGTACGAGTGTTTTGCGCAGCAAAACCTCGGCGCGGGGCGGAATTCACTTCCGCCGCGCAGGTGAAATAAATTTGGGGTCCCCATGGGGCCTGACCCATGGGGCGGCGGCGAAGCTGCTGGAGTTCGAGACGGCGGCTGCATTGCGGGACCAGATCATCAAACTGCGGGGAAAATAACACGGAGGAATCAGAATGGAACAACATCAACGGCGGGGCTGCCTGAACAGCCTGTCGCTCAAACTGCTGGCCATGGCCCTGATGCTGTGCGACCACCTGTGGGCCACGGTGATCCCGGGCAGCCAGTGGATGAGCGCACTGGGGCGGCTGGCCTTCCCCATTTTCGCCTTTCAGGTGGCGGAGGGCTTTGCCCTCACTCATGACCGGAAAAAATATCTGCTGCGGATGCTCCTGTTCGCCCTGATCTCCGAGATCCCCTTCAACCTGCTGACCTATTCATCGGTGATCTTCCCCTTCCATCAGAACGTGATGTTCACCTTTGCGCTGGCTATTCTGCTGATGCTGGCCATGGAATGGGCGAAGGGGAAGGGGACGGCGCCGTGGCTGGCGGTATCCGCCCTGTGTGTCGCGGCGGGCTACCTGCTGGGAACGGTGACCATGGTGGACTACTACGGCGCCGGCGTGGTGACCGTGCTGGTGTTTTACCTGTGCCGGGGGCGGCGCTTTGGCTGGCTGGGGGAGCTGGCGGGCCTTGTGGTCTTCAACTGCTTCCTCCTGCGGGGCATGGAGTTGCCGGTGACGGTGCTTGGACACACCTTTGCCCTGCCGGAGCAGGGACTGGCGGTGCTGGCCCTTATCCCCATCTGGCTTTATAACGGACGGCAGGGCCCCCACAGCCGGGCTATCCAGTACGCCTGCTACGCCTTTTACCCGGTACATATGCTCATTCTTTCCCTGCTGCGGATGTACGTCTGAGACCCGCGGGGCGGAAAACTGATTTGGAGGGGTTCGCAATGAACTGCGGTTGGCTGGACGGGTACCTTCTGTCGAAGCCCGGAGCGGAGAAGGACTTCAAGGCCGAGTGGGGCTGGCAGCGGTACACTGTGCGGGGCAAGATGTTCGCCGCTGTGTGCGCGCCGGGGCCGGAGCACAAGGTCTACGGCGGCCACGAACTGGTGAATCTCAAGTGCGGGGCGCTGTTGGCAGAGGGCCTCCGGGGCCAGTACCCGGAGGTGCTGCCCGGCTTTTACATGGACAAGCAGACGTGGGTAGCCGCCCTGCTGGACGGGAACCTGCCCGACGAGGTGCTCATGAGCCTGTGCGATCTGTCATACAGGCTGGTGGTGGAAAAGCTGCCCAAGTACGTCCAGCGCGAGCTGCAAGAAAAGGAAAAAGAGGAATAAGACCATGCAGGATCATATTTTTATCAAGGGCGCCCGGGAGAACAACCTGAAGAACATCGACGTCTCCATTCCCCGGGACAAGCTGGTGGTGTTCACCGGCCTGTCCGGGTCGGGCAAGTCCTCTCTTGCCTTCGAGACCATCTATGCCGAGGGCCAGCGGCGGTACGTGGAGTCCCTGTCTTCCTATGCCCGCATGTTTCTGGGCCAGATGGAGAAGCCCGATGTGGACTATATCGACGGCCTGAGTCCCGCCATCTCCATCGACCAGAAGACCACCTCCAAGAACCCCCGGTCCACCGTGGGCACGGTGACGGAGATCTATGACTACCTCCGTCTGCTGTGGGCCCGGGTAGGCACCCCCCACTGCCCGATCTGCGGCAAGGAGATCAAGCAGCAGTCCATTGACCAGATCATCGATCAGGTCATGGCCCTGCCGGAGGCTACCCGCATTCAGGTGCTGGCCCCGGTGATCCGCGGCAAGAAGGGCGAGCACCAGAAGATGCTGGAGGACGCCCGGAAATCCGGCTACGTCCGGGTGCGGGTGGACGGCTCCCTCTATGATCTCAGCGAGGAGATCAAGCTGGACAAGAACAAGAAGCATTCCATTGAGGTGGTGGTGGACCGGCTGGTCATCCGCCCCGACATGGCCCGGCGGCTGACGGACAGCGTGGAGGTGGCCTCCAACCTGTCCGGAGGCACGGTCATCATCAACATCGTCGGGGAAGACCGGGACATCCTCTTCTCCCAGAACTACGCCTGCGAGGACTGCGGCGTATCCATGGAGGAGCTCACGCCCCGGATGTTCTCCTTCAACAACCCCTACGGCGCCTGCCCCACCTGCACCGGCCTCGGCTCCCAGATGAAGATCGACCCCGAGCTGGTCATCCCCAACAAGTCCCTGTCCATTCTGGACGGGGCCATCACCGCCTCCGGCTGGAACCACATCAAGAGCGACGGCATCTCCCGCATGTACTTCGAGGCCCTGTCCAAGAAGTACCGCTTCAAGCTCACCGATCCGGTGAAAAACCTGTCCGATCAGGTGATGGACGTGATCCTCTACGGCACCAAGGGGGAGAAGCTGACCATCGAGTACGATCAGCCCCGGGGCAAGGGCGTGCTGTACCAGCCCTTTGAGGGCATCGTGAACAATCTGGAGCGCCGCTACCGCGAGACCCAGTCCGACGCCATGAAGCGGGAGATCGAGGAGTGCATGAGCGAGTGCCCCTGCCCCACCTGCGGCGGCCGCCGGCTGAAGAAGGAGTCTCTTGCCGTCACCGTGGGCGGCATCTCCATTCAGGACTTCTGCGACATGCCTGTGGACAAGGCCCTTGCCTTCCTTGACACCATCACCCTTACCCCCACGCAGGCCATGATCGCCGACCGTATCCTCAAGGAGATCCGGGACCGGCTGGGCTTCCTGCGCAGCGTGGGGCTGCAGTACCTGACCCTCTCCCGGCAGGCGGCCACCCTATCCGGCGGCGAGAGTCAGCGCATCCGTCTGGCCACCCAGATCGGCTCCTCCCTCATGGGGGTGCTGTATATTCTGGACGAGCCATCCATCGGCCTGCACCAGCGGGACAACGACCTGCTGCTGGGCACCCTCAAGCATCTGCGGGATCTGGGCAACACCCTTATCGTGGTGGAGCATGACGAGGACACCATGCGGGCCGCCGACTATATTGTGGACATCGGCCCCGGCGCCGGCGTCAACGGCGGCCACGTGGTGGCCTGCGGCACGGCGGAGGACATCATGAACACCCCCGGATCCATCACCGGCGATTACCTGTCTGGGCGGAAGAAGGTCCCCGTGCCGGAGACCCGCCGCCCCGGCAGCGGCAAGCTGCTGGTGGTCCGCGGCGCATCGGAGAACAATCTGCGGCACATCGACGTGGCCTTCCCGCTGGGCACCTTCATCGCCGTCACCGGAGTGTCCGGCTCGGGCAAGTCCTCGCTGGTGAACGAGATCCTCTACAAGCGCCTCGGCGCAGAGCTCAACCGTACCAAGGCCCGCCCCGGCAAACATGACGCCATGGAAGGCATCGAATATCTGGACAAGGTCATTGCCATCGACCAGTCCCCCATCGGCCGCACCCCCCGATCCAACCCTGCCACCTATACGGGGCTGTTCAACGACATCCGGGAGCTCTTTGCCTCCACCCCCGACGCCAAGGGCAGGGGCTATGGGCCCGGCCGGTTCTCCTTCAACGTCCGCGGCGGCCGGTGTGAGGCATGTCAGGGCGACGGCCTGCTGAAGATCGAGATGCACTTTCTGCCGGACATCTACGTCCCCTGCGAGGTGTGCAAGGGCAAGCGCTATAACCGGGAGACGCTGGAGGTCCGCTACAAGGGCAAGAATATCCACGAAGTGCTGGAGATGACTGTGGATGAGACCCTGCCCTTCTTTGAGAACCTCCCCCGGCTGTACAACAAGGTGCGCACTCTGAAGGAGGTGGGGCTGGGCTATATCAAGCTGGGTCAGTCCTCCACCACCCTCTCCGGCGGCGAGGCCCAGCGGGTGAAGCTGGCCACCGAGCTGTCCAAGCAGTCCACCGGCTCTACCATCTATATTCTGGACGAGCCCACCACCGGTCTCCACACCGCCGACGTCCACCAGCTGGTGGACGTGCTCCAGCAGTTCGTGGACAAGGGCAACACCGTGGTGGTCATCGAGCACAATCTGGACGTCATCAAGACTGCGGATTACGTCATCGATCTGGGCCCCGAGGGGGGCTCCGGCGGCGGCACGCTGGTCTGTGCGGGGACTCCGGAGAAGGTCGCCGCCTGCCCGGAGAGCTATACCGGCCGCTATCTGAAGAAGCTGCTTGGGCAAGTGTAAAGCCCTTGTAAAGCGTTCCTGAAGAATTGCTGAAATCGGAACGGACCCCCTTTCCCTGGGGCCGGCCTTGTGCTATACTGTCCCAGACGAACCACTTTTTACTAACAGAGAGGAGACCCGGCCCATGTACCTCATGCAGTGGCTGACCGAGACGATGGCAGGGGAATTCCTGCTGACCATGCTGGTGTCTATGGTGCCGGTGATCGAGCTGCGGGGCGGCATCCCCTTCGGCGTGGCGGCGGGGCTGCCGGTGTGGATGGCCATGCTGGCCGCCATCATCGGCAACCTGATCCCGGTGCCCTTCATCATCGTGTATATCCGGCGCATCTTCCAGTGGATGCGCCGCCGCATGCCCCGCTTCGGCGGCATGATCGACAAGCTGGAGGCCAAGGCCCACCTGAAGGGCCAGAAGGTGCAGAAGTACCAGTATTTCGGTCTGGCCCTCTTTGTGGCCATCCCCCTGCCGGGCACCGGCGCGTGGACCGGCGCGCTGGCGGCGGCCTTTCTGGATATGCGCCTGCGCAAGGCCCTCCCGTCCATCGTGGCGGGGGTGGCGGTGGCCGGCGTGGTGGTGAGCGCCATCACCTATGGCGTGGCCAGTATTATCTGAGAGGAAGGTACCAATGTACTTATATCTGGTGCGCCACGGCCAGTCCGAGGGCAATGTGCTAAAGACCTTCCACGGTCAGACCGATTACCCCCTCACGACGCTGGGGCGGGCGCAGGCGGCTCAGGCCGGAGAAAAGCTGCGGGACATGAGCTTTGCGTACTGCCTGGCCAGCGACCTCTCCCGGGCGTGGGAGACCGCCCGCATCTGCCTGGCGGGCCGGGGCATGGAGCCTCAGCTGGAGCCCGCCCTGCGGGAGCAGGACGTGGGCGAGATGGAGGGCCTCACGTGGGAAGAGATGGAGGCGCGGTTCCCCGACGTGCTGGGGCCCTACCTCACCGACTGGTGGAGCGTCTGCCCGCCGGGAGGCGAGTCCCCCGAGGCCATGACCGCCCGGGTGCGGGCCTGTCTGGACCGGGTGATCGCCCGGGGCGAGGACGCCCTGCTGGCGGCCCACAACGGCTCCCTGACCCTGATCCTGGAGCTTCTGGGCCTTGCGGGCCGGGACCAGCTGCTCAAGCCCGACTGGTTTTTCGCCCAGGGGGCGTACACCGCTGTCCGCATCGAAAACGGGGCGGCGGAGCTGGTGTGCTTCAACCGGTGACCTGCCCGGCCCCTCCCGCATAGGATGATCCGGGAGGCGGTGAAGATGACGCAGGTGTTTGCGGTCATGGCGGTGTTTGGAATGGCGTGTCTGGTGTGGCTGGCTTATGGGTGGCTCCTGCTGCCGGGGCGGTGCCCCGTCCGGGCGGAGGTGCTGGCGGAGGGGAGCGGCGAGGGGCTGGAGCAGACCCTGCGGGCCCTCCGGTGGCTGCGGCACAGCGGCCTGCTTCAGGGGCCTGTGGCCGTCCGGGACAATGGGCTGGACCGGGAAGGGCTGGAGCTGGCCATGGCGCTGGCCCGCCGGGAGGGCGCGGAGTTTCTGGGCCGCCGGTCGGAATGAATGGACATAGAGGATCATCCTCCCGTGCGGGAGGATGATCTTTTTTCAAAAAACAGGCCGGCAGCCTTTCCGCAGCGCGACGGACGTGGTATAGTGTACCTGTGATTTTCCAGCATAGCCGCCCGCCGCACCGGCCACGCTAACCCAAACGGAGGCGGGAGGCGCAGACGATGGACGAACATTACTGGATGCTGTTTCAGGCCACGGGCCTGCCGGAGCTGTGGCTGCTGGGCAGGCTGGAGGGCCGGCATGACGACACAGAGGTGACGAAGCATGGACCTGACCACCAATGCACTGGTGCTCCGGGAGGTCAGCTATAAAGAATCGGACAAGATCCTCACGGTGCTGACGCCGGGGGAGGGCAAGCTGACTCTGTCCGCCCGGGGCTGCCGCAAAAAGGGGAGCCATATCGCCGCTGCCTGCCAGCTGCTGGTGTGGTCGGAGATGACCCTCTACCAGTATCAGGGCCGCTGGTCCGTGCGGGAGGCGGCCACCGAGCGGACCTTCGACGGTGTTCGGGCCGATCTGGACAGGCTGGCGCTGGCCAGCTATTTCGCCGAGGTCACTGAGGCCCTCTGCGAGGAGGGGCAGGAGGAGAACGGGATGCTGTTCCTCATCCTCAACAGCCTCCACGGGCTGGAGTGTCTGCCCTGTCCGCCGGCGCTGGTGAAGACCGCCTTTGAGTGGCGGGCTATGGCGTTGGCGGGGTACGAACCCATGGCGGATGCCTGTGCCGTCTGCGGGCGGCCCGACCCGGAGGAGCCCCGGCTGAACCTCAGCGAGGGGGTGCTCCACTGCGCCGCCTGCCGGGACGGCGTAGGGGACGGCATCTCCATGCCCCTGACCCCCGCGGCGCTGGCGGCCCTGCGGCATTTCCTGTGGGGAGACCCCAAGCGCCTGTTCTCTGTGCGGCTGGACGAGGTGTCCCTCGCCCGGCTGGGGGAGGCCTCCGAGGCGTATCTCATGACCCGGCTGGAGCGGGGCTTCCGCACGCTGGACTTCTGGAAAAGTCTTCAGCCGTCCGCGGGCCGGTGATATCTGCTGCCTGACACAGGGGAGAGACCAACGGCTAAAGGAGCGGGACGGCATCCCGCTCCTTTTTTGCCTGCGTTGGGAGCCCTGTCCACCCCTTGCACAGAAGGTCGAAATGTGTTATAATCACCAAATGAGCAGCACAGATTCAGCGGCAGGGAGGGAATCATGATGGAATTGAACATGACCCAGAAGCAGATACAGACCCTGTCGCCGCAGATGATGCAGGCTATGGAAGTGCTCCAGATGGGGACGCAGGAACTGCTGGAGTACATCGAAGAGCAGACCATGGAGAACCCGGTGCTGGAGCGGTTGGAGGAGTCCTCCGACCACGAGGCGGAGAACGCCGACCTGCGCCGCCGGCTGGACTGGCTGGAGGCCGGGGACTATCAGAACCGGCAGTACCACCGGGAGGACAGCGAGGGGGATGACGATCCCCTGCGGACCTACGGTGTGGTGGACGATGAGGAGACCCTGTGCGAGTACCTTTTCGACCAGCTGCGTACCCTCCATCTGGAGCTGCCCATGCTGGAGGCGGCGGCCTTTCTGGTGGAGAGCCTGAACAGCAGCGGCTGGCTGGACGAGGACGTCCCCACACTGGCGGCGGAGCTGGGCTGTCCGGAGGGGCGTATGGAGCAGGCTCTGATCATCGTGCAGGGGCTGGACCCCGCCGGCGTGGCGGCCCGGGACCTGCGGGAGTGCCTGCTGCTGCAGCTGAAGCGGCAGAAGCCGAAGGACCAGCTGGCCATCCGCATCGTGGACCAGTACCTGGAGGCGTTGGCCCGCAGCCGCTACGGGGTCATCACCCGGGAGCTGGGGGAGAGCGCGGAGGCTGTGCGCCGCGCCTGCGACCACATCCGGACGCTGGACCCCCGGCCGGGGGCGGCCTTCGGCGGCAGCGACGCGCCGGCCTACATCAATCCCGATATTCTGGTGACCGCCGGCCCGGATGGGCTGGAGGTCACGGCCAACGACCGGTATTTCCCCACCCTCCAGATCAGCGGTTATTACCTGCGCATGATGAAGGAGGAGCAGGGGGATGCCGGATTGCAGGACTACCTGACGGACAAGGTCCGGCAGGCCAAGTGGGTGGTGCGCTCCATTGAGCAGCGGCGGAGCACCCTGCTGTCCTGCGCGGAGTGCATCGTGGATATCCAGCAGCGGTTCTTCCTGAAGGGGCCGGGCAATCTGGTGCCCCTGACGCTGGCGGATGTGGCCGCCCGGCTGGGCATCCACGAGTCCACCGTCAGCCGCGCCGTGAAGGACAAATACCTCCAGTGTAGTTTCGGTGTGTTCCCCCTGAGTGAGTTCTTCTCCCGGGGGCTGAACACCCACTCCGCAGGGGAGGGCGCGTCCCCCGACGCGGCCAAGGCCCTGCTGAAAAAGCTGGTGGCGGAGGAGGACAAGCGCGCTCCGCTGTCCGACCAGAAGCTGTGCCAGCTGATGGAGGAGGAGGGCTGCCGCCTGTCCCGGCGGACGGTGGCCAAGTACCGGGACGAGCTGGGCATCCCCAGCACCACCGGACGGAAAGAATACAAATAACGGGGGACCGCGGTCCCCTGCGCGAAGGGCGCGCCGCGGAGCGGCGCGCCTTTTTCCCGTTGCGCCCGGCGGCAAAAGGGCGTATAATCAGGACAAATGAAATCGGCGGAGGATACAGCCATGACCGAACTATATGAAAAATCCATCCATACGCTGGAGCTGCCCCGGGTGCTGGCCATGCTGGCGGAGGAGGCCTGCACCGAGGAGGGCCGGGAGCTCTGCCTGAAGGTGGAGCCCACCGCTGTGGTCAGCGAGGTGACCCGCCTTCAGCGGCAGACCAGCGCCGCCTTCGATCTGTTGGTGAAAAACGGCTCCCCGGCGCTGTCGGGGGTGCGGCCGGTGGCTGCCGCCCTCCAGCGGGCGGACCGGGGCGGCAGCCTGAACACCCGGGAGCTGCTGGACATCGCGCAGGTGCTCCGCTGCGCCCGCTCCATGCGGGACTACGGCGCGGGGGACCGGGAGCAGAAGACCGTGCTGGACGGCTATTTTGACAGCCTCACCGCCAACCGCTTTCTGGAGGACAAGATCACCGGCTCCATCCTCAGCGAGGATGAGATCGCCGACTCCGCCTCCCCGGAGCTGGCGGACATCCGCCGCCACATCCGCGCGGCGGCCAGCAAGGTGCGGGATGTGCTGAACCGGCTGATCTCCTCCAACCAGTCCAAATATCTGCAGGACAGCATCATCACCATGCGGGGCGGCCGCTACGTGGTGCCGGTCAAAAGCGAGCACAAGAACGACATCCCCGGCCTAGTCCACGACGTATCCGGTTCCGGCGGGACTTTCTTCATCGAGCCTATGGGCGTGGTCAACGCCAACAATGAGCTGCGGGAGCTGGAGCTGAAGGAGCAGAAGGAAATCGAGCGTATTCTGGCGGAGCTCTCCGCCGACTGTGCTGGATTCAAGGAGCAGATCGAGGACAACTACCGTACTCTCATTGCACTGGACTGCATCTTCGCCAGGGGCAAGCTGTCCTCCAAAATGGAGGCCATGGAGCCCGCGCTGGGGGACTATCTGGAGCTCCACAAGGCCCGGCATCCCCTGCTGGACCCCCGGAAGGCCGTCCGAAACGACCTCTATCTGGGCAAAGACTTCGACACGCTGGTCATCACCGGCCCCAACACCGGCGGCAAGACCGTCACCCTCAAGACCATGGGCCTGCTGACCCTGATGGCCCAGTGCGGCCTGCACATCCCCGCCGCCGACGGCTCTGTGGTGCGGGTGAGCTCCAAGGTACTGGCCGATATCGGCGATGAGCAGTCCATCGACCAGTCCCTGTCCACCTTCTCCTCCCACATGGTAAACATCGTGGCCATTCTGGAGCAGGCGGACGATGGTTCCCTCATCCTGTTTGACGAGCTGGGCGCGGGCACCGACCCGGTGGAGGGGGCCGCGCTGGCCGCTGCCGTCATCGACTCCGCCCGTGCCATGGGCGCCCGGGTGGCCGCCACCACCCACTATGCTGAGCTGAAGGTATATGCCATGTCCACCCCCGGGGTGGAGAACGCCTCCTGCGAGTTCGATGTGGAGACCTTGGCCCCCACCTACCGGGTGCTCATCGGCATCCCCGGCAAGTCCAACGCCTTTGCCATCTCCCGCCGGCTGGGGCTGCCCGACTATATTATCCAGAAGGCCGCCGACCGTATCGACGCGGAGAATGTCCGGTTTGAGGACGTGCTCAGCCAGCTGGAGGTCCAGCGGCAGGCCATGGAGAAGGAGAAGGAACAGGCGGCCCAGCTCCGCCGGGAGATGGAGGAGGCCCGGGCCGAGGCCGACCGCTACCGGGAGCGCATGGAGGAGGAGCGCCGCAAAGCCACCGAGAAGGCCAATGCCGAGGCCCGCCGCATCATCGACGATGCCCGGGATGCCGCGGACAAGGTCTTCAAGGAGCTCAACGAAATGCGCCGCCGGCAGGAGCAGGCCGCCACATGGATCGACGACAACGACCAGCGTGCGGACCTGCGCCGCCAGCTGAACGAGGCAGAGAACGCTCTCGGCGGCCCCGCACCCAGGATCGCCCCGCCGCCCCCCACCCGGGACGCCGTGGCCGGCGACGTGGTGGAGCTGGTGAAGATGGGCGTGCAGGCGGACGTGGTGGGCGTCAACAAGGACGGCACCCTCCAGCTGCAGGCCGGGGCCCTGAAGCTGAAGGCCCGGCAGGACGAGGTCCGCGTGCTGGAGGAGGCCACCCGCCGCAAGCAGCAGAGCGCCCGGGACAAGGCGAAGCAGCGTTCCGTGGCGGCGGTGCAGCGGCCGGTGCGGCTGGGCCCCACCAAGGCGGAGCTGGACCTGCGGGGCATGATGACCGACGAGGCCCTCAACGCCGTGGACTTGTTTCTGGACAATGCCCTGCTGGGTAAGCTGGAGACGGTGACCATCATCCACGGCAAGGGCACCGGCGCTCTGCGCAAGGCGGTGCGCACCCACCTGAAGGGCAGCCGCTATGTGAAGGAGTTCCGCCCCGGCGTCTATGGCGAGGGAGAGGACGGCGTCACGGTCGTCATGCTGAAATGAAATAGAGAAAGATGCCGCTGTTCCCTGCGGATTTGTAGAAAATGTAGTTGACGCAAAGTGGAAAATTTGATATGCTTAGCATGTCAAGGAATAGGGAAGTCAGAGGCGCGCCAACAGTGCCTCAATATGGATAATTTGGAGGGAACCGCTCATGTTTATGAAGGAAACCGTCGTTAACAATCAGGTCGGTCTGCACGCCCGTCCCGCTACGTTCTTTATTCAGAAGGCCAACGAGTTCAAGAGCTCCATCTGGGTGGAGAAGGATGAGCGCCGGGTCAACGCTAAGAGCCTGCTGGGCGTTCTCTCTCTGGGCATCGTGAAGGGCACCTCCATCACGCTGATCGGCGACGGCCCCGACGAGGAGGCCGCGGTGAACGCGCTGGTGGACCTGATCAACACCGACTTCTCCGAATAAATCGCGCAACAGAACCTTAAAAGGCGCCGCAGACGCGGCGCCTTTTTTGTCAGAAGCGCCGAGCGCCCGGGAGCAGGCCGGATGGAGCGGAGCGACGGGCAAAACCCAAGGAGGGCCGCAGGCCCGGATGGATTTGCCCGGAGTCGCAGCGAAGCCGGCCGTCGCGGAGGGCGCGAGGCGTGACAACGTCATCGCAAAGTCCGCTCCGCTCTGTTCCGGGCCAAGGCCGCCCGAAGCTCCGCCCGCTCCCTGGCTCCTCCTCAGAGTCGGCGGTGGGGATGTTCAAGGGGCGGTCAGCCCCTTGAACGTGCTTTCCTTTTGCCCGTTTCTTTTTCCACGAGGGAAAAGAAATGGCTCGTTCCCTAACGGGAGGTGACACCATGACGTTTGAAGAGCTTCGGGACAAGGCCCACTCCCTGCCCCTGCGGCCGGGAGTGTATATCATGCAGAACGCCCAGAGCACCGTGATCTACGTGGGCAAGGCCAAGGCCCTGCGCAACCGGGTGAGCCAGTATTTTCAGGACCAGAGCCGCCACAACGCCAAGACCCGTGCCATGGTGGCCCAGATCGACCACTTTGACGTCATCGAGGTGGCCACCGAGTTCGAGGCGCTGGTGCTGGAGTGCTCCCTCATCAAGCGCTACCAGCCCCACTACAACATCCTGCTGAAGGACGACAAAGGCTACCCCTATATCCGCCTCACCGTGCGGGAGGCGTATCCCCGGTTCTCGCTGGCCGCCCGGCCGGCGGAGGACGCGGCCCGCTACTTTGGCCCCTACGGCAGCCGGGGCGCCTCGCAGGGCATCATCGATGCCATCCGGCAGGCGCTGAAGCTTCCCTCCTGCAGTCGGCGTTTCCCCCGGGACATCGGCAAGGAGCGCCCCTGCCTCAACTACCACATGGGCCTGTGCGACGGCTACTGCCGCCCGGCGATGGACCAGTCCCGCTACCGGGAGGCCATCGGTCAGGCGGTGGCCCTGCTGGAGGGGCGGCTGGACGGGGTGCTGGCCGACCTCACTGCACAGATGGAGCAGGCGGCGGGGGAGCTGGCCTTTGAGCGGGCTGCCCAGCTGCGGGACCGCATCAACGCACTGCGCCTGCTGTCCAAGCGGCAGAAGGCGGTGGCAGGCTCTCTGGCGGACACCGACGCTGTGGGCTTCTACCTCGGGGAGGCCAAAAGCTGCTTCGTGGTGCTCCACTATGTGGACGGCGAGCTGGCGGCCAAGGACTGGCAGCTGCTGGTCCTGCCGCTGGAAGAGACCGGGCCGGAGGCAGTGGCCACGCTGACAGTCCAGTATTACAACGGCCGGGGGACCCTGCCCCGGCAGATCCTGCTGCCCTGTGCCATCGACGGCATGGAGGAGCTGGAGCGGATGCTCACCGAGGCCGCGGGCCGCAGGGTGGAGGTGTTGGCCCCCCAGCGGGGATCCAAGGCGGAGCTGGTGGCCATGGCCAATGAGAACGCCGCCGGGGAGGCCCAGCGGGCTGCCACCACCGAGGAGCGGGCCGCCCGGCTGACCCTGCTGCTGGGGGGCCAACTGGGGCTGGACAAGCCCCCCAAGCGGATCGAGGCCTTTGACATCTCCAACACCGGCAACGCCGACATTGTGGCCTCCATGACCGTCCATGTGGACGGCAGGCCCCTGAAGCGGGACTGGCGGCGGTTCATTCTGAAGGATATGCCCCACGCGGACGACTACGCCTCCATGAAGCAGGTAGTAGAGCGCCGGCTCCGCCGCTACGCTGATGGGGACGAGCACTTTGCGCCTCTGCCGGACCTGATGCTCATTGACGGCGGGGCGGGGCAGGTGAAGGCCGCGCTGGCCGCCATGGACGCGGTGGGCATCCATGTGCCCGCATGGGGCATGGTGAAGGACGGCCGCCACCGCACCCGGGCCCTTCAGGCCGCCGACGGCCGTGAGACCGGCCTGCAGCAGGTGCCCGCCCTGTTTGCCATGGTGGGCCGCATTCAGGAGGAGACCCATAACTACGCCATCGATTTTCACCGGCAGCGTCAGGCGGGGCACCTGAAGGGCTCCGCGCTGGACGGGGTGCCCGGCATCGGGCCCAAGCGCAAGGCGGAGCTGCTGCGGCAGTTCAAAAGCCTGAAGGCCATCAGGGCCGCCTCGGTGGAGGCCCTGGCCGCCGTGGTGCCCAGACCTGCCGCGCAGGCAGTCTACGACTATTTTCACAAGGAGGATGCCCCATGCGCGTCATCACCGGAACTGCCCGGGGGAAGCGGCTGAAGGAGCTGCCCGGGCTGGACACCCGCCCCACCACCGACCGGGTGAAGGAGGGCCTGTTCAACATTATCCAGTTCGATATCGAGGGCCGGCGGGTGCTGGACCTGTTCGCCGGTACCGGCCAGTTGGGCATTGAATGCCTCAGCCGGGGGGCGGCGTACTGCGACTTTGCCGACAGCGCCCCCGCCGCCATGAAGATCATCAAGGAGAATGTGGCCGCCTGCGGCTTTACTGACCGGGCCGCCTTCCACCAGAAGGACTTCACCGCCGTGCTGGCCATGCCGGGGAAGAAATACGATCTGGTCTTCCTGGACCCGCCCTACGCCTCCGGCTGCATGGAGCGGGCGCTGGAGCTCATCGCCGACATTGACATTATGTCGGGAAATGGTATAATAGTGTGCGAGACTCCGGTGGATCATACCCTGCCGGACCTACCGGCGCCCTATGTCAGGGGCCGCGAATACCGGTACGGCAGGATCAAGCTGACCCTGTACCGCAGGAGCGTGTAATATGAGAAAAGCCATCTATCCGGGCAGCTTTGACCCGGTCACTCTGGGGCACCTGAACATCATCAAGCGGGCGGCCGGCATGTTTGACGAGCTCATCGTGCTGGTCAGCGTCAACTCCAGCAAGAACAAGGGTCTCTTTACCCCGGAGGAGCGGGTGGACCTCATTCGCCGGGTCACCGAGGAACTGCCTAACGTCACCGTGGACATCTGCGACTGTCTGCTGGCCGACTATGCCCGGAAGCACCGCTCCAAGGTGCTGGTGAAGGGCCTGCGGGCGGTGTCTGACTTCGAGTCGGAGGCCCAGATGGCCATGATCAATGCCAAGCTGAACACCAAGCTGGACACGGTGTTCCTGTATACCGAGCCGAAGTACGCCTATCTGAGTTCCACCGTGGTCAAGGAGATGGCACGGTACGGGGCCAGCCTCACCGATTTTGTGCCCCGCCAGATCATCGAGGATGTGGAGCGCAAGGTGAAGGAAAAGCAATTGCGAGAGGAGAAATGAGCCATGGCTACTGCCGTAGACGAACTGCTGGACATGCTGTTTGACATGATCGACGAGGCGAAGAACGCCACCTTCAGCAGCGATAAGTGCGTGATCGAGCGGGACAAGGCGCTGGATCTGGTGGAGGACATCAAGGCCCAGTTCCCCGTGGAGTTGGCGGAGGCCAAGAAAGTCCTCAGCGCCCGGGCGGAGTACGTGGCTGCCGCCAAGCGCGAGGCGGACGAGATCCGCAAGCGCGCGGAGATCGAGGCCAGCCAGATGGTGAACGAGGCCCAGATCATGAATCAGGCCCGCCAGAAGGCCAACGAGCTGATGGCCCGGGCAGAGCAGAAGGCCAAGGAGGTCCGTCACTCTGCCAACGAGTACTGTCTGGACATCCTCCAGCGCACGGAGGAGGCGCTCACCGACGCCCGGGAAGAGATGCACCAGACCCACCTGCGCTTCAAGACCGCCATGGGCTCCGCCCCGGCGGCGGAGCAGGCCCCGGCCCAGAAGAACAGCCGCCTCTACGATGCCGAGGCGGACCAGTAACGACGGCGAAAGCGCCCCTGCCTGCGGCAGGGGCGCTTTTTTGCGTGCGCGAGTGAGATGACTTACTCGCTCCGCAGGGCCTCCACGGGGTCCTTGCGGGCGGCCACCCGGGCGGGGATCAGGCCGGCGATGATGGTCAGCAGGGCGCTGATGGCCACAAGGATCACCGCGCCCACAGGGGGCAGGGCGGCCTTCAGCCCGGCGATGCCGGTGTAGTGCAGCAGGATGGCGTTGATGGGAATGATGAGCAGCAGCGTCACGGCGATGCCGATGATGCCGGCCCCCAGACCTACGATAAGAGTTTCGGCATTGAACACCCGGGACACGTCCCGTTTGGAGGCACCCACGGCCCGGAGAATGCCGATCTCCTTGGTGCGCTCCAGCACGGAGATATAGGTGATGATGCCGATCATGATGGAGGACACAATGAGCGAGATGGACACGAAGGCGATCAGCAGGTAGCTGATGCCGCTGATGATGTCGGTGATGGAGCTCATCAGCAGGGCCACGTAGTCGGTGTAGGTGATCTGCTCCTTCTCCTCCTTACCCTCGTTGTACTGGGCGATGAGGTCGGCGATCTCGTTCTTGTCCGCGAAGGTGGAGGCGTACAGATTGATGGCGGAAGGGCTGTCCAGATCCACATAACCCAGCAGGTCCAGATTCTTCTCGTAGGTGGAGTCAGACCGGGTGGCGGGCATGTAGTGGTCATAGAGGTAGACTAATTGCCAGTCCTCAAAGGGCTGCACCGGCAGGTTGGAGGAGGCTGCCCCGGTGGCGGTGTCCAGCATACCGGCCAGCATCTCAATGCTCATGGCGCTCAGCTGCTGCTGGACCCCGGCGGCGTACTGCTCCCGCACCTGCTGGCGGATGGCCTCCTCCACCTGACCGAAGAGCTCGTCGTCGCTCATCTTCTGGATATAGGAGGAGATGGTGTCGGTATCCACCCCCATCTGCCCGGCGTACTGCTGGGTGATCATGGCCTCAATGTCGGCCCGGCTGAGGCCCTCCATCTGGGTGGAGACGATCTGCTCCACATACTCGTCGGAGGGCTGGCTCATGACGTCGGTGTAGGCGGCGGCCCGCTGGGCATCGGTGAGGGTGATCAGATATTCGGTGATGGCGCCGGCCTTCTCCCCGTCGGTGGGCTCAGGCTCCCCCTCCACGGGGAAGGGCAGGCCGGAGAGCACGTCGGTGTCCGGGGCGTCCAGCTGGGCTTTCACCAGGTCGGATTTCGCAGTGGCGTCGATGGCGTAGGAGGTGAGGGCGTTGGTGTAGCCGATGGAGCCGGCCAGCATGGAGCCGCTGCTGACGGCGGCCTCGCCGTTGGGCCGGACGATGCCCACTACCTTCAGCGTGGTGCCTACCTCCTCGCTGTTGTAGAGCAGCTCCAGCCCGGCGTCGGTGGCAGACAGGTCGGCGTAGGTGCCGCTGGCGGCGTCATAGCGGTACTTCTCCACCGGCAGGATCAGCTTGAAGGTGGTGCCGCACAGCTCCTCATAGGTCCACTCCAGCTTCTCGCTGTTGACGTTCTCGCCCTTCTGCAGGGCGTCCAGGGTGGCCTCCATCTGGTCGTGGGACAGCAGGCCCAGGGCGTACAGCATGAGGTCGGATACCTCGTTGTTCTTATCCACGAAGAGCACGACCTCGTCATAGCTCTGGGGCCACGCGCCGTAGATTAGGTCGTAATTGTTGAAGACTTGATCGGAGATGAGCTGGCCGTCCTCGCCGGGGAGCAGCTCGTCCCAGACCTCGAAGCTCTCGTACATGGAGCCGAAGGAGTTGAAGTAGCTGGAGTAGTCGCCGCCGTACATGGCGCCCATGGCCTCCTCCATCAGGCTTATGACGTCGCTCTTGACGATGTTGCCGTCCTCATCCTTATTATAGATGTCAAAGCTGAAGTCATACCCGTAGCGGATGGTGGCCAGCTGGGCAATGGCGCTGCCGTCGCTCTCCAGCCACTGCTTGAAGGCGGCCAGATCGTTGGTGACGGTCTCGGCGTTGAACATGGAGTCCAGCATGTCGTACATGACGGAGGCGGTGTAGATCTTGTCCGGGTCGTGCTCCTCCTGCTCTCCGTCGCTGTGGACCCCCATGAAGGAGGTCAGCATGGAGGACATGTCCACGCTCTCCGCCTCGATGGTGATGGGGTAGCTGGTGAGGGTCTCCTGCTGGACCTGCGCGATATAGGCGTTGATGCCGGAGGACAGGGCCAGGATCAGGGCGATGCCGATGATGCCGATGGACCCGGCAAAGCTGGTCAGCAGGGTGCGGCCCTTTTTGGTCATCAGGTTGTTCAGGGAGAGGGACAGGGCGGTGCCGAAGGACATGGAGGTCTTCTTGCCGCTGCGGGTCTTCTTGCCGGTGACGGCGGGGGCGGCGGCCTCGCTGCGGTAGGGGTCGGAGTCGTCGATGACCCGGCCGTCTTTCAGCTTGATGATGCGGGTGGAGTACTGCTCCGCCAGCTCCGGGTTGTGAGTGACCATGATGACCAGCCGGTCCTTGGCCACCTCCCGCAGCAGCTCCATCACCTGCACGGAAGTCTCGCTGTCCAGTGCGCCGGTGGGCTCGTCCGCCAGCAGAATGTCCGGGTCGTTGATGAGGGCCCGGGCGATGGCCACCCGCTGCATCTGGCCGCCGGACATCTGGCTGGGCTTTTTGGTGAGCTGGTCGCCCAGCCCCACCTTCTCCAGCGCCTCCTTGGCCCGACGGCGGCGCTCCGCCTTGGACACGCCCGCCAGCGTCAGCGCCAGCTCCACGTTGGCCAGCACCGTCTGGTGGGGGATGAGGTTGTAGCTCTGGAACACGAAGCCCACTGAGTGGTTGCGGTAGGCATCCCAGTCACTGTCCCGGTACTCCTTGGTGGAGCGGCCGTTGATGATCAGGTCGCCGCTGGTATAGCGGTCCAGTCCGCCGATGATGTTCAGCGTGGTGGTCTTGCCGCAGCCGGAGGGGCCGAGAATGGAGACGAACTCGTTCTCCCGGAACTCCAGGTCGATGCCCCGCAGGGCCTCCACCGTGTTGTCCCCCACGGTGTACGACTTATGGATGTTGGATAGCTTCAGCATGGGTCAGGCTCCTTTTTTATGGCAGTTAGAAGTATCAAACTATAATAGTCCCTTGCTGGGGCGATGTCAAGAAACCGGAGGCAGAATTTACGAATCATTCAAAATTGAAATAACCGGCGGGCACCCTTTCGGGTGTCCGCCGGTTTGAGCTGATCAGCGCCGTTTCCGCCCGGAGAGGGCGAAGCCGAGGAAGGTGCCGCACAGGCCGCCGATGATGTGGGTCAGCTGGGAGACGTTGTCCTGCTTGGCGATGGCGTCCCACAGCTCGCCGCCAAGGTAGAAGATGGCCACCAGAATCAGGGTCACGGGGATGACGCCGTTGCGCACCCCGCCGAAGGAGGACAGCAGGATCATCATGAATACGATGCCCGAGGCCCCCAGCAGGGCAGTGCCGGGGAAGAAGATGAACTGCACCAGTCCGGAGATGAAGGCGGTGAGCAGGATGGCCCACAGCACGTTCCAGCTGCCGAAGCGCTCCTCCAGATTGGGGCCCAGCACCAGAATGAGCACGATGTTGCCGATGTAGTGGGAGAAGCCGCTGTGCCCCAGCACATGGCCGAAGAAGCGGAAAAAGGCCAGCGGGTCGCTGAGGGAGCAGCGGTACACCGAGAACAGGTGGACCGTGGTCCAGCCGTTGGTGATGGGGTCCAGCAGCAGGGCGATGAGGGCCAGCAGGGAGAAGGTCAGCGCCACCGGGGCGTTGTAGGAGATCTTGATGGTAGGATGTTTCATGGGGTCACCTCAAAAAGCTGAAAATACCTCTCTATTATCTGTTTTTTGCGCCGGCTTGTCAATCCGAAATGTTCCACAGCTTGGGCTTGCCGTCCCGGTCCAGCAGAGGGGTGAGCCCGCCGGCGTAGCCGTCCTGCACGAACAGGTACTGCACGCCGGTGGCGGTGTCCAGCAGCACCCGGCAGGTCGTGGTGAAGGAGCCCTGCTCCTGAATGAACTCGAACCGTTTTTCTTTTTTTGCCATGTGTTCTCTCTCCTTTTAGTACAATAGCATTTTTATATCCTCCGGCAGAGGGGCCTCCAGCGCCAGCCGGGCCCCGGTGACGGGGTGGGTGAGTTCGATCTGCCACGAGTGGAGGGCGGGCCGGGGAATGAGTTCCCGGTCCTCCGTGCCGTAGAGAAAGTCCCCCGTCAGGGGGTGGCCGATGTGGGCCATGTGGACCCGGATCTGATGGGTGCGGCCGGTGTCCAGCTCCAACTGCAGCAGGGCGCGGCCGTGGTGGACGGACAGCACCCGGTAGCGGGTGCGGGCGCTCTGCCCGTCGGGGCGCACCTCCCGGGCGATGAGGGAGCTCTCCGCCGGGGCGATGGGTGCGTCGATCACGCCCTCCGCCGGGTCGGGACAGCCCTCGCACACCGCCAGATAGCGGCGGACGAAGTCCCCGGTGTGGAGCTGGTTTTTCATCCGTTCCTGCCCATAGGGGTGCTTGGCCACCGCCAGCAGGCCGGAGGTCCCCTTGTCCAGCCGGTGGACGGGGTGGAAGCCCGAGGCCTCCCCCGCGGCCCGCCACCGGCCCATGAGGTAGTTGCCCACAGTGTCGTCAAAGTGGCCGTGGCTTGGGTGGACCAGCATCCCGGGGGTCTTGTTCACCACCGCAAGATCGTCGTCCTCATAGACCACGTCCAGCGGGCCGTCGGTCGGTTCCGGCTGGGGAGCATCCTCCGGGTCGCTGAGGCGGACGGCCAGCGTCTGCCCCTCCTGCGCCCGGACCCGGGTGGTCACCCGGGCTCCGTCCAGCGTGATGCCGTCCTCCAGCCACTTGATCCGCCGCAGCACCACACCGGACAGGCCCAGCTCCTGCCGCAGCAGGGAGTTCACGTCCCGGCCCGCCAGCTCCGCCCCGATATGCAGTTGGAGATAGCGCGCCCGCATAGGCTCCCCCCATTCCAGCTAAGTATACCACGGCGGGTCTGCCGGCACAAGAGGACATGCTCCATGACGGAAATATTGAATTTTTTGCTGTTTTCAAGGTGCATACAGCAGGCGGATTTGAAGAAAATTCACGATTTTTGCAAGTTTGGAAAATTGATATTGCAAAAAGCCTGCGGCCGTTGTATAATCACGCCAGATGAAACAGAACCCATTTCCGCATGAAAGGAAGTCTGCGATATGTCTTTGAAAAATGCTTATCTGGTCTCCGTGCTGGACGGCCTGAAGGAGCGCAACGCCCACGAGCCGGAGTATCTTCAGGCCGTGGAGGAGGTGCTGGAGTCTCTGGAGCCGGTGATCGAGGCCGACCCCCGCTATGAGCAGCAGAACATCATTGGCCGGCTGGTGGAGCCCGAGCGGGCCATCCTCTTCCGCGTCCCCTGGGTGGACGACTCCGGCAAGGTGCAGGTGAACCGCGGCTACCGCGTGCAGTTCAACTCCGCCATCGGCCCCTACAAGGGCGGCCTGCGGTTCCATCCCTCCGTCAACCTGTCCATCATCAAGTTCCTCGGCTTCGAGCAGACTTTTAAGAACTCCCTCACCACTCTGCCCATGGGCGGCGGCAAGGGCGGTTCCGACTTCGACCCCAAGGGTAAGAGCGATGGCGAGATCATGCGCTTCTGCCAGTCCTTCATGAGTGAGCTGTACCGCCACATCGGCCCGGACACCGACGTGCCCGCCGGCGACATCGGCGTGGGCGGCCGGGAGATCGGCTTCCTGTTCGGCCAGTACAAGAAGATCCGCAACGAGTGGACCGGCGTCCTCACCGGCAAGGGCATCAGCTACGGAGGCTCTCTGGCCCGGACGGAGGCCACCGGCTTTGGCCTGTGCTATTTCGCCGCGGCCCAGTTGAAGGACAACGGCAAGTCCTTCGAGGGCAAGAAGGTGGTCATCTCCGGCTCTGGCAACGTGGCCGTCTACGCCAACCAGAAGGCCACCGAGTTGGGCGGCAAGGTTATCGCCATGAGCGACTCCAACGGCTATATTGTGGACGAGAACGGCATTGACTTCAAGGTCATGCAGGAGATCAAGGAGGTCAAGCGCGCCCGCATCAAGACCTATCTGGACTACGTTCCCTCTGCCAAGTACGTGGAGGGCTGCAAGGGCATCTGGACCGTCCCCTGCGACATCGCCATGCCCTGCGCCACCCAGAATGAGCTGGACAGCGAGTCCGCCAAGGCCCTTATCGGCCACGGCTGCATCGGCGTGTTTGAGGGCGCCAACATGCCCTGCACCCCCGAGGCCATCACTGACATCAAGTCCGCGGGCCTGCTGTTCAGTCCGGCCAAGGCGTCCAACGCCGGCGGCGTGGCTACCTCCGGTTTGGAGATGAGCCAGAACTCCGAGCGGCTGAGCTGGACCTTCGAAGAGGTGGATGCCAAGCTGAAGGGCATTATGGAGGGCATCTATGCCGCCTGTGCCGCCGCCGCCGAGAAGTACGGCATGAAGGGCGACATTCAGGCGGGCGCCAACATCGCCGGCTTCCTGAAAGTGGCCGACGCAATGCTGTGGCAGGGGATCTGCTGAGAGAATGAATAAAAACGGCCCGCCGATACCTCGGCGGGCCGTTTTGTGTCGAGCGTCTTAATCATGAGAGAGCGCCCGTGGAATACCCCACGGACGCTCTCTGCAAATCAAAAAAACAGAGCGGCCCGGAAGGGCCGCTCTGCGGTTGGTATACGAGGTTTTCCGCTTACTTGACCAGCGCGGCGGTATCCAGCGCGATCATAAGCTCCTCGTTGGTGGGGATCAGCAGGACCTTCACCTTGGAGTCGGCGGCGGAGATGACGGCCTCCTTGCCGCGGAGGTTGTTGGCGTCGGGGTCCATCTTCACGCCCATGAACTCCAGACCGGAGGCGATGGCCATGCGCTGGTCAGCGCTGTTCTCGCCCACGCCGGCGGTGAAGATGATGGCGTCCACACCGCCCATAGCGGCGGCATACGCGCCGATGAGCTTCTTCACGCCGTAGTTGAACATGTCCACGGCCAGAGCGGCGCGGGTGTTGCCCTTCTCGCCGGCCTCGCCCAGATCGCGGAAGTCGGAGGACACGCCGGACACGCCCAGCACGCCGGACTTCTTGTTCAGGATGGAGACCATCTCCTTGATGTCATAGCCGTAGCGGCCCATCAGGTACTCCAGAATGCCGGCGTCCAGATCGCCGGAGCGGGTGCCCATGGGCAGACCGGCCAGCGGGGTGAAGCCCATGGAGGTGTCCACGGACTTGCCGCCGTCGATGGCGGTGACGGAGGAACCGTTGCCCAGATGGCAGGAGATCAGCTTCAGCTGCTCGGGCTTCTTGCCCAGCATGTCGGCCGCCCGCTGGGAGACATACTTGTGGCTGGTGCCGTGGAAGCCGTAGCGGCGGACCTTGTCCTTCTCATAGTACTCATAGGGGAGGGCGTAGGTGTAGGCCACGGGGGGCATGGTCTGATGGAAGGCGGTATCAAACACAGCGACCATGGGCACGCCGGGCATGCAGGCCTGGCAGGCCTTGATGCCGGTGATGTTGGCGGGGTTGTGCAGGGGGGCCAGAGGGATGCACTCCTCCACCGCGGCCATGACCTCGTCAGTGATGAGCACGGACTGGTTGAAAGCCTCGCCGCCGTGGACCACGCGGTGACCCACAGCGTCGATCTCCTTCATGGAGCCGATGACGCCGTTCTTGGGATCGACCAGAGCGTCCAGCACGGCCTGAATGGCCTCGGAATGGGTGGGCATGGCCACGTCGATGGCGTCCAGCTTCTCCTTGCCGGGGAGCTGGGGCTTGTAGGTGAACTTGCCGTCGATGCCGATACGCTCGCACAGGCCCTTGGCGAGGACCTCCTGCGTATCGGTGTCCAGAAGCTGATACTTCAGGGACGAGCTGCCGGCGTTGATGACCAGAACTTTCATGTATGACACTCCTTAAAAAATATTGTTTACTTCTCAGGCAGAGTTGTATAGAATAAAAGCGTCTACTATATTACCGCTTTTTCTGCCAAAGGACAAGCACTTTTCCGCATTTTCTTCAAAAAGCTGAAGGATGGGTCATGTGATATGAGGATGATTGGCGTCGTTGCCGAATATAACCCCTTCCACGCGGGGCATCGCTGGCACCTGGCAGAGACCCGCCGCAGGGCGGGGGAGTGCGCCATCGTGTGCGTCATGAGCGGGAACTTCGTCCAGCGGGGGGAGTGCGCCATCACCGACAAGTGGACCCGGGCTGCCGCCGCGCTGGCGGGCGGGGCCGATCTGGTGCTGGAGCTGCCCACGGTGTGGGCGGCCTCTTCGGCGGAGTACTTCGCCTTCGGCGCGGCGTCCATCCTCCGGACCGCCGGGGCGGAGGGCCTGTCCTTCGGAAGTGAGAGCGGGGATGCCGCCGCCGTGGTCCGGGCTGCCTCGGCCCTGAACAGTCCGGAGTTCTCCGCCGCCCTGCGGGCCCATCTGGACGCCGGCCTGCCTTTTGCCCTCTGCCGCCAGCGGGCGGCGGAGGACCTGCTGGGGAGCGAGGGTGCAGACTGCCTTGCCGATGCCAACGACAGTCTGGGGGCGGAATACCTGAAGGCCGCGGCCCGGTTGGGCTGGCGCCCGGCGGTGTATGCCATCCCCCGGCAGGGGGCAGGCCACGACGGTGGAGATCACCCGGAATACCCCTCGGCCTCCCACCTGCGGGCAAAAATTCTGGCGGGGGAACTGCCGCTGGACGACCCGGCGGCCCTGCGGTATAATGAGCGGGCGGTGCTCGCCCGTCTGCGGGCCATGGCTCCGGAGGAGTTCTCCGCCCTGCCCGACAGCGGAGAGGGACTGGACCGCCGCCTGTGGCAGGCGGCCCGGCAGGCCGTCAGTCTGGAGGAGCTCTATGCGCTGGCCAAAACCAAGCGCTATGCCCACGCCCGCATCCGGCGCATGGTGCTGTGGGCGGCGCTGGGCCTGCGGGAGTGCGACCGCCCCGCCACGCCCCCCTATCTGCGGGTGCTGGGGGCCAACGGTCGGGGCAGGGAGGCGCTGCGCTCCATCCCGGCGGGCGTGACCGTCATCACCAAGCCCACCCACGGCAAGGGCCTGCCCCTGCTGGAGCTGGAGGCCCGCTGCACGGACTTCTATGCCCTCTGCCGCCGGGAGCCCAAGCCCTGCGGCGCCGAGTGGAGCACCAGCCCGGTGATCGTGTGACCCCGCGGGGGCGGAGATGTCTCCGGCGGGGCCTGCCCCGTACCCTGTAGGGGCCGCTGTCCTCAGCGGCCCATTGGGATTCCGGCCCTGCGGGGCCGGGACGCTCCGCTGGGCCCGATTTCTCTCGCGCAAGAGAAATCGGGGAAAGAGTACGTTCAAGGGGCTGGCCGCCCCTTGAAAAACCCTGCCGCCGGCCCCTCGGTAAAACGCATTGTCTCTGCGTCGTCCCCGCGTCCGCTTCGTGCGGAGGTGTGTTTCGGTGTGTACGACGTTTAGAGTGCGCCTGGTGCGGGTGGTTCATTGGGCTTGCGTCCCCGATTCTCAATTGTCAATTCTCAATTCAAAATAAGGAGATCCTGTCAATGCGCGCTTATGAAAGACTGCTGAACTATGTCCGGGTGTACACCGAGTCCTCCGAGAGCACCGGCGTCACCCCCTCCACCCCCGGCCAGTGGGATCTGGCCCGCCAGCTGCGGGACGAGCTGACCGCCCTCGGCCTGTCCGACGTGAAGCTGGACGAGCGCTGGTGCATCGTCACCGGCTATCTGCCCGCCACCCCCGGCTGCGAGGGCGCGCCCGCCCTTGGCCTGCTGGCCCATATGGACACCGCCCCCGCCTTCTCCGGCAAGGACGTGAACCCCATCCTGCATCCTGAGTATGACGGCGGCGACGTGGCCCTGCCCAAGGAGGACCGCGTCATCAAGGCGTCCGACTTCCCCTTCCTGAAGGACCTGAAGGGCAAGACCCTCATCACCGCCGACGGATCCACCCTGCTGGGGGCTGACGACAAGGCCGGTGTGGCCGAGATCATGACGCTGTGCGAGCGGCTCATCACCGAGAATATTCCCCACGGCAGGCTGTGCATCGCCTTCACCCCCGATGAGGAGATCGGCGAGGGCCCCGACCACTTCGACGTGCCCGCTTTCGGCGCCAAATGGGCCTATACCGTGGACGGCGGCGCCGCCGGCTCCATCGAGTACGAGAACTTCAACGCTGCCTCCGCCCACGTGGACATCACCGGTGTGTCCGTCCATCCCGGCTCCGCCAAGGGCATCATGGAGAACGCCCTGCTCATGGCGCAGGAGATCAACGCCGCCCTGCCCGCCGAGGCCGTCCCCGCCCTCACCGAGGGGTACGAGGGCTTCTTCCATCTGGACGGGCTGACGGGCACCGCCGCTGCCTGCACCATGGACTACATCATCCGGGACCACGACCGGGCCAGGTTTGAGGCCAAGAAAGCCCTGATGCAGGCCGCCTGCGACGCCGTGCAGGCCGCCCACCCCACGGCCAGGGTGACCCTCACCCTGCGGGACAGCTACTACAACATGAAGGAGAAGCTGGCGGACTGCATGCACCTGGTGTCCAACGCCAAGAAGGCCGCGGAGCTGGCGGGGGTCACTCCCACGGAGGAGCCCATCCGCGGCGGGACCGATGGCGCGCGCCTGTCCTTCGTGGGCTTGCCCTGCCCGAATCTGGGCACCGGCGGGTACAATTTCCACGGCCCGCTGGAGTGCGTCGCCGCCGAGGACATGGACAGCGTGGTGGACATTCTGGCCAATCTGGTGGAGCTGTACCGCTCCTTCTGATCGGGGGCACAGGAGTCGATTTTGCAATTCTTGAAGTTCGCTCTTGCATTTTTTCTCCCGGCGGCGTATAATGCATTATCACCACTGCAAAGGAGAAAAGCGTATGTCCGTCACCGTCATCCCTGCGGGGTATTCCCCCTGCCTGAACCTGTATGATACCCAGAAGGCCATCGGCCTGCTCAAGCGGCTGTTTGAGGACAATCTGGGGGGTGCCCTGCGACTGCGCCGGGTGTCTGCGCCCCTGTTTGTGGAGGCGTCCACCGGCCTGAATGACGACCTGAACGGCGTGGAGCGCCCCGTCTCCTTTGACATCCCCTTCGCCGGGCGGGAGGCCCAGGTGGTCCACTCGCTGGCCAAGTGGAAGCGCATGGCCCTCTACCGCTACCAGTTCTCGGTGGGGGAGGGGCTGTACACCGACATGAACGCCATCCGCCGGGACGAGGAGCTGGACAACATTCACTCGGTCTACGTGGACCAGTGGGACTGGGAGAAGGTCATCGCCCCCCGGGACCGCAACGCGGACTACCTGAAGGCCACCGTCGCCACCATCGTGGCTGCCCTGGCGGACACCCAGACCACCCTGCGCTCGGTATTCCCCCAGCTGACGCCCCTGCCCCCGCTGGACCGGGAGGTGGCCTTCGTCACCAGTCAAGAGCTGGAGGACCGCTGGCCGGACCTCTCCCCCAAGGAGCGGGAGGACCTCTGGGTGCGGGAGCACCCCACCACATTCCTCATGGGCATCGGCGGGGCGCTGAAGTCCGGCAAGCCCCATGACGGCCGGGCCCCCGACTATGACGACTGGAGCCTCAACGGCGACCTGCTGGTGTGGGACAGCGTCCGGGGCCATGCGCTGGAGCTGTCCTCCATGGGCATCCGGGTGGATCCGGAGGCATTGGACCGGCAGCTGACCATTGCCGGCTGTGACGACCGGCGGGCCCTGCCCTTTCACAAGCTGCTGCTGGAGGGCAAGCTGCCCCTGACCATGGGCGGCGGCATCGGCCAGAGCCGGGTGTCCATGTTCCTCCTGGGCAAGGCCCACATCGGGGAGGTGCAGGCATCGGTGTGGGACGCGGAGACCCTCCGGGCCTGCCACGAAGCTGGAGTTGTGCTGTTGTGACCCCGATAGGGGACTTGCCCAGGTCTCGCCGCCCATGCGGCGTACGAGCATTTTGCCAACGGCAAAATCTCAGCGCAAGGGCGAATTCACTTCGCCCGCGCAAGTGAAATAAACGGGGCCCCCATGAGACCCGTCTCATGGGGTACAAGGCCCACATCGGGGAGGTGCAGGCATCGGTGTGGGACGCGGAGACCCTCCGGGCCTGCCACGAAGCTGGAGTTGTGCTGCTGTGACAAATCAAAAAGGGCCCCCATCCATGCGGATGGGGACCCTTTTTTACATTCTGCTTCTGTCCCGGTCAGGGAGAAAGGTCAGCGCTCCGGTCCGGCGGGTGGCGTTCAGGTCGATGAGCCGCTGGTTGGAGCTCCCACGGAAACGGAGAGACAGGTCCTTCAGCGCCTCAACGAACAGGCCGTCCACCAGCACGTCCAGCAGGGAGAGCAGCTCGTCTGTGATCTCGCAGCGGAAGTGGTCGCCATCGGTGTGCAGCCGCTCGTAGGTGGCTCCGCTCCAGCACCAGATGTCCTTTCCCGGGCACTCCGCCTTCACCCGGCGGAGGAAGGGCAGCAGGGCCCGCTGGTTGTCCGGCTCCATGGGCTCGCCTCCCAGCAGGGTCAGCCCCCGGATGTGCCCCGGCCTCAGCAGGGAGATGAGGTAGTCCTCCGTCTCGCGGGTGAAGGGCTGGCCGTAGTGGAAATCCCATGTCTGGGGTTGGAAGCAGTTGGGGCAGCGGTTGGTGCAGCCAGAGACGAACAGGGTCACCCGGACCCCCTCGCCATTGGCGATGTCACAGTTTTTGATTTCTCCGTAATACATAAAAGCGCTCCTATCAAAAAGCAGGGACGGTGTCCCTGCTTTTTGTCTTTTACAGGTGCAGCACCCGCTCCTTGATCTCCTGGGTGCGGCCCTGATTCCAGTATTGGGTGCCGATATAGCCGCAGGTGCGGCGGGCCACGTTCATCTTGCTCTGATCGGTGTTGCCGCAGTTGGGGCAGCGCCAGATCAGCTTGCCGTCGTCCTCCACGATCTCGATCTCCCCGTCATAGCCGCACACCTGACAGTAGTCGCTCTTGGTGTTCAGCTCGGCATACATGATGTGGTCATAGATGAACTGCATCACCGTGAGCACCGCGGGGATGTTGTCCTGCATGTTGGGCACCTCCACGTAGGAGATGGCGCCGCCGGGGGACAGGGCTTGGAACTTGGCCTCCAGCAGCAGCTTGTCGAAGGCGTCGATGGGCTCGGTGACGTGGACGTGATAGCTGTTGGTGATGTACTGCTTGTCCGTCACGTCCTTGACGATGCCGAAGCGGGTCTGCAGGCACTTGGCGAACTTGTAGGTGGTGGACTCCAGCGGCGTGCCGTAGAGGGAGTAGTCGATGTTCTCCGCCGCCTTCCACTTGGCGGTGTACTCGTTCAGCTTGCGCATGATCTCCAGGCCCAGCTCCTCGCCCTCCGGCTCGGTAAGCTTCTTGCCGATGAGGCTGTACACGCACTCCCACAGGCCGGCGTAGCCCAGGGACAGGGTGGAGTAGCCGCCGTGGAGGTACTTGTCGATGACCTCGCCCTTGGGCAGGCGGAGCAGGGCGCCGTGCTGCCAGAGGATAGGGGCGGCGTCGGACAGGGTGCCGGACAGGCGCTCGTGCCGGCACTGGAGGGCCCGGTGGCACAGCTCCATCCGCTGGTCGAAGATCTCCCAGAAGCGGACCAGATCCCGCTCGGCCGAGAGGCCGATGTCCACCAGATTTACCGTGACCACGCCCTGATTGAAGCGGCCGTAGTACTTGGGCTTGCCCTCCTCATCCACATAGGGGGTGAGGAAGGAGCGGCAGCCCATGCAGGTGTAGCAGTGGCCTTCGCCGTTTTTGTCCACCTTGTTCTGCAGCATGATCTTCTCGGAGATATAGTCGGGCACCATGCGCTTGGCGGTGCACTTGGCCGCCAGCTCGGTGAGATACCAGTAGGGGGCGCCCTCCTTGATGTTGTCCTCCTCCAGCACGTAGATCAGCTTGGGGAAGGCGGGGGTGATCCACACGCCCTTTTCGTTTTTCACGCCGCGGTAGCGCTGGCGCAGGGTCTCCTCGATGATGAGGGCGAGGTCCTGCTTCTCCTGCGGGTTCTTGGCCTCGTTCAGGTACATGAAGACGGTGATGAAGGGGGCCTGTCCGTTGGTGGTCATCAGGGTGACCACCTGATACTGGATGGTCTGGATGCCGCGCTTGATCTCCTCATACAGGCGCATCTCCGTGACCCGAGCCAGCTTCTCGGGGGAGATGTCCTCACCGATCTCGGCCATCTCGGTCTCTACCTCGGCGCGGATCTTCTTGCGGCTGATATCCACAAAGGGGGCCAGATGGGTCAGGGAGATGGACTGCCCGCCGTACTGGCAGGAGGCCACCTGGGCGATGATCTGGGTGGCGATGTTGCAGGCGGTGGAGAAGCTGTGGGGCTTCTCGATGAGGGTGCCGCTGATGACGGTGCCGTTCTGCAGCATGTCCTCCAGATTCACCAGATCGCAGTTGTGCATGTGCTGGGCGAAGTAGTCCGCGTCATGGAAGTGGATGATGCCCTGCTCGTGGGCCTCTACAATGTCCCGGGGCAGGAGGATGCGCTTGGTGATGTCCTTGGACACCTCGCCGGCCATGTAGTCCCGCTGGACGGAGTTCACCGTGGGGTTCTTGTTGGAGTTCTCCTGCTTGACCTCCTCGTTGTTGCACTCGATGAGGGAGAGAATCTGCTCGTCCGTGGTGTTGGACTTGCGCACCAGGGCCCGGGTGTAGCGGTAGGTGATATAGTTGCGGGCCACGTCAAAGGCCCGCTGGTTCATGATCTGGTCCTCCACCATGTCCTGGATCTCCTCTACGCTGAGGGCCCGGTTCATGTTGGCGGCAGCACTCTCCACGTCCTCGGCGATACGCTTGATCTGGATGGGGGTCATGCGGGCGCTGGGCACCACGCTGTCATTGGCCTTGGTCACGGCAATGACGATCTTTTCCGGGTCGAAGGTGACCTCGGCTCCGCTGCGTTTGATGATCTTCATAGTCAGTTCCTCCTGTGCATAGTCTCTCTTTTCGGTAAGAAGGTGGGAAGGGAGTTCCCCCACATATTGTGTTGACTGCTCTCAAACTATAACAATATCTCGTGCTTTTGTCAATACCCCGAGCACTATATCTTGATTGTTTTTTCTTTCACAGGGTGATTTATGGCCCTGGAGCACAATATTTGTGGTTGCGGGAGCCAGAGCCCAAGACGGCGGAATTTCCTGTTGACAAGGGAGCGGAGAGCGGCTATAATGTGCCTGCAACTGAACAGTGCCTTATCAAGAGTGGTTGAGGGATCGGCCCGATGACACCACGGCAACCTGCCCCCGGGGCAAGGTGCCAATTCCGGCGGAAACGCAAGATGAGGGTGAAAAAACCATCAGACCGCGCCGTTTCCGGCGCGGCCCTTTTCATTCTCGGGCAAGACAGTATGCGGAAAGGATGAAAACAAATGTCGAAGAAGCTCTTTACCTCTGAATCCGTGACCGAGGGTCATCCCGACAAGATCTGCGACCAGATCTCTGACGCCATTCTGGATGCCATTCTGGAGCAGGACCCCATGGCCCGCGTGGCCTGCGAGACCACGGTCTCCACCGGGCTGGTCCACGTGATGGGGGAGATCACCACCTCCTGCTACGTGGACATCCCCAAGATCGCCCGGGGCGTCATCCGGGACATCGGCTACGACCGGGCCAAGTACGGATTTGACTGCGACACCTGCGCCGTCATCACCAACATCGATGAGCAGTCCGCCGACATCGCCCTGGGGGTGGACCGCTCTCTGGAGAGCAAGGAGGCCAGCAGCGAGGAGCTGGACAACGGCGCCGGCGATCAGGGCATGATGTTCGGCTACGCCTGCCGGGAGACGGAGGAGCTGATGCCCCTGCCCATCGCGCTGGCCCATAAGATGGCCCGGCGGCTTACCGAGGTGCGCAAGGCCGGCCTGGTGGACTATCTGCGGCCCGACGGCAAGACTCAGGTCACCGTGGAGTATGACGAGCACGACCGCCCCCTGCGGGTGGATACGGTGGTCCTTTCCACCCAGCACAGCCCCGAGGTGGAGCTGGAGCAGATCCGGAAAGACATGATCGAGCTGGTCATCCGCCCCTCCGTCCCCGCGGAGCTGCTGGACGAGCAGACCATCATCTACGTCAACCCCACCGGCCGCTTTGTCATCGGCGGCCCGCAGGGGGACAGCGGCCTCACCGGCCGGAAGATCATCGTGGACACCTACGGAGGCACCGCCCCCCACGGCGGCGGCGCCTTCTCCGGCAAGGACCCCACCAAGGTGGACCGCTCCGCCGCCTACGCCGCCCGCTGGGTGGCCAAAAATGTGGTGGCCGCCGGCCTGGCGGACCGCTGCCAGGTGCAGCTGGCCTATGCCATCGGCGTGGCCCACCCCGTCTCCATCCGGGTGGACACCTTCGGCACCGGTACCGTGGACGACGGCGCGCTGGAGGCCGCCGTGGAGAAGGTCTTCGACCTGCGGCCCGCCGCCATCATCCGCCGGCTGGGCCTGCGCCGCCCCATCTACCGGCAGACCGCCGCCTACGGCCACTTCGGCCGCACCGATCTGGACCTGCCCTGGGAGCGCGTCGATATGACCGACGCCCTGCGTCAGGCTCTGTAACGCCGTTTTCTGTCCGCCCGGGCCCGCATAACCGCCGCCCCGGGCGGGCAGAATTTATATCGCCGAAAAATTTTTCAAAAAATTTTCGAAACCATGCAACCGACCCGCCTGAAACGTTGTCTATAAGGGTGAGGCCGGCTCAAGCAGGAAAGGAGCGGCCATGGACGACCAAGCAATCGTTGACCTCTACTGGGCGCGCAGCGAACAGGCGATCAGCGAGACCGCCGCGAAATACGGGCCCTACTGCATGAAGATATCGCTGAACATCCTCCGCGACCCGCAGGAGAGCGAGGAGAACGTGAACGATACATATCTTCAGGCATGGAATGCCATGCCGCCCCGCCGCCCGGCGGGGCTGACGGCCTTCCTCGGCAGGATCGCCCGGAACCTCGCCCTCAACCGGTACAAGGCCGGCCGGGCCGCTAAGCGCGGCGCGGGGGAGCTGGAGCTCTCTCTGGACGAGCTGGACCAGTGCGTGCCCGACGCCATGGCGGTGGAGGACGCCGTCCACGGGCGGGCCCTGTCCGACGCCATCAGCGCCTTCCTCTGGACCCAGAGCCCGGAGGCCCGGCGGATGTTCGTGCGGCGGTACTTCCACTGCGAGGCGGTGGGAGAGCTGGCCCGGACCTTTGGCGTCAGTGAAAGCAAGGTGAAGTCCACGCTGTTCCGCATCCGGAACAAGCTGCGCCTCTATCTGGAAAGCGAGGGTTATATCCATGAAAAATGAAGCGATGGCCCGCGCGATCACGGAACTGGACGACGCCCTCCTTGAGGACGCCATGAAGGCTGCCCCCCGGCAGATCGGCCCGTGGCGGCGCTGGTGCGCCGCCGCTGCCTGCCTGATCGTGATGGCGGCCGCCGGGCTGGCGGCCCCTGCCGTCGGCCGGCCCGCCGTGTCCCTGCGCGGCACGGCCCTCACGGCCGAGCCCGCCCCGGTGGATGAGACTGCCATGCTGCGCCTCATCGACCCCGACGAGGCCGGGCCCGTGGAGACCGAGCTGGCCCTCTCCCTCCGGAAGGAGACCGTCCTGACCGCCTCGGCGGGGACGCTGACTGTCCGGCAGGAGGGGCAGGAGCCCATCGCCGCCGCCGAGTGGCAGGGCCACGGCAGGATCACGGTGCTGTGGCGCATCGAGGACGCCCGTCCCAGCCGGCAGTACACCCTGACCGCCGGCTCCGTCACACTGGTTCTGGAGTACAGCGAAGCGCTTCAGGGCTGGACCATCCGCAAAGACAAGTGACCGCAAACCAAACGAATCGAATGAAATGAGGTAAACTGACATGAAAAAGAAGATCATCTCCGCCCTGCTGGCCCTGACCATGGTGTTCGCGCTGGCCGCCTGCGGCTCCAAGGAGCCCACCCCCTCCGAGAGCCAGGCTCCCGCCATTCCCGATGCCCTGACCATCCTCACCACCGTGTGGGCCACCTACACCGAGGATGAGAAGTTCCCCGCGGCCGGCGGCGACTACGACCACATGACCGACGACGCCCCCGGCGCTTTTGACATCACCAACACCGAGAACGTGAGCTACCTGCTGTCCGTGCCCGAGGATCAGGTCAGCAAGATCGACGACGCGGCCTCCCTGATGCACATGATGAACGGCAACACCTTCACCTGCGGCGCCTTCCACATCGCCAACACCGACGACGTGGCTGCCTTTGCCACCGCCATGCGGGACGGCCTGCAGAACAAGCAGTGGATGTGCGGCTTCCCCGACAAGCTGGTGGTGGCCGATCTGGGCGGCGGCTATGTGGTGGCCCTGTACGGTGCCGAGGACCTGGTGAACACCTTCCGCGACAAGCTGCAGACCAGCTTTGAGAGCACCACCCTCACCTACGACGAGGCCATCAACTTCTAAGGCCGCCTGACTGCAACGACTTATGCTGTTTTCAAGCATCCCGTTCCTCTACTATTTTCTCCCCTGCGTTCTGCTGGTGTACTTTCTGGTGCCCCGGCGGCTGAAAAACACAGTGCTGCTCCTGTCCAGCTTGTTCTTCTATGCATGGGGGGAGCCCCGCTTCGTGGTGTTCATGCTGATCGCCATCGTGCAGGGGTATGTGTTCGGGCTGCTGGTGGAAAAATTCCGGAACGGACGGGGTGCCAGACTTTGTCTGGCCCTCTCCGCTGTCATCAGCTTGGGGCTGCTGGCCTACTGCAAGTATGCCGACTTCTTCATCAGCAGCTTCAATGCACTCACCGGCCTGTCCATCCCCCTGCTGAAGGTGAGCCTGCCCATCGGCATCAGCTTCTACACCTTCCAGATCCTCAGCTACGTCATTGACGTCTACCGGGGGGGTGTGCCCGCCCAGCGGAACTTCATCGATCTGGCGGCCTACGTGGCCATGTTCCCCCAGCTGATCGCCGGGCCCATCGTCCGCTATTCCGACATTGCGGCCCAGTTGAAAGAGCGCACCCACAGCATGGAGAACGCCGCCCTTGGGGCCCGCCGGTTCATCCTCGGGCTGGCCAAGAAGGTGCTGCTGGCCAACGTGCTCTACGGCCTCATCACCACCTATAAGGACAGCGGGGAGAAGACCGTGCTGTTCACGTGGCTGTATGCCGCGGCCTATGTGCTGCACCTCTATTTCGACTTTTCCGGCTATTCCGATATGGCCATCGGCCTCGGCCACATTTTCGGCTTCCACTTTGAAGAGAACTTCAACTATCCCTATATCTCCTCCAGCGTCACCGAATTCTGGCGGCGCTGGCACATGAGCCTGGGGACCTGGTTCCGGGACTATGTGTATATCCCCCTCGGCGGCAACCGGAAGGGGAAGGCCCGGTGGCTGCTGAACATATTCATCGTCTGGCTGCTCACGGGGCTGTGGCACGGCGCGGCGTGGACCTTTGTGCTGTGGGGTCTGTTTTTCGCAGTGTTCCTTACGGCGGAGAAGCTCTGGTACGGCAAGGCGCTGGCCAGGACCCACGTGGTGAAGCACCTGTACGTGCTGCTGCTGGTGGTGGTCAGTTTTGTGCTGTTCGACTCCGCCTCTGTCGGCGAGGCTGCGGGCGCCATTGGCGCGCTGTTCGGCGCGGGAGGGCTGGCGGGCTCCAACGCCCTCAGCGTGTACTACCTGCGCAGCTATGCCGTGGTGTTCCTCATCGGCATCGTCGGGGCCACCCCTCTGCCCGCATGGGCGGCGGGGAAGCTGGCTGCCTCCAAGGGCGGCAGCAGGGTGATGGCTGTGGCGGAGCCGCTGGTGCTGCTGGCGCTGCTGGCCCTGTGCACGGCCTTTCTGGTGGACGGTTCCTTTAACCCGTTCCTCTATTTCCGCTTCTAAGGAGGGACCCCCATGAAAAAAGCAAAAAATATCGTCACGGTGGTCCTTCTGGCAGCCTTCGTGCTGGGACTCAGCGTGTGGGCCGTCGTCAAGCCGGCGGACAGCCTCTCCACCAGCGAGCGGCGGCCATTGAGCCAGTTCCCCTCCCCCAGCGTGGAGACCGTGCTCAACGGCAAGTTCATGTCTGCCTTTGAGGACTATTCGCTGGACCAGTTTCCCCTGCGGGACCGCTGGCGCGCCCTGAAGGCTCTGGCGGCCTATAACCTGTTCCGGCAGAAGGACAACAACGGTGTTTACCTCTCCGGCGGGTACGCCGCCCGGCTGGACTATCCCCTGAACGACAGCTCTATCGACTACGCCGCCGGGCGGTTCCAGTACGTCTACGACAGATATCTGGCGGACACCGGCTCCAAGGTCTATCTGTCGGTGGTGCCGGATAAGAACTACTTCCTCGCCGCTCAGGGCGGCTGGCCCGCCATCGACAGCGGCAAGCTGGTGGAAAAGCTGCTGGCGCAGGTGGACTTCGCCACCTATCTGGACATCTTCCCCCTGCTGACCGTGGAAGACTACTACAAGACCGACTCCCACTGGCGGCAGGAGAAGATCGTGCCGGTAGCCCAGTATCTGGCGCAGGCCATGGGGACCTCCATTTCCGGACAGTTCACGGTGAACACGCTGGACGTCCCCTACTACGGCGTGTACTACGGCTACGCCGCCCTGCCGCTGCCCTCCGAGACCATCTACTACCTCACCAACGCTGTGCTGGACGGCTGCACCGTCCGCAACCACGAGGACGGCACCGAGGGCGGCATTTACGATATGGACAAGGGCCATGGCAAGGACCCCTACGAGCTGTTCCTGTCCGGCTCCGTGTCTCTGCTGACCATCGAAAACCCCAACGCCACCACAGACAAGGAGCTCATCGTCTTCCGGGATTCCTACGGCAGCAGCCTCTCGCCCCTGCTGGCGGAGGGCTATGCCAAGGTCACGCTGGTGGACATCCGCTACCTTCCCGCCGCCCGGTTGGGGGACTTCGTGGATTTCCACGGGCAGGACGTGCTGTTCCTGTACAGCACTGCCGTGCTCAACAACAGCGATACCCTCAAGTGAAAAAGAGCCACCCACGATTATGTGGGTGGCTCTTTTTTATATGCCAAGCGCCCGGCCCAGCGCGGACAGGAGCAGGCACAGGCTCAGCCCTAACGCCGTGGGCAGGGCGGCGGCCAGCAGGGTCCATTTGGCGCTGCCCGTTTCCTTATAGATGGTGATGCAGGTAGTGGAGCAGGGGAAGTGGAACAGGGAGAAGGCCATGGTGCAGGCCGCCGTGACCCACGTCCAGCCCTGCGAGCGCAGCAGGTCTCCGAGGGCGGACAGCTGCCCCAGCTCCACCAGGCTCCCCCGGGCCAGATAGCCCATGAGCATCACCGGCAGGACGATCTCGTTGGCGGGCCAACCCAGCAGGAAGGCCATGAGGATCACTCCGTCCATCCCGAAGAGCCGGGCGAAGGGGTCCAGAAATGCCGTGCAGCGGGCCAGCAGAGTGATCTCCCCCACGGTGACGTTGGCCAGCAGCCAGATCACCGCCCCTGCCGGGGCGGACACCGCCGCCGCCCGGCCAAGGACGAAGAGGGTGCGGTCCAGCACGGAGCGGACGATGACTTGCCCCACCCTGGGCCGGCGGAAAGGGGGCAGCTCCAATGTGAAGGAGGAGGGCATCCCCCGCAGCACTGTGGCGGACAGCAGGCGGGAGCACAGCAGCGTAGCCGCCGCCCCGGCCACCAGCACCAGCAGGAGCAGCCCCGTTCCCGCCAGCGAGGCCCATAGCCCCTGCTGCCTACCCACGAAGAACAGGGTGATGAGGGCGATGAGGGTGGGGAATTTCCCGTTGCAGGGCACCAGTGACGCCGTAAGGGCGGCGATGAGCCGCTCCCGGGGAGAGTCGATGATGCGGCAGCCGGTGACGCCGCAGGCGTTGCAGCCAAGGCTCATGCACATGGTCAGGGCCTGCTTGCCGCAGGCGCGGGCCCGCTGGAAGGCGTGGTCCAGCACAAAGGCCACCCGGGGCAGATAGCCCAGGTCCTCCAGCAGGGTGAACAGGGGAAAGAAGATTGCCATGGGCGGCAGCATCACCGCCACCACCCACGCTGTGACCCGCCAGACGCCGTCCACCAGCAGGCCGGACAGCCACCCCGGCGCGCCGGACAGCAGGGCTACCAGCCATTCTCCCACCCGGGCGAAGGCTGCCGTCAGCAGGGCGGAGGGCAGGTTAGCTCCCGCCACCGTCAGCCACAGCACCACCCCCAGCAGCAGGAGCATCAGGGGCACCCCCGTGGCCCGGGAGGTGAGCAGCCGGTCCAGCCGCTGGCGGCGCAGCCGGGCCTTGACTTCCCGCTGCCGCACCACCTGTGCGGCGTACTGCTCCGCCAGCGACACCCGGGCGGCGGGGCACCGGAGGGGCTGGGCCTCCGCCGGGAGGGCCGGCAGGCCGGCGATGGCGGTCTTCAGTTCCTCCAGCCCCTCGCCCCGGCCGGCGGACACCCCCACCACCGGCACCCCAAGCCGGGCGGACAAGGCGGGGAGGTCCAGCGTGACCCCGTGGCGGGCCGCCTCGTCCATCAGATTGACGCACACCACCGTCCGGCCGGTGAGCTCCAGTACCTGAAGGGCCAGAATGAGGCTGCGCTCCAGACAGGTGGCGTCGCACACCACCACGGCGCCGTCCGCCTGACCGCCCTCGATGAAATCCCGGGTCACCGCCTCCTCCGGGGAGCGGGCGGCCAGCGAGTAGGTCCCCGGCAGGTCCGCCAGCCGGTAGCGGACGCCGCCGTATACGTATTCGCCCATGGCGGTGGCCACCGTTTTGCCGGCCCAGTTGCCCGTGTGCTGCCGCAGGCCGGTGAGGGCGTTGAACAGGGTGGACTTGCCCACGTTGGGGTTGCCCACCAGCGCGAGGCAGGGGCCTGCTCCGGTCATGAGGGCACCGCCGGGGCACAGCTCCGCCGCTCCAGTGTGATGCCGTCGGCATCGGTCCGCCGCAGGGCGATGAGCGCCCCCCGGATCAGATAGGCGCAGGGATCCCCCGCCGGGCTGCGGGCCAGACAGGTCACCCGGGTGCCGGGCACCAGCCCCAGATCAGTGAGGCGGCGCTCCATGGCGGGCCGGGCGGCGACGTGGGTCACATAACCGCTCTCCCCCAGGGGGAGGGCGGACAAAGTCAGGGTCTCGTACATGCTTGATCGCTCCTTCCGAAAGGGGGCGTCTCCACGGACGCCCCGCACCATATCCTATGGGGCGGAGGGCGGAGCGGTGTAAGGGCTGCAGAGGACCTTCGGCCGTGCTGCGCCGAAAAAAGCGCCCGCCGGAGTTCCGGCGGGCGCTTTCCTCAGCTGTTGTGGATGTGAACGTGATTGTTGATGTGGTTGGCACAATAGCAGTAGTAGCCGTCGCACTTGGAGCAGTAGCGGAACTCCATGTTGGGATCATCCAGATCGGTGATGCCGCAGACGGCGCACTTGTGATGCCACGGCTGGCTCTGCTGGGCTTTTTGGGCCTTCTGCGCCTGCTTCTGGGCCTGCTTGAACTGGATGACCTTCGGGTCGTGCCGGTACTTGGCCCGGCTCAGCTTGGCCTGCCAATAGGGCCAGGTGAAGATGAAGTAGTTGATCCAGCTGGCCAGGGGTGCCAGAGCCAGCATCCAATAGCCCGCCCGGACCGCCCTCACCATGCTGATCACGATGGGAATCAGGTCGAGCAGAGCCATCCATTTCATCTTCACCGGCACCACGAACAGGAGGAGCACCTGGGCGTCCCCAAACAGGGTGGCCAGTACCAGGAAGATGGACAGGTTTAGATAGTAGGACAGGTCAATGATGGAGTAGGTGTGGGTAAGGTTCCGCTGGAGCAGACCCACCAGCAGGCCCGCGATGACGGACAGGATGGCCCCGCCGAAGTAGAACAGGTTGAACCGGGGGGTACCCCACTGCCGCTCCAGCATGGAAGCGATCCAGTAGTAGAAATAGCAGCCCAGCAGCAGGTAGAAGGGGTTGTCGCTGTTGGGCACCACCAGCCACGTCACCAGCCGCCACAGCTGGCCCTGAAAGATGTTCAGCGGGATAAATTCCAGCATGGTCAGCCAGCTGGTCTTGAGCACGAAGCGGCACAGCAGGTCGATGAGGTACACGCCGATCTGGGTGAAGACGATGATCTTCATCAGGTTGGGGATACCGAAGCGGGGATGCTTGGTACAAAAGCGGTCGATGGGACCGCCGCGTTTCTGATCGTACAAGGGAAGACCCCTCCTTAGCGGAAAAATAGAATCATAATTATAAAATTATAACCGCTCTCTGCCCGCAAATCATCAACAAAGTGTGAATACGGCGGAGAAATCGCCGGCGGGGACCTGTCTGGAATGGATTGTTTTTTCCCTGCGGAAATGGTATACTGCGGACAGAGAGACAACAAAAAAGGAGACGATCCTGTTATGGTTGAAAACTTTGAAGCGAAGCTGAAGGAATACGCCCACCTGCTGGTGGACGTGGGCATGAACCTCCAGCCCGGGCAGACTGCCCGCATCGGCGCGGCGCTGGAGTGCGCCCCGCTGGCCCGGCTGTGCGCGGAGGTCTGCTTCGACCGGGGCGCCCGGGATGTACTGATGGACTGGAGCGACAGCTTTGTCACCCGGCAGCGCTACCTGCGGGCGGAGGAAGAGGTCTTCTCCCTGTTCCCCCGCTGGCAGGAGGAGAAGTACAGCTGGATGCTGGAGCAGGGCTGCGCCTCTCTGGGTATTCTGGGCTCTGACCCGGAGATGCTCAAGGGAGTGGACCCCGCCCGCATTCAGGCGGCGGCCCGGGCCGCGGCCCAGCCCACCAAGGCGTGGGACGATGCACTGATGGCCAACCGCTTCCAGTGGTGTGTGGCTGCCCAGCCCACTCAGGCGTGGGCGGAGAAGGTCTTCCCCGACCTGAAGGGCGAGGCCGCCGTGGACGCCCTGTGGGAGGCCATCTTCGCCGTCTGCCGCATCACCGGGGACGGCAAGGGCGTGGAGCGCTGGCAGGCCCATGTGGAGGCCACCGCTCGCCGGGCCAGGCAGCTCAATGACTACAACTTCAAGACCCTGCACTACACCAACGCGCTGGGCACTGACCTGACCATCACCCTGCCGGAGAACCACATCTGGGCCGGCGGCGCCGACGTGACCGAGAAGGGCGTGCCCTTCGTGGCCAATATGCCTACGGAGGAGATCTTCACCGCCCCCCGGTGGGACGGGGTGGACGGCCGGGTGTACGCCGCCCTGCCGCTGGCGCTGGACGGCAATGTGATCCGGGACTTTTATCTGGACTTCAAGGGCGGGAAGATCGTCCATGTCCACGCCGAAGAGGGGGAAGAGGTCCTGATGAACTCCATCGACATGGACGAGGGCTCCTCCTATCTGGGCGAGGTGGCTCTGGTGCCCTACGACTCCCCCATCCGCAACCGGAACATCCTGTTCTACAACACCCTGTTCGACGAGAACGCCTCCTGCCATCTGGCCTTCGGCGCAGCCTACCCCACCTGCGTCCGGGGCGGCGAGAAGCTGACCGAGGAGGAGCAGAAGGCGGCGGGCCTCAACCAATCCGTCAACCATGTGGACTTCATGGTGGGCACCGCCGACCTGTCCATCACCGGCACCACCCACGACGGGCGGGAGATCCCCGTGTTCGTGGACGGAAACTTTGCGTTTTGATCCCTTTACTTCAACTTTAAGGAGGAACGGATATGGGTTATCAGGAGAATTACCGCCGCTGGCTGGCGGCCCCCCAGCTGTCTGACGCCGAGCGGGCGGAGCTGACCGCCATCGCCGGGGACGAGAAGGAGATCGAGAGCCGCTTCTTCGACCAGCTCTCCTTCGGCACCGCCGGCCTGCGGGGCATCATGGGCACGGGCCTGAACCGGATGAACGTCCACGTGATCCGCCATGCCACGCAAGCCTTTGCGCAGGTGATCCTTGCGGAGAGCCCCGAGGCCCCGGCCAAGGGCGTGGCCATCTGCCACGACTGCCGCAACCACTCCCGGGAGTTCGCGCTGGCGGCGGCCTGCGTCATGGCGGCCAACGGCATCAGGGTCCGGCTGTTCGAGGACCTGCGCCCCACGCCGGAGCTGTCCTTCGCCGTGCGGGAGTACGGCTGCCAGGCGGGCATCAACGTCACCGCCAGCCACAACCCCAAGGAGTACAACGGCTATAAGGTCTATTGGGAGGATGGGGCTCAGCTGCCCCCGGAGCACGCGGAGAAGATCGCTGCCGCCATGCGGGAGCTCGACGTGTTCGACGGGGTGAAAACCATGGACTACGCCGCGGCGGAGAGGGTCGGGCTGGTCACCCTCATGGGCGCGGAGACCGATGAGAAGTTCCTGGCCAACGTCATGGGTCAGGTGAACGACCGGGCGGCGGTGGAGAAGGTGGCCGACGCCTTCAGAATGGTGTATACTCCCTTCCACGGCTGCGGCTATAAGCTGATCCCCGAGGCCCTGCGCCGGCTGGGCATGAAGCATGTTATCTGCGTGCCGGAGCAGATGGTCATCGACGGCAACTTCCCCACGGTGGAGTCCCCCAATCCGGAGAACCCGGAGGGCTTCTATCTGGCGGTGGACATCGCCAAGCGGGAGGGTGCGGACTTCATTCTTGGTTCCGACCCCGACGCCGACCGCATCGGCATCATGGTGAACACCGGCGGGGGGGACTACGCCGTCCTCACCGGCAACCAGACCGGCGTACTCATGCTGGATTATCTCATCGGCGCCCGGAAGCGGGCGGGGAATCTGCCGGAGCACCCTGTGGCCCTCAAGACCATAGTCACCACCGAGATGGCCCGGGCCGTAGCCGAGGCCAACGGCGTCGCCTGCTATGACACCTTTACCGGCTTCAAGTTCATGGCGCAGAAGAAGGACCGGCTGGAGAGCGCCGGGGAGGGGAAGGTGATCTTCTCCTATGAGGAGTCCTACGGCTATATGATTGGCGACTACGTCCGGGATAAGGACGCCGTCACCGCCACGGTGGTGGCCACGGAGATGGCTGCGTGGTACGCGGGGCAGGGCATGACCCTGTACGACGCCCTTCAGGCCCTGTACAAAAAGTACGGCTGGTACGGGGAGAAGACCCTCAATCTGGTGATGCCCGGGCTGGATGGCCTGCGGAAGATGGACGCGCTGATGAAAAATCTGCGGGCCACCCCCCTCACGGAGATCGCGGGGACGGCCGTGACGGCCCGAAAGGACTACGCTGACGGCACCCTCACCGATACGGCCACCGGAGCGGTGGAGCAGATGGAGCTGGTGGGCTCCAACGTGCTGAAGTACAGGCTGGCGGACGGCACCGACATCGTGGTGCGGCCCTCCGGCACGGAGCCCAAGGTGAAGGTCTACATCCTCGCCAAGGGGACCGACCCTGCCGACCGGGACCAGCGCGTGGCCAGATACGCCGCGTGGGCGGAGACCCTGAAGAACTGAACAGAGCAAAAGGAAAAGGTTCCCCGGACATCGTCCGGGGAACCTTTTTTGATCGACCTTGGCTCAGACCATCAGGGAGCACACCAGCTCGGTATACTCTGCCGGGTCCTCCAGGGGAAGGCCGGCCAGCAGCTCCGCCTGCGCGCAGAGCACCTTGGCGTACCGGGCGGCCCTGTCCTTGTCGCCGGCGTCCAGCGCGCCCTTCAGGGCGGCGTAGGCCGGGGCGGCGGCGTTGAGCTCCAGTACCCGCTGGGCCTTCATGGCGGGGCCCATGGTCTCGCCCACCTTGGCGAAGTACTTTTCCATCTCCAGGCTCATGGGGCCCTCGGCGGTCATGCACACGGGAGCGGACTTCAGGATGCGGGACAGCCGCACGGCGTAGACCCTGTCCCCCAGCGCCTCCTTCACGAAGTCCAGCACCGGCTTGGCCTCCTCGGACTGCTTGTCCTGTTCCGCTTTCTCCTCGTCACTCTCGGGCAGGGCGTCGGGGTCGGACACGGACTTCAGCTTCTTGCCGTCCACCTCGGCCAGCGCCTGCATGACGAACTCGTCCTCCTCGGCGGTGAGCACCAGGATCTCATAGCCCTTGTCGGCGATGCGCTCCACCTGCGGCAGCTTGGCGGCCTGCCCGGCGGACTCGGCGCAGACGTAGTAGACGTACTCCTGCCCCTCTGCCATGCGGTCCACGTACTCGCTGAGAGAGGTCAGCTTGCCCTCCTTGGAGCTGGCGAACAGCAGCAGATCCTTCAGCAGGTCCTTCTTGGCGCCGTACTGGTCCACGATGCCGTACTTGATCTGGCGGCCAAAGGCAGTCCAGAACTTCTCGTACTTCTCCCGGTCGTCCTTCATCAGTTTGACCAGCTCGTTCTTGATCTTCTTCTCCAGCGCGGTGGCGATGACCTTCAGCTCCCGGGTGTGCTGGAGCATCTCGCGGCTGATGTTCAGGGAGAAGTCGGGGGAATCCACCACGCCCCGGACGAAACGGAAGCAGTCGGGCAGCAGGTCAGCGCACTTGTCCATGATGAGCACGCCGGAGGAATACAGCTGCAGGCCCTTTTCATACTCCCGGGTGTAGAAGTCGTAGGGAGCCTGACCGGGGATGAACAGCAGGGCGTTGAAGGTCACCGTGCCCTCGGAGGCGGTGGTGATGGTGGCCAGCGGAGCCTGCCAGTCCATGAACTTGTCCTGATAGAAGCTGTCGTACTCCTCCTGCTTCACCTTGGAGCGGGGCCGCTGCCACAGGGGCACCATGGAGTTCACGGTCTTCTCCTCTGTGACGGTCTCCCACTCGGGCTTCCAGTCGTCGCCGGCGTCGGCGGGCTTTTCCTTCTGGCGGTAGTCTTCCACCATCATGCGGATGGGGTGGCGGATATAGTCGGAGTATTTCTTCACCAGCTCCCGCAGGCGGGCGGTGTCCAGATACTCGCTGTACTTGTCGTCCTCGGTGTCGGGCCTGACGTGCATGATCACGTCGGTGCCCTCGGACTCCTTCTCGCAGGGGGTGACGGTGTAGCCGTCGGCGCCGGTGCTCTCCCAGCGCCAGGCCTGCGCCTCCCCGTGGCGGCGGGTGATCACCGTCACTTTGTCCGCCACCATGAATGCGGAGTAAAAGCCTACGCCGAACTGGCCGATGATGTCGGCGGCCTTGGGGTCGTCGTTCTCCTGCTTGAACTGGAGGGAGCCGCTCTTGGCAATGGTGCCCAGATTCTTCTCCAGTTCCTCCTCGGTCATGCCGATGCCGTTGTCGGACACGGTGATGGTGCGGGCCTCCTTGTCCACGGACACGGTGATCCGGTAGTCACTCCGCTTGGTCTTGACGCTGTCGTCCGTCAGGCCCAGATAGGCCAGCTTGTCGATGGCGTCGCTGGCGTTGGAGATGATCTCCCGCAGGAAGATCTCCTTGTGGGTATAGATGGAGTTGATCATCAAGTCCATCAATCGCTTGGATTCCGCTTTGAACTGCTTTTTAGCCATGGTACATACACCTCTATAAAAATTTTTATTTGTCATGTTCAGGGCACTGTGTGCGATTAGCACTCTAATTATCTGAGTGCTAATCTAATATAGTACACCCGGTTAAAAAATGCAAGAGACTTTGCAGAAAATTAACAAATGGGCCGGGCATGGGGAGACTTCTTTCTGGGCATGCTGAGTGCGGAGAGAGGTGCGCCAAGGAGGCAAAAAAGGGTTGCATTTACATAATGCGGTATGCTATAATCGGCATGAAAATAATAGCCGTACTGCGGCCCGCGGAAGGACGGAGCTCCTGCGTTTTCCGCCGTGTGCCGCCGGGACTGTGCCGCAGCTTGCATGCGGCCTCCCGCGTGAGGCTTTCCATACAAAGGACAGAGGTGCTTGCTTTGAAAAAGTATGTGATCCGCGGCGGCCGGCCGCTTTATGGAAAAGTAACCGTCAGCGGCGCGAAGAACGCCGCCGTTGCCATCATTCCCGCCACCCTGCTGGTAGACGGGGTCTGCCGGGTGGAGAATCTCCCCCAGATCAGCGATGTGTCCCTGCTGCTGTCCATGCTGGAGGAGCTGGGGGCCAACGTGCGCACGGTGAACCGCACCACCATGGAGGTGGACAGCACCGTGATCAACAACCATGCCGTTCCCTACGAGATCGGCCGTAAGATCCGGGCCAGCTACTATCTGATGGGGGCCCTGCTGGGCCGCTTCGGCTGGGCCGAGGTGCCCCTGCCCGGCGGCTGTGATCTGGGCGGCCGGCCCATTGACCAGCACGTCAAGGGCCTTACTGCGCTGGGGGCCACGGTGGAGGTCAAGAACGGCTATATCTGCGCCACCACCAACGGCAAGCGCCTGCAGGGCAGCCACATCTATCTGGACGTGGTCTCCGTGGGGGCCACCATGAACCTGATGCTGGCCGCCGTGCTGGCGGAGGGCCTGACCGTCATGGAGAACGTGGCCAAGGAGCCCCACATCGTGGATCTGGCAAACTTCCTGAACTCTATGGGCGCCCAGATCACCGGCGCAGGCACAGACGTCATTAAAATTCAGGGTGTGGAGCGCCTTACCGGCGGCGAGTACTCCATCATCCCCGACCAGATCGAGGCGGGTACCTACATGGCCGCTGTGGCCGCCGCCGGCGGTCAGGTGCGGGTGTGCAACGTCATCCCCAAGCACATGGAGTGCATCACCGCCAAGCTGATGGAGATGGGCGCGCAGGTGGAGGAGGATGGGGACACCCTTATCGTCACCCGTACCGACCGCCTCCAGCGGGCCAATGTGAAGACCATGCCCTATCCCGGCTTCCCCACGGACATGCAGCCCCAGATCGCCGCGGTGCTCTGCCTTGCGGAGGGCACCAGCGTGCTCACCGAGGGCGTATGGGACAACCGCTACCGCTATGTGGAGGAGTTCCGCCGGCTGGGGGCCAACATTCAGGTGGACGGCAAGATCGCCGTCATCGAGGGGGTGGACCACCTCACCGGGGCCCCCATGGTGGCCTGCGACCTGCGGGCGGGGGCAGCCATGATCATCGCTGCGTTGGCCGCTCAGGGCGACAGCGAGATCACCAACATCAAGCACGTGGAGCGCGGCTACGAGGACATCGTAGGTAAGCTCACCGGCATCGGTGCGGACATCGCCATTGTGGACGTGCCCGACCCCGAGACGGGGAAGGCCGCCGCCGCGGGCTGAGCCGCGGCCCGGTCCGCTGTCCTTCTGCACCTCTTTCAGGGGGGCGGCCTGTGGCCGCCCTCTTTTTTACCTGACCACAAGGAGGCCCCACCCATGCTGAAAACGGCCATACTGGCCAGCGGCTCCTCGGGCAACTGCGCCGCGGTATCCGACGGGCGCACCCATATTCTCATCGACGCAGGCATCTCCGCCCGGCGGATCACCGCCGGCCTGCGGGCGCTGGAGCTGGACCCCAGATCGGTCCACGGCGTGCTCATTACCCACGAGCACAGCGACCACATCGCCGGCCTGCCCGTCCTCTGCCGCCAGCTGGACCTGCTGTTCTACGCCACAGAGCCTACGGCCGCCGCTGTCTGCGCCCGCTGGCCGGAGCTGGCGGAGCGCTTCCGGGTCTTCGACCCCGGGGAGTACTTCGCCGCGGGCACCCTGACGGCGGGCTCTTTTCCCACCAGTCACGACTGCGCCTGCCCCGTGGGGTACACCCTCACCGACGGCGGAGCCAAGCTGGCCTTCTGCACCGACCTCGGCGTGGTCACCGACCAGGTCCGGGCGGGCATTCAGGGGGCCCGGCTGTTGGTGGGGGAGTTCAACCACGACATTGAACTGCTCCGGACCGGGCCCTATCCGCCGGCCCTGAAGCGGCGCATCCTCGGCGACCGGGGCCATCTGTCCAACGAGGCTGGGGCGGAGTTGGCCCTGTGGGCGGCGGAGCGTGGCGCGCGGCAGATCATGCTGGCCCACCTGTCCGCCGAGAACAACCGCCCGCCGCTGGCCTTAGCTGCGGCGGAGGGGACTCTGAAGAGCGCCGGAGCGGAGCTCGGGGGCGATGTGGCGGTGTCCGCCGCGCCCCGTGACACGGCTTCCGGCTGGATGGAGGTATAGGCCATGCTGAGTGTCACTCTCATCTGCGTGGGTAAGATGAAAGAAAAATTCTACATAGACGCCGCGGCGGAGTATGTGAAGCGGCTGGGGGGCTACTGCAGGCTGGACCTCATCGAGCTGCCGGAGCAGCGCCTGCCCCAGAACCCCACTCAGGGGGAGATCGCCGCGGCGTTGGAAAAGGAGGCTGCCGCCATTCTGGCCAAGGTGCCGGAGAGCGCCAGCCTGATTCCCCTCTGTGTAGAGGGAAAGCTCTGCTCCAGTGAGGAGCTGGCGGAACTCATCGGCCGGTGGGAACACGGCGCCGCCAAGCATCTGGTGTTCGTCATCGGCGGCTCCCACGGGCTGCATCCATCGGTGAAGGCCAAGGCCTGGGTGAGGCTGTCCATGTCCCCCATGACCTTCCCCCACCATCTGGCCCGGGTCATGCTGCTGGAGCAGCTCTACCGCTCCTGCAAGATCCGGGAGGGGTCGGGATACCACAAATAAGAACGAGGAAGGGAGGTCCCCATGGGCTTCTGGTATTGTGCGCTCTATGTGGCTGCCATCGGCGTGGGGATGTTCCTGCTGGGCCGGCTGCTGCCCAAGCGCTGGTTCCGCTGGGATGTGTTCCCCTATAAGGACTTCCGGTTCGAGCGCCGGGGACGCATCTATGATAAGCTGGGCATCCGGTTCTGGCAGAAGAAGGTCCCGGACATGAGCCGCCTGTTCCGCAGGCTCATGCCGCCCAAAAAGCTCTCCGGGGAGCTGGATGGTTCCACCCTCCGCCTTATGCTGCAGGAGACCTGCGCGGCGGAGTTCGTCCACTGGGTGCTCACCGTGCTGGGCTTGTGGTGCATCAGGCTCTGGCGGGAGCTGGGGTGGCTGTTCTGGCTCATCTATTTTCTCCTCGGCAACCTGCCCTTTATTCTCATCCAACGCTATAATCGGCCCCGGCTGGCTACGCTGCTCCACCGGATGGAGCGCCGCTCCGCCCGGGCAGAAACCGAAGAAAGGACGGAAGTATGCGAATCCTGATTCTCAGCTTCAGCGCCGGCGAGGGGCACAACTCCTGCGCCAAGGCGATCAAGAGCGTGGCGGACGCCAAAGGCGTCCCCTGCGACATCGTGGACACCCTCCAGTTTGTGTCCAGCGGGGCGAGCAAGCTCATGTCCGACATCCATGCCGGTTTCTACCGGTACTTCCCCAAGCTCACGGACAACGTCTATCAGTATGCTCAGGAGCACCCCCAGATTTTCCAATCCCGTTCCGGCGGTACAGCCAAGCTCCTCGGCGGCGTGCTGCGCAAGCTGCGGGCCTACATCAAGGACGGCGGCTATGACGCGGTGATCTGCGTCCATCTGTTCCCCGCCGTTCTGCTTACCCTGCTCCAGCGAGAGCGGTCCATGGCCCTGCGCACCTGCTTTGTGGCCACGGACTATACCGCCAGCCCCAGCTGCGATCAGGTGGAGCTGGACCGCTTTTTCATCCCGGACGACAGCCTGAAGGACGAATTTGCCGCCCTCGGCATCCCCGCGGAGAAGCTGGTGGGCAGCGGCATCCCCGTGCGGCAGGTGTTCTACCACCGGCAGGACAAGGCTGCCGCCAAGGCCGATGCGGGCATCGTCCCGGAGCACCGGCACCTGCTCATCATGTCGGGCAGCATGGGGGCGGGGCCCATCTACCAGATCGTGGAGGACCTGGCCCGCATGATCGGCCCGGACTGCGAGCTCACCGCCGTCTGCGGCACCAACAAGCAGCTGTACCGGCGGCTCAGCCAAAAGCTGGGCGGCCGGCAGAATGTACATATCCTCGGCTTCGTGCAGGACATCCCGCTGCTGATGGACAGCGCGGACCTCTACCTTACCAAGCCCGGCGGCATCAGCGTGTCCGAGGCGTGGGTGAAGGCCCTGCCCATGGTGCTGGTGAACGCCGTAGCGGGCTGCGAGGGGCCCAATCTGGACTTCTTCACCCGGCTGGGCGGTGCGGTGACGGCGGAAAAGCCCGAGCAGATCGCCGAGCTGTGCCTCACTACCCTCAGCGCCCCCGGGAAGCTGGCTGCCATGACGGCGGCGCTGGAGCCCGGCTCCGGACGCAATGCCGCAGAGACCATTTTCCGCTTTGCCGCGGGCGAGACCGTCTGATCGAAAAAAGAAGCTCCCGGACAGCGGCCGGGGGCTTCTTTGTGCTTTCTATTATATCAGATTCAGCGGGAAAGAACAAGTCTTGTTCTTTCCCGCTGCTTTCGCTAAGATGGGGCGGAAGGAGATGATGGTATGGTACTCTATCACGGCAGCCCCACCGGCGGGATCACCGCCCTGCGCCCCGCCCTGTCTAACCACGGGAAGCCCTATGTCTACCTGACCCACAGTGAGCCGCTGGCGCTGCTCTATGCCCACAACCCCCTGCCCCCGCCTCAGGGGTGGTTCCCCTACTTCTGGCGGGACGGCGTACTCCACTACGACGAGTACTTCCCCGGCGCGCTGACGGAGATCTACGGCGGCCAGAGCGGCTGGGTCTATACCTGTGAGGGGGAGTGGCCCGCGCTGGAGAAGATGCCTTGGGTCTATCTCAGCGAGGAAGTGGTGCCCGTGGCAGCGGCACGGCACGTCCCGGACCTGCTGGCCGCCCTGCTGGAGCGGGAGAGGATGGGAGAGCTGGTCATTCACCGCTACGAGGACATCCCGGAGAGCCAGCGGGAGGTGGACCGGCGGGTGGTGGCCCGCTCGGCGGAGGGGCTGGCCTCCGGCGATCCCGGCGTCCGGGAATATCTGGACTTCATCCGCACCCACATGCCGGGGGTGCTGGAATAAACGAATCGGCGGCGGTTCCCCGGAGAATCTCCGGGGGAGCCGCCGCTTTCCGCCTTTTCCCGTTGAAAAATCCCGCTTCCTGTGGTATATTGGGGAAAATCCAACTGCAAGCGAGGACACGCCATGACCCCTCTGGAACAACTGCCCATCCCCCTGCTGGAGTGGTACCGGGACAATGCCCGCACCCTTCCGTGGCGGGAGGACCCAACGCCCTACCATGTCTGGCTGTCGGAGATCATGCTCCAGCAGACCCGGGTGGCGGCGGTGTTTGGATACTATCAGCGCTTTCTGGAGGCGGCCCCCGACGTGGCCGCGCTGGCGGCGCTGGACGAGGAGCGGCTGATGAAGCTGTGGCAGGGGCTTGGGTACTATAACCGGGCCCGCAACCTCCAGGCCGCCGCCCAGCAGATCATGACGGAGCATGGCGGCGTGTTCCCCTCAGACTACGCCAGCGTCCGCGCCCTGAAGGGGGTAGGGGACTATACCGCCGGGGCCATCTGCTCCATTGCCTTCGGCCAGCCGGTGCCGGCGGTGGACGGCAACGTCCTGCGGGTGGTGAGCCGCATCACCGGCGACGCTGGGGACATTACCACCCCCGCCATGAAAAAGCGGGTGACGGAAGCCTTGGCGGCAGTGATCCCGGTGGAGTGCCCCGGGGCCTTCACCCAGGCCATGATGGAGCTGGGGGCCATGGTCTGCCTGCCCAACGGCGCGCCCCTGTGCGGCCGCTGCCCCGCCCGGGGGTTCTGCACAGCTTTGCAGGAGGAACGCATCGGCTCCCTGCCGGTGAAGGCCCCCAAGAAGGCCCGCCGGGTGGAGGAGCGGACGGTGTGGCTCATCCTGCGGGAGGGCCGGGTGGCCCTGCGGCGGAGGCCGGACAAGGGGTTGCTGGCCGGCCTGTGGGAGTATCCAAACGGCACAGAGGACGCCCTGCCTGAGGAGATCACCCCGGAAAAAATCGAGTTCGGCTGCACAGCGAAGCACATTTTCACCCACATCGAGTGGCATATGACCGCCCGGATCGTGACGGCGGCGGACGACAGCCTGCCGGCGGGCTGGGTGTGGGCGAATAGCCGGGAGCTGACGGAGCGATACGCCATTCCGGGGGCCTTCGAGGCCATGACCCGGCTGGTGCAGGAGAGAATATAAGGAGGATAAGAGGATGGCGAAGCTCTACTTCCGCTACGGCGTGATGGGCTCCAGCAAGTCTGCCAACGCGCTGATGGTGCGCTACAACTACGAGGAGCGGGGCCAGCGGGCCCTGATGGTCAAGCCGGTCATCGATCAGCGGGAGGGCAGGCCCGTCGTGGGCTCCCGCATCGGGCTGACCTACCCCTGCGTATGGTTTGAGGACCTCCAGGCCATGAGCCCGGAGGAGATCAGGGCCAACCAGTGCATCATCGTGGACGAGGCACAGTTCCTCACCAAGGAGCAGGTGGCCTATCTCACCGACTTGGTGGACGACCTGAACGTGCCGGTGATCTGCTACGGGCTGCGGGCAGATTTCCGGGGGGAGCTGTTCCCCGGGTCTCAGGCCCTGCTGGCCTGCGCCGACATCATCGAGGAGATCAAGACCATCTGCTGGTGCGGCCGAAAGGCCACCTGCAACGCCCGCTTTGATGAGCATGGCACCGTGCTCAAGGAGGGGGCTCAGGTGGTGCTGGGGGCCAACGACTGCTACATCGGCCTGTGCCGCCGCCACTGGAAGGCGGGGGATCTGGGCCCCGACGGGCCGGGGAAATGATCTGCACCCTCTGCCCCAGAAACTGCGCCGCCCCGCGGGACGAGACCCACGGGGCGGGCTTTTGCGCCATGCCGGCCCTCCCCCGGCTGGCGGGGGGCTATGCCCACATGTGGGAGGAGCCCTGCCTCTCCGGCACCCGGGGGGCGGGGACGGTGTTCTTCTCCGGCTGCACCCTGCGGTGCGTGTTCTGCCAGAACGCGTCCATCAGCCGGGAAGGGCAGGGTAAGGACACCGATGCCGACGGGCTGTACCGCCTGTTCCAGCGGCTGGCGAAGGAGGGGGTCCACTGCATCGAGCTGGTGACCCCCACCCAGTTTACCCACGTATTGGCGGAGGTGCTGGCGCGGCCGGTGCCCGGCGGCCTGCCGGTGGTATGGAACAGCGGAGGCTATGAGAAGGTCGAGACCCTGCGGGGACTGGAGGGCAGGGTGGATATCTATCTGCCCGACCTCAAGTACGTGACGCCGGCGCTGGCGGGGCGCCTGTCCGGGGCGGAGGACTATCCGGCGGCGGCCAAGGCCGCCATTCTGGAGATGTACCGCCAGCGGGGGCCCGTGCGCTTCGGAGAAGACGGCCTGCTGAAGAGCGGCGTGCTCATCCGGCACCTGCTGCTGCCCGGCCACCTGGCGGAGGCCAAGCTGGTGATGGACTGGGTGGCGGAACAGTTTCCCGCCGGGGCGGTGCTCTTCTCCCTCATGGCCCAGTACACGCCCATGGGCGATCTGGACGCCTGCCCGGAGCTGCGGCGGACGGTGCGCCCCTCGGAGCTGCGGGCCGCCAAGGAGTATATGGCCGCCTTGGGACTGGCGGGTTATGTGCAGGACCTCGGGTCCGTGGGCAAGGGCTTCGTGCCCGACTTTGAGCATATGGAATTATAAAAGGACCACCCCCGACAGGAGCCGGGGGTGGTCCTTTACACCGGAATGGTCAAGAACGTCCGGGCGGAGGACAGGTCGGCGAAGAGCAGCCCCTGGGGCGGGGCGAAGGTGAAGCAGATCATGGCCGCCAGCAGGGCGAAGGTCAGCAGGGCGCAGGCCGCGCCCACCCCCGGCCATTCGCTCAGGGGCCACAGCACCCGCGGCAGCAGGAAGCCCAGCAGCATCAGCACGCCGTAGAGAATGAGGTCGAAGGCCATAGCCTCCCCGCCCAGCACAATGTGGTAGATCCAGCCCGCCAGCAGCATCAGCCCGCACACCGCCAGCAGGGACAGCAGCCACGGCAGGCGGGCCCGCTTTCCGCCCAGCACCAGCCCCGACAGCAGCAGGGGGAAGAACAGGATTTTCAGATGCTCCCACAGGCTTTCCCGCACGGGGGAGACCAGTGCGGTGATGGGGCTTGGCAGCCATTCATACAAAAAATGCAGCGCAACGCCGAGGGTCAGGGCCAGCAGAAAGACCAGCCAGAAGCGAGTGGTAGGATTTTTCACAGGCGCACCTCTTTTCCTGCTGACAGTTTATGCGCCCGCCGGGGCAGACTATGTACAAAACGCGCACATGAATTTTTTGACGAAAGGGCCGGCCTTTTCCAGTGTAATACGCCGCCTGCCCCGCGGTTCAGCCGCTGGCAGAAACAGGACTGCCAGCGGCGGCGGACTTTGCCACGGAGAAAACCGCTGCCCGCCGCCATATTAAAGACGTGGCTGACAGCCACAAATTTTTGAAAGGCGGTGAGCGCGATTGAACGACGAGACGAGACCGTGGCCGGCATATCTGGGCCGGGTGCTGCTGATGCTCCTGCTGGCGCTGGCCCTGCTGTGGCCTGCGGCGGCCTGGGCCCGGGCGGCCACGGTGGTGCCTGTGGGCCGTGCCGTGGGCATCAAGCTCTACTCCGACGGCGTTGTAGTGGTAGGCACCTCGGAGATCGTCACTGACGGCGGCAAGGTGAACCCCGCCAAGGCCTGCGGCCTGCGGGAGGGTGACGTCATCACCCAGATCAACGCCACAGAGGTGGACACCATTGAAGAGGTGTCCGCCCTCCTGCAGGAGGCCGGCGGCCAGCCGGTGTCCATCCTCGCCCTGCGGGAGGACCGGCAGCTCCACCTGACGGCCACGCCGGTGTTCTGCCCGGCAGACGGCTGTTACAAGCTGGGGGCGTGGATCCGGGACTCCATGGCAGGCATCGGCACCGTGACCTTCTATGACCCGGTCACCGGAGCCTTCGGGGCGTTGGGCCACGGCATCAACGACGTGGATACGGCCCTGCTCATGCCGCTGGAGAGCGGCTCTATCCTCCCGGCCAGCGTAGCGGGGGTGAAGAAGGGCGAGGTGGGCGCGCCGGGGCAGCTCCGCGGCAGCTTTGACACGGGGGCTACGCTGGGCGTCCTGACGGCCAACACGGCCCATGGCATCTTCGGCGCGCTGGACGGGGCGTCCTTTGAGGGTACGGCGGTGGAGACCGCAGCCCGGGAGGAGGTCCGCGCCGGGGACGCGGTGATCCGCAGCAATATCTCCGGCGACAGCGTGGAAGAGTACGCCATCCGGATCCTGAAGGTCTACCCCGGCGGCAGCGTCGCCGACGGGCGGGACTTCCTCATCCGGGCGACGGACCCCCGGCTGCTGGAGACCACCGGCGGCATCGTGCAGGGTATGAGCGGCAGCCCCATTCTGCAGGACGGAAAGCTGGTGGGGGCTGTGACCCACGTCATGGTGGACGACCCCACCGAGGGCTATGGCATCTTCATCGGCCGTATGCTGGCCGAGACGGAGCGCTGAGACTGTCCCATTTTCCGACAGTCTGCCCGCGGCTTCGACAAATGCGACAGAACCTGTCGAACGAAAAATGGTAGAAATTAGTAAAAATGTCTTGCACCGGGCGGCATCCTGTGGTATTTTAGTTTCACAGAGAAAAGGGAATAAATGGCAAACAGCCGGAAAGGAACATTACCATGGGAGAACGGAAAATCAAGATTATCATCGCGGACGGCTCGGAAGAGTGGCGGTCCATGCTGGCGGACCTGCTGACGGAGGAGGACGACCTGATTCTGGTGGGTCAGACGGGGAGCGGGGAAGAGCTCCTGTACCTCATTGACCAGCAGAAGCCGGACGTGGTGGTGATGGACCTGATGCTGGCGGAGGCAGACGGGCTGGAGGTGCTGGAACGTCTGGGGGACAAGCGGCCCCGGACCTTGGTGCTCTCCGCCTTTGCCGGCCCTGCGCTGGCGCGGCGGGCCGCTGCCGCCGGGGCGGACTACTGCATGCTGAAGCCCTGCCGTCTGTCTGCGGTGATCGAACGGGCCCGCTGTCTGGCCGACGGCGTGGAGGGGGACAGCCCCGACGAGGGCGGCCGCCTGCTGGAGCGGCGCATCACCGAGATCATCCACGACATCGGCGTGCCTGCCCACATCAAGGGCTACCAGTACCTGCGGGAGGCCATCACCCTCACGGTGGAGGATATGGACATCATCAACGCGGTGACGAAGGCATTGTACCCGGCGGTGGCGAAAAAATACGGCACCACCGCCAGCCGGGTGGAGCGGGCCATCCGCCACGCCATCGAGGTGGCGTGGGACCGGGGCGATCTGGAGACCCTCCAGCGGTACTTCGGCTACACGGTGTCCAACGTAAAGGGCAAGCCCACCAACAGCGAGTTCATCGCCATGATCGCCGACCGTATCGCCCTGGAGCAGGGCGGCCGCCAGGCGGGCTGAACCGTCGGAAGAAGGCTATAAACAGCGCGGAACTTCAATAAAAAAGGCTATCACCTTTTTTGCCGGAAGCGATAAACTCTCTCGGTTCATTGGGTATCTATACCGAATGGACCGGGGGAGTTTTTTATGACGTGCTTATGAGATGAGCCGACAGATCGAGGAGTATGTGGTTTACTGCTGCAGCAAGCAGCTCAGCAGAAAGACAATGGCGAGTTATGAGCAGTCCTTGCGCCTGTTTGAAAAGTGGTGCAGGGACGCAATGAATATCGACGATGTTGCTTTGGTGACAGAAGCGGTTATCCGCCGATACATCAATGACTTGCAGGTGCATGGCAGCCAACGATTTTAATTACGACCTGTTTGAAGGGAAAATGCTGGGAGAGGCATACGGTCAGGATTATGCCCACATCAACCGAAACTACCTTGCGTTCAACCCCATCTATGCGCCGGACGGGGAGCAGATCGGTGACGCTCTGCTTTCCGATACCCATGTGAATATTCTGCTTCCGAAGTCCAAGGAATACAAGCGGGATGAGGTACGGGAGCGCGGCGTAAGCTGGGGAAATTCCGGGGATGTGAATATCGTCCTCTACGATGATAAAGCGTCTGACATATACTCCTATAACGCCAGCACAGGGCTTGGGGGCAACGGCGCTCTGCCCGCGCCCATCCTTGTAGTCAAGGAAGGTGACCTGCTGGACGGGCTTTTCATCGAAGCATGGTGTTCACAGGGAGCGTATTTCCTCTATGTTCCCACCGATGATCCGTATGCGGAGCTGCTGCCCATCCTGCGGGAAACGGGTATTGACGCGGCGACCGTTTCCACACTGACCGTCGCCGCCACCTTTGATAAAATGCTCCATCATCTGACCTATATGCTGATGATTTGGGGCGTACAGGCTTTGGTGCTGCTGATCGGGCTGTTCTGCCTGATCTTATTCGGCGCAAGGCTCTACTGCGACAATTACAGGGACAGAATCGCCTGTCGCCTGATTGAAGGGCATTCCCTTTTGAGCTGTATTCGCACCCATCTCGTGCTGACGGTTCTGTACTATGGGGCGGTAGCGGCGGGGCTGCTGCTCTTAAAGCTCGCCATCGAGCTTGACTACAATATCCTGCTGGGTACGCTTCTCGCGGAGCTGCTGATCACGCTGCTGGCTTGCGGCAGCATTGCCCGGAAAAACCTCTATCAGATTGTGAAAGGAGCGGAAGCATGACTGCCATTACGTTATCCAATATCAATAAACGCTTCGGGGAAAAAGTCCTGTTTCGGGATTACTCGCTGCATATTGAAGCCGGAGAGTTTGCCGCCATCAAGGGCGAAAGCGGAGCCGGAAAAACAACTCTCCTGAACATCATAGGACTGCTGGAAACGCCGGACAGCGGCAGCGTCACCCTCTGCGGCGCAAAGAACCCATCCTTTTCCTCCCGCGCTGCGGTTCATCTGCGGCGGCACAAGCTGTCCTACCTGTTTCAGAATTATGGACTGGTGGACACCGACACCGTGGAAGCCAACATGAAGCTCGCCACCCGGTTCGGTAAAGCAAAGGGCAAGGCAGAGAAAGAACGCATCGCGGATGCGCTGGCACAGGTGGGGCTTTCAGGCTATGAGCGTCGGAAGGTCTACACCTTGAGCGGCGGTGAGCAGCAGCGGGTGGCGCTGGCAAAAATCATTGCAAAATCCCCCGACATTATCCTTGCGGATGAGCCTACGGGCAGTCTGGACGAGCGCAACCGCAGCTATGTGATGGATATTCTCAAAGAGTTGAACCGACAAGGAAAAACCATGTATCCCAGACATTGTCCAGTCCCCTCACAGTCTGAGGACTATAACCTTTTTTCTGCATTTCAATCTTTAAATGCAGAGATTGACAGAAGCACTTCCGCCGTAGATACTGTTTTTTTCACTTCCATACATACTCCTTTCAGTGAAGCGATTTGTACTAATACAACCTTACTCTAACAGAGAAAGCAGTATGTTATGTGAAGTTATTTCCAAATTTTTATCGGAAAGTGAGGTGTTTGAGGCGGTTACGCCTCATAATATATGACTAAACATAACTCTATTATAGCAGAAAAACCTCGCCGGAGGCGAGGTTTTTCTGACAAGCTGAAGGCTGACGGGTCATTTGACCCGCCAGCCTCGTGTTTTATACGCTGTTAGGATTGACGCTTACATTTGTACTTCCTGAAATCGAAGGAATGGCTCACATACGCTTCTGAATCCGCTGCAAGTCAATGAGGGATTCATCCCGCCAACGCAAGACGCTTTCCAAGGTATTGCCCAGAGCCTCTGGGCGGTTAGCCAGTTCAACATCCACCTGATCAGCCACCAGCAAGTATTCCTTGGGCGGCTCAGTCGCGCAGTACTTCTGCGCCATTTCACGCCAGCCGCCCTGACAGCCCAGACCAATAGTCAGCAACTGACCACACAGCGGAATCCGCATTCCCGGCCCATACATGAGCGCCTTATCCACATCTTCCGCAGTGGCAACCCCCTGTGCAACAAGGTCTATGGCCATAAGCAAAATCTTCCCATTGATTCCCTGCACCAAATAGCCCGGCTGTTCCTTCAGGCAGACACAGGGCACCTTGTCCATCTCGGTGTAGATCTCCTTGGCAAATGCCAGCGCTTCCGGGCTGGTTTGTTTGCCTGCGACCAACTCCACGGCAGGGAGAAGATGGGATGGGTTAAAGGGATGGCCGCTGAGAATTCGATCGGGATACAAAGCGCCCTCCTGCAAATCAGAGGGCAGAATTTGAGATGCGGAACTGCCGATCACCGTTTCAGGTCCGCAAACTTCCTGAATCATGCGGTAAATGGAGCGTTTCAGTTCCAAGCGTTCAGGAGCAGACTCCTGAACGAAGCAGGCACCCCGCACAGCTTCGGATAGGTCGTCGGTATAAAGAGCCAACGCCGCAGCGGCATCTGTCTGCTCACGAGTGTAGGCCCCGTGTTCCACAAACAAATCAAAAATATCACTAATCCGCTTGCGAATGATCTGAGGATCACAGGTGTCATACAACGAGGTGGGATGACCAGTCAGCAGAGAATTTGCCGCAAGTCCGACGCCGATCAATCCGCAGCCAACAAATGCGAGTCTTCTCTTTTCCATGGGTGTACCTCCTTGAATTTCTGTTTTTTATACCAACAGGCTTACGCATCCCTGCTTCATCATTTTCGTCTTGGTTCTCCCAGGTGTCAAGGTCCACAGGCAATAATGTACATATTTCGAAATTTGTCAACAGGAAAAGTGGACAAAATACAAAGTTTGTCCACAATACTTCCTGTTTGTTGACTTTATGAGTTATCCATCTAATAATACACATAGGGTATGGGCAGAATGACGATAGCGGCGCTATATGAACCCAAGGATTTATACAAAATAAAGAAAGGGAGGGTGTCAAATGGAAACAGGAAAAAAAGTCAGCTACGGGCGCGGAGTCGTAGGTCCGGATGTGCCCGTGGCCCGCTATGAACGATTTGTTTACCCATTGGGAGACGGTGTTCAGTCAGCGGTCAGCCTGTTTATGTCCATGTACTTTCTGTTCTACGCGACCACAATTATGGGGATTGACCCAGCAATCGCCGGTACCATGACTCTTGTTGCCAGAATTTTTGATGCACTGAACGATCCAGTCATGGGCCTGATTGCAGACCGGACTGACACACGTTTTGGTACTTACCGCCCTTATGTTATTTTTGGCAGTTGGACCATCGGACTCTCTATTGTGTTCTTATTCGCTATGCCCGCCAGCCTAAGTATGACTGGTAAAATTATTTGGATGTGGGTGTTCTACATCATGGAGAACATGGCTGTGACGGCTGTCGGCATCCCTTACAAGGGCATGATGACCCACCTCACCAACAGTGGTTCTGAGCGAGTTTTTATTAACCGCAACTGCCTGATTTATTCCTATATGTTCGCGCTGGTTGCGTCGATTGCCGTTCCCATTATGATTCACGCTTTTGCGTCTGTGTATGGCGCTGACTCCGGCACGCCTTATACTATCAGCATCTGTATCATTATGGTTATTTGCTGTGCCCTCTTCACCACCGTGGGCATTACGGTAAAGGAGCGTAAATTCCCGGTAGCCAAACTATCGGGCGGAGTTGAAAATCCAAAGGTTTCTGATTCGCTGCGGATGCTGTTCAAGAACAAATATTGGTATCTCATTACAGTCTGCGCTCTGTTTAATTATTTCATTTCTGGTATCAACACAACCATCACCCTGTACTATACCAACTATGTGTTGAAAGCCGGTGACATCCTCACTGCAATTACAATGGTAGCAAATTTCGGCATACCAATGATCGTTATGCTGATCGTCCCTCGCTACACGGTAAAATGGGGTAAGCGCAAAATGGGCTTGGTCGGCATCGGCGTTGCTGCAGCTGGTATGACTCTGCGCTTGATCGTGGGCATGGATGCCCATGTGTTCGTTTATACTCTGGGCCTGTTTCTCTTTAATGGCGGGATCGCAGCCTATACCACCTGCCAAGCTCCTGGCATGATGGACTGCATTGAATACTCTGAGTGGAAGTTTGGCGTTCGCAATGACGGTATTATCATGTCCGGCTATTTGATGGCATCCAAAGCTGGCCCCGGTCTGGCCAGCGCAATGATCGGCTTTGCTCTGAAGACCATCGGTTTTGACAAAACCACCGCCGCCACTGATGCAGTGATGCAAAAGGGCATTTTTAATTGCGCGGTATTGATGCCGCTGATTTTCCTTGCCGCATTTTTCCTGTGGATGCTGCTGTGGGATCTGGACAAAAAGCAGCCTCAAATCCGTGCTGAGTTGGCCAATCGCCGCGCGGCTGTCGCGAATCAGACGGAGAAGGCATAAGCGCATCCGCTGGATTGTGCAAAAGTGTGCACAATTCAAAAGATGTCAAACATCGTTTGGGCATATTTACAATCTGATGTCCGCTTTTTATAATTGACCATACCAAGTGGGATTTACGCACCTACCGGCACAGCTAAAAAAACAAACGAGGAGGATCACTATGGGTAAAGAATGGTATTTGGGCGAAGTAAGAAACGCCGTACATCGTGCGGAAATGATGTACAAGCACGGCTTGTATGATTTCCCGCCTGCAATCCTTTCCTGTGCTATCACCGGAGGTATGCACACCAAGAAGGCCAATCCCAACCTGCCCGAAACAATTGACGAGCAGGTACAGCAAGTGGTCGATGCCTATAATGCCGGCGCGGTTCTGGTTCACATCCACACCAGAGATGTGAACGACAATACAAAGATGAGTATGGACCCAAACACCTACATGGAGATCAACGCGCGCATAAGAGAGAAATGTCCAGACATCATTGTCAACAACACATTTGTCGGTGCCCGTATGTTCTTCAAGGATCAGCCCGCCGCCCCGCTGTGGCAGGTATCCGCCCCCGCCCGTCCCGAGGTGGCAAGTCTGGACATTTGCCGGCTGACTTACGATGCTGATTTTGTGTTCGCACAGACTTGGCCCGATGCGGTTGAAAACCTGAAGCTGCTGGATGAATACGGCTGTAAGCCAGAAATTGAGCTGTTCGATCTGGGTGATATCAAGCTTCTGAACCAGATGATCAAAAATGACAAAATCAGAGGTCCCTACTGGGTGCAGATGATCACCGGCGGCACCGGCGTCGCACCTGTAATCGAGTCCATCCAGTATGCCGAGCATATGCTGCCTGAAAACTCTCTGCTGAGTATTCTGGGCGTCGGCTCTGGACAAACTCCGCTGGCCGCCGCCGCACTGGTTATGGGTCATCATGTCCGCACCGGCATGGAGGACAATGTGTATTACGCCAAGGGCAAGTTGGCCGAGAGCAACGCGCAGTTGGTGGAGCGTATCGTCCGTATGGCCAATGATATCGGTCGTCCGCTGGCAACTCCCGCGCAGGCCCGTGAGATGATGGGCTTGGGTGCTCCCCGCGCGTATACGTTCGACGGAAGAACCTATGGCGGCGAGGTCCACACGCTGGATGAAATGGTCTCTGACAACAGCTACGAGAACATGAAGTCCCGCGGGGCGCTGTAAGCAATATTTCCAAAATAGGCCGGGAGAGAACTTCCAATTGGGAGTTCTCTCCCGCGATAAACCCAACTGGGTGAGGTTATAGTATGAAACAAAAAGAAATACCCGTGTTTGGTGTGCTGCAGGGTGTGCGTGTCCTATCTTCAGCAAACTTCATTGCAGGTCCTTACATGTGCGGCTTGTTTGCCGAAATGGGCGCGGCTGTGACCAGTATTGAGCGGGCTGATTTCCCTGATGGACTGCGCACCACGGTAACAGAGTGGTTCTCCTCTGAGCATCGAAATCAGTTGAGTATGGCGCTGGATTTGCGTCAGCCAGAGGGCATAGATATTCTGGCCAAGCTCATTAAGGAAAACGATATTTTTGTTGAGAACGCAAAGGCTGGAAGCATAGGCCGAATGGGAATCACTGATGAGTGGATATGGAGCCATAATCCCAAGATGGTCATTGTCCATGTAGCCGGCTATGGGCAAAGCGGTGATGAGAGTTATGTCAATCGCCCTTGTCTGGACGCCATCGCTCAGGCATATTCAGGCTACATGAATCTGAACGGTTTGCCCGATATGCCCATGGTGGCACGTCTGTATACCGCAGATTATATGAGTTCATTGCACGGTGCTGTGGCAGCGTTGGCAGCACTTCGCCGCACTGAGCAGACTGGTCAGGGCGAGAGTGTTGACGTGTGCATGTACGAAAGCATGCTTCGTGTCTCCGCCGATGCTGTCGCAATTGGGTTGAATCGCGGAATTGAGCCCAAACGCGTGGGCAACCGCACAGAGCGTGCCTGGGGCGAAGGGGTTTACCGCTGTATGGATGGTAAGTATGTTTTCTGGATGTCCGGGCAGGTCGGAAAAACCGGTTATGCCACTCAGCAGATGGTCGGAATGGAGGACGAGGATCCCGGCCCCGGGGCCCCCTTTAGCACAAAGCCAGAGGTCGGACTGGAGCTGGAGCGGCGCATGAAGCTCTATTGTGAAGAGCATACAGCGGAGGATGTGGAATCCACCGCACTGAGACTTGGCGCTCTGTGCTGCAAGGTCATGACCTATCAGGATATGTTGGAGGATCCTCACTACAAGGCACGAAATACCTTTATTGAGTGGTACGATCCCTGCCTAGGAGAAAACATGAAGGGCGTGCGGCCCACCCCCTGCTTCCAAAAGAATCCGTCAAAAATCTGGCGTGGAACGCCTATCTTCGGCATGGACAACGAGGACCTGCTGGAAGAGATAGGCTACACGAAAGAGCAGATTGAGACGCTCAAAGAAAAAGGCGTAGTTCGCTACGGAAGCAGCATTCATAAAACGGGAGTATAAATTACTGAGAAAAGGAGCGGCAACAATGTCTGAAGAAAAACTGAATACGACAACGATAGCTCGTCCTTGGTTTGTATTCCTCATGATGAACCTAGGTTGGCTGTTCATGATGTTTGTCTTGGGCGCCAACACAACAGCATTCCCCTTCTTGACCGCTGCCCTTGGAATCAATAGCTCCTATGTTACATGGATGAGCGCCGCTTATACTTTGGGCGCAGCGGTTCTGGCACCCTTAATGGGGCGCTTGGGTGATTTGGTCGGCATCAAGAAGATATTCTCCCTAGGCCTATTCATTTTTATCCTCAGCGTTCTGGGCCTTGGTTCCGCCACTAATTTTGCAATTGTGCTGATTTCCCGCCTGATTCAAGGTCTGTCCGTCGCATGCGTGGTTCCTTCTTGTATCGCCTTTGGCGGCCGTTTCTTTAAGGGAGGAGAGGCCGCGAAAGCATATACCATTTTCGGAGCCATTTCTACCGCCGGCAATATCGTTGGCCCTATGGCCGCCGGAGTCCTGTGCAGCAGCGGCGGTTTCCGGTGGGTGTATTACGGTGGTGCAGTTTTGAATTTGATCGTCCTGATTATTTGCCTAATCGTTATTCCGAAGATTCCTGTCATTCCTGTCAAGCATGGCAAGTTCGACCTAGGTGGCTGTATTACTTTGTTTATCGCGGTGGCGAGTCTGTTGATCCTCCCCACCATCGGTCAGCAAAAGGGTTGGCAGTCTCCCCTAGCCATCACCTGCATCATTCTATTCATCGTCTTTATTATTGCGTTCGTTCTCATCGAAAAAAAGGTAAGCGAGCCCTTTATGCGTCTTGAGCTGTTCAAATCCAAGACTTTCACCATCCCTGCAATATTCACGCTGATGATCAACGGTATCGTCACAGTATTCATGTATCTGGTCTCCTATTATGTGATCGGCGGCCTTCAGATGTCTTCCAAACTGTCCGGTACTTGGACGACTGTGACCATGGTGTTTATGACAGTCGGGGCCATCGGTGTGGGTAAGCTGATGACCAAAGTGAACTGGAAGTGCCTGAGCTTTATCCATGTGATTATCTATGTCATTTCCTGCCTGATTTTCGTTTTCGTTGACGTGAACCCCGTAGTCATGCTGTTTATCGGCGGTGCAGTTTTGGGCCTTGCCGGCAGCTTCAATACGCCGCTTCCCTCTGCCAGTGGTCTAGCCGATGTACCTGACGCCGAACGCGGGGTTGCCTCAGGCACTTTCCGTCTGTTCAATGACTTTACCGGCCCTATCATGACCGCAATTTACGTTCCGTTGCTGTCCTCTATCGGCATTACGGCTGAGGGCTATCCAAACTTTGCGGCGGCCTTCCCCAAGGTCAGTATGCTGGTGCTAATCCCTGCGGCAATTGGGTTGATTTTGTGCTTCTTCTACCCAAATCATGATCCAAAGGCAGACAAATGATCTATTGTTTATCGTAAGATAGGAGAGACGCCTTGTGGTATTTTCCACAAGGCGTCTCTCCTGTGAAAGCTTGAATTTTGTTAAAAGCCCTGTTATACTGAAGTGAAGAGGGTGAAACAATGGCTGAGAATATGATCCCACTGGGCAGAGAGGCTGCTCAAGTACTGCGCACAAAGGAATGCTTATATACCGCGCTGTTCAAACTCCTTAAAACCTGCGCCTACGAGGATATCACCATTGGGCAGATATGCAGGAAAGCCGATTATTCCAGAGCCGTATTTTATAATCACTATCATAACAAAGAAGAGTTCTTCACGGAAATATTTAACCGCATAATGGAGCTTTACCGCTACAAGATTGAGCAGGCAGCGGAGGCTGGTCTTCTGACAAAAAACTATACTTATGTTGTATTTCTCAAAATATTGCAACGAAATCGTGATTTTTTTCTGCTGTTGGAGCACAACGGTGTTCGGCGGCTCCTGTCAGAGTTCTTCATGCATCAACCAGATGTGCTGTATCCGAAATTTGCTCATGAAGGCACACCCGCTTCTCAACAGTTTCAGTCCTATTTCCTTCGATATCATTCAGAAGGCTTAAGCAGCCTTTGCATGCAGTGGCTCCACGAAGAAACGCCCTTGCCGCCAGAGCAGTTTGCGAAAATACTGCAGAGCTTGTACTGCTACGACCATATCCGGTATTTTCTCTCAAGGGAAAACATCGAATAAGCAGCGAACAGCGAGTTCTTTCCGGCAAAGCAGAAAGCCTCGGACCCGCCGACCAAACAATATCCCCTCATTCACTGCATATTCACGTGTACAATACAAAAGGAAAAAGCTGCCGGTTATCCACAACACCTTGCTTCCCACTGCCGCAGAATCTCCGTCAGCTCCGGCGGCAGGCGCTTGCGGCACACCTGCCGCAGTTCCTCCGGCACGCCGTAGAACGCCTCAGCGATGCTGCCGGTGATGGCGGCGAGGGTGTCGCTGTCGCCACCGAGGGACACCGCCGTGCGTAGCGCGTCTTCAAAATCTGTGCTTTCCAGAAATGCAATAATAGCCTGCGGCACGGTTTTCTGGCAGCTCTCTACATGATGGTAGGTGGGGCGAATTTCGTCGCAGCTGCAGCTGAGGTCGTAGCCAAACTCGCGCTCCACATACGCCTTGATTTCCTCTTTTCCGTGACCTGTGCGGGCGAGAAAGATGGCCGCGGCGGTGGCCTGTGCACCCTTGATGCCCTCCGGGTGGTCGTGTGTCACCTTGGCGGTGAGCCGCGCCAGATGCAGCGATTCCGCCATGTCCTTCGCCAGCCATGCGGCAGACGACACCCGCATGGCGCTGCCGTTGCCATAGCTGTGGTAGGGCCGCAGGTCGTCCTCGTACAGCCAGCCGCCGAACCGCGCGCCGTAGTCCCGGCCAGGATAGGCGCGGCCCAGCCGCCGCAGCTCCCCCACCAGCGCTGCTTTGATGGCGGCATTGTCTTGCCCACGGGTGCTGAGCAGCGCCTTCGCCACCGCCAGCGTCATCACCGTATCGTCGGTGAAGTCAGAATGGCGGCTGAACAGTGGAAAATCCTTCGCCTTATAGTTGTTGCAGTCGAACTCGTAGGGGCTGCCCACGATATCGCCCAAAATCGCTCCGTACATATCCTTACCTCCCTCTTTTCTGCACGTCCTCGTCGATGCGGCGCTTCCAGTCGGCACTGAGCGGCCGGGCGGCGCGGACGCTGCACACCGCCTCGCTGATGACCTCGTAATTGAGCGCCGTGCCCGCCTCGTCGCATTTGTAGTTCACCGAGCGGTCCGCACCGATGCCGAAGCGTGCCGCCTCCTTGGCCGCGTCGATGTTTGCGCCGAGGAACAGGAATTCCCAGCCGTATCTCTCCTTCTGCCGCTGGATCATGTGGCGCACACGCTCATAATCGTAGCGGCGGCTGGCGTTTTCGTAGCCGTCGGTGGTGATGATGAACATAGTCTTCTCCGGCACGTCCTCCCGGCGGGCGTACTTGTGAACGTTGCCGATGTGGTGGATGGCGCCGCCCACGGCATCCAGCAACGCCGTGCAGCCGCGGGTGAAATACTCCTTTTCCGTCAGGGGCGGCACCTCGCTCAGCGGCAGACGGTCGTGGATGACCGTGCTGTCGTTGGCGAAAAGCACCGTGGAGACCAGCGCCTCCCCGGCCTCCTTCTTTTGCTTTTCGATCATGGAGTTGAAGCCGCCGATGGTGTCCGCCTCCAGTCCCGACATAGAGCCGCTGCGATCCAAAATAAAAACCAATTCCGTCATAAAAAAGCCCTCCTTCGTTTGATTACGCTCACATTGTAGGGCGTCCGAAGGAGGGTTTGGTCGCCTGTGGGGCGACATTTATGAAATTTTCAGGCGGCTCTCCCACTCCGCTTCCTTGAAGCCGACCAGCGCGAAGTCATCGTCCACCAGAAGCGGGCGCTTGACCAGCATCCCGTCTGTGGCGAGGAGCTTCAGCATCTCGTCCTCGCTCATGGCAGGGAGCTTGTCCTTCAGCGCCATGGATTTTATAGAAGAGGCCACTGGTGTTGAAGAATTTCTTGAGCGGCAGCCCACTGCGCCGGTACCACGCGGACAGCTCCTCATAAGCAGGATTTTCCGTCTTGATGTCCCGGAACGCATAGGAAATGCCGTTCTCGTCCAGCCACTTCCGCGCCTTCTGGCAGGTGGTGCATTTGGGGTAGCAGATAAAGGTCATGGTCTCACGCTCCTGATAATCTTTATGTAGTTGGTCGCTCCCTCACTTACAATTCAGCCAAAACATACTGTTTCAGCACATCTCGCATTTTTACAACGAGGTCAATGGATTTATTCATAAGCTCCGGATAGTTTTCCTGATTTTTGAAATCCAACCCCTTGATATATGTGCAAATCAGAGAGGATTTTTTGTTGTCCAGCCTCTCCCATGACAACGCCATTCCCATCGCCGCTTCTATTTCTGCCTTGTGCCGCTTTATATAGTCAAAGCGTTCCTTGTTGTCAGCGATCCACAGTCCCACTCTTATTTTATGCTCTTTTTTGACCAAGTCGATTGAAATTTGACATTCCGATGAACCGACTGCCACAGAATACCAATGATCCGTGGTCGCTTTACGCTTGTTAAAAGGCTTGCCGCGCTGCTCAAGAATATCGTTGAACTGCGTCCAAAACTCCAATCTGCAGCCCTGAGACTCGTTCATCCCCTTATCCTGTGAAATGCGTTTCACAATTTTTGCAAAATCGTTGGGTTGCTCAATAATCTTAAATTGCGGTGCAGGCTCTGAATCGCCTATCTTGTAGGCATGGATCTCTATCAAGAAAAAGGAAATGCTATCATCTGTGTGTTTGTTGAGCCACTCGATGGCGCTTGCGTGTTCATCACGCGCGGCAGCAACTACCCACACAACAACAGAAGCGTCAAGACCGGATGCATAGGTCAATATTTTCCCTAAGTGGTCATGGTTGGTCTGTTCAAGCTGATTTTCAATGAGCACGACTTTCCCTGTGATCTCATCTCTGCATAGAATATCGCAACGACAACTGCCAACAAGCCTTTACTGCTGCAGCAAGCAGCTCAGCAAAAAGACGATGGCGAGTTACGAGCAGTCCTTGCGCCTGTGCGAAATGGGAAATGGATTCCCTTGTATTCTTTTGTATTTTCTGGTATCATGGGGGTGACTTCAACGGCGGGCGGCCCGGCGGGCCTGCGGAAAGGAACTGCGATGAAACGGATCTGGAGCGCTCTGCTGGCCCTTGCGCTGGCTTTTTCCCTGACAGCGGGCCCCGCCGCCGCGGAGGCCCCGCCGACCGCTCCCGATGCGTCCCGCTGGGCCGGGTGTCTGGCCGGGGCGCAGGCGGCCCTTCCCGATGGCATCCCCGGTCGGCAGAGGCACCTTGCCCTGCCTGATCTGCCGGCGGCCGGCCCGGCCCGGACCTGCGGGCTGGACCTCTCCCGCTACGGGGCGGGGGAGAATGGCCTGTACGCCCTCGACAGCCTGACGGAGGAGTGGGTCAGCGGCGAGTTCGGCGGGGTGAGCCTGTGGGGCAGCCTGCTCCTCTTGCGGACCTATGACTATTTCCCTCAGGGTACAGAGACGGAGGAGTACGTTAGCACCATCGTGGTGCTGGACCTGTCCGACGGCAGCCTGCGGGCCCGGCTGGATCTGCCGGGGTTTGTGAGCTGCGGCTTTCTGGAGGACGGCTCCCTCTGGACCACCCGGGCGGACACTGCGGCCTGCGAGGCCATCCTCTACGATGAACGCTATGAGCCCCGCTGGATCTGGAACGGAGAACCGGCTGAGCCCTACGGGGAGGTCAGCCTGCGCTTTTCCGGGGATGGCCGGTATCTGCTGAGCGCCCGGGACGGGGAAGACCAGATCGAGTTGATCGAGACTGCCACCGGCGTGCGGACCCCGGTGGCGCTGACCGGCAGCGGGCTGTGGAGCGCCACCTCTGTGGGCAGCCGTTTCTATTTGCCCCAGTACAGCGGCGGCGATCTGGCTATTCTGGACGGGCCCACGGGGGAGGTCACCCGCTGGAGCATGGACCAGAGCAACCAGTTCCTCTGCGGGCCGCTGACGGTCCAGAGTGGGACCGGCCTGCTGGCTCTGAGCGCGGTGGGCGAGGATGGCCTGCTGCTGGCGGAGCTGCCGGAGGACAGCCTCTTCACCACGGACTACCGGGGCGGCTGGCTGCTGGGCGGCAGCGGACAGGTCGTTGCCGTGAACTGTCTGGACGGGTCCTGTCGCACGGCGCTCCTGCCCGGCAGCTCTTATCTGAGCATTGGCTTGCTGTCCGATCTGGGCTTTGCCGTGCTGAGCGTATGGGAGGACGGCAGCGCACAGAAGCTCTACCTCTGGGACTACCTCAGTGGGGAGCCGCAGGGCACCGGGACCTACTATCCCACCGGGCTGGGCGGGCTGGTGGATGCCTACGCTGCGGAGCTGGAGGAACGCTACGGCGTGGAGCTCTACTGCCGCGGCGAGGGCAACGACTTTGACGCCAGCGACTATGTGGCCCGCTTCTCGGACAACGACATGCAGATCTATTCCACTCTCAAGATCGTGGACGAGGTGCTGGGCCGCCTGCCGGAGGGGCTCATCGGGGAGCTTTGCTCCCGGGAGCCCAGGCGGCTGCGCATCTTTCTGGCCGGGGCGCTCTACCGCACGTCGCTCAGCGGGATCAATACCGCCGCGGCCATCACCTTCACCGAGACCAACGGGCGGACGGTGGTGCTGGACATCGGACAGGGCGCGGAAATCCGCAGCCATCTGCCCCATGAGCTCAGCCACGTGCTGGACGGCTATATGGAGTCTGTGCTGGCGGAAGAGGGCCTGAATCTGGACGACCTGTGGAGCACGGGAAACCCCGGCTGGTTCAGCTACCGCATGAATTATAATGACGCTTACGGCAATACCTACGATGACCCGCGCGATACGATGGATGCCGGGGATGAGGACAATGCGTGGTTTGTTCGGGGCTATTCCAAGACCTATCCCACAGAGGACCGAGCCACGGTGCTGGAGAGCATGTTCTGGGGGGAGGACGGTCTCCGCGGCGAGCACCTGCGGAACAAGGGCATGCTGCTGGGGGCCATTCTGCGGCACTGCTTTGCCTCTGTCCGCGCCTCCGGCGCCTGCTGGGAGGAGCGCTTTCCTGCCGGGTACGAGGCGGCCTATGCCGACCTGTTCGAGAGCGGCGGTCAGCCGGCGGAGCCCAAAGGCTGAACCTTGAGGATACAAAAAAGGACCCCCGGTCCGCCATTGGCGGACCGGGGGCCTTTTTGCTGCTTCATTTGGCCGGGGTATCCTCCCAGCCCTTGCACACGTCCACCCACTCGGGGGAGCCGGAATAGCGCTCCAGCTCGTCCAGCGTGAGCTCGATGGCGCTGTTGCTGCTGCCGCAGGCGGGGAAGACGGTGTCGAATCGCTTCAGGGAGCGGTCCAGATAGACGGTGACGCCATCATTGACGGCGAAGGGGCACACGCCGCCCACGGCGTGACCGATGAGGGCGGCGGCCTCCTCCGGGGTGAGCATTTTGGCCTTGGCCCCGAAGCGGCCCCGGTACTTGGCGTTGTCGATGCGGGCATCCCCGGCGGTGACGATGAGGATGGGCGCGCCGTTCAGGGAGAAGGACAGGGTCTTGGCGATGCGGCAGGGGGCGCAGCCCAGCGCCTGGGCCGCCAGCTCCACCGTGGCGCTGGACTGACTCAGCTCGCAGATGCGGCTCTCCATACCGAATTGGGAGAAATAGGATTTGACTCGTTCGATAGACATCTGGCAAACACCTTTGCTTTGCGTTGGTTCAGATTTTTAACAGCAGGGCCAGTGCCTCGTTCAGTCGGCGGGTGACCTGCGGCGCGTTGGCCTGGTATTCTTCGTACTGGCTGGGGTGGAACAGGTGGTCGGACACCACCTTCAGACATCGGAAGGGCACCTCCGCCCGGAGACAGACCTGCGCGGCGGCGCCGGCCTCCATGTCGCAGACGTCGGCCCCGAAGCCATCCCGGATGCGTTCCGCCCGGGGGAAGTCCCGGCCGAACCAGTCCCCGGTGGCCACCACGCCCGCCCGGCAGGGGAGCCCCGCCGCGGACAGCAGCTTCACCGCGTCCTCTGCGCCGGCGCAGAGGAGGTCCACCCGGTCCAGCACGGGGACCTGCCCGGCGGGGTCGCCGAAGATATCCAGATCGTGCTGGACGCAGGCAGTGGCGGAGATGAGGGTGCCCGCCGGATCATCCCGGAAGGAGCCGGAGACCCCGATGTTCCACAGCTCGTCGATGGCAAAGCGGTCGATGAGCAGCTGGGCGGCCAGCGCGGCATTGACCTTGCCTACGCCGCACACGCACAGGACGGTCTGGCGGTCCAGCTGGCGCAGGTCCAGTCCGCTGTAAGCGGGGAGCGGCTCGCCGTCGGTAAAGGGCGGGGCCAGCTCCTTGTGCATGGCGACAAGGACTCCTCTCATACCCGCACTCCCTGTTCGGCCAGCAGCCGGGCCCGGAGGTCCCACAGCCCATGAGACAGGTCCACATAGTAATTATGGGGGTTGTCAAAGCGCTTGACCTCGGGCCAGAGGGTGGCCAGCTCGGCGGCGCAGTGGGCCCGGACCTCCTCAATGGGGGGCAGCTCGTAGACCTGCTGCCCGTTCAGGAAGATGGGCTCCAGCAGGGGGCGGGCGGTATAGTCGGTGACTACGGAGCGCTTCCACGTACACTCCGGATCGAAGAGCTCCAGCGGCTGGGTGAAGTCGGGGGCCTCCTCACAGGTGCAGATGTAATCGGCGATGGCCTTGCCGGTGGCGTTGTCGAACAGGCGGTAGACCTTTTTAAAATGGGGCAGAGTGATCTTGGTGGGGTTCTCGCTGATCTTGATCTTGGGGACGATATGCCCCGCCTGATCCTCCACGGCGGCCAGTTTGTACACCCCGCCGAACACGGGGGAGGACTTGGCGGTGATGAGCCGCTCGCCCACGCCGAAGCCGTCGATGCAGGCCCCCTGCAGCAGCAGGTCCCGGATAATATACTCATCCAGCGAGTTGGAGGCGATGATCTTGATGTCGGGCAGGCCGGCCTTGTCCAGCATGGCCCGGGCCCGGGAGGAGAGGTACGCCAAATCGCCGGAGTCAATGCGGATGCCGCCCCGGGTGATGCCCAGCTCCCGGAACACCTTGATGGCCGCGGGCACGCCGGATTTGAGGACGCTGTATGTGTCCACCAGCAGGACGGGGTTGTCCGGATAAATCTCGCAGTAGGCGCGGAAGGCGGAGTATTCATCGTCGTGCATCTGCACCCAGGAGTGGGCCATGGTGCCCGTGGCGGGGACGCCGTACAGCTGGTCGGCCATGGCGCAGGCGGTGCCGGAGCAGCCGGCGATGTAGCTGGCCCGGGCCCCCAGCAGGGCGCCGCTGGGCCCCTGTGCCCGGCGGGAGCCGAACTCGGACACCGGCCGGCCCTGCGCCGCCCGGACGATACGGCTGGACTTGGTGGCGATGAGGGACTGGTGGTTCAAGGTGAGCAGCAGATAGGTCTCCAGGAACTGGGCCTGAACGGCGGGGGCCCGGACGGTCATGATGGGTTCCCGGGGGAAGATGGGCGTGCCCTCGGGCACGGCCCAGACGTCCCCAGTGAAGCGGAAGTGCCGCAGCCACTCCAGAAACTCCGGGGCGAAGACCCCCTTGGACCGGAGGTAGGCCAGATCGTCCTCGTCAAAGTGCAGGTCCCGGATGTACTCCACCACCTGCTCCAGCCCGGCGGCGATGGCGAAGCCGCCACCGTCCGGGATCTCCCGGTAAAAGACGTCGAAATAACAGATGGAATCCTTTTTATCGCTCTGGAAGTAGCCGTTGGCCATGGTCAGCTCATAGAAGTCGAAGAGCATGGTGTAATTGACCTTGTGCTCCATGGGAGAGCCCCCTTTTTCAGCGTATTAAAACTTATTATAAATGTTTTTCCTGCCAAACGCAACGGAGAAATCAGCAGATCTGACAGAAAAACGCGGGCCGCCCTTTGGGCGGCCCGCAGGTGCTGCCGGTCCGTTACAGGCCCAGCAGGAACAGGTTCGCATCGCTGGCGAAGTTGGCGGCAGAGTAGAGCACCAGCACCTGATCGATGCCGTTATCGGCAATATACTGCTTGAGGGAGTTGAGGTTGTACCGCAGGTCCCACAGGTGGACTTCCTGCCAGTCCTGAGCGAGAAAGGGGGCCAGTGAGTCGGCGTAGGAGTCCCGGATCACCAGCAGCTTTCCGCCGGAGGCTTCGGGGTTGGAGATCACGCACAGGGGCTGGTTGCCGCCGAGGAACATGGAGTACTTGTCCTTGACGGCCAGCTTGCTCCGGTCGTAGAGCACCCCGGGCTGGGCCGCGCCGGTGTGGTAGGCGGTGACGGTGAAGCCGTCCCCGTCCACCCACGTGTAGATGGAGTCAGGCTTCACCCAGCCCGCCCCGGCGGAGGACCAGGTGGTGCCGTAGAAGGAGTCAGACTCCAGCTTCAGCGGACCGTCGGGCAGGACAGCGGAGCCGGTGAGGGCGGTCTCCAGCGCCTGATAGGCCAGCGCTGCCCCCATGGTGCTCCAGTGGTGGTCCGTGCGGTAGAAGGAGTCGTCGCCCCAGTCCAGACCGTAGAGGTCGATCCACTGGACCTTGTCGGAGCAGAGGGAGGCAGCCTCGCTGGCGGCGGAGCCGTCGTCCGTCAGCGGGGCGTTGGCGGGCAGGCGGGCGGCCCACACATAGCTCTTGTCGGGGACCAGTGCAAAGGTCACCGGCACGCCCACTTTGTCTGCCAGTGCGTTGACGTTGGCCACCCGTTTGGCCAGATCCGTGGGGGCGGTGTACTGGGCGAAGAGGGTCTGACCATCGGTACCAAGGTAGACACCGTTGTTTTCCTGCTTGCCCAGCGCGCGCTCGCTCCACGCCTTGGCCTGGATCCAGCGGTCCCGCAGGGGGAACTGGTCGATGACGTAGTCCTCGAAGTCCTCCATGAACTGGCCGGACTTCAGGGTGCGCAGGGTGGGGGCCTTCAGCTGGGCCAGATAGCGGTTCTCCTGCTCGGAAAAGCTGCGGTCGGGCACCAGCCAGAAGGCGATGGCAAAGCCGAAAATGAACACGAGGAACAGCACTGTGAGGAAGACAGAGTATTTTTTGCTTTTCATGCCGTGCCCTCCTTAAAAACGGAAGTAGAGGAAGGGATTGTACGTCCCGTCCACCAGATAGGCG
>CAKULE010000001.1 GCA_934667095.1 uncultured Oscillospiraceae bacterium | reverse complement strand
GCACCGTCCTCTTCCGGTTGCGCTCTCCGGCGGAATGGAGTATAATAGACCCACTTTTTTGAAAGGAGGGCTCCGCATGGACCCCCGTGAACTGCTGGCCCCGGTCAAGCTCTTCGTGCTGGACATGGACGGCACCTTTTATCTGGACGAGAACATCATCCCCGGCTCGCTGGACTTCATACAGAAGGTCCGGGACACCGGCCGCAGCTTTCTCTTTTTCACCAACAATTCCTCCCGCACGCCGGAGAAATATATGGAGCGGCTGGCCCGCATGGGCTGCCCCATCCGCCGGGACCAGATCATGACCAGCGGCGATGTGACCATCCGCTACCTCAAGGCCAGCTACCCGGACAAAACGGTGTATCTCATGGGCACCGAGTCCCTGCGGGAGAGCTTCGCGGCCGCCGGCGTCCCGCTGGTGGAGGAAGATCAGCCCGACATCGTGGTGGCCGCCTTCGATATGGAGCTCACTTTCCGCAAGCTGGAGCGGGCCTGCACCTACATCCGCCGGGGGGGCCTGTTCCTCGCCACCCACCCGGACGTGAACTGCCCCACCGCTGACGGCTTCATCCCCGACTGCGGGGCCTTCTGTGCCGCCATCACCCTGTCCACCGGGGCCAAGCCCCGGTATCTGGGCAAGCCCAGCGCCGAGACCGTAGACATGGTGCTGGACCAGACCGGCTTCCGCCGGGAGGAGGTGGCCTTCGTGGGGGACCGGCTGTACACCGATGTGGCCGTGGGCGTGAACAACGGGGCGAAGGGCCTGCTGGTGCTCTCCGGCGAGACAAAGACGGAGGACGTCCCCGCCTCCCCTGTTCAGCCCGACGGGATCTTCCGCGACCTGAAGGAAATAGCCCGGTATCTGTGAATTTCCGCCCCGCGCAACCGGCAGTTGACAGATTTGATGGTCAACTCGCTGGCGCGCAACCGGGAAATACCCTATTCTTTTGCCATCAAGGGCGGACCATCCGCCCGGAATTGGGAGGAATTTCATTATGATCCTTGCGGATAAGCTCATCCGCCTGCGGAGACAGGCGGGCTGGTCTCAGGAGGAGCTGGCGGAGCAGTTGGGGGTCACCCGGCAGTCAGTGTCCAAATGGGAGGGGGCCCAGTCTGTCCCCGATCTGGACAAGGTGGTCCAGATGAGCCGTCTGTTCGGCGTCACCACAGACTACCTGCTGAAGGATGAGCTGGAGACGCCCCAGTCCTCTGCCGCAGAGGCGGACACCCCTCTGCCCCGGCTGACAGAGGCCGAGGCCGCCCGCTATCTGGACCTGCGCCGGACCGCCGCGCCGAGGATGGCACTGGGCACCCTGCTGTGTGTGCTCTCCCCCGTGTGCCTGATCCTGCTGGCTGGAATGAGCGACCTCTGGCCCAACCGGGTCCCAGCCAATCTGGCCACCGGAATCGGGATGTGCGTCCTGCTGGGGATGGTGGCGGCCGCCGTAGCCCTGTTCCTGTCCTGCGGGACGGCGGAGCGGGATTTCGCCTTTCTGGACGGCTCCTTTGTGATGGACCGGGGCGCGGCCGCTATGGTGCAGGAGGCGCGGCAGCGCTTCGCCCCCACCCAGGCCCGGCTGAACACCGTGGCCACCCTGCTGTGCATCCTGTCTGTGCTGCCCCTGTTCGCCTCCCTGTGCATCCTCGGGGACTCCCTGCTGAGCATCGGGGCGATGTGCCTGCTGCTGGTTCTGGCCGGGTGCGGCTGCTTCCTCTTCGTCTACGCCGGGACCGTGCGGGCCGGCTTCGACCGCCTGTTGCAGGAGGGGGACTACGCCGCCCACCGCAAGGGCCGCCGGGCTCTCAACAGCACGGTCAGCGTGGTCTACTGGATGGTGGTCACCGCCGTCTTTTTCCTCTACACCTTCGGTCCCAACGGCAACGGCCAGCCCCAGTCCAGCTGGGTCATCTGGGCCGTGGGCGGCGTACTGTACGGCGCGGTGGTCTGCGTGCTCCGCCTGCTGGAGCAGCGGAAATAAGGAGGCGCTGCCCATGAAAAAACGGCTGATCGCCCTGTCCATGACCTCCACCAGCGGTGGCCTGCACATCGCTGAGACTGCGGAATAAAGGAGAATTTTATCATGCTGAACATCCAACACCTGACCAAAGCCTACGGTGAGAAAAAGGCCGTGGACGACCTGAGCCTCCACATCGCCCCGGGGGAGATCTACGGCTTCATCGGCCACAACGGCGCGGGCAAGACCACCACCCTCAAGTCCGTGGCGGGCATTCTGCAGTACGACTCCGGCTCCATCGCCGTGGACGGCATCGACCTGCGGACCGACCCCATCGCCTGCAAGGCCCGCATGGCCTACATCCCCGACAATCCGGACCTCTACGACTTCATGACCGGGATGAAGTTCCTGAACTTCATCGCCGATATATTCGGCGTCAGCGCCGCGGACCGGCAGGCGCGCATCCGCCGCTACGGCGACCTCTTTGCTCTCACCGGCGATCTGGGCCAGCCCATCGCCGCCTATTCCCACGGCATGAAGCAGAAGCTGGCCATCATCGCCGCCTGGCTCCACCAGCCCCGGCTCATCCTGATGGATGAGCCCTTCGTAGGGCTGGACCCCAAAGCCTCCCACCTGCTGAAGGGCATGATGCGGGAGGCCTGCGACAGCGGCTGCGCCATCTTCTTCTCCACCCACGTGCTGGAGGTGGCGGAAAAGCTGTGCGACAAGGTGGCCATCATCAAGGGCGGGCGGCTCATCCGTTCGGGCACTATGGAGGAGGTCAAGGGGGACGACAGTCTGGAGGACGTCTTCCTGGAACTGGAGGACGAGTCATGCTGAGGGTCTTGCTGAGGCGGCAGCTTCTGGAGTTCAACCGCAGCTTTTTCTACAACGGCAAGACCGGCAAGGGCCGCTCCCGTCTGTCCAGCGCCCTGCTCATCGCCGGCTATGTGCTGCTGATGGCAGGGGTGCTGGGCGGTCTGTTCACCGTCCTGTCCCTCAGCCTGTGCACCCCCCTCACCGCCGCCGGGGCGGGCTGGCTGTACTTTGCCATTCTCTTCCTCATCGCCCTGGCCCTCGGGGTGTTCGGCAGCGTGTTCAACACTTACGCCGGGCTCTACCTGGCCCGGGACAACGACCTGCTCCTCTCCCTGCCCATCCCGGTGCGGTACATCCTGACCGCCCGGCTGATGGGGGTGTACCTGATGGGGCTGATGTTCTCCGGCGTGGTGATGCTGCCGGCGGTGATCGTCTACTGGGTCACCGCCCGGCCCGGCCCCGCCGGGGTGATCGGCAGTCTGCTGCTGGCCGTGCTCCTCTCTCTGCTGGTGCTCATTCTGTCCTGCCTGCTGGGGTGGGTCGTGGCCAAGGTCAGCGTCAAGCTAAAGGGCCGCAGCTTCATCTCCGTGCTGGCCGCGCTGATTTTTTTCGGCCTCTACTATTTTGTTTACTTCAAGGCCAGCGCGGTCATCCGGAACATCGTGGCCAACGCCGCCGCGCTGGGCAGCGCGGTGAAGGGGGCCGCCTGGCCCCTGTACGCCCTCGGCCGGATGGGAGAGGGCAATATTCCCGCCATACTGGGGGTCTCCGCCGTGGTGCTGGCCCTGCTGGCCCTGACGGGCTGGCTCCTCTCCCACAGCTTCCTGTCCCTCGCCACCGCCGGCGGCAGGACGGAACGGGTCCGGGGCAGTACCAGGCCCATCCGGACCAAAAGCCTATCCGCCGCCCTGCTGGGGAAGGAGCTGGCCCGCTTCACCGCCAGCGCCGGGTACATGCTCAACTGCGGCTTCGGCGCGCTGATGGCAGTGGCCGCCGCCGTGGCCCTGCTCATCAAGGGCAATGCGCTGCGGGCCATCCTGACGGAAAATTTCGGCGCCGCCCCCGGCTTCCCGGCGGTGCTGCTCACTGCCGGAGTGTGCCTCATTACCGGCAGCTGCGACATCACCGCCCCCTCCGTCTCGCTGGAGGGGAAGCACCTCTGGCTGGCTCAGTCCCTGCCTGTGGCTCCCCGGCAGGTGCTGTGGGCCAAGCTGAAGGCCCACCTGCTCGTGGCCTGTCCCCCCGCTCTGCTGTGCAGCCTGTGCGGGGCCTTCGCCCTGAGGACGGCCGCGGGCGAGACGGTGTTTCTGCTCCTCCTGCCCCAGCTGACGGTGCTGCTCATCGCCGCCCTCGGGCTGGCCATCAACCTGAAGCGCCCCAACCTCACGTGGACCAACGAGACCGCCCCGGTGAAGCAGAGCCTGGGCGTGCTGCTGACCCTGCTGGCGGGCTGGCTGTGGGGCGCGCTGCTGGGGATCGGCTATTACCTGCTGGCGGCCGCGATGAGCGCCCCGGTGTGGCTGGCCCTGTGCGCCGCCGTGACGGCGGCGCTGGCGGGGCTGCTCCTGCTGTGGCTGCGGGGCCGGGGCGCCCGGATCTTCGCCGCACTGTAAGTTTTCCTATCCCCCGGCGGGACCTCCGCCGGGGGATATTTTATGCTTGCAATCGCCGGTCAGCTCTGGTATAATTCACACTTGTGTGAAAAATATGAAGCTCGGAGGTGGACCTGTGGGCGGAGGAAAACACATTCTCGGTCAGGGCAAAAACCGGGTGTTCGGCACCGCTAAGGTGGGCGACCGGGGGCAGATCGTCATCCCTCAGGAGGCCCGGCGGTACTTCGGCATCTCGCCGGGGGACACCCTGCTCATTTTGGGCAACGACAGCAGCGGCCTTGTCATCGCCAAGCCGGAGGTGCTCAGCGATCTGGCCGATGAGATCTTAGGAAAAGAGGAAGAAGAACATGGAGCTTGAAGCCATGTACGGCCGACTGGGGATCTCCCCTGCGGTCTACGAATACGGCCAGCAGGTGCTGGCTGGCCTGCGGGAGCGGTTCGACGGCATCGACGCCGTGGCCGAGCACAATCAGGCCAAAGTGATCCACGCCATGCAGAAAAACCGGGTGAACGCCACCCACTTCGCCGCCTCCACCGGCTACGGCTACGACGATGAGGGCCGGGACAACCTGGAGCGGGTGTATGCCGATGTGTTCCACACGGAGGCCGCGCTGGTGCGGCCCCAGATCACCTGCGGCACCCACGCCCTGACGGTGGCCCTGTCCGCCAACCTCCTGCCGGGGGACGAACTGCTCTCTCCCGTGGGCGCTCCCTACGACACGCTGGAGGAAGTCATCGGCATCCGGCCCTCCAAGTGTTCGCTTGCGGAGTACGGCGTCACCTACGCCCAGGCTGACCTCAAGCCCGACGGCAGCTTTGATTACGATGCCATCCGCGCCAGGATCAACGAGCGCACCAAGCTCATCACCATCCAGCGGTCCAAGGGCTACGCCACCCGGCCCTCCTTCTCCGTGGCCCAGATCGGCGAGCTCATCGCCTTCTGCAAGGGTATCAAGCCCGACGTGAAGGTCATGGTGGACAACTGCTACGGCGAGTTCGTGGAGCTCAATGAGCCCTCTGACGTGGGGGCCGACATGGTGGTGGGCTCCCTCATCAAGAACCCCGGCGGCGGTCTGGCTCCCGTGGGCGGCTACATCTGCGGCACGAAGGAGTGCGTGGAGCGCTGCGCCTACCGGCTGTCCGCCCCCGGTCTCGGGCAGGAGGTGGGGGCCAACCTCGGCCTGATGCCCGCCTTCTATCAGGGGCTGTTCCTGTCCCCCACGGTGGTGTCCGGCGCGCTGAAGGGCGCGGTGTTCGCCGCCAACGTGTACGAGGGGCTGGGCTTTCCCTGTGTGCCCACCGCCGGAGAGGACCGGCATGACATCATTCAGGCCGTGACCCTCGGCAGCCGGGAGGCCATGGTGGCCTTCTGCAAGGGCATTCAGGCCGCTGCCCCGGTGGACAGCTACGTCACGCCGGAGCCGTGGGCCATGCCCGGCTATGACAGCGACGTCATTATGGCCGCCGGCGCCTTCGTTCAGGGCAGCTCCATCGAGCTGTCCGCCGACGGGCCCATTCGCCCGCCCTTCGCCGTCTATTTTCAGGGCGGCCTCACGTGGTATCACGCCAAACTGGGCATCCTCATGAGCCTGCAGGAGCTGGTGGATGCCGGCCTCGTCACCCTGTAAAACTGATAGAAAAGGAGCTTATTTACCGCTATGTGGTTTGTACTCGCCATCGTCGCCCTGCTCTGCTGGAGCGGGTCCGACCTGTTTTCCAAAATCGGCTGCCGGGACGGCAGCGACCGCTACAATCACCTGAAGATGGTCATGGCCGTGGGTGTGGTCATGGGCCTGCACGCCGCCTTTGAGATCTTCGTCAACGGCGTGGAGATCAGCTTCGCCATTCTTCTGACCTATCTGCCCGTGTCCCTGCTGTACATCGTGTCCATGGCCCTCGGCTATCTGGGCCTGCGCTACATCGAGCTGTCCATCTCCTCCCCCATCTGCAACGCCTCCGGCGCGCTGGTGGCGGTGCTGGCCATCCTCACCGGCGACGGGGAGTACCCCGCCCCGGTGCTCATCGCCATCGGACTGGTGTGCGTGGGCGTGGTGGGTCTCGGCATCGTGGAGGCCCGGGAGGACGACGAGCTCCGGGCCGCCCGCCAGGAGGCCGGCAACTACAAATACGCCAAGAGCTGGCTGGCGCTGGCCTTGCCCATCGCCTACTGCCTGCTGGACGCGGCGGGCACCTTCTCCGACAATCTGGTGCTGAAGAAGATCGCCCTGCTCACCGAGAATTATGAGGCCAGCGCCAACGTGGCTTACGAGCTGACCTTCCTCATCGCCGGCTTCCTCTGCTTCCTGTATGCCGTGGTCATCAAGAAGGACAAGCTGGTCTTCAAGGCCGAAGTCCCCAAGTATGTGGGCGCCGCCTTTGAGACCGCCGGCCAGTTCGCCTACATCTTCGCCATCGCAGATGACGCCCATCTGGCCATGTCCGCCCCCATCATCTCCGCCTACTGCGCCGCCTCCGTGGTGTGGAGCCGCATCTTCCTGAAGGAGAAGCTCTCCTGGAAGCACTACCTGATGATCGCGCTGGTGGTGGTGGGTATCGTCGTCATGGGTGTGTACGACGTGTGACTTCGTGAAAAAATTTGCAAAAAATCGCAGGGATGGGCTTGTCAGCCCGTCCCTGCTTTGCTATACTGGTTCCATTCGAAAAAAGAAAGAGGACACCCCCATGAAAAAACCGCCTGAATCCAAGCATTTCCAGCGTGAAAACGTCCAGTCCGCTCTCCACGAAATCGCCTTCTATCTGGAACTGGCCGCCGCGGCGCTGGTCATCATCCTCATCCTGTGCCAGATCGTCGGCGTCGCTGTGGAGATGCTCTCCAAGCCCTCGGCCCTGCTCCACTCTGAGAGCTTCAGCCACTTCCTCGAGCTGTGTCTGAACGTGGTGGTGGGCATCGAGTTCCTGAAGATGCTCTGCCGGCACAACATGGACGCCGTCATTGAGGTGCTGCTGTTCACGCTGGCCCGCCACCTCATCATCGGCCAGCACACCATGCTGGAGGGCCTGCTGTGCATCGTCTCCATCGCCATCCTCTTCGTGGTGCGGAAGTTCCTCTTCGTCCCCCAGATCGACGATCCCGAGGGCGCAAAGGAGAAATCCTCTGAGAAGAAGCCCGCAGGAAAGCTGTAAAGCAAACATACAAACGCCCCCGGCTCCGTGAGCCGGGGGCGTTTTTTGCAGCTCAGTCCAGTCTGTCCCGGAAGGCACTGACCACGCCATCCGGGTCTGCGCAGATGGCCAGCACCGCCAGCCGGCCGGAGACGACCATCCGTCCGGCCTCCACCATAGCCACCTGACTGGGGTCATAGTTCTGGAAAATGCCCAGCCGGGACTGCACATGCCGGGCCAGAGACTGCTCCAGCTCCGGGGCGTCCGCCGCGTCCTTCAGCAGCACCACGGCGATTTCCTCCGCGGTGCCGCCGGCGGCGTAAGCAAAATAGTAACCCTCCACCTTCGCGTAGTCCAGATCGGAAAGATAGGGGAAGAGTTCCTCCCCCCGCGCATCCCCACTGCTCACTACCGACATCTCCGGAAGGCCCGCCGCGGCGGAGACCAGCTCCTTCCCCAGCATGGCCGGGTCGGCAGCCGACTGCTTCCCGCCGCAGCCCGCCAGCAGGACCAGCGCCAGCAGTGCGGAGAGCGCCGCAGCCTCCCGCCGCCTCATTCTGCGACCTCCGGGAAAGTCCAGTCCGTCCAGTCGTCGTCAATGGGCAGGTCCCAGCCATCGTCATCCACATCGCCGAAGGCGTCCCGGATGGCCTGACTGATCTTCTCCAACTCCTCGTCCGTCAGTTCCCGGTCAGGCTCCGGCTCCTCATAGTTATAGAGGGTGAACTGGAAGGTCAGCAGCCAGCTGTCCCCCGCCTGCTGGAGGTCATAGCTCAGGTAGCCGTCCAGCTCGCTCTGGGAGATGTAGCTGTTGGCGGCGTAGTCCAACTCGCTCAGAAGCCGGTTCAGCGGGAGCATCCACTGGTCCTGCTCCGCGGCGGGCAGCCGCAGATAGAGGCTGCCCGCCGCGCCCTTCTCCAGCAGGGCCCGGACCATGGCGGGCAGGGCATACAGGTCCTCCAGCGGCTGGGCCGCCTGATAAGCATAGCAGTAGGTCAGGCTGTCCGCCGCAGGGTAAAACTCCCGGTCCCACTCGTGGTCCAGCGCGCACATGTCGTCCGTCATGTTGAAGCAGACATAGCCCGGCTGGTTCTGGGCGAAGTAGAGGTCCGTGTGGTACCACTCCCCGTCCAGCTTCACCAGATCCCACGAGTGGGAGCTGTTGTGGACCACCATGCAGTCAATGTCCATCATCTGCATGAACAGGCGGAAGGTAGTGGCAAAGCCCACGCACACCGCCCGCTTGTAGGTCAGCACGCCCCACGGCTCCGCGGCGCTCTGGGCGGCGGTGGGGATCGCCACGGTCACGCCGCCCTCGATGCTCAGATGGGCGCACATCCAGTCGTACACGGCTTTTTCCTTCTCATAGTCACTCATGCCGTCGGTGATGATCTCCTCCAGCACGGTGGAGGCCAGCTTCAGGGTCTCGCGCTGGCGGTCGTCCAGCGCGGAGTCGTCCCCGGTGCGGTAGGCGTCCGAAATGGGCAGGGTGGAGCGGATCCAGTACTCCCCGGCCACCTGCACGTCGTCCTCCTGCGTGACAGATCCGTTGTCCTCCGCCTGCCTGCGGAGCAGCTGGCTGAGCTCAGTCACCTGAGCGGCCTGTGCCGCCACCGTGCGCATGGTCAGGGCGCTGAGCACGCAGCTGGCCGCTGCGGCCACCGCCAGCACCACCGCAAGGACGATCAGTACCACCCGCCCGTTGTTCTGTTTTGTCTCTGTCTCCATTGTAAAATCTCCTTTTCAAGGGTCTCACCGGGTGAGACGGAGGGCGTGACAGAAAAGTTCCCTCCTCAGGGCAGCGGAGACAGGGTCAGGGCGCACTCGAACCGTTCCTTCCCATCGGGGCCCATGCCCCGGGCGCAGCAGCCGTCCGCCCGGAGGGCGCAATCGATGGCGATGGTCTCCCCCACCCGGCACTCGCTGAGGAAGCAGACCTGAAAGCCGGAGACGAACTTTCCCCGGCCCAACTCCTCCAGATGGACCGCATCGCAGAGGAAATCCGCGTAGCGGGCATTGTTGATGTGGCCGTTCATGTCGGTGTCGGAGTAGTGCATCTCCCGCAGGACCCGGCTGTCAAAGTGCTCCGGCAGGTCCACCCGGTGCAGGCGCTCCGTGCGGTTGAGCTCCCCGCCGTCGGTGCCCCGGAATTCCGGGCAGCCCCGGGCGGGGACCAGTCTGTGGCTGTCCAGGTCCACCATGACCCAGAGGGACACGGCGGAGCCAATGGCCTGCCCGTCCCGCAGAATATCAAAGTCCCGGTAGACCGAACCGCTCTCCCCGCCCCGGTGCCACGTGCGGATGGCAAAAGTCTCCTCCCAGCGGAGGGGGCGGTCCAGCCGAACCTGCCAGCGGTTCACCACCCAGAAGGCGTGGTATTTCTCCATCAGCCGGGGGGCACCCATGTCCATCTCACAGGTGGCCTTCACCGCCGCCTCCTGCAGCTCCCCCAGCAGGGCGGACAGCCGCATCTGCCCGAACAGGTCCACCTGCCGGCTGTCCACCCGGCAGGGCATTTCGCAATAGCGGCCCATGTCACTGTCCCTCCTTCCCTGGGATGGTGAGGGTGTACTTGGCGCAGACGGCGTCCACGTCGTCGGCAGTGGCGGCGTTCAGCCGCAGGGCGCCGCCGCAGCGGGCACACACCACGTCCACAGAGGAGTAGCCCACCTTCACGCCGTAGTCCGTGCTGCCGCAGGTGCAGCGGATGCCGCCCCGGGCGGCGATGTCCTTCACCTCGGCCAGCACCTCGCCCATGACCACCTCGTCCAGAAAGACGCCGCGGGTCTTCATCTGGTCGTCCATGCGGAGCTTGTCCACGGCGGCCTCCACCTGCGCCATTGCCTCGAAAACGGGCTCCCGCTGGCCGATGTGGCAGATGCCCAGGCCGGAGGCATTGCAGGTGAGCACCGTCAGCCGCTTGCGCAGCAGCGCGTCGTTAGAGCAGGCGGCCCGGTGGTCCCGGGCGCAGAAGAGGCAGGGCACGGTCAGCTCACACCGGTCGCCCTTCTGCTCGATCACCAGCTCCGATTTGCCGCAGGGGCAGGGCAGGGTGTTGTCCGCCGCTGCCAGCTGGAACGCCGTGCGCTCCACCACCACCGCGTTGCCGCACACGGGGCAGATATATCCGATGGTCCTGATCTCGTCTGACATGGATATCCCTCCAGAAAGCATTTCAGTTCGACTGCTATCATACCACAGGGCGCGGCTTTTTTCCAGCAAAACATAATTCCACAGCCACCGGCGCATACTATCCGAAACGACCGTTGGAGGGATCGCATGGAACAGCAAAAGACCGGGAAGCAGACCTTCCGCCCGCCTGTGCCGCCGGTGATCGCCGGCTTTGGCTCCGCCGCCGGCAGCAAGGAGGAGGCCGGCCCGCTGGCCGGCCGGTTCGACCACACCTGCACCGACGACCGCTTCGGCCAGAAAAGCTGGGAAAAGGCGGAGAGCGCCATGCAGCAGCTGGCGCTGGACAAGGCCCTTCAGCGGGCGGGCCTGCACACGGTGGATCTGGACCTGCTGCTGGCCGGGGACCTGCTGAACCAGTGCATCGGCTCCGCCTTTGCCGCCCGGGAGGAGGGCGTCCCCTTCCTCGGGCTGTACGGGGCCTGCTCCACAATGGGCGAGAGCATCGGTCTGGCCGCCCTGCTGCTGGGAGCGGGGTACGGCCGGCGGGCCGCAGCGGTCACGTCGTCCCATTTCTGCTCGGCAGAGCGGCAGTACCGCACGCCGCTGGAGTACGGCTGCCAGCGCCCCCCCACCGCCCAGTGGACCGCCACCGCCGCCGGGGCCGTGGTGCTGGAGGCGGGGGGCAGCCGGCCCGGCCCCGCCGTCACCTACGTCACCGTGGGCCGGGTGCGGGACATGGGTGTCAAGGACGCCAACAACATGGGGGCCGCCATGGCCCCCGCCGCCTTCGACACCCTGAGGGCCCACTTTGCAGACACCGGCCGCTCCCCCGACTGGTACGACCTCATCGTCACCGGCGACCTCGGTGCGCTGGGGCACGAGATCGTTACCGACTTTTTTGCCCGGGACGGCGTGGCCCTGAGCAATTACAATGACTGCGGCCTGCTCCTCTTCGACCGGCAGCGGCAGGACGTCCACTGCGGCGGCTCCGGCTGCGGGTGCTCGGCGGCGGTGCTGACGGCACTGCTGCTGCCGGGGCTGCTGGCAGGTCAGTGGCGGCGCATCCTGTTCTGCCCCACCGGGGCGCTGCTCTCCCCCACCTCCACCATGCAGGGGGAGTCCATCCCCGCGGTGTGCCACGCCATCGCCCTCGAGGCGGAGGGGGTGAACTGAATGGAATACGTCAAGGCGTTCGTGTTCGGCGGCCTGTTGTGCGTCATTGGGCAGATCCTCATCGACAGAACCACCCTCACCCCCGCCCGCATCCTCACCTCTTACGTGGTGGCGGGGGTGGTGCTGGGGGGCTGCGGGGTCTACCAGTACGCGGTGGACTGGGCCGGTGCCGGGGCCACGGTGCCCCTCACTGGCTTCGGCTACGCCCTGGCCAAGGGCGTGAAGGAGGCCGTGGCCGAGCAGGGCTGGCTGGGGGCCTTCACCGGCGGCGTCACCGCCACAGCGGGGGGCATCGCCGCGGCCATCTTCTTCGGCGTGCTGGTGGCCCTCATCTTCCGCGCCCGGCCCAAGAAATAGGGAAACGCCCCGGAGGCCAGCCTCCGGGGCGCTTTTCAGAACAGTTCGATAATGCACAGGATCAGCCCGTAGATCACGCTGGCGCTGATTCCATAAGCCAGCACCGGCCCGGCCACGGTGAACAGCTTGGCCCCCGTGCCGGTGACAAAGCCCTCGTGCTTGAACTCCAGCGCTGGGGAGACCATGGCGTTGGAGAAGCCGGTGATGGGCACCAGCGTGCCAGCCCCCGCCCGGCGGGCGATGTCGTCAAAGATGCCAAGCCCCGTCAGCAGGGAGGCCAGAAAGATGAAGGTGATGGACACCCACGTCCCCGCGTCCTCCTTTGGTGCGCCCAGCGTCTGGTACAGGGCGGACAGCCCCTGTCCCCCGGCGCAGATGCCGCCGCCCACGCAGAAGGCCCACGCCATGTCCTTCCAGATGGGGGAGGGCTTGGCTTTGGCAGCCACATAGTCCAGATATTCCTGATTCGTCATGTCCACAACGGTTCACCTCAAACACAGGGTGCCCTGCCGACGGGGATTTATGCGGCAAAAAAGAGCCGGCCTGCACGGCCGGCTCCCTGTTTTCTTTTGTTCAGCCCTCGCGGCCGGGGATCTTTCCGCTGCGGGCCTTTTCCAGCGTGTTGGCCAGCGTGGCCGCCTCCTGCAGCTCCAGCAGCTCGCCGATGAGCCGGTTGGACAGCAGGAAGCCCTCCGGCGTGAAGTGCCAGCGGGTACCCATCCGGGCGGCCCAGCCCTTCTGCTCGTACTCGCTGAGCTTGGCACCGATGGGGTCGAAATTCATGAAATAGGTCCGGCGGTACTCCCACTCCTCGATGCCATGGGTGGTGCGCAGGCGGAGCATCAGGTACTCGCTGCCCCGCTCGCTGTCCGCGATGCAGTCGGAGGTGTCCAGCAGCCTGTCCCCCTCCAGCACGCCGCGGATGTAGCCGTCCACGCTGCGGATGTAAGAATACCGCACGCCGCCGAAGTCCGAGTGGGCAGCGGCTCCGATGCCCATATAGGGCTGGCCCATCCAGTACTTCAGGTTGTGCCGGGACTGGAAGCCCGGCTTGGAGAAGTTGGACACCTCGTACTGCACATAGCCCGCCTGCGCCAGCCGCTCCACCGTCCAGAGATAGCGGGCGGCCTGCTCGTCATCGTCGGGCAGGGCCTCCCCCGCCTGCACCCGGTCCCAGAGAGGGGTACCCTCCTCCACCGTCAGGCCGTAGCAGGACAGGTGTTCCGGATTCAGGGCGATGGCCTGCTCCACGGAGTTCTTCCAGCTCTCCTCGGTCTGGCCGGGCAAGCCGTAGATGAGGTCGAGGTTCAGGTTCTTGATGCGCGCCTTCCGGGCAGCGGCCACGGCATCCGCCGTCTGCTGGAAGGTGTGGGGCCGATGGACGGCGGCCAACTCCGCGTCGCTGGCAGACTGCATTCCGAGGGACAGGCGGTTCACCCCCGCCCGCCGCAGGGCCTTGAGGGTCTTCAGGTCGGCACTGTCCGGGTTGGCCTCCACGGTGATCTCCGCGTCAGGGGTGACCTTGAAATGCTTCCGCACGGCCTTGAGCACCTCGCACAGGCGCTTGGCTCCGTACCATGTGGGGGTGCCCCCGCCGATGTACACGGTGTTCACCACATTCTTTTTTGCAGGACCCGCACACTCCGCGATGTGGGCCAGCAGGGCCCGCTGGTAGTCATCCATGCGGTCCTCCCGCCCGGCCAGGGAGTAGAAGTCGCAGTAGTCGCACTTGCTGCGGCAGAAGGGGATGTGCAGATAGAGTCCCAGGTTTTCGCCCATAAAAAGGGCCTCCTTACCTTTATATCTAACTGATTGATTATACACCATTCCGCCCGAAAATGCAACTTTTCTGCCGGGCAGGCTGCTTTTCCCAAATCCATTGACAAGCCCCCATTTTCTGGTGTATTCTGTTGACAGGATCCCCCAAATTATAGAGACGGGAGCGATGGATATGAACGAGAAAAACACTGCCGGGCGGTCCCCGGTGCTGCAGACCGTGATCGCCGCGGTGGTCCTTGCGGCGGCGCTGGTCCTGCGGGAACTGGTCGCACTGCCCGCCGGCCTGCCCGCTCGGGCCTGGAGGACCGGCATCAGTCTTGTGGTGCTGATCGCGGCGCTGGCGCTGGCCGCCGGTCTGTGCCGGCTGTTCTTCCGCCGGATGGCCCCCAAGAGCAAGCGGGGCAGGACCGCCTTTACGCTGGCGGACAGCGCCCTGCGCTACCTGCTTATCATCATCGGCCTGCTGTGGGGCCTGGCCATCGTGGGGGTGGACGTGAAGGCCCTGCTGGCCGGGGCCGGAGTGCTGGCCCTCATCATCGGCTTCGGTGCGGAAAGCCTCATCGCCGACGTCATCACCGGCGTGTTCATGCTGTTTGAGCACCAGTACGAGGTGGGCGACATCATCGTGGTGGGGGACTTCCGGGGCACCGTCACCCAGATCGGCATCCGCACCACCCAGATCACCGACAGCGGCGGCAACGTGAAGATCATCAACAATTCCGATATCCGCAGCCTCATCAACCGCTCCAACGACCTGTCCTTCGCCGTGTGCGACATGGCCGTGCCCATCGACAGCAAAAGCGTGCTCAAGGCGGAGGAGGTCCTCAAAAACATCCTGCCCACCCTGAACGAGGAGCACCCCGACCTCTTCACCAAAGCCCCCGCCTATCTGGGCATCCAGTCCCTGGACCACGTGAACTGCGCTGCCACCCTGCGCATTGCCGCTGAGACTCAGGAGGAGAACCTCTACAAGGCCCAGCGGCTGCTGAACCGCACCCTGCTGCTGGCCTTTGAGGACGCGGGGCTCACCGTCCCCGTGGGCGAGCTGAAGGTCTATCGGGAGTAAGCCCATGGACGACAGAGAGTTTTCCTCCCCCGGGCCGGAGTTCTCCCCGCCGCCGGAGGAATTTTCCAAGCCTGGGCCGGAATTCAGCGCGCCCGGCCGGGAGTTCTGCGGCTACGACGCCGCCCCGCCCCGGAAAAAACGCCGGGTCCCTGCCCTGATGATGGCTGCCGCGACGGTGGTGCTGCTGGGGTTTACCGTCCTCACGGGGCTATGGGAGTGCGGCGTGTCCCCCTCCCCCGGTGTGAGCCCCGGGCCGCTGCCCACCAGCACCTCCGGGACAGAGCCCTCTGCCGACCCCGACCAGCTGCCTCGGGCGGAACTCACCGCCGGTCAGCGGGAGTATCTGGACGCCCTCGCCACCGCTCTGCAGACCGGGGATGAGGCGCGGACCGAGGCCCTGCTGGAGGAGCCCGACCTGCTGGCACTCTGCGAGGAGGCCCTCGTTCCCTTTGCCGACGCGTTGAGCGCCCGGGGGCTGGACGGCTCCGCCGTCTCCTCCGACTACGGGGATTCCGTCCATTTCTACGGCGTCTATGACGGTGAAAACCTCATTGCCCCCTCTGCCTGGAACAGCGGGGACGGCTGGGTGCTGCGTTTCTCCTGCACCGTGTCCAAGTCCACCTCTGCCCGGGACGGAGAGAGCGCCGTGGTCGGCGCCGGTGCCTGTCTGACGGAGGATCTGGCGGCCAGCCGCCAGGGCCGGCCCTATACCCAGACCGCCTATCAGCACCTGATCCGGGAGTTTGAGAACTCCACCGTCATCGGCACGGAGTTCTATCAGCTGCGCCTGTGCGCCGCGGAACTGAACGGCGTCTCCGGCACGGCGGCCCTCTCCGGCATCCGGCACGACAGCCAGTGGGACTCCTCCATGCCCCAGTGCGCCTACGAGCGCACCATGGAGGGTGAGTGCTCCCTGGGCCTGTGGGGCTGGTCCGGCAGGCCCGAGGGCTACGAGCTGTCCAGCTTCCTGGAGAACGGCGCCGTCACTGCCCGCATGCTGGACGGCCGGGCGGAGGTGGTCATCCCCGTTATCGATGGCCTGGCTCAGCTGGACGATTCTCTGGCCGTGAACATCATCAACAACACCTGCCAGCTGGACTGGAGCCCCGACGGCTCCGTCACCATCGGGCTGGGTTGGGGCGGCGCGGAGGAGGGGAGCAACCCGCTCTACCACCTGTTCACTCTGCTGGACCCCACCTTTGGGCTGTCCGGGTTCTGACCCGCCGGGACCGCCTGCGTCCCATCCAGAGCGCCCCGGCCCCAGCCGGGGCGCTTTTTACGCCGCGGGAGGTCCATCCCCCTCTTGCAAAACACCAGCGACTCTGCTATACTGATTTATTATCCTACCAAAGAATTGAGGGAAACAAAATGGAACGCATTACCATCGCATCCGTGTTCGCCGACGCCGGAGAGTTATCCGGACAGGTGGTCACCGTCATGGGCTGGGCCCGCACCATCCGGGACATGAAGTCCTTCGGCTTCATCGAGCTCAACGACGGCTCCTGCTTCAAGAATCTCCAGGTCGTCATGGACGCCAACGTCCTGAACAACTACAAGGAGATCGCCGGCCAGAACGTGGGCGCGGCCCTCATCGTCACCGGCACCGTGGTCCTCACACCGGAGGCCAAGCAGCCCCTGGAGATCAAGGCGGCCGAAATTCAGGTAGAGGGCATCTCCGCCCCTGACTACCCCCTGCAGAAGAAGCGCCACAGTCTGGAATACCTGCGCACCATCCAGCACCTGCGCCCCCGCACCAACCTGTTCTCCGCCGCCTTCCGGGTTCGGTCCGTGGCCGCCTTCGCCATCCACAAGTTCTTTCAGGAGCGGGGCTTCGTCTACGTCCACACCCCCATCATCACCGGCTCTGACTGTGAGGGCGCCGGCGAGATGTTCCAGGTGACCACGCTGGACCTGAACAACCCGCCCCGGCTGGAGGGCGGCAGCGTGGACTACTCCAAGGATTTCTTCGGCAAGCGCACCAGCCTCACCGTGTCCGGCCAGCTGAACGCCGAGAACTTCGCCATGGCCTTCGGCAACGTGTACACCTTCGGCCCCACCTTCCGGGCGGAGAACTCCAACACCCAGCGCCACGCCGCCGAGTTCTGGATGATCGAGCCGGAGATGGCCTTTGCCGACCTGAACGACTATATGGACACCGCCGAGGCCATGATCAAGTACATCATCAACGATGTGCTGGAGCGCTGCCCCGACGAGGTGGACTTCTTCAACTCCTTCGTGGACAAGGGGCTGAAGGAGCGGCTGCTCCACGTGGCGGGCTCCGACTTCGGCCGGGTCACCTATACCGAAGCGGTGAAGCTGCTGCAGGAGAGCGGGCAGGACTTCGAGTACCCCGTGGAGTGGGGCATCGACCTGCAGACCGAGCACGAGCGCTACCTCACCGAGCACATCTTCAAGCGCCCGGTGTTCGTCACCGACTACCCCAAGGAGATCAAGGCTTTCTATATGCGCCTGAACGATGACGGCAAGACCGTGGCCGCCGCCGACTGTCTGGTGCCCGGCATCGGGGAGATCATCGGCGGCTCCCAGCGCGAGGAGCGCATCGAACTGCTGGAGGCCCGCATGACTGAACTGGGCCTGAACCCCGAGGACTACTGGTGGTATCTGGACCTGCGGCGCTATGGCTCCTGCCGCCACGCCGGCTACGGCCTGGGCTTCGAGCGGATGGTCATGTACCTCACCGGCATCTCCAACATCCGCGACGTGGAACTCCACCCCCGCACCGTGGGCAACGCAGAATTCTGATTCAAATAAAAAGTACCCTCCGCCACTTGCCGGAGGGTACTTTTTTAATTCTCGTTGTACCGGGCCAGGAACTGCCGGGTGCGCTCCTCCCGGGGGCTCTCAATGACCTGCCGGGCGGGCCCCTGCTCCACGATGACGCCGCCGTCCATGAAGATCACCCGGTCGGCCACGTCCCGGGCGAAGGCCATCTCGTGGGTGACGATGACCATGGTGGTGCGCTGCTCCGCCAGCCCCCGGATGACCTTCAGCACCTCGCCGGTGAGCTCCGGGTCCAGGGCGGAGGTGGGCTCGTCAAAGCAGAGGATGTCCGGCTTCATGGCCAGCGCCCGGGCGATGGCCACCCGCTGCTGCTGCCCGCCGGACAGCTGCTGGGGATAGTGCCCCGCCCGCTCCGCCAGACCCATGCGTTCCAGCAGGGCCCGGCCCTCCGCCTCGATCTGGCGGACGATCTCCCTTTTGTTGGCCTTGTAGTCCGGGCGTTCCTTCGCCAGCAGCTCCGGGGCCAGCGTCACGTTCTGCAGGGCAGTGTACTGTGGAAACAGGTTGAAGGACTGAAACACCAGCCCGAAGCGCAGGCGCTTGCGGCGGATCTCCTCCTCCCGCTGGGTGGCGAGGTCGGCGGCGTCAAAGAGGGTCTCCCCCTGCACGGCGATGCGGCCGCCATCGGGCCGCTCCAGAAAGTTCAGGCAGCGCAGCAGGGTGGTCTTGCCCGAGCCGGAGGAGCCGATGATGGCCAGCGTCTCCCCCTCGTTCAGGGAAAAACTGATGTTGGACAGCACCCGGGTGCTCCCGAAGTCCTTTTTCAGCTGGGTCACGTCCAGAACGGCCACAGGGAGCCCCCCTTTACTTGAAATAGCCGAGCCTGCGCTCGATGCGGTTGAACAGGATGGTCAGCAGGCCCACGAAAATGAGGTAGTACACCGCCGTGTAGAACAGGGGCCACGTGATGCCCGCGGAGGTGAGAAAGGTCTCGCCGGCCTTGATGATCTCCGTGATGGCAATGACCCGGGCCAGCGAGGTGTCCTTCACCAGCGTGATGATCTCGTTGGACATGGGGGGCACCACCCGCTTGACCATCTGCAGCAGGGTGACCTTGAAAAAGATCTGGCTGCGGGTCATGCCCAGCACCTGCCCGGCCTCCCGCTGGCCGGCGGGGACGCCCTCGATGCCCCCCCGGTAGATGACCGAGAAGTAACAGGCGTAATTGAGCACGAAGGCCACCACGCAGGCGAACATGCGGCCGTTGCTCAGATAGTTCCACGGATTGACGGAGAACCACTTGCCCGGGCCGTAGAAAATGACGATGAGCTGCAGCATCAGGGGCGTGCCCCGTATCGCCCACACCAGCACCCCCAGCAGGGCGCTCACGGGCCGGAAGGCAGCCAGCCGGGGGAACCGGCGGCAGCGTCTGAAGGGGGCCCACTTGCTCATGGTACCGAAGGCGATGAACAGCCCCAGCGGCAGGGAGAACAGCAGTGTCAGGAAAAAGAGCTCCGCCGCCTGCCCGCAGCCCCGCAGTATTGCTTGTGTGACGGTCCAGAACATGGCGGATCCCTCGCTTCATCGGTATTGGCGGGGCGGCCAAAAGGCCGCCCCGCTCTGTCACGCCTGCCCGGCGCTTACTTCTTTACGACCACCTGTGCGTTCTCGCAGTAGGGGTTGGTGCACTCCATCGCGGCCTTGACGCCCTCAGTGAGGGTCATGCCGTTCCACACCACGTCGATGGTCTTGCCGTCCAGCTCATCCACTTTGCGGTCCCACGAGATGACCACAAACTGGACCTTTACGCCCAGCTTATCGGCCACCAGCTTGGCCAGATCGGCGTCAAACCCGATCCACTCGCCGCTGCCGGGGACCTCCTCGTAGTCCATGGGGGCAAAGTCGGTGATGCCCACCACCAGCGTGCCCTTGTTCTGAATGTAGGCCACATCGCCGGCGGCGTCCGCGGCGGGGTAATCCGCGGCGGGCTGCTCCAGAAGGGCCTCCTGCACACCGTAAGTCTTAGCCACCTCGACCATCGTGCCGTCGGCCCACGCCTCGCTGAGCACGGCGTTGATATAGGCGGCCAGATCGCTGCCCTTGCGGCAGCCCACGCCGTACTCCTCGGAGTTCAGCTTCTGGTCCGTGACCTTGATATCGGGATAGCTGGTGCCCTCCCCCACCATCGCGCCCGCCATGAGCAGGTCGATGATGGCGGCGTCCGCGGTGCCGGAGTTGACCTCCATCAGGGCTTTGGCCTGACTGTCCACGGAGACGATCTGGTAGCCGTTGGCCTTGGCCACCTCCTCGCCGGCGGAGCCGGCCTCCACGGCGTATACGGTCTGCTTCCCGCTCTGGTCGCCGGAGCAGGCAGCCAGAGACAGGGCGGTCAGCGCCGCCAGAGACAGCGCGGCGATTCTTTTCATCAGTTTCATGGAAAATTCCTCCTTGCGGCGAGCTCTTTTCTTTAGCTCTTTAGCATGGTAGTATGTTAACACATCGAAGGCGATTTGTAAAGCCCTAATTTCAACTTTTTCAGTTTTTTGTCCTTGCGCTCCCAAAGTGCCGGTGCTATAATAAACTGAAATTTTGTTGACAAAGGAGCCTAACCCATGCCCGTAGAGTTTACCACCGAGCAGTTCACCGCGTTTCTGACCGACTATCTGGCCAAGCGCGCACAATATGTCGATTCCCCTGTGGCCACCCCCTTTCCCCTCCCCTCTCTGGAATGCTGCGACGGGCCGGCTCGTCAGATCACCTTCCGCTTCCACGCGCAGGAGTGGATGCGCAACCCCAACGGCGTCGTCCACGGCGGCATCATTGCCACCCTGCTGGACAACTGCATGGGTATCCTGACTTACGCGATGGTGGGCGCTTACACCCCCACCATCAACATCACCATCAACTATGCCCGGCCCATCCTGCTGGGCAGCGACGTGCTGCTGACCACCCAGATCGCCACGCTGGGCCGCACCATGGCGCAGGTCACGGCACAGATCGTCCGGGCGGACGAGCCTGACAAGACCGTCGCCACGGCGATGGGTGTCTACTACACGGCCCACAGCTTCGCCGAAAAGAAAAAGTAAACCGAAAAAAGCCCCGGGCCATCGGCCCGGGGCTTTCCTGTTTCTCTGTCAGTCGGCGTCTTCGATGAGCCCGTAGCCGCCGTCGTTGCGCTTGTACACCACGGCGAAGGCCCCGCTGTCCTCATTCTTGAAGGCGAAGAAGGTGTGCTCCAGCAGCTCCATCTGGAGGATGGCCTCGTCCACGGTCATGGGCTTCAGGGGGAAGCGCTTGGTGCGCACCACCCGGAACTCTTCCTCTTCCTCCAACGGGACGAAGGTGGAGGGCTCGTCCACAGCGCGCTCAAAGGCGTCCTGACGCAGGCGCTTTTCCAGCCGGGTCTTGTGCTTGCGGAGCTGCCGCTCCATCGAGGTGACCGCCGCGTCCACGGAGGCGAACATGTCGGACGTGCTCTCCGCCACCCGGAGGATGGTGCCGCCGGACCGGATGGTGAGCTCCACCTTGTTCCGGTCCTTCTCCACACTGAAGACGAGGTTGGCCTCGCAGTCCGTTTTGAAGTACCGCTCCAGCTTGCTCACTTTTTTCTCCGCATAATCGTGGAGCTTCTTGGGCAGGGCGACCTTTTTCTCTGTGAACGTGATCTTCATTGTGTTCAGCTCCTTTCGCCCCCGGCCAGGGAACTGGGGGCGTTCTTGAGAGGGTTCCCCCTCCATTGCATACAGTATACCACACCGCAGCAGAAAAGAAAAGCGCATTTATGTTAATTTAACAGTAATTTCACAGTTATTAACTGTCTTTTTGTCTGATGTGTTCTTCTCCGTCTCCTGCCGCAGCCGTCGGGGGAGCATACTTTCCCCGCCACCCTGTCAAACTCAACAAAGAGATACAACATGAACTCTCTTTCATGTTTATATTGCTTTTTCCTGTCAGCTGTGCTATGTTTGGCTTACAGAACAGAAAGGAGCGAACACGGATGAAAAAGGGAACGAAGATCGTCCTGCTGGTGGTGCTGATCGTGGTGTGTGTGGGTCTTCTGGCGGCAGCACTCCCCTTCCGGATCGCCCCCGCGGCCCGGGAGAACTGGCTGGCCAGCCACCGGGCGGAGGAGCTGGGGGCAGAGCCCGTCTCCGCCCAACTGCTGGACACCTACACCGAAGGCGGGCTGGAGGCCCAGCTCTGGAGGGTGGCCGGCGGCGATGGGGCGGAGTTCTACGACGCGGTGGCGTGGCAGCGGGGTCTGCTGGGCCGCTGGCGGGTACTGCACACCCAATGGGCTCCCCGGCAGGAGGACCCGGACTGGTGGATGAGCTTCGGCTTCCAGTGCGGCCTGCACTGGTACAGCTTTGACGTCACCCTCAGCTCCGAGACGCTGGCCGCCCCGCGGAAGAACTTCCACCTGTAAACGGTAAAACAAAACGGGATGAGCAGATCGCTCATCCCGTTTTTTCTCATCTGGCTTACCGGCGGTTGCCCCGGCGGCTGCGGACCTCGGTCATGTGCAGCTCGGACAGCTTGCTGTCGGAGGAGGCCATGAACTGCTTCAGTTGGTCCTCAAAGCTCTGGGGGCCCTTCTGCTGGTTGACCTCGCCCTGAAAGGTCTGGGGCTGGGACCGGCGGCCGCCGTTGTTGTTATAGGGCCGCCGCTCGCCGCTGTTGTTATAGGGCCGGCGGTCTCCGCCGCCCTGCCCGGGGTTGAAGGGCCGCCGCTCGCCGCCCTGTCCGCCCTCACCGCGGGGGCCGGGCCGGCGCTCCGGCCGGGGAGGAGGCGGCAGCGTCTGCTTGATGGACAGATTGATGCGATTATTCTCATCAATGCCGATCACCTTCACGGTGACGGTCTGTCCCTCGGTGAGATGCTCATGCACATCGTTAACGTAAGAATAGGCGATCTCCGAAATATGTACCAGCCCGGAGCGGTTGCCCGGCAGGGAAACGAACGCGCCGAACTTAGTGATGCCTGTGACCTTACCCTCTAATACGGAACCTACTTCAAACCCCATAAAACCCTTTTTTCCTTTTCCTTTTCTTTTGATTTAGTTGGACGTATCCACGAACCGGATCTCTCCGACCTCCAGCAGGCCCAGCTTGCTTCTGGCGATATTGAGGATGTATTCCAGATCATCACTGTGCTCGATGGCATCGGCGAGGGCGGCGTTGCTCTCCTGCTGGACCTGGACTTTGCTGCGGTAAAGGTCCCGCTGGGCCTGAGCCTTGCTGAGCTGCCCCCGCACGGTGAGCAGGCCGATCACCGACGCCGCCAGCAGCACCAGGATCAGCAGCTTGGTCGCCACGCCTGCGCGCTTGAACTTCATTCGGACCGGCCTCCTTCCCGTTGAGATGCGGCGGATACTGTGCCATGCTCATTCTATACCATTCCCGCCAAATTTGGAAGTCCTTTTTTCCATTTTCCAAAAGTTTTTTTGCCCGCCTCCGCCCCGCCCGGGCAGGGCGGAGCAGCAGGGCCGTCAGCCGCCCCACGGCGGCGCAGGCCGCCAGCAGTCCGGGCAGCACCAGCCGGCTGAGGGTCAGCAGATAGGTCCCTCCGCCCAGCAGCAGGGCTACCGCCAGATAGATGCGGACCTCCCCGCCCTCCCACGCCAGCGCGGCGGCAAACAGCAGGCCGGCCGCCGTTAGCCAGAACAGCAGGTCCAGCAGAAAGGCCAGCCACCGCCAGCCGAGGCTGCGCCGCAGGGCCCGCAGCAGGTCGTACCCCAGCCCCAGCCCGGCCCCCAGTCCGGCGGCCCGGGCAAAAGTCAGGGCCTGCCCCGCGATGTCCACATGCATGGCCTACCGCAGCAGCCGGGCGAAAAAGCCGCCCCGGGCCCCCCGGTCCTCCTCGTAGAGGATGGCGTCGATGCTTCCCTCCACCTGCAGGCCGCCCCCGTCCAGCGAGAGCTTCTCAATGTGCAGGTCCTCCCCGGTGACGGTCATCACCCCCAGCGAGGTGGTGAGGACGATGGTGCTCTCGTCAAAGCGCTCCACGTCCTCCACGCCGGAGACGGTCAGCCGGCGGCGGTCCTCCAGCGTCACGTGGTGGGGGGCGGCCCCGGCGGCGTCAAAAGCCATACCCTCAGCTCCTTTCAAAAAGAAGGCCGGGGACCGTACCCTGACGGTCCCCGGCTGTTCCATTTCTATGGCATGGGGGCGTGAATTATGCTTTGGGGCCGTCCTCGGGGGGCAGGCCCTCCCGCCGGAGGAGGTCCCGGCGGAGCAGGGTGTAGATCACCGCGGTGATGGGCACGCCCACTACAAGGCCCACAAAGCCCATCAGGGCACTGCCCACCGTCACCGCCGCCAGCACCCAGATACCCGGCAGGCCGATGGAGGTCCCCACCACCCGGGGATAGATGAGGTTGCCCTCCAGCTGCTGGAGGATGATGAGGAACACCAGGAACCACAGCGCCTGCATGGGAGAGATCATCAGCAGCAGGATGGCGGCAGTGATAGCGCCGATATAGGCCCCCGCCACGGGGATGAGGGCGGACACGGCGATGATGACCGAGATGAGGGGCGCGTAGCTGAAGTGGAAGATGTTCATGCCCAGGAAGCACAGGCAGCCCAGGATAATGGCCTCGGTCAGCTGGCCGGAGACGTAGCGGGTAAAGGTGTCTGCCGTCAGGCGGGTGACGGTGAGCACCGGGCCGGAGACCTTTTCGGGCAGATAGGTCACCACCAGCCGGCGGCACTGGGCGGTGAGCCGGTCAGCCCCCACCAGCATATAGATGGAGAACACCAGCGCCAGCAGCCCGGTGACCACGGCGGAGAGGATGGCCCCGGTGGCGGAGATCAGCTGGGGCAGGGTGGAGGTGATGGTGGTGAGCACCTTGGTGAGGATGTTGCCCACGGCATCATGGAGGCGGGCAGAGAGGTTCATGCCCTTCAGCAGCTCAAGGTCCAGCGCGGCCACCAGCTTGTCGTAAATGCGCTGCAGTCCGGCACCGTAGTCGCCGATGCCGGCCACAAAGCTCTGGATGCTGCGCACCAGCTCCGGGATGACAAGGGCCATGATGGCGGTGAGGACCGCCAGAAAGATAAGGTAGGCGGTGGCCACCGCCAGCGGCCGGGCCAGTCTGGCGCCCTTGCTCTTCAGGCCCTTGCCGTACAGTCGGGCGAAGAAGCAGCAGGGCCGGTGGAGGATAAAGGCGATGGCAAAGCCAATAAACAGCGGCGTAAAGGCCCCCAGCACCTTCCCGGCCCACAGCCCCACCTCGTCCAGCTTTACGATCACCGCGATGAGCAGTACGGCGTAAGTGATGAGCAGGATGAGCTTTTTCATGGTCGATTTGTTCAAGGCAGACGCCCCCTCTGTATTCTGCCCATAGTTTACCATGCCCTGCATCTCCCGTCAATCGAAAGCTGCGGAAGGGGGCGGGCGGGCGACATTCTTGTTTCTGAAGAAATAAAAAAACGTCGGAGCAAAGCGGGCTTTGCTCCGACGTGGTGACCCAGCGGGGACTCGAACCCCGGACCTTCGCCTTAAAAGGGCGTTGCTCTACCAACTGAGCTACTGGGTCATATTGAGTTGAGAGCGGGCGCGGGCCCGGAAGCAGCCCGCGCCGGGGCTGTCATGCTTCGCCTGTTCGCTGCTCGCGACGGTTCAACATAAATGGGGTCCCCGCCGGAGCCCAGCGAAGCGGATCCGGTGGGGGGAAGGAGGCGCGGCGGAGCGAGTGACGCCTGCCGCTCTGTGGCAGGAGGAACGATACGCAGCCCGCGCCGACGTTGTCGTGCTTCACCTGCTCACGATGCGCGGCTTCGCTTCGACTCGCGGCACAAACGTCCGGGCTCCGCCCGGCCTGGTTTGCACCTCTCGCTCCGCTTCATCCGCGCTGTTCGCTGCGGTTCAGCACTTCTGGCTGGGATGGCTGGACTCGAACCAGCGGATGCGGGAGTCAAAGTCCCGTGCCTTACCACTTGGCTACACCCCAATGTGTAGGATTGAGGCAAGGGCCGGAGCGGACGCTCCGGCCCTTAGCCACAGTATGGGGTGGGTAATGGGACTCGAACCCACAACACCCGGAACCACAATCCGGTGCTCTGCCAATTGAACTATACCCACCATGTTCTGTTGTGCGCCCTCTGCGGGGAAAGTGGCACGCCTGAAGTCGGAACGTCGGCGGAAGTGCCGGCGGCACTTCCGGCAGTTCCGAGTCCCTTCCGCAGCGGTCGAGCCGGAACGGCGATGGCCGATGCGCCCGAACTATCCGGCCGAAGGGCTTGGCACGCCTGAAGGGACTCGAACCCCTGACCCACTGCTTAGAAGGCAGTTGCTCTATCCACCTGAGCTACAGGCGCGTGTGGAGCGGGTGATGGGAATCGAACCCACGCGACCAGCTTGGAAGGCTGGGATTCTACCATTGAACTACACCCGCATGGTCGTGGCCGACTTCACTTGTCAGCCGTGATATCATATCATAAAGCCCCCTTGCTGTCAATCCCCAACCGCAGAATTTCTTGGCCGGACGGCAGGATTTTCCCACATAATACGGCCGCGGCGGCCCATGCTATGGACGTTGGAGGGATATGGTTGGAGCGGTTCTGGTATTTTTGGTGTTACAGCTTCTGCGGCTTTCTGCTGGAGAAGGGCTTTGCGCGGCTCACCCGCCATCCGAAACAGGACCGGAAGTGCCTGCTGATGCTGCCGCTGTGCCCGGTGTACGGGCTGGGGGCGCTGGCGGTGCTGGCCCTGGCCGGGGACGGCGGGCCCCTGCGGGTGATGGCGGCGGGGCTGCTGGGCGGCACGGGGGCGGAGCTGGCGGCGGGGCTCTTCTGCCGGCACGTGCTGGGGGTGGAGTTCTGGAGTTACCGGGGCGTGCGGGGGAACGTGGCGGGGCTGATCTGTCCGCAGTTTTCCGCGGCGTGGGCAGGGCTGGCGCTGGCGCTGGTGTACGGGGTGCAGCCGCTGCTGGCGGGGTTTGTGCCCCATCTGCCGGAGGGGCTTGGGCTGGCGCTGGCGGTACTGACGGGGAGCGACCTGCTGGTATCGGCGGCGGCCCTGCGCCGCACAGGGACCACCGACGTCCTGCGCTGGTGGGAAGCCGGACCCTGACCCGGCAAGCGCCCGGGAGCCCCGGAGCAGCTGCTCCGGGGCTCCCGTTTCACTTCTCTCTTTACTCTGCCGTGATGTCCGCCGTCCGCGCGCCCAACAGGTCGATCAGGGCCTGCGGAGGCACCTCCACCTGCGCGCCGATGCGGCCGCCGGAGATGTAGATGGTCTCGTAATTCAGGGCTGACTGGTGGAACACTGTGGGGTAGGCCTTCTTCATGCCCACCGGGCTGCATCCGCCCCGGACATAGCCGGTGACGGCGGTGATCTCCCCCAGCGGCAGCAGAGCGATGGACTTCTCCCCCGCCGCCCGGGCCGCCTTCTTCAGGTCCAGATTTTCCAGCACGGGGACCTCAAACACACAGATCGCCCCGGAGGCCCCCCGGGTCACCAGTGTCTTGAATCCCCGGGCCGGGTCCCGACCCAGCTCCTCCGCCACGTGGGCACCGTAGTCCCGCATGTGGGTCGGGTCCTCGCCCCCTTCGCAGAAGTAGGCGGTGTAGGGGATCTTCCCCTGCTCCAGAATGCGCATGACGTTGGTCTTTTCCTCTTTTTTCTTTGCCACGCTGGGTTCCTCCGTTCTCCGGCCGCGCCGGTGTGCCCTGATTTTACCCGATTTTCCGCCCCAAGTCAAGGCCGCGGGCCGTCACGCCTGATAGACCGTCTTGCCGGCGCAGATGGTGCGCACTACGGGGATCTGGCCGATCTCGCTCTTGGGGCAGGTGAAAATGTCCTGACCCAGCACCTGGAAGTCCGCCACCTTGCCGATCTCAATGGAGCCGCGGACATGCTCCATGTGCTCCTGGTAGGCGCCGTCAATGGTGTACATACGGATGGCATCCTCCAGACTCATGGCGAGGTCGGGGCGAATGGCCTGACCCATGACGGTGGTGCGGGTGACGGCGAACTGCACGCCGGAGCGCCAGTTGAAGTCAAAGCAGGGGGGAGTCCGACCCGCCGGAGACCACGTCGATGGTCATGCCGCCCAGCGCGTGGATGCCCACCTGCCAGCCGCGGCGGTGCAGCTCGATGATGGTGCAGCGCAGCTCCTCCGCCTGCTCCTCGTTGGTCTGGCCGGGGAAGACGGAGCGGCCCTCGCCCTCGGGGCGGTCCTCCCGGGGCCGCAGCCACAGGCCCTGATCGCCGAAAATCTTGATGGTACGGGCCTGTACCCAGTTAGCATCGTGGAACTTGGGCAGCTTCATCTCCGCCAGCGCCAGCAGGATGGACTCATAGCTCTCCACGCCGTCCACGCAGGGGTTGATGTGCAGGCTGACCCGGACAGTGAGCTTGCCCTCGCGGGCCATGCGCTCGTAGATGTCCATGCAGCGCTCCCGGCTGACGCCGAGGAAGATGCGCTCCACACCTCGGCCCACGATGTCCACGTGGCTGGTGGCGCCCTGCGCGTTCAGGGCGCGCTGCACCCGCAGGATGCTCTGCTCGATCTCCTCCTCGCTGACCGGCGGGCAGTGGTTGCCGATCAGGTGATGGGCGGACCACTCGAAAAAGCGGCCATTGGGTTCGCCGGTGGCGGGATCCCGCTCCATCACGCCCTCCTCGGGCTTCAGGTCGGGGTGGTCCTTCGTGATGCCGGCCAGTTCCATCGCCTTGCTGTTGACCACCAGCGTGTGCAGGCCGAAATCATTGATCATTACGGGCACGTCGGGGGCGGCCTCGTCAAGGTCCCAGCGGTTCACGCCGGCCATGCCGCGGGCCTGCACCTCGGGGTACAGGAACTCCATAAAGCCGCTGCCCCAGACCCACTGGCCGGGCTCCGCCTTCTTGGCCGCCTCAGCCACCGCCGCCTTCAGGTCCGCCAGCGTCTGCGCGCCGCCCAGATCAAGGAAGCCCTCCTTCAGCCGCAGGCCGGTGAGGGTGGCGTGCATGTGGGCGTCGTTGGCGGCGGGCAGCATGACCCTGCCCTCCAGATCGATGACCTCCGTGTCGGGGCCGATATAGCCCTCCATGTCCACCGTGGTACCGAGGTCGATGATCCACCCGTCCTTGACCGCCACTGCTTCGCAGAAGCTGAACTTATCGTCCACCGTGGCGACCTTACCGTTTTTCAAAACCAGATCCGCAATTACCATTGGGGCACCTCCATATTTGATTTTGGGGGAAAAAATATAGGGGCTGGCAGTCGCCGATGGCAAAGAAGCGCTTCACGCCGCAGGCGCTCTGCAGATCCATCGCCAGCTCCTGATTGGCCCGCATGCCCACGGCGTAGACCACGCTGCCCGCGGGCAGGATCTTCTCGGTCCCGTCAGCCATCGCCACGCGCACGCCGTTCTTCGTAATCTCCAGGCACTTGGTGGAGACATACTGGGTGATGAGTTTGCGGGGTCATTCAGGGCCTCCAGCATGGAGTCCTTGTGGATGCGGTTGGCCTCGGGGGCGATGGTGTCCTGCATCTCCACCAGCGCGACCTCATGACCGCGGTCGGCGGCAGTGATGGCCGCCTGCATACCGCCGGGGCCGCCGCCGATGACCATGACCTTCCGGGGCACCTTCACGTCGGGGGTGCGGACCTTCTTCACCATCGCGGCCAGATGGGTGTTGGTGTCCCGGGGCTGATAAGAGCCGGGGAAGGTGTACTCCCGGGCGGTGTAGTAGGAGCCGGCGGAGACATGGATGATGTCCACGTAGTCCTGAATGATGGAGGCGAACTCGGCGGCCTCCTCACCCACGATGCCGCCCTCCAGATGCTCGTCGCCGCTCATGCGGTACTCCACGAGGAAATCCTCGCCCACCTTTTCCCGGATGGCCTTGACCACCATCAGGGGGAAGCGGGCCCTGTTCTCCACACTGCCGCCGTACTCGTCCTTACGCCAGTTGGTGGCGCCGGACTGGAACTGGCCCAGCAGCCAGCCGTGGGCGCCGTGGACCTGCACCATGCCGAAGCCGTTGTTCTTGGCGGCCAGGGCGGCGTTGGCAAAGTCCTCCGCCACAAGGTGCATCATCTCCTCGGTCATGTCCTCAGGGGCGCCGCTCCAGAAGTCCGCCCAGGACAGGGAGGTGGGAGTCGCCATGATGCGGTTGCGGAAAACAGTATTGCGCACCTTGATGGGGCTAAACAGCAGGGGATATTTTTCGTGAGGCATGATAACAGCTCCTTTCATATTTGTATCATAATCGCAGGTTTGCTATTTTTGCTTGTAAAATTCGGTTATTTGTTGTGAAAAATGCAGAGCAGGCAGCTCCCCGAAGCTGCCTGCTCTGTCAAATGCGCATCATGGAGGTATATGAGAGATAAGACGCCGGTGGGCCGGCACGCCGCGGCGGACCGCGGCGTGCCCCTGTCGGGGCAGGACCCACAGGGCCGGTCTCAGCGCTTGTTGGAGCCGCGCCAGATCTTCTGCTCCTGAGCGGCGGCGATGAGCTCATCCCGGAAGTCGGGATGGGCGATGGCGATGATGGCCTCCGCACGCTGCCACGTGGACAGGCCGGCCAGACGGGCCACGCCGTACTCGGTGACCATATTGGGGGCCTGCGTCCGGGGCGTGGTGATGACGTCGCCCTCGGTGAACTTGGGCAGGATGCGGGAGTGCTTCACGCCGGCCTTGTCCGTGAAGGTAGAGGCCATCGCGAGGAAGGCCTGACCGTGCTCAGCCATGTACGCGCCGGTGACGAAGTCCAGCTGGCCGCCGGTGCCGCTGATGTGGCGGGTGCCGGAGGTCTCGGAGCAGACCTGCCCGTACAGGTCCATGGCAATGCAGCCGTTGATGGACACGAAGTGGTCCAGCTGGCGGATGGTCTCGGGGTTGTTGACGTAAGCCATCGGGGCAGAGAGGATGTCCATGTTGTGGTCCAGGAACTCATACAGCTCGCGGGAGCCGGAGCAGATGGAGAACACGCCCTTGCCAGGCTGGAGCTTTTTCTTCTTATTGGTGATCTTGCCCGCCTGATAGAGCTTCAGGTAGCCGTCGCTCATCAGCTCGGTGTGCATGCCGAGGTCCTTCAGGTCGGACTCGGCGATGAGGCCGCCCAGGGCATTGGGCATACCGCCGATGCCGATCTGGAGGGTGATGCCGTCATACAGGTAGGGAAAGATATGGTTGGCAGCGTCCAGCATCTCCTGCATGCAGCAGTTGGTCAGGCCGTAGCTGAAGTTGCCGTCCTTATCCATCGGGGAGACGGAGATCATGGCCACGTCCACGGGGGCGTAGCCCCGCTTGTAGTAGGAGCCGCAGTCGTGGAACAGCATGGGGGAGTAATAGGCCCATCCCTTGTCCACGTACTTGCGGTCAAGGCCGGAGCAGTGCCACGCATGGACGGCACCTTCAACGCCAACATCGAGCAGCTCAAGAGCGTCTTCCATCCCAACGCCGTGATGAACGGCTATCTGGGCCCAGACTGCGTGATCGCCACCCCCGCCGCCTTCATCGAGGACATCGCTTCCGCCCCCTCCATGGCTTCTCAGGGCAACGCCTACCACGCTGAGATCGAGTCCATCCGTATCGAGGGCAACGTCGCTGCCGTCGTCGTGTCCGAGACCGGCTTCCGCGGCTCCGCCTCCCTGGTGGACTTCTTCCAGCTCATCAAGGCCGACGGCGAGTGGAAAATCATCTCCAAGCTGTTCACCACCCTGTAAGCTGCGCCTCCTCGCGGCATACAGCCAATCAAAAAGCAGCGGCGCTCTGGAGTCTGACCGGAGCGCCGCTGCTCTTTTTCTGCCGCCTTAGCTCTTCTTTTTCTTCCGGGGGCCGCCCAGTCCATGACGACCGCGCCCTCTTTGAGCTGCTGGTGCTGGAGGGGATGCAGGCCGGCGTGAGCTGGCACATCATCCTGCGCAAGCGAGAGGCCCTCCGCCGGGCCTTCGACGGCTTCGACCCCCGGGTGGTGGCCGGCTACGGCCCCGACAGGCTGGAGACCCTGATGGCCGACCCCGGCATCCTGCGCAACCGCACCAAGCTGCGCTGCGCCATCTCCAACGCCGCCGCCTTTCTGAGGGTGCAGGAGGAGTTCGGCTCCTTCGGCCGCTACCTCTGGGGCTGGGTGGACGGGGCCCCCATCGTGAACCACCCCCAGTCCATGGCCGACCTGCCAGCCCAGACGCCCCTGTCCGAGGCCATCTCCGCCGACCTGAAACGGCGAGGCTTCAAGTTCGTAGGGCCGGTGATCGTGTATGCCTACCTCCAGTCCGCCGGACTGGTGAACGACCACATGGCGTGGTGTCCCCTCCACGACCGGATGGAGGGCTGAACCTGCCCCTCCCCCCTGCAAAGCCTGTGCCGCTGTGCTACAATGCGGTCAATGGCGGTTAGCGTATGCTAACTGCGCTGAGAGAGGACTTGACGTTTCATGAAATATGCCGGGATGCCCATGGCCATGTGGGTCCTGCTGGGGCGGTCCTTCCGCTCCCACCTGACCACGGAGCTTGGCTTCACCGAGGCAGAGGCGGCGGAGACGGCCCGCAGGGCCAAGCCCCGCTGCCGGGAGATCATCGCCAGGCTGCCGGAATCTGAGAAAGAGGACCGCTTCCTGATGAACGCGGAAGCAATCCAAGTCCTGACCCTGCTCAACGTCCCCGCCGGTGCGGCGGGGACGTTTTCGTCTTAACAGGACTCGCTCCACAGCGCGCACAGAACAAAGGCCCCCGCAGGCTTTGCCTGCGGGGGCCCTCCTTGTTTTCTCTTTCCCGCAGCTGCGGCGGTCACAGGTCGTCCAGATCGTCAAGCATGCTGCGGTAGCGCTGGGCCCGCCAGAGGAAGGTGACGATCTCTCCCCGGGTGCAGGTGTTGGTCAGGCCGAATTTGCTGCTGCTGACGCCGTTGGTGACGCTGCAGTAGCTGGCCCAGGACACCGGCATGGAATAGGTGCTGCCCACGGGCACATCGGTAAAATTGGTGACGGGGATGTAGTCGCTCTTCCCGCCGCCGATGGCCTTCCAGAGGTAATATACCGCCTCTCCGCGGGTGCAGGGGGTTGACTCGCCAAAGGTCTTGCCGGTGAGCATCCCCATCTCGTAAGCCCAAAGGGCGGGCTTGTAGTAGTACGCCTTCGTGTTGGTCACATCGGTGAAGGGGTTGCTGACCGTGGGCTCCGGCTTGCCCAGCGAGCGCCAGAGGAACGTGAGGATCTGGGCCCGGCTGCAGGGGGCGGTGGGGCTGAAGGCGGTGGTACTGGTGCCGTTGGTGATACCGTTCTTCACCGCCCACAGCACGGGGTCGGCAAAGTAGTTGGTCCCCAGCACATCCTTGAAGCCGCCCACGGCGGCCGCCGCCGGCTTGGTGAGGTTCAGGGCGTCCTCCGGGTGGGACTTGAGCACCTTGCGCCCCAGCTTGGCGGAGTACTGCCATGCGCTGCCGGACACAGCGCTCACTCCATTGTGGGTGCGGTTGCCCCGGAGCTCGCTATAGCCTCTGCTGTAAGAGGCGATGTCGTTGGCGGACTGTTCGGTCTGCCCCTTCAGGGCCATGGAGTCCACCTTCATCTTGCCCACGCTGTAGCAGTTGTCCATGTAGAAGTCGGACTTGACATAGCCCATCAGGCCAAAGGTCCCGTTGGCTGTCAGTGCGCCGGTGTTGTAGCAGTCCTTGAGGTAGCTGGACACCTCCACCGTGGTGTTGTAGACGCCGGGGATCTCGCCAACGTCCATGTAGGCGGCGATGCCGCAGGCCACGGAGTAGGTCAGCATATCCCCGGAGTAGGCCACGGTGATGTCCCCGGTGTTGAAGCACCGCTGGAGCCAGCAGTAGGTCATGCCCCACACCAGGCCGCCGGCCTGCACCAGATGCTGGGCCTTCGCCCCAGCGGGGTCGCTGCTGTTGTAGGTGATGGGGGATGCGTTGTAGCAGTCCACCATGGCGGAGTTGCCCAAATTGGACACCAGCCCGCCGATGTAGATCTCCGGATGAGCCCCGCCGGTCTGGACCCGGATGGTCCCGCCGGAGGCGTAGCAGTTGGAGATGCGGGAGTTGGACATGAAGGCCGCCAGCGTCCCCACGTACAGGAAGCAATCCTCCTTCATGTCGTTGTAGCGCAGGTCAATGGTGTAGTTCACCAGGCCCAGGTCCCAGATGTTGTTGTATTCCTCGTTCTCATACATGACGTTGGGGTCGGGCTCGATGCGGAAGTCGTCGTTCCACACGTTGTTGAACAGACCGTAGCACCGCCGCACGCCGTGGCTCTCCCGATAAAGGGTGTCCCGGTGATCCACGATGGTCATGCCGGAGATCACGTGGCCGTTGCCGTCCAACGTGCCAGTGAATCTGCCGCAGTCCCGGCCGTTGTACTCGTAAGCAGGGTTGCCGCCGATGGGGGTCCAGTTGCCCCACTTGGACAGGTCGATGTCGGCCACCAGCTTGTAGTGTTTGTCAAGGCCCCGGCGGACGGCGTTCAGCTGATCCGCGGTGGCGATGAGATAGGGGTCCGCCCGGGTGCCAGTGCCGCCAGCAAAGGTATAAGAGCTGACCTTCCACACGCCGGGGGCGTCGGCCCAGTAGTTGTCGGCGCTCCCGCTGCCGGAGCTGCCGCCGTCCTCTGCAACGGTGATGCATGCCGCGGGGACAAAGCCCAGCTTGTTCCCGCCGTAGCACACCAGATACCACTGCCCCTCCACCCCGGAGGAGAACAGCTGCTCTGCATGGAGGTCATAGATCTTGATCTTGCCCTCCGGCAGGTCTCCCGCCGCGTAAGTCCGGGACACGATGGGATATTTGTAGGCCCGAGCAGTGTGGTAGCCCGTGGTGGTGGGGTGCTGGTCGGCAATGGGGTCGAACCGGCTGCCCACGGCCACAGGGGTACGGCTGTTGGCCGTGTCGGTCTGGTGGGCCTTGGCGTAGTCCTTCATCTCCTGGGTGGCGGAGCCCGGGTCTTTGACCCATCCGTAGTACTGCACCACCGCGGTGGTGCTGTCGCTGCGCAGCAGCACCGCGCCGCAGTCCCCCCGGTCCCGGGCCTTCAGGTCAGCGGCAAAGGTGCCGCCCGCCTTCACGGTGTAGGTCACGGTGGCCTTCGCCCACGTGTTGATCGCTACGGGGCCCGGCGTGTCGTACACGATGGAGCTCACCTCATACTTGGCCGTGCTGCTGACGCTGGGCGTCAGGGTGGGCATCCGGTTCTCGTCCAGCGTGAGCTTGCAGTTGGCAATGGCCGTGATCTCGCTGGCGGCGAAGGCTGCCGGCAGCAGGGACGCCGCCAAGCACAGGGCCAGCAGGGCGCTTAGCATACGTTTCTTCACTGTACATCCCCTCCTCTAAAAATGTCTCAGTTCCGATAACCAAAGGTCACGGGCTTGGTCGCCGATGTCAGCGGGAGGAAGGTGTAGCCCCCCTCCTGATAGCCCTTGATGATGGCCTCCAGCGCCTCCACCGTGGTGGTCTTGCTGGCGCTGTCATGCATCAGGATCACTGCCCGCCGCCGGTTCCCCACACTGGCGAGGGCGTTTTCGGCCAGCGTGCTGGCCGGCAGGATCTGCCGGGACGCCGCGTCCCCGTTGGCGGCGTTCCAGTCGAAGTACACGAAGCCCCGGCGGGTCATCTCCGCGATGATGTCCATGTACACCGTGCCGTTGTAGCTGTTGATGCTGCCCCCGGGAAAGCGGAAGATCTGCGGCTTCACCCCCGTGGCCTCCAGGATCTGGGTATACATCTGGTAGAAGTCGTCCAGATAGGCCTCCACCGAGGCGTAGATCTGCTGGTAGTTGTGGGTGTAGCTGTGGATGGCGATGGTATGCCCCGCCTCCACGATGTTCCGCATCCGCTGCAGCCCCTCCTCCGTGGTGGTGCCCACCACGAAGAAGGTCGCCTTGATGTCGTACTTGTCCAGAATGGCCAGGATCTCGTCCGTCCGGGCGGAGGGCCCATCGTCAAAGGTCAGGTAGGCGCTGTTCTCGATGTCCTCCGAGCCGTAGTCCACCGGGTCCGCGTACAGGTCCGGATAGAGTTTGGTGTACTCCGGCACCTCCCCGATAGGGGCGGCCATGCTCTGTCCCCCGGACTCCTCGTTCTTCTGGTCCGTGCCATCCGGTTCCGGCTCCGTCTGTTCCGCCGCCTTGCTCTCCGCCGCCGCCAGCTGATCGGCCAGCAGCCCGGACTGCACCCGCTCGCTGCGCAGGCTGAAGCCCAGATGCAGCGCCAGCGCCGTGGGAATGGCGATCAGCAGGATCACCACTCCCAGCACCACATGCTTGAAAAACAGCACGCTGCCGAAGTAGGGCTGCCGGTTCTCTTCTCTCTCGTTAGGTTCCCTCATGTTCCGTCTCCTTTGCCGGGCGGAGCCGCGCTCCTCCGGCCGCCGTTACCCCTGCTGCTTTGCCGGGCGCTCCGCACTGCCCTTCATCTCCACCGCGCCGCGGATCAGCGCCCCGCGGACCACGGCCAGCGTGCCGGTCTGGACCTTGCCGTCCACCCGGGCCTTCTCCTCCAGCACGGTGTTGCCGCTGACGTTCAGGTCGCCGGAGATCTCGCCGGCGCACAGCAGATCCCCGGCGGTGACGCTGCCGCGGATCTTCGCGCCTTCGCTGACGGTGACGGTGCCCTTGGCCACCACGTCGCCCACCAGCGCGCAGCCGGACAGCTCCAGACACTCGGCGGTGATGTTGCTCTCAATGTCGGAGCGCAGACGCACCGTGCCCTCGGTGACGATGTCGCCCTTGAAGCTGCCGGCAATCTCCACGTCTCCCACGGAGCGCAGCGTACCCTCCAGCACCGTGCCCGGGCCCAGGTAGCTGGCCACCGCCTTCGGCGGAGTCACGGGAGCGGCCGGGGCCGCGGGGGCATGGGCGGTCTCCGCCTTCTTGCCCTCGGCCGCGGCGGGAGCCGCCTTGTGATGGGCGCCCCCCTCAGCTCCGCCGCCCACGCCGAACACCTCATAAACTGCCTGTTTCAGATTTCCTTTCTTGTCCATCATTCTCTCTCCTTTCAAAAAATCACACGCTGGTGTAGATCTCGCCATCTGCGCAGTCAAAATAGACCGGCCGGGACTCCGCCGTGCCGCCCATGGCATCGCTCATGGTGAAGACCATCGCATAGCTGCCGTCGGGCAGGTCCATTTCGACGAAGGCGGTATCCGCCGTCACAGTGAGCTCCGCCCCGGCGTATACTTCAAAGTCCTCATCCCCGCTGAGGGAGGCCGCGTACCACAGCAGGGTCAGCTGGTCACCCGCCTGGAGCAGGCGCAACTCCTTGTCAGCCATGCCGCTCTCATCGATGCCCTGCCGGGCCCCGAGGATGGTCCACTCCTCCGTGTTGAAGTCGTACACCACCTGAAGGCAGCAGGTCTCGCCGTTTAGCAGCACAGGCACGGAGTAAAGGTTATAGTCGGCCCCCTCGCTGCTGAGCTCCATGTAGGCCAGCTGGCCGTCGATGCTGCCCCACGCGCCGCGGAAGTTGTCGTAGAACACGCCGCTGTCCCAGTCGGCGGTCATGTCGTTGTCGGTGCCCAGCTGCAAGATGGTTCCGCCCTCCTCGTCCACCCAGTAGAGGGTGAAGCCGATGGAGGCCAGCACATTCCCCGCGTCGGGGCCGAGGGTCAGGTAAGCGGTCCCCGCGTCGTCCACGTCGAGGGCCATGCCGTCCCAGCCCTCGGTGGCCAGATTCTTCACCGGCGGCAGGGACTCGAGGTCGAGGTCGGCGATGTACTCCATGCCGGACTCATCCAGCTCCCCAGTGAGGCCGTAAGAGAAGTAGTACTTGAAGGCCAGCCCCGCGCCCACGCCGATGTAGCCGTTGAGGTCGCCGACGTCGCCGTTGTAGGAGTAGTAGCAGGACAGGCCCGTGGCCTGTGCCCGGTATTTGCCGCCCACCCGGTAGAGCATGCAGGCGTCCAGCGCGTCCAGCACCCCTTGCGCGGAGCCCAGAATACCGATGGTCTGGCGGGCCAGATGGCCCAGATCCACCATGTTGGTGTAGCCCTGCTCTCTGGTGTTGCCGCCGTAGTTCTCACTGCGGGCGGCAGCCCGGGCGAACCGGGAGAAGAAGCCCGGGTCCGTGCAGGCGGCGGCGAGGGCCTCCTTGCCGAAGGTCTCGTAAGCCGCCAGCAGGGCGTCCACCTTACTCAGGTCCGTGAGGGAGAGGGTGGTGTTGTCCTGAGTGCCCACCATCTCGCAGCCGGCATAGTACGCGTCGCAGATGACCCGGCCCAGCTCCGCGCCGTCCATCGCCGGGTCGGCCGCCAGCGCGCCCACCCACTGGGAGTAGTACCAGCCGTTAGCAGGCTCGGTCTCCTCGGAGGCCACCAGATAGTTGGCCAGCCCGGAGAACACGTTGGCCACGTCCACGGTAGCCATCAGGCAGGTGTCAAAGCCGATGAGCTCCAGCGGCGGCTGGCCGGCGGAGGGCTCCCACACGGAGGTGAATGCCTCGTACAGCTCGTCCAGCGTCAGGGAGTCCAGCCCATACAGCTCATCAAAGGCGGCACCGGACACGGAACCGCCCCCGTGGTTCCAGAAGACCACCGCCGTGCGGTCGGCGGGGTAGTTCTCGCTGGCAAAGGTCAGAAAGTCCGCCAGCGTCCGGGCCTCACCCATGTTGGCAGAGGGCTGCTCGTCCACCAGCTTCAGGCCCTCGCTGCCGTAGACCCAGCGCTGCAGCTTGGATGCGTCCACAAAGTCGTTGTGCCACTGGGAGGAGCCGCCGGTCTCGATGACCACGTTCACGTTTTCCGGCAAGGTCACCTCCATCAGCTCCCCGAGGTCCACAGTGGCAAAGCCGCCGCCGGACTCCAGATCGCTGCCGCAGAGATACCAGTAGATGGCCCAGCTCCCGTCCTCCTCAACGGGCTCAAGGCTCTCCTGCCCCTGGGTGGGGTCCGGCGACTGGTCCGGCTCGTCCCCGCCGCAAGCGGTCAGCCCCAGCAGCAGCGCGCAGGCCAGCAGCAGGGCCAGCACTCTCTTTTTCATGCTCATTTCCTCTTTTCCCCCATGATCAAATGCCCAGCAGCTGGCGCTTCTTGGCCGTGAACTCCTCCTCGGTGAGCACGCCGGAATCCAGCAGCGCCTTGTACCGCTGCAGCTCCGTGACCACGTCCACCGCGGGCACGGCCTGCTGGGGCTCCGCCTCGTCGCCGTCCCAGCGCTCCCCCGCGCCGGGCACCATCACGCCCATCAGCACCGCGGCCAGCCCGTGGAGCGGCTCCACCACCTCGTCATACTGGGCCAGATAGCCGTCCACCGTGGGGTCGTCCCGGTCAAAGCCGGGGGCCTTTACCTTTTTGCTGAACTCGTGCCAGTAGGGATGGTCGAAGGTGAGCTCCACCCGGAACTCCCTCACCGGCGCAGGCGCGTCAAAGGAGGGGCGGGGCGGCTTGGGCGGAGGGGGCGGAGCGTCCCGGCCGGGGCCGCGGTCCCGGGCCCGCATGCGTTCCATGTCCTCCATGCGCTCGTACTCCCGCAGGTCCATGTGGAAGCGGACCATCTCCGGCTCCAGCGCGGCCACCCGCTGGGCCACGTCCCCGGGGTGGCAGAGCAGGGCGTCCGGTCCGTTCTCGAAGAGGACCCGGCCGTCCTCCAGCACCCGGAAGGAACGGAGGGCCCCCGCCTCGAAGACCAGCGCGCCGTCAGTGCCCTTCAGGCGGAACAGCCGGCGGCTCCCATCCACCACCAGATCACCGCCGAAGAAGCCGAAGTGGTAGCGGTAGGTCTCGGTGAACTGCTCCTGCAGGGGATAGTTCCCGTCGTAGAAGTCGATATACTGGCGGAAGTCCTCCAGCGTCATCTGGTCCAGCGCGCCGTCAGGCAGCTCGATGCGGGCGGCGCACTCCTTACAGATGGGGACGTTCTCCACTTTGGTGGGCAGCAGCCGCGGCGTGGGGTTGCCGCAAATGGGGCAGAGCTTTTTGTTGTTGCTGAATAATCCCATAAAGTCTCCTCCTTCTCTCGCAGGGGTCACTGCAGCGGACGGAAGCCCATCAGGCGTCCCGGCAGGCAGACCCACGGCCTGCGCAGGGTCTCGTTGTAGTGGTCCACCGCCTGCCGGTAGATGCTCTCGCTGCGGCGGAGCACCTCGGCCAGCTGGGGGTCGCAACGGTCAGCGGCAGCCCGGCGGGTGCAGGCCGCCAGCTGCTCTGCAGCGCTCTCCACCATACTGGCCCGGTCCCGCAGGACGCCGCGGACCTCCCGGAACCAGAGGGCCACACAAACGCCGGTGCTGACAAGGGCGATCAACCAGGGTAACCATGCTCGCATCGGCGCTCATCTCCTCTCCGCGATGCACTGGTCCATGCTTGTGGCCTTACCATACCACACTCCGCGGCCCCGTGGAGCAGTCTCGACCTGAAATGCAGGTTTTCCGACTTGAAATGCAAAAGTTCGGCTTCCCCCCCGGCGGATTTTATGATAGAATTGACCCAAGAGACAAGGTGGGAGGGATGTACCGTGCATATTGCCGTCTGTGACGATCAGGCGGAGGAGCTGGAGTCCCTGCTGACGCTGCTGCGCGTCTGGCAGGAGGACCGCCGGGCCGCCGTCCGCTGGCACTCCTTCCGCAGTGCCGGCGAGCTGCTGGACGCCGCCCGGCACGAGCGCTTCACCCTCTACCTGCTGGACGTGATGATGCCCGGCACCGACGGCATGGAGGCCGCCCGGGAGATCCGCACCTTCGACGCCGCGGCCGATATCGTCTTTCTCACCTCCTCTCCCGGCTTCGCTTACGAGAGCTACGGCGTACGGGCGCTGGAATACCTGCTGAAGCCCATCACCGCCCGGCTACTCTACCCCATTCTGGACGGGCTGTGGCAGCGGGAGCAGCGGCCGGAGGAGGCCCTGACCCTCAAGGCCGGCTCCACCCTCATCCGGGTGCCCTTCTCCCAGCTGAGCTATGTGGAGGTCAACGGCAAGCACCTCTACTTCAACCTCACCGACGGGCAGGTGCGGGAGGTGGTGGGCTCCCTGAAGGACTACGAGGGGCCCCTGCTGGCCCGGCCAGAGTTCATGCGCATCCACCGCTCCTACATCGTGAACATGCTGCAGATCCAGGAGCTGGCCCCCACCGGGGTCCTCACTTTCTCCGGGCGGAACCTGCCGGTGTCCCGCCTGCTGTACCCCCAGCTGCAAAAGGACTATCTGGAGCTCCTGTTCGAGCAGGAGGGCATCCGATGACCTTTCTCGACCTGCTGAGCATCTTCAACTACGGGCTGGTGCTGATCTACGGCCTGTTCCTGTCCACGGCCATCGCCGGCGGCTGCCAGAACCGGCGGCAGCAGCGGCTCATCGCGGCGCTGATCCCGGTGTTTCTGCTGATCCAGAGCGCCTTCTGGCTGCTGCTGGGGGTGGCCACCGCCAAGCAGTTCTATCCCCTCATCGTCCATCTGCCGCTGGCGCTGGTCCTCATCTTTGCCCTGAAAAAACCGGTGTGGGAGTCCATCATCTCCACCTGCACCGCCTACCTCTGCTGTCAGTTGCCCCGGTGGGTTGACCTCTTTGCGTCGGCAGTGACCCGCTCCCCGCTGGTCGGGGAGATCACCTACACCATCGCCATCGTACCCAGCTACCTGCTGCTGCGGCGGTACTTCACCGACGCGGCCCACACCGCCATGACCTGCTCTCCCACGGCGCCGCTGCTCTTCGGCAGCCTGCCCGTGGCCTACTACATCTTCGACTACGCCACCACCATCTACTCCGACCTCCTCTACTCCAGTTTTTACGTGCTGGCGGAGTTCCTTCCCACGGCGCTCATCATCTTCTATGTGGCCTTTCTCACGGCCTACCAGACCCAGCTGCGGAACGGGGCGGAGGCGGAGATGCAGCGCTCCCTGCTGGAGGCGGAGCTGAAGCAGTCTCAGGCGGAGATCGACGCCCTGCGGCTGGCGGAGCGGCAGACCACCGTTTACCGCCACGACATGCGCCACCACCTGAACATGATCGAGGGCCTGCTGTCCACCGGCCAGCCGCAGGAGGCCGCGGAGTACATCCAGCGGGTGCAGGCCGACATCGCAGCCATTACCCCCCAGCGCTTCTGTGAGAACGCGCTGGCGAACCTGCTGTGCTCCTCCTACTGCAACAAGGCGGAGGGCCTCGGCGTCCGCCTGACGGTGGAGGCCAAGCTGCCGCCGGAGCTCCCCATCTCTGACACAGAGCTGTGCTCCGTCCTGTCCAACGCGCTGGAGAACGCCCTGCGGGCGGCGGCGGAGCTGCCGCCCGGACAGCGGACCGCGGAGCTCCACTGCGGCGTACGGCTGAACAAGCTGCTGGTGGAGGTCAAAAACTCCTACACCGGGGAGCTCACCTTCCAGAACGGCCTGCCGGTCTCCGGCCGGGCGGGCCACGGCTACGGCTGCCGCAGCATTCAGGCCATCGCCCAGCGCCACGGCGGCCTGTGTGAGTTCAGGGCCGTGGGGGGGATCTTCCAGCTGCGGCTGGCCATCCCCATTGGCACGACGCAGCCCACCGCATAGCAAAAAGCGCCCCGCCCGGGAACCCGGGCGGGGCGTTTCTCTTTTGAAATTTTCCGGGCTGGAGCTTACCGGCTCTGCTCCTCAGCCCAGCGGCGGAGGGAGTCCGCGGAGTGCTTGCCGTTGAGCATGCCGCCGGGCAGGATGGTGCCGGCGCAGCTGCCCCTCAGGGCGGCCACGGTCTTACCCATGCCGCTGCCGCCGGAGGTGGCGAAGGGGATCACGGTCTTGCCCGCAAAGTCATAGCTCTCCAAAAAGGTGTTGATCAGGGCGGTAACGGTGACGATGGAGCGCATCTTCAGGGGAAACTGCCCCTCCCGGGACCAGACCTCGCCGAAGAGCACATCGTCATTGAGCTGGGCAAACTTGGGGGCAAACTCCCCCAGCACGGCCCGCCCGGCTGCCTGCTTGACTGCCATAGTAAAGTCCTCCTGTTCTGATTTATATCTAAGGCACAGTATAATGCTGAAAGTTCACTTTAAGTCAAGCCCAATTTTCATCCTCCGGCGGCCACCGGCGAAAAAATTTTGTCTCCCGGTAAAAAAGTCTTGACATCGCCGCGCTGAAGTGCTATAAAGGAACCAACCTACCGGACAAGTAGTAGTAACGAAAAGGAGGACCACACCATGTCCCGTATCTATACCTCAGCCGATCAGCTCATCGGCGGCACTCCCCTGCTGGAGCTCTCTCATCTGGAAAAGCAGCTGGGCCTGAACGCCCGCATCCTCGCCAAGCTGGAGTACTTTAACCCCGCCGGCTCCGTAAAGGACCGCATCGCCCGGGCCATGATCGACGACGCCGAGGCAAAGGGCCTGCTGAAGCCCGGTTCCGTCATCATCGAGCCCACCAGCGGCAACACCGGCATCGGTCTGGCCTCCGTGGCCGCCGCCCGTGGCTACCGCATCATCATCGTCATGCCCGAGACCATGAGCGTGGAGCGCCGCCAGCTGATGAAGGCTTACGGGGCCGAGCTGGTCCTCACCGAGGGGGCCAAGGGCATGAAGGGCGCCATCGCCAAGGCCGACGAGCTGGCCAAGGAAATCCCGGACAGCTTCGTCCCCGGCCAGTTCGTGAACCCCGCCAACCCCAAGGCTCACTTTGAGACCACCGGCCCGGAGATTTGGGCGGACACCGACGGCAAGGTGGACTTCTTCGTGGCCGGCGTGGGCACCGGCGGCACCATCACCGGCGTGGGCGAGTTTCTGAAGAGCAAGAACCCTGCCGTGAAGGTGGTGGCAGTGGAGCCCAAGAGCTCCGCGGTGCTGTCCACCGGCGTGGCCGGTGCCCACAAGATCCAGGGCATCGGCGCGGGTTTCGTCCCCGCGGTGCTGGACACCAAGGTTTACGACGAGATCATCCCCGTGGAGAACGACGATGCCTTCGCCACCGGCAAGGCCATCGGCCACGCCGAGGGCGTGCTGGTGGGCATCAGCTCCGGTGCGGCGGTGTGGGCCGCCGTGGAGGTGGCCAAGCGGCCGGAGAACGCGGGCAAGACCATCGTGGTCCTTCTGCCCGACACTGGCGACCGCTATCTCTCCACCCCCCTGTTCGCGGAATAAACCGCAGACTAACCGGCCCCGGCGGGCCCCCTCTCTCCCGCCGGGGCCGATTTTCGCGCAAAGGAACGACTGCATGAAGGTCTTAGTAGCCATGAGCGGCGGCGTGGATTCCAGTGCCGCCGCAGCCCTGCTCACCGCCGCGGGGCACCAGTGCGTGGGCTGCACCATGAAGCTCTACCAGAATGAAGACGCGGGAGTCTCCCGGGGGCACACCTGCTGCTCCCTCAGCGACGTGGAGGACGCCCGCTCTGCCGCCTACCGGCTTGGGATGCCCTACTACGTGTTCAATTTTACGGACGAATTCCGGCATCAGGTCATCGACAGGTTCGCGGACTGCTACTGCCGGGGCCTTACCCCCAACCCCTGCATCGACTGCAACCGGTATCTGAAATTCGGCAAGCTCTTTGAGCGGGCGGACCTGCTGGGCTGCGACCACATCGCCACGGGGCACTATGCCCGCATCGAGCAGCGGGGCGGAAAGTATCTGCTGAAAAAGGCGCTGGACCCCGCCAAGGACCAGAGCTACGTGCTGTACGCCATGACACAGGCGCAGCTGGCCCGCACCCTCTTCCCGCTGGGAGACCGGACCAAGGCGGATTCCCGGGCCGCAGCCCGGTCTGCGGGCCTGCTCAACGCCGAGAAGCCCGATAGTCAGGACATCTGCTTCGTCCCCGCCGGGGACTATGCCCGGGTGGTGGAGCTCCACACCGGCCGGGCTGCGGAACCGGGAGACTTTATGGACCCGGAGGGCCGCGTGCTGGGCCGGCATCAGGGCATCATCCGCTACACCGTGGGCCAGCGGCGGGGATCAGGGATCTCCGCTGGGGAGCGGCAGTACGTCCTCGCCGTCCGGCCGGAGGACAACACCGTGGTGCTGGGGCCCCGGGCGGCCCTTCTGCGGCAGGAGGTCCGGGTGGAGGACTTCCACTGGATCGCCGGGGAGGCCCCGGCGGGCCCGGTGCGGTGTGCCGCCCGCCTGCGCTACCATCAGGCCGAGCGCGCCGCCACCGCCATCCCGCAGGCCGGCGGCCGGGTCCTGCTCCGCTTCGACCAGCCCCAGCCCGCCGGCGCCCCCGGTCAGGCTGCTGTGCTCTACGATGGGGATGTAGTCCTCGGAGGCGGGATCATCAGCCGGGAGTGACCGCCGCGCCCGCAAACCGGACAAAAGCCCCCGCTGCCGACGGCAGCGGGGGCTTTTTCAGATCATGTAGTTGTCCGCCGGGTCCCCGGCCATGAGGTCTGCCAGCGTGATGCCGGCGAAATACTCCCGGGTCAGGCGGTAGTATCCCTCCCACACCGGCAGGGTGCGGCACTCCGCCGCCCGGCCGCAGGGGGCCGCGCCGCTCTGCAGGCAGACCACCGGGGCCATGTCCCCCTCCGCCGCCTGCAGGATCTCCCACAGAGTACAGTCGGCGGGGTCCTTGCTGAGGCGGTAGCCGCCGCCGATACCGTGGACGCTGTCCACCAGCCCGGCGGTCCGCAGGGCCGGCATGAGCCGCTCGATGTATTTCAGGGATATCTCCTGCCGGGCGGCCACGTCCTTCATGGGGATGTATGCCCCGGTGCGGTGCTCCGCCAGATCCAGAAGAATACGGATGGAATAGCGGCCCTTGGTTGAGATCATAGCTTTTGCCTCCCATTGTGTTCTGTCCCTATCATACCACCGTTTTAGTAGGGAAGCAATTCTTTTTCCCGCCGCTCTTAAAGAAGTTTTAAGGAAGTTCCTCTTCCCTTGTTAAGACAGGGATGATAAAGTAAGAAGCACAAGGGAGGAACGCCTCATGTACAACATTCTCATCTGTGACGACGACCTGGACATCGTCGCCGCCCTGAAGATCTACCTGTCCGGGCAGGACTACTGCCTCTACACCGCCTACAATGGGCAGGAGGCCCTCGCCGCCGTGCGGGAGCACGAGATGCACCTGATCCTGATGGACATCATGATGCCCAAGATGGACGGCATCGCCGCCACCGCCGCCCTGCGGCAAGAGAGCAACGTGCCCATCATCCTCCTCACCGCCAAGAGTGAGAGCAGCGATAAGGTGCTGGGCCTGAATGTCGGTGCGGACGACTACATCACCAAGCCCTTCGACCCGGTGGAGGTGCTGGCCCGGGTGCGATCCCAGCTGCGGCGGTACACCATGCTGGGGGCCAAGCCGGACACTGGGAACGAGGCTGGAGTGTACACCGTTGGGGGCGTCAGCCTCAACGAGGAAACCAAGGCCGTCACCGTAGACGGGGAGTCCGTGGCCCTGACGCCGCTGGAGTTCAGCATCCTGCGGCTGCTCATCCGCTCCCCGGGGCGGATCTACTCCAGCAGCCAGATCTACGAGCTGGTGTGGAACGAGGACTCCCTCGGGGCGGAGACCAGCGTGGCCGTCCACATCCGCCACCTGCGGCAGAAGATCGAGATCAATCCCTCCGAGCCCCGCTACCTCAAGGTAGTGTGGGGCCTCGGATACAAAATGGAGGATCTGCGCCATGAGAGCTAAAAACATCGCCCGGAATTTCTGGGTCAAGGGGGCGGCCCTGCTCATCGCCGTCCTGCTGGTCCCGGTGATGGCCGTCTACGGCGCCATCTACGCTGCGTCCTACACCGGCGCGCTGGGCAGCGGAGGCTTCTACGACAGTGATCTCTGCCGGTCTGCCGTGAGCAATAAGGGCTACTCCACCTGGCACATCTATCAGGAGTACCGCGAGCTGAACTGGGACACCAACGCCCTGGCGGACTGGCTGGCCAAGACCTACCCCGCAGACAGCACCGTCTCCAACGTGCGCTTCGCCCTCTCCGTGGACGGGAACGTGGTCTACGACAATCACCGCACAGGCGACGTGGAGATGGACATCAAAGAAACGTACTGGCCCGCGGACGACGAGACCGGCGACACAAAGGTCAGGCTGTCCCTGACCTACTATGTGGACCCGGAGCTGCCCGTGCGGGACCAGGTGTATCAGGCCGCCGCGCTGTACCGGGTCATCGAACGGCAGAGCGGCCGCGCCATCCCCATCCTGCTGCTGTGCGCCTTCGCGGAGCTGTTCCTGGTGGTCTATCTGGCCCGCACCGCCGGCCGGCGGCCGGGGACGGAGGAGGTCCTCCCCGGCTGGCAGGAGCACATCCCCTTCGACCTCTATCTGGCCGCCGACTTTCTCCTCGGCGTGGGGCTGGTCTGGCTGGGAGGCGAGACCTTCGGCTCCATGGGCTGGAGCGACCTGCCCCTGACAGGAGCCCTGCTGCTGGCCTGCATCTTCGTGGGGGCCGCCCTGCTGGGCGGGCTGTGGATGACCTTCTGCGCCCGGATGAAACTGGGCAAGTGGTGGCGCAACACAGTAACCTATAAGGTACTCAAGCTGCTGTGGCGGGTGCTGAAGGCCATCGGCCGGGGCATCCGGAGCATCGTCCGGGCCCTGCCGCTGGTGTGGCGGACCGCCCTGGGCGGCTGCGTGCTCGTCATCGCCCTCACCGCCCTGGCCGTCAATCACGCTTACGGCGCGCTGCTGGTGGTGCTGATCCTGCTGGCGCTGGCGGCGTGCTGGGTGGCCGTGCAGCTGCGCCGGCTGCAGAAGGCCGCACAGGCCCTCGCCGCCGGGGACCTCACCGCGCAGGTGAACACCCGGGGCATGCTGTGGGACCTGAAGCGCCACGGGGAGGACCTAAACGCCGTGGGCCGGGGCATGTCCATCGCCGTGGAGGAGCAGCTGAAGAGCGAGCGGCTGAAGACCGAGCTCATCACCAATGTCTCCCACGACATCAAGACTCCCCTCACCAGCATCGTCAATTACGTGGACCTGCTCCAACGGCCCCACACCCCGGAGCAGGAGGCCGAGTATCTGGAGGTGCTGGCCCGCCAGTCCCGCAAGCTGAAAAAGCTGACGGAGGATCTGGTGGAGATGTCCAAGGCCAGCGTGGGCAGTCTCCCCTGCCACCCCGCCCCCCGGCGGGTGAAGGAGCTGGTGGAGCAGGCCGTGGGCGAGTACGCAGACCGGCTGACCGCCGCCCGGCTGGAGCCGGTGCTCTCCCTGCCGGAGGACGGCGTAGCCTGCATGGCCGACGGCGCCCTCATCTGGCGGGTGCTGGACAATCTGCTGGGCAACGCCTGTAAGTACGCCCAGCCGGGCACCCGCCTCTATATCGGCGGTGAGGCTGACGGGCGCACCGTGACCCTGTCCTTCAAGAACATCTCCCGGGATGCACTGAATATCAGCGCCGATGAGCTGATGGAGCGCTTCGTCCGGGGGGATGCCTCCCGCACCACCGAGGGCAGCGGGCTGGGGCTGAACATTGCCAAGAGCCTGATGGAGCTTCAGGGCGGCAGCCTGAGCCTGAGCATCGACGGAGACCTGTTCAAGGCCCAGCTCACCCTGCCTCAGGCCAGGGACGCCACCCTCCCCGCCCCCGAACTCCTTTAATCAATTCTTAAAGAAAACCCACGTCCGTCCTTAAAGGCCGCCTGTTATGCTTGGTTCATCAGCCAAAGCATCCGGGCGGCCTTTTCCCCGCCAAAAAGCCGGCAACGCAACCAGCGGTTTACGCAATTCCATCCCTCGGTTGGTGGTCCGCGCCCCGTTCCGGATGCTATGGTGAACGCGGAAAGGCGGTATGATCCCATGCGGCTCAACATTTTCACGGTCCTGACCCTGCTCCTGAAGGTCGTCAGCCTGTACTTCCTTGTCATCGGCCTGTTCGCCCTGAAAAAGCCGAAGCCCATCCCCTCTGCGGCCCCGGCGACCCGCTTCGCCTGCCTCATCGCCGCCCGAAATGAAGAGGCAGTCATCGGCGCGCTGGTGGAGAGCCTAAGGAATCAAAACTACCCGGCTGAGCTATTTGACGTCTATGTCATCCCCAACAACTGCACCGACGATACTGAGGGGGTCGCCCGCCGGGCCGGGGCACAGATCTTCCGCTGCTTCGGGGCTGTCCGCCGGAAGGGCGACGCCCTGCACGAGGCGGTGGCCCGCCTGATGGAGCAGGGGTACGACGCCTTCTGCGTGTTCGATGCGGACAACATCGTCCACCCGGACTTCCTCGCCCGGATGAACGACGCCTTTCAGGACGGGGCACAGGTGTGCAAGGGGGCCATGCGGGTGAAAAATCCCGCCGACAGCCCGGTGGCCGGGAGCTATGGGCTGTACTTCACCCTGTTTGACACCTTCTACTCCCGGGCCCGGATGAACTGCGGCCTGTCCTCCAAGCTGGTGGGTACCGGCTTCGCCGTCCGCCGGGAGGTCTTTGAGGCTCTCCGCGGCTGGAATACCTGCACCATCGCCGAGGATGCAGAGTTCGCCGCCCAGTGCGCCCGGCAGGGCTTCCGTGTCCGTTTCGTGCCCAACGCCCTTACTTACGACGAGGCCCCGGTCACCTTTGCCCTATCCCTCCGGCAGCGGCGGCGGTGGTGCAGCGGGCTGATGGACGTGGCCGACCGGCAGCGCGCGCCCCTGCTCCGGGCCGTCGCCGGGGCCGGCGGCCCGCTGGCGGTGGACAGTCTGATAATGCTCCACGGGCCGTACCTTCAGGCAGGCTCCGCCCTGCTGCTGGTCCTCTCCCGGCTGACCGCCCTGATCACGGGCCAGCGGCCGGAGGTGCTGCTTCTGACGTTGGCAGCGGCCCTTCTGCTCTCCTACCTGCTGTGCGCCGCGGGCGGGGGCGTGCTGGCCCGCATCGGCGGGTACGGCGGCCGGGCCGCGGTCCGGGCGGCGCTGTTCTTCCCCATTTTCATGGCCTCGTGGCTGCCGCTGCAGCTGCTCTCCCTCCTGCGGCGCACCCGGTGCTGGCAGCCTATCCGCCACGGAGCCTCCCTCCGGGCTTAAAACACCCGCGCCCCGCGGCTGAGCCGCGGGGCGCTCTTTTACACAAATTTTACATGACTCCGGTGACGGATTTGACATTCCTCTGCTACCCTTGAATACGGTCAAGAAGATGAAAAATTCGGGTAAAAGAGAGGATCATACATGGATATTTTCAACGTGCTCACCCTCATTGGCGGGCTCTCCCTGTTTCTGTTCGGCATGGATCTCATGGGCAAGGCCCTGGAGCGCCGGGCCGGCGGCAGGCTGCGCTCCCTGCTGGACAGGATGACCGGGAAGGTCATTCCCGGCTTCCTCACAGGTCTGGGCATCACCGCCGTGATCCAGAGCTCCTCCGCCACCACGGTGATGGTGGTGGGCTTTGTGAACTCCGGGCTTATGACCCTGCGGCAGGCCATCAACGTCATCATGGGCGCCAACGTGGGCACCACCGTCACCGCCTGGCTGCTGAGCCTCAGCGGGCTGGACGGCAGCACCCTCTGGATCAAGCTGCTGAAGCCCGCCTCCTTTACGCCGGTGCTGGCCCTCATCGGCATTATCCTCAATCTGTTCTGCAAGAGCAGCAAGAAGAAGGACACCGGCACTATCCTGCTGGGCTTCGCCACCCTGATGTTCGGCATGGAGACCATGAGCTCCGCCGTGGCCGGGCTGGGGGAGGTACCCGCCTTTGCCAACCTGTTTCTCCTCTTCAAGAACCCTCTTCTGGGCGTGCTGGCCGGCGCGGTGCTGACGGGCATCATTCAGTCCAGCTCCGCCTCCGTGGGCATTCTGCAGGCGCTGGCCGCCACCGGCGCGGTGAGCTATGCCGCCGCCATCCCCATTATCATGGGCCAGAACATCGGCACCACCGTCACCGCCATGATCTCCTCTGTGGGCGCCAACAAGAACGCCCGGCGGGCCGCCGTGGTCCACCTGATGTTCAACGTCATCGGCGTGGCGGTGATGCTGACGGCGTTCTGTCTCGTCCGGGCCATCTTCGCCCCCGCCCTCTTTGACGGGCCGGCCACCCAGTCGGGCATCGCCGTGGTCCACTCGGTGTTCAATCTGGCGTGCACGGCCATGCTGCTGCCCGCCGGCGGACTGCTGGAGAAGCTGGCCATCCGCATGGTGCCTGACCGGAGCCCCGGCGGGAGCCAAACCGTGGAACTGGACGAGCGGCTGCTGGCCACCCCCTCCCTGGCCCTCCAGCGCAGCCGGGCGGTGGCCATGGAGATGGCGGTATGCGCTGTCCGCTCCCTGAAGGCCGCGCTGCTGACCTTCTCCCACTATACGGCGGAGCTGGCCGCCGACATCCGGGCGGACGAGGAGCGCTGCGACCACTACGAGGACATTCTGGGCACCTATCTGGTGAAGCTCAGCGCCCAGCAGCTGGGAGAGCGGGAGAGCGAGGAGGCCACAGCCCTGCTGAAATCCATCGGCGACCTTGAGCGCATCTCCGACCACGCGGTAAACGTGCTCTCCTCCGCGGAGGAGCTGCGGGACAAGGGCCTGACCTTCTCTGACAGCGCCCGGGCGGAGCTGGAGGTGCTGTCCGCCGCCGTGTCCGACATTCTGGATCTGGCGCTGGAGGCCTTCCGCACGGAGGACGCCGCAGCCGCCGCCCGGGTAGAGCCGCTGGAGCAGGTCATCGACGACCTGAAGGAGCAGCTGCGCACCCGGCACATCCTGCGGATGCGGCAGGGCGTCTGCAGCATCGAAGCGGGCTTCGTCTGGTGCGACCTGCTCACCGACCTGGAGCGCACCAGCGACCACTGCTCCAACATCGCCGGCTGTGTCATCGACGCGGCCCGGCACACGCTGGACCTGCACGCCACCCTCCGGGCCGCCCGGCTGGACGATGGGACTTTCCGGCAGGAGTACGACCGTTTTGCGGCCCGGTTCGCCCTGCCCAAGCCGGCGAAAGCCTGAGGCAAAAAACAGCTCCCCTCCGCGTGTGCGGAGGGGAGTTTTGTGTTTATTCCTCGGTGGTATAGCCGAAATTCTGGATGGCGGCGGGATTATCGCGCCAGTTTTCCTTTACTTTTACCCAGGACTCCAGATAGATCTTGTCGCCCATGAAGCGCTCCATGTCCTGCCGGGCCTCAGAGGACACCTTCTTCAGCATGGCTCCCCCTTTGCCGATAATGATGCCCTTGTGGGACTCCTTCTCGCAGTAGATGGTCACATGGCAGTCGATGACACCGCTGTCCCGCTGGGAGAACTTCGTCACCTCCACGGCGGTGCCGTGGGGGATCTCCTTGTCCAGATTGCGCAGCAACTTCTCCCGGACGATCTCCGCCATGACCTGCCGCTCCGGCTGATCGGTGACCACGTCGTCAGGGAACAGCTGGGGACCCTCGGGGATCCAGCGGGAGAGCACCCCCAGCAGGTCCTCCACCCCTTCGCCGGTACGGGCGGAGATGGGCACCACCGCGTCCCAGTCACAGGCCCCGCCGTAAACAGCCATCACCGCCAGCAGGTCCTCCTTCTCCACGGTGTCGATCTTGTTGATCACCAGCGCCGCCGGCACACCCAGCGTCCTGATGCGGGCGATGAGCTCCTGCTCCGGCTCTCCGATGTGGGCGATGGGCTCCACCAGCAGCATCACGCCGTCCACGTCGGCCACGGACTTGCGCACCACGTCCACCATGTAGTCCCCCAGGCGGGTGTGGGCCTTGTGGAGCCCCGGGGTGTCCATGAAGACGAACTGGGTATCCCCCCGGTTCAGGATGGCGCAGATGCGGTTGCGGGTGGTCTGGGGCTTGGATGAGACGATGGCCACCTTCTCCCCCACCAGCGCGTTGGTCAGGGTGGATTTGCCCACATTGGGCCGACCACAGATGGTGATGATTCCGGATTTTGTAATGTTCATAGATGATCCTCTTTTCTGAGCAATTGAATTATCGTGTGATGCCGAGCTCGCCAAGGATGGCCTCCTCCCGGGCCCGCATCCGGGCCTTCTGGGGCCCTTCGTCCAGATGGTCATAGCCCAGCAGGTGGAGCACCGAGTGGACCACCAGATAGGCCAGCTCCCGCCGGTTGGAGTGGCCGTACTCCTTGGCCTGTACGGCCACGTGCTCCATGGAGATGACCATATCCCCCAGGGGAATGAGGCCGGAGCCGGGGTCGGCATCCTCCGGGCCGGGGTGCTCGCCGGGGGTCAGGTCGAACTCCGGGAAGGAAAGCACGTCGGTGGGCCTGTCCACCTGACGCATGTCCAGATTGATCTGGTGGATGACCTCGTCGTTGGTAAGGAGCACGTCCACCTCGCAGGGGAGGTCCATACCCTCCGCCGCCAGCGCCGTGCGGATGACCTTGCGGATAAAAGCCCGCTGGCTGTCGCTGACGCCGGGGACGTCGGCGGTGATGGGGATAAAATTGCGCTTGGCCATTTACTTCCTCCCCTTTCCGTTCCGGCGGTTCTCGTCGTCCTCATAGGCCTTGATGATGCGCTGGACAATGACGTGGCGCACCACGTCTGCCCCGGACAGGGTGCAGATGGCGATGTCCTCAACGCCCTTCAGCACCCGCATAGCCTCCCGCAGGCCGGAGACCTTGTCCGTGGGCAGGTCAATCTGGGTCACGTCGCCGGTGATGACGATCTTGGAGTTGAATCCCAGCCGGGTGAGGAACATTTTCATCTGCTCCCGGGAGGTATTCTGAGCCTCGTCCAGAATGATGAAGGAGTCGTCCAGCGTGCGGCCGCGCATGTAGGCCAGCGGAGCCACCTCGATATTGCCCCGCTCCAGATACTTCTGATAGGTCTCCGCACCCAGCATGTCGAACAGCGCGTCGTACAGCGGGCGGAGATACGGGTCCACCTTGGACTGGAGATCGCCGGGGAGGAAGCCCAGCCGCTCCCCCGCCTCCACAGCGGGGCGGGTGAGAATAATGCGGTTCACCTGCTTCTCCCGGAAGGCGGCCACCGCCGCCGCCACCGCCAGATAGGTCTTACCGGTGCCGGCGGGGCCGATGCCGAGGGTCACAGTGTTCTTCTTGATGGCATCCACGTACTTCTGCTGGCCGAGGGTCTTGGCCTTGATGGGCTTGCCCTTGGCGGTGACGCACACCACGTCCTTGGCCAACTGGGCCAGCTTGCCCTCCTCCCCGGCCCGGACCAGCTCGATGATGTAGCGGACGTTCTGGGGGCCGATGGCCTCCCCCTTGGCGGCAAGGGAGAGGAGTCCCTGCACCGCCTTTACCGCCAGCATGGCGTTCTCCGCCTCGCCGGCGATGCGCAGGCTGGACTCCCGGTTGGTCACCGTCACGTCCAGCTCCTCCTCAATGATGCGGATATTCTCGTCGAAGGCGCCGAAGAGGCTGACAGCCTCCTCCATGCGCTCGATGCTGATGAACTGTTCTGTCAAAAAAGTCACTTCCTTATGGTATCCGGCCGGTCTCCCCCGGCAGCTCCACGGTGCGGGCCAGCTCCTCCTCGCACTCCGCCAGCAGGGTCACGGTGAGGACGTCTCCCTCTACCCGGGCCAGCACGTCGGTGCGCAGCACCTTGCCCTCCCGGGCGGCCATGAGCGCGTCCAGCCGGGCGCGGAGGACGGCCTCCAGCCGGGTCTGGGCCCCGTCCCGGTCGATGGGGGCGGGCTCCAGCGTGTATTCCCGCAGGGTCACGGTGGTCAGGGCCGCCGGCAGCTCCCTGCCCGCAAGGGAAAAGCCCCGCGTCTCCGCTATTCTATCATAGCTTGCCCATGAAATGCTACTGTTTTGAAAAAAATCCACCTGAAACCACAAAATTTTCAGGCTGCGGAGGGTGGTCTCCGCCCCGGTGCCGGTCTTTTTCAGGGCGGTGAGGGGGATGGCCTCGCTCAGCGTCCGCCACGTGCGGGCCCGGACGGAGCCCGCCGCGTGGACCACGAGACTGCCCAGGTCCACGTTGCTGTACTCCGGGCCCTGCAGCTCCATCACGCCGGTGATGAGGGTATCCCCGGCAGCCACGATGTCCCCCTCCTGCACCAGCGCCCGGCCCGCGTCCACCCGCAGGTCCAGAATAATGCCGTCCGCCGCGGCCACCACATCGGTGGGAACGTCCTCCGCCAGCAGCTCCGGCTGCTTCACCGCCTCCCGGACGGTGATCTCCGCCCGGGTACCGTGGATGTTCACCGCCATGTAGGCCAGCTGAGGCAGGTCCAGCAGGGCGGCGTTGGCCACCTCTCCCTCCCGGATGGCGGGGCCGTAAGCCCCCGGCCGCACCCCAAGGCGGCTCAGCTCCGAAAGAATCACCGCGTCTGGCACGGTGTCGTTCCCCGTGACCTCCACCACCAGCAGAAAGCGGGACAGGAACCCCGCCGCGCCGATGCAGACGGCCAACCCCAGCAGGAAGCCCCACCGGGCTGCCAGAGTCAGGGCCGCCGCCCCTGCCCCCCGGCGGGCCAGCACCGTCCCCTCACACAGGGCCCGGCGGGCCAGCTTTTCCACCTGCCGGGCGCGGCTCAGCGGCGTGCGGAAGGTGAAGGTCTCCCCGTCTACCCACCGCAGCCGCCAGAAGGGCAGCCGGGCCTGGGCACAGAGGTTGAGCACCCGCTCCGGAAAGGGGCCGGTGATCTGCCACTCCACATAGCCACGCAGCAGATTGATGAGCTTTTTCATCCCCCTGTCCCCCCTATACCAGCTCCACGGCGGCGATCTCCCCGGTGATGAGCAGCTCCGTGGGTGTCATGGCCCGCAGCTCCAGCCCGGACCCCCGCACCTGCACCACCAGCGAGCCGCCGGAGACGTGGATCTCCTCCGGGCCGTAAGCCAGAATGCCCCGGTGCCCCTCCATCCGCAGCTCTCCACGGCCGATCAGCTCGATCCGGGGCTGACCGGCCATCACGTCCCCTGGCACGTCCAGCGCCCGGGACGCCCGGACCAGCAGGCTCTCTCTGCCACCCATGCGCATCACCTCTGGCAAGGGTATGAAATTTAAGGGACCTCCTTGCCTGTCCCCCATGGACTTTTCCGCCGGGACATGGTATACTGAGGATAAACATGCTGACTATAAAGAATGGGAGAATATCGCCATGGAGCGTAAAAGCACCTTCCGGGACAAGACCCGCGAGACCACCTATACTGTAGAGGCCGACACCACTCTGCTGCCCTTCCTGCTGGAGACGCTGAAGGGCAAGAGCCGCAACAACGTGAAATCCCTGCTGAGCCGCAAGCTGGTGACGGTGGACGGCCGGCCCACGTCCCAGTTCGACACCCCTCTGGCCCCCGGCCAGCAGGTGACCATCCTCTCCGTCCCCGCCCCCCGGCAGGACGCGCTGCCCTTCCCCCTGCTCTATGAGGACGAGCACCTCATCGTGGTGAACAAGCCCGCCAAGTTGCTCAGCGTGGCCAATGAGAAGGAGAAGGTGCGCACCGCTTACCACATCGTCACCGATTACGTCAAGACCCAGCACATTGACAACCGCATCTTTGTCATCCACCGGCTGGACCGGGACACTTCCGGGGTCCTGATGTTCGCCAAGGACGCCGAGACCAAGGAGCAGTTCCAGTCCCGCTGGAACGAGATCGTCACCCGCCGGGGTTATCAGGCGGTGGTGGAGGGCATCCCCCGCCGGGCCAGCGACACCATCCATAGCTATCTGGTAGAGACCAAAACCCATCTGGTCTTCTCCGGCGACCCCGGCCCCGGGGCGCAGGAGGCCATCACCAACTACCGCATGGTGAAGGCCGGCAACGGCTACGCCCTGCTGGACATCTCCATCGACACCGGCCGCAAGAACCAGATCCGCGTCCACATGGCGGAGATGGGCAATCCCGTGGCGGGGGACAAGCAGTACGGCGCGTCCACCAACCCCATCGGCCGCCTGTGCCTCCATGCCAACGAGCTGTCCTTCGTCCACCCCATCACCGGCAGGCCCACCACCTTCCTCGCCAAAACGCCCAGAGATTTCAACCGGGTGTTCCGCTGAGACAAATCGGAGGGTGCAGTCATGGGAACCAGAAAAAAGTTGAGGATCCCAAGTCTCATCATGTTGATCGCCGCGATCATATTTATGATCTTTGCCGTGCTGTCCATGTGCGTGCCGATCCATCTTCCAGATCGGTTATTCTACACCCTGCAAGTTACCTATAGAGTATATCCCATCATCATGGTCCTTTTGTTTGTGGCATCACTTTTTGTAAAGGACAAAAAGATCCCCTGCCCGCAGTAGTGGGCAGGGGAATCTTTTTATCTCAGAATTTCCTCGATTGGCACTTCTGTGACCTCCAACTCAACGGGCCGGTCCGCGGCGGCGGACAGCAGGTGCCCCTCATGGACGAAGGTACGCAGATGCCACGGGCCCTCCGTGTCCAGCAGGGACTGGGTGCGGTCCTCCATCAGCAGGCCCCGGCCGTCCGCCTTCGTGAGGGCCTCCAGCCGGGTCCAGAGGGTGTAGAACCGCTTCGCCGTGGGGTCGGCCTCCAGCCAGCGGCGCTCCGCCTCCGTGAAATAGCGGCCGGACAGCCGGCGGAAGGGCCGGTCCAGCGGCTCCACATCCAGCCCCACGGGGCCCTCCCCTACCGCGAGGGCGGCATAGCCCCCCGCATGGGTCAGGCTGAACGCCGGCCCTCCGAGCAGGGACGGTTTGCCCCACTCGTTGACGGTGAGGACGCTCTCGTCCCAAATGCCCAGCACATGGCCCAGCAGCAGCCCCCCGGCCATCAGGCACAGCCGGGGGCCCTGGGGCTTGCAGCGCAGCGCCCGCTCCCGCCGGGCCGGGGAGAGCAGGGCCAGCGCAGCCCCCTCCCGGTCCGCCAGAGAGCGGGCGTTCAGCAGATAAACCTTCAATTCAGGAAGTCCTTCAGCTTCTTGGAGCGGGAGGGGTGGCGCAGCTTCCGCAGAGCCTTGGCCTCGATCTGGCGGATACGCTCGCGGGTGACGTTGAACTCCTTGCCTACCTCCTCCAGCGTGCGGGTGCGGCCGTCTTCGATGCCGAAGCGCAGCTTCAGCACCTTCTCCTCCCGGGGGGTCAGGGTGGAGAGCACATCCACCAGCTGCTCCTTCAGCAGGGTGAAGGAAGCGGCCTCAGAGGGCTCGGAGGCGCCCTCGTCCTCCAGGAAGTCGCCCAGGTGGGAGTCCTCCTCCTCGCCGATGGGAGTCTCCAGCGAGACGGGCTCCTGGGCGATCTTCAAGATCTCCCGGACCTTCTCCACGGGGACGCCCATCTCGGCGGCGGTCTCCTCGGGGGTGGGGTCATGGCCCAGCTCCTGCAGCAGCTGACGGTTCACCCGGATGACCTTGTTGATGGTCTCCACCATGTGGACGGGGATGCGGATGGTGCGGGCCTGATCGGCGATGGCCCGGGTGATGGCCTGCCGGATCCACCATGTGGCGTAGGTGGAGAACTTGTAGCCCTTGGTGTAGTCGAACTTCTCCACCGCCTTGATCAGGCCCAGATTGCCCTCCTGAATGAGGTCGAGGAACATCATACCCCGGCCCACATAGCGCTTGGCGATGGATACCACCAGACGGAGGTTGGCCTCGGCCAGCTGCTGCTCGGCCTTTTTGCCGTCCTTCATCAGCTTTTCCAGTTCCTCGCGGACCTCAGCGGGGACGGCCTCGCCCATCTTCTCCAGCTCCTCCAGCTGCTCCTTGGCGGCGTTGCCGGCAGACATGGCCTGCGCCAGCTCGATCTCCCGCTCGGGAGTGAGCAGGTCCACCTTGCCGATCTCCTTCAGGTACATGCGCACAGGGTCGTCAATGGCGAAGGAGTCCACCAGCGCATTGGGGTCCACGATCTCCTCGTCGGGGATGCCCTCCAGCTCTTCCACCGGAGGAAGGAGGTCGTCGTCCAGCTCAGGCAGCACATCATCGCCGGCGGTGTCCACGCCCAGATTCTCGAACATGTCGTAGATCTTGTCCAGCTGCTCGCTGCCCAGCTCCATGGACTCCAGCACTTCCATCATCTCGCCGGAGGACAGCTTGCCCTTCTTATAGCCGGCGTCCACCAGCTCCAGCAGCTTCTCGCCGCCGGCGATGCCCTCTACCATCTTAGCCAGCTCTGCCTTGGTGCTCTCAAACTTCTCCTTGCTCACCATGGCGGTGGCGTTCAGCTCCTGCTGTTTCTTGGGGCTTTTCTGTTTCTCATTCATGAGTCTGTCCTCCGTAAGCTTTTTTCTGTTTCAATGTATCCCGCAGGGCTGTCAGGTCTTCCCCGCTGTGTATCTCTCCTCTGCGGCGTTCCGCGAGGATTGTCTGCTTGTAATCGGCCAGCGCCGCCTGCGCGGTGTTCATGGCCTGCGGCTCCTGTGCCACACGGACCAGATGGTCCATCTCCTCCGGGGCGAACTGCCCGTCCAGCGCCGACAGGGTGGCCGGCCGCCCCGCCCGCCAGCGGTCCCGCAGAGCCCCATATGCCTTGCCCAGCAGGGGCGAGGAAAACTGCTCCGGGCTCAGGTCCTCCGTCAGCCGAAAGAAGTCCCCGTCCAGCAGGACGATGCGCAAGACCCCCTCCTCCGCCCGGGCGGAGCGCACGTTGGCGTACCGCAGGGACCGCTCCTTGGGTTGGAGCTTCTGGGTGGGGATCAGGTCCTGCCGCTCCTCCTTCTTCCGGGCCTCCCGCCGCCTTCGGCTGCGCAGGCGGTCCACCTCCTGAGCCATTGCCTCGTGGGACAGGCCGGCGGCCTCCGCCGCCCGGTTGCCGTAAATCTCCCGCTCCACGGGGCTGGCCAGCCCCGCGATGAGCTCCGCTGCGGCCTGCAAATACTGGGCCCGCTGGTCGTCCTGCTTCAGGTCGAAGCCGCTCTGGATAACGCCCAGCCGGTATTCCACTGAATTGGAGCTGCCGTCCATCAGGCTCTGGAAGGCAGCGCCGCCGTAGTTTTTAATGTAGTCATCTGCATCCTGCTTCACCAGCTCGCCGCTGTCCGTCCTGCGGCGGGGCAGACGGAGCACCTTGACCTCGATGTCCGAGTTCTTCAGGATTCCGATGGCCCGCTGGGTGGCGTCCTCGCCGGCGGCATCGTTGTCATAGCACAGCACCAGCTGCCGGGTGTACTTGCTCAGCAGGCGGACATGCTCCTCCGTCAGGGCGGTGCCCATGGTGGCCACGGTGTTGTCAAACCCCGCCTGATGGAGGGTGATGACGTCGATGTTGCCCTCCACCAGAATAAAGTTGGGCCGTTTGGTGTTCTTGGCGTAGTTCAGGCCGTAGAGGATGGACCGCTTTTTGAAGATAGCGGTCTCCGGGGTGTTCAGGTATTTGGGGGTGGAGTCGTCCATGACCCGGCTGGTGAAGCCGATCACGTCCCCCCGCACGTCGATAACCGGCAGCATGAGCCGGTTGCGGTATTTGTCGTAGATGCCGCCGTTCTTTCCCGCCACGGCGAGGCCGGCGTCCAGCAGGTCGGCCTTGTCCCAGCCCTCGGCGGTCATGGCGCGGATGAGGCTGTCCCACGCGTCAGGGGCTGCCCCCAGCCCGAACCGGGCAGAGAACCTGGGGCTGATGCGGCGCTTGTCCCGGATATAGGCGGCCACCGTCTCCCCCTCCGGCCGGGAGAGCACGGCGCGGTAAAACCGGGCGGCGGCCTTGTTGAGCTCCAGAATCTTCTTCCTCTGCTCCCGCCACGCGCCGGCAGAGTGGTCCTCCTCCGGCACCTCCATTCCGGCCTGCTCGGCCAGCTTGCGCACCGCGTCCGGGAAGGAGAGGTTTTCGATCTCCATGACGAAGCGGATGGCTCCGCCGCCCTTGCCGCAGCCGAAGCAGTGGAAGATCTGCCGGGACTCGTTCACGGAGAAGGACGGGGTCTTCTCGTGGTGGAAGGGGCACAGGCCCCAGAGGTTGCCCCCCCGCTTGGTGAGAGGCACATAGGCGGACACCACGTCCACAATGTCCAGCCGGCTGTTCAGTTCGTCCAGAAAGTTGTCTGGAATGGGCATGGCGTTCACCTCCAAGGATAGACAGAATTGCGGGGTTTCAGCCCTCCCGGGCTCACTTCACCACCCAGCGCATGGGGATGAAGATGTCCTCGAACTTCTCCAGAGCGTAGGTGTCGGTCATTCCGGCGATGTAGTCCACCACCGCCCGCTGCTCCCCCTCCCGGACCAGAATATCCTGATACTCGCCAGGGAGCTTGTCCGTGTGCTTCATGTAGTAGTCGAACAGCATGCAGATCATGTCCTCCGCCTTGCCCTCCTCCCCTTTGGCCCGGGGGTTGGTGTACACAGAGGCAAACATGAATTCCTTCAGCTCCGCCATGGCCTTGCCGATGGGCTCCGACTGCCGGATGGCGTTTCCCTCCCGGCTATGCTCGATGGCGTCCATGGTCAGGGTGGTAATGCGCTCCCCGTGGGTATATCCCAGAGTCTGGCACAGGTGGGCCGGGATCTCGCTGGGATAGATGATGCCGCCGCGGATGGCGTCGTCAATGTCGTGGTTGATGTAGGCGATGTGGTCGGCCAGACGGACCAGTTGGCCCTCCAGCGTCTCGGCGGGCTCGCCGGTGGTGTGGCATAGGATGCCCCGGCGGACCTCGTAGGTCAGGTTCAGGCCCGCGCCGTCGTTCTCCAGCCGGTCCACCACCCGCAGAGACTGCTCATAGTGGCGGAAGCCGCCCTCCACCACCCGGCTGAGGGCCCGCTCGCCGGCGTGGCCGAAGGGGGTGTGGCCCAGATCGTGCCCCAGAGAGGCCGCCTCAGTCAGGTCCTCGTTCAGCCGCAGGCCCCGGGCCATGGTCCGCGCGATGCGGCTGACCTCCAGCGTGTGGGTCATGCGGGTGCGGTAGTGGTCGCCTTCGGGCTGGAGGAAGACCTGCGTCTTGTGCTTCAGCCGCCGGAAGGATTTGCAGTGGACGATGCGGTCGATATCCCGCTGGAAGCAGGTGCGCATGGGGCAGGGCTCCACATCGGCCAGCCGGCCTCTGGACTGCTCCGCCAGACAGGCCCGGGGAGAAAGGGTCTCCCGCTCCTGCTGCTCCGTCAGCTCTCGAATGGTCATGGCATGTCCTCCTGTTCCGTCAGAGTTTCTGTTTCATTTTCTTATACTCTGCCGAGGGCAAAAAACCTTCTTCTTCCGCGCTTTTTTCAAATTTTCCGCCTTTTCACCAGCCGAAGGAGCCGTCAGGTCCCATCCTTCGGCAAATCGTCCATGGTCCCGCCGGTCATAACCGGGACAAGGCCCTCATACCCTGTATGGACAACCTCTATGACAGGGAGTGGAGCTATGACCGTGACCGTGTTTCTCGTCCGCCTGCTGGTGCTGGCGGTGATCTTTGTCAACGGCTGGACCGACGCGCCCAACGCCATCGCCACCGCCGTGGGTTCCGGGGCCATGCCCTTCAAGCGGGCGGTGTGGCTGGCCGCCGGTTGCAACTTTCTCGGGGCCGCGGTGAGCTGCCTCGTCTTCCCTGCTGTGGCCGCCACCATGGAGGAGCTGGTCTCCTTTGCCCGGCCGCAGGACGCCCTTACCGCCCTGTGCGCCGCCATGCTGGCGGTGGTGGCGTGGGCCACGGCGGCGTGGCGCTTCGGCCTGCCCACCAGCGAGAGCCACGCCCTGCTGGCGGGGCTCTCCGGCGGAGCGCTGGCGCTGGGGGGCGGCTCCGCTGCCCTGAACCCCGGGGCGTGGCTGCGGGTAGGGCTGGGGCTGGTCCTCTCCCTCCTTGCGGGGGCACTGGCCGGACGGATGGCCCGGTGCTTTCTGTCCCGGCACATCTGCAACTGCATCGCGTGGCAGCGCATCGCCGCCGGGGTGATGGCCGCCCTCCACGGCGTGCAGGACGGGCAGAAGTTTCTGGCCCTGCTCCTGCTGGCGGACGGACTGGGAGAGGCGGAGCCCTCCCTGCCCCTGTCCCTGTTGATGCTCACCGCCGGGGTCATGGCGCTGGGCACCGCGCTGGGCGGGCAGCCCATTGTGGAGAAGGTGGGCAGTGGCCTGGCGGCCCTCTCCCCCGCCGATGGGCTGGCCGCCGACCTGGGGGCGGGGGTCGTGCTGCTGGCCTGCTCCCTGCTGGGGCTTCCGGTGTCCACCACCCACGCGAAGGTGGCCGCCATTCTGGGGGCCGGCCGGCGGCCCGACCGGCGCATCGCCGGAGAGATCGGCGGCGCGTGGCTGCTCACCTTCCCCGCCTGCGGCCTGCTGGCCTTCCTGCTGGCCCGGATGATGACCTGAGTTACCGCTCACAGGCCGCCCGCAGCTTCTCCAGCGCCTTTTTTTCAATGCGGGAGACGTAGCTTCTGCTGATGCCGCACAGCACGGCCACCTCCCGCTGGGTCAGGGGCTGGCGGTCGTCCAGCCCGTAGCGCAGGCGGATGATGTGCGCCTCCCGCGGGGTGAGGCAGGTCTCCACGCTGCGGCGCACCTTTCGGCACGCGTCCCGCAGGTCCAGATCCTCCAGCATGGTGTCGTCCACCCGCACCACGTCCATCAGCTCCAGCGAGTCGCTGTCCCCATCCGCATCAAGTGATTCCGACAGGGACAGCTCCCCCTGCAGCTTCCGCTGGGCCCGGAAATGCATGAGGATCTCATTTTCAATACACCGGCTGGCGTAGGTGGCCAAACGGACGTTGCGGTCGGGCTTGAAGGTCGTAACCCCCTTGATGAGCCCGATGGTACCGATGGAGATCAGGTCGTCCTGCTCCCCGGTGGAAATGTAGTACTTTTTGGCCACGTGGGCCACCAGCCGCAGGTTGTGCTCGATGAGCTTATCCCGGGCGTCGGCATCGCCCCGGGCCATCCGGTTCAGGCAGTCCTGCTCCTCCTCCCGGGTGAGCGCCCGGGGAAAGGAGCCCGTATTGTTTGCCAGCCGCAGGGTAAAAAACAGGCCGTTGAGCATCAGCAGCAGCCACGCTGTCCACATGGGACACCACCTCCTGCGCCACTGTATGCGCCCGCGGCGTGTCCCTATCTCCCGGAGGGCAGCATAAAAATTCCCCGGCCACCGCGGCGGCCGGGGAATTCCTGTTTCTGTCAATTGGCCTGTTGGAGCTGTTCCCGCTGGAACTGCATCTCGTACAGGTCGTAGTAGTGTCCACGCAGCTCCAGCAGCTGCTGGTGGGTACCCTGTTCCAGGATCTGCCCGTGGGAGAGGTAGATGATGTTGTCCGAGTGCTGGATGGTGGACAGCCGGTGGGCCACGATGAGCAGCGTGCCCATGCGCATCAACTTCTCCAGAGAGTCCTGAATGAGCACCTCGGTCTCAGTGTCGATGTTGGCGGTGGCCTCGTCCAGGATCATGACCTCCGGCTTGTGGATGATGGTGCGGGCGAAGGAGATCAGCTGCCGCTGGCCGGCGGAGAAGTTGCTGCCCCGCTCCCGCACCTCCTCGTCCAGCCCATGGGGCAGCTTGGCGATGAGCTTGTCGGTGTTCACGTAGCGGCAGGCCTCCATGACGGTCTCGTCGCTGACGTCGTCCAGCCCCAGCAGGATGTTGCTGCGAATGGTGCCGGAGAAAAGGAACACGTCCTGAAGCATCTGGCCGAAGTGCCGCCGGAGGGAGGCGATCTTGATCTTCCGGATGTCGATGCCGTCGATGAGGATCTGGCCCTTCTGGATGTCGTAATCCCGGCAGATGAGGGAGAGAATGGTGGTCTTGCCCGAGCCGGTGGCCCCCACAAAGGCCACGGTCTGGCCGGCCTCCACCTTGAAGGACACGTCCCGCAGGACCCACTCGTCCTCCTCGTAGGCGAACCAGACGTTTTTGAACTCGATAGCGCCCTCGATGTGGTCAAGCTCGATGGCATCGGGAGCGTCCACCACAATGGGCTCCATGTCGAACACGTGGAAGATCTTCTCCGCCGAGGCAAAGGCCGACTGGAGCATGTTGAACTGCTCCGCCAGACTCTGGATGGGGTTGAAGAACTTGGAGATGTACATATAGAAGGTGACTACCACGCCGCCGGTAATGGTCTGCCCGAGGAAGGTGATGTCACGGATGACGCCGCGGCCGCCCAGATAGAGCAGGCAGAGCACCGAGCTGATGTACAGCATGTACACCATGGGGCGGAACACGCCCATGACGAACAGCATCCCCCACTTGGACTTACCCAGCTGGGCATTGCGCTGGTCGAACTCCGCCTTTTTGCGCTCCTCCCGGTTGAAGATCTGGATGACCTTCATACCGGAGAGATTTTCCGACAGGAAGGTGTTGATGGCGGTGGTGCCGTCCTTCACCTTGCGGAAGCTCTTGCGGGAGAACTTGCGGAAGATCACCGTGAACAGCACGATGAAGGGCACGAAGCAGAGGATCATCAGCGTCAGCATGTAGTTCAGGCAGAGCATGGCCGTCAGCACACCGATGATGACGAGGCAGTTGCGGATCAGGTTCACCAGAATGTTGGTGAATACCATGGAGATGGCCCCAGTGTCGTTGGTGACGCGGGTGACCAGCTTGCCTACGGGGATGTGGTTCAGCTGCTCGTGGGAGAGGGACTCGATGTGAGCAAAGAGGGACTCCCGCAGGGCGGTGAGGATACGCATGCCCGTCTTCTGCAGCAGGATGGCCTGCACGTAGCTGCAGATCTGGGACACCACCAGAATGGAGGCATACACCGCCACCATGGCCAGCAGCCGGGACATGGGGAAGCTGTCCTTGATCATCTCCTCAATGCTGCCGATGAGCATGGGGGACACGATGTCGTAGGCGATGGACGCCAGCATGATGAGCAGCACCAGCACGAACTGCTTCATATAGGGCTTGGCGTATACCGCAAGGCGGCGGATGATCTCGCTGTCCTTCATGTTGCGGTCGAAGCCGATGGCCTCTTTCTTATCCTTGATGGAGAGGTACGCGATGAGGAAGATGATGGAGAACAGGCCGATGATGCCGCCCACCACCAGCAGAGGGAAATATTCACGCATGGACGCTCACGCTCCCTTCCCGTTCTCTTCATCCAGCTTCTGCAGCTCCACCATGGTGCGGTAGCCGGCGCAGCGCTCGTACAGTTCGGCGTGGGTGCCCACGTCCACCACGGCGCCGTCGTCCATAAAGACCACCTTGTCCATGGCCTCCACGGTGGAGATGCGGTGGGCGATGAGGATGGTGGTCTTCCCCTGCCGCAGACGGCGGAGGTTCCCCAGAATGTGCTTCTCCGTGGCCACGTCCACGGCGGAGACGGAGTCGTCCAGAATGAGGATGGGCGCGTCCTTCATCAGGGCCCGGGCAATGGAAATGCGCTGCTTCTGTCCGCCGGAGACGGTGACGCCCCGCTCGCCCAGCAGGGTGTCATACCGGTCGGGGAACTCGATGATATTATCGTGGACGCCGGCCCACCCCGCGGCCTGCTCCACGTCGGCCCGCGCCCCGCTGTCGGAGGCAAAGGCGATGTTGTTGGCAATGGTGTCGCTGAACAGGAAGTTGTCCTGAGGCACGTAGGCCGCGGAGCTCCGCACTGCCCGGATGGGGATGTCGTTCACGTCATGGCCGTCCAGAAAGAGGGTGCCGTCGGGCACGTTATAGGTCCGCAGGATCAGGTCCACCAGGGTGGTCTTGCCGCTGCCCACCCGGCCCACGATGCCCACGTTCTCCCCTGCCTTGATGTCCAGAGTCACGTGGCGCAGCACGTCATACTCCCCACCGGGGTAGCGGAAGGTCAGATCCTTGAACGCGATGTTGCCGCTGAGGGGGCCGCAGCCGGCCACGCCGGGGCGGTCCTTTACGTCGATCTCTGCGTCCAGCAGCTTGCCGATCCGGGCCAGAGACGCCTTGCCCCGGGAGCGCATCTCGATCAGCTGGGACACCGCCATCACCGGCCACACGATGGCGTTGAAGTAGCCGATGAACTCCACCAGCTGGCCGGCGTTGAACACGCCCTCATGCACCAGCCAGCCGCCATAGCCCAGAATGACGCAGATGACCGTTTCTACCAGCAGGGTGATGCAGATGTTCAGCAGCACGGACAGGCGGGTGTAGGCCACGTTGGCCTCCTCGTTCTCCCGGTTCAGCTTACGGAAGGCCAGCAGCTCCTTGGCCTCCTTCACAAAGGCCTTGATGACCGCAATGCCGGAGAAGGTCTCCTGCGCGAAGTCGGACAGGGCGGAATAGGCCGCCTGCCGGCGGTCCCAGCGGAGCTCCATGTATTTGCCCACGATCATGGCCGCTGCCAGCAGCAGGGCCATGGGGATCATGCACAGCAGAGTGAGCTTCCAGCTCATGCGTCCCATTTTCATCACCGCCAGCACGCCGAGGAACAGCGCGTCGCAGAACATCATCACGCCGGAGCCGAAGCAGTCCTGCACGGTCTCCAGGTCGTTGGTGAACAGGGCCATCAGGTCGCCCACCTTGTTCACCTGATAGTATTGCTGGGACAGGTCCTTGCAGCGGTCGAACATGCGGCTGCGCAGGTCGGTCTCCACCCGGATGCCCGAGCCAAAGAAGCAGATGCGCCACAGGAAGCGCCCCACCGCCAGCGACAGGATCACCACGATCATCGGCAGGCAGACCTTGTCCAGCAGGAAGCCCATATCGAAGGTCATGGCCGTGCCGTCCACCATGACATAGCCGTTGTTGATGCCGTTGACCACCATCTGGTACAGCCGGGGCACCACCAGCTGCATGTAGTCCACCATCAGCAGCGCCAGCACACCCAGCAGCAGCGCCGGGGCGTGGCGGAGATAATAGCGGTTGATGTGCTTTCCAAACAGCACAGCCCTCATCTCACTTTCTCAAATTACAGCGGTTTTTCCAGTATAGCACAAGCGTTTCAGGATAGCAAAACATTTTTCCCCGCAAAATGCAAAAACGCCCCGCGGCGGCAAAAAAAGCTCCCCCTGCGAGCGCAGGGGGAGCTTTTTTGTTCTCTTTACTTCAGCAGCAGCTCCAGCTCGGCTTTGGGGCGCAGGCCCACCAGCGTGTCCGTCAGAACGCCGCCCTTGAACACCATCACGGTAGGGATGCTGTTGATGCCGAAGCGGCGGGCCAGCTCGGGCTGCTCGTCCACGTTGACCTTGCAGACCTTGGCCTTGCCCTCATACTCCTCCGCGATCTGGGCCACAGCGGGGGCCAGCATCCGGCAGGGGCCGCACCACTCCGCCCAGAAATCCACCAGAACGGGCACCTGCGCGCAGTCCACCTCCTGCTCGAAATTTTCTTCCGTCAATACGATCTCAGCCATAAGAAAGGCTCCTTTCCTCCGGGGGTGCTTCCCCCCGTCCTGCAGTATGTCCATATTATATCAGAACACTATGAATTATGCAACCACATTCTGACCTTTATTTTTCTTCTGGGAGGTACTCCATCACGTCCTCCACCCGGCAGTTCAGGATCCGGCAGAACATCCCGATGGTGTGGGTGCTCACGCTCTCGTTCCGCTTCAGCCGGGTGATCTGCCCGGGACTGACGCCGTACTTCTTGATCAGGGCGTACTGGGTCACGCCGCGGGCCTCCATGGTCGCCCAAAGTCTGCTGTAAGAGATCATTTCATTCAAGCCCCACTTTCTGCTTGAATGCTAACTATATCCAACTATATCCGGTGTATAATGGTATTAACCAATATCGGTTAATATTGTGCTGCCTACGATGCACTGATCGCCGCCGGCTACAAGCGGATCGGCTGAGTATATCTCCCGCTGCGGCGGAGAGGGACTCCCCTCTCCGCCGTTTTTCATCCCGGCCGCACGCAGCCCCTTGACAGGAGAAACGCTCCGCGGTACAATACGTACGTCCGAGCAGTTAGTATTCACTAACCGTCACATCCACATAACAGGAGGAACAAACATGATCCAGACGGTCCTGAAGATCGACGGGATGGCGTGCGGCATGTGCGAATCCCACATCAACAACACCATCCGCAAGAATTTTGCGGTGAAGAAGGTGACCTCCTCCCACAAGAAGGGCGAGTGCGTCATCGAGAGCGAGGAGCCCCTGAGCGAAGCGGCGCTTCACGCCGCCATCGACCCCACCGGCTACACCCTGACCTCTGTCTCCACCGGCGAGATGGAGAAAAAGGGTGGCCTGTTCCACCGCAGATAAGGACGGAAAAAGCGCGGGCTCCGGTGAGCCCGCGCTTTTCTGCTAATATAATAAGGTAACGGGCAGGGAGATTTTTCGTCCCGCATCTGCTCGGTTTCCCGATGTGAAAATCCTGCCTCTTGGCGGTACTCCGCTTATGGGCGCACGGACTATTACTGTGCGGAACACGCCGATGAGGGGCAGGCGCGGTACGAGCGCGCAACCACAAAAAAGAAAACTGACAAGCTGGAGGACGATTACGGACACGACCGCTTTGATGCCATCACCGTTGCAAAAAAGGTGATAGAGAACCAGCTGAAGTCTCCCTCCACCGCGGAATTCTGCAAAAGCGCCGACTTCACCGTGAAATGCTCCGGGAGTACATGGACCGTCAGCGGATATATGGACGCCCAGAATGGATTCGGCGCAACGATACGGAGTAGCTTCACCGTCACCTTTGCTTTTTCCGGCAGCAGTCAATACACCGTCGGATCGTGCGTGATCGAATAGCAGGCATAAAGACAGGAGCGGGGCCGCAGTCCCGCTCCTGTCTTCTTTTATCCCTGCGGCCGGGGTCCGGCGGCGTCCCCGCCGGTGAGGCGGCGCAGATACCGGATAAACTCCTGCGACACCCGGGACAGGGCGTAGGCCTGACTGTAAATATAGCCGAAGGCCAGCTTGTAGTCATATCCCCGCAGCCGTAGGATGCGCTGGCTGGGATAGGCCTCGCCGTTCTGGTACACGGCCAACGGGAAGCCCCCCACAGAGATGCCGTCCGTCTGCGCCAGCAGCTCCCCGCGGCCGGCCCGCTCCTTGCAGGTGATCAGGTTTCCCCGGTTATAGAGGCCCAATTTGCGCAGAAGCAGGTTGGAATGCTCCGAAAATGAATAAATAATCGGGTAGTCTTGTATCATATTCATCGTAACCCAGTCCTCTTGCCGCTCCCACAGGGGATTTCTGGGGCCGATAGCCACTGTGAGTGGTGCAAGTCCAAGCTCTTCAAATTGCACGCCGAGGCGGTTCAGGCGGGTATCCATCATCTCCCGCTGGAACGACCAGACCGCAAACCCGCCGATCTGGGCGCTGCCGTCCACCACCATGGACAGGCTGTTCTCCAGCGAGACGTCGTGAAACTCCATGCGGATGCCATCCTTCTGGTGAGCCATGTACAGCCGCCCCGCCGCCTCGGAGAAGAAGCGGTAGCCGCCGTTTGCAATGGATATGCGGCTGCCGCCCTTGGAGGCGCCGTACACCTCCAGCGGCATCTGCTCGTAAAGCTCCACGATGTCCCGGACGAAGGGCAGAAGCTCCTGACAAAACTGCGTCGGCGTCACGCCATTATTGGTGCGAATAAACAAAGATTCGTGCAATTCTTCCTCTAATTTGCGCATAGATACCGAAAGTGACGGCTGGGATACATACAGATTCTCTGATGCTTTGTTGAATGACCTGCATTTTACGATTTCCAGTACCTGCCGCAGCTGTGCAATTGTCATAATAAATCTCTCACTTTCGCTTTTTTCATAAACAGTCGTTATAACGGCTATAGCCATTATAGTCTTGTCATTTTGAAAAATCAATGGGATAATAATTATACATCAGCATGGCATCATGCTAAACCAACCTAAGGAGGACTCATTATGAAAAGAAACACGATGCTGCGCAAGCTCCTGTGCTTGGGCATGGCCTCTGTCATGAGCCTTTCCCTGCTGGCCGGCTGCGGAAACTCTGGCGATAAGCCTTCCGACAGCCCGGACCCCTCTGCCTCCAGCTCCGGTTCTGTTGCCGAGCCCAGCGGCGAGGTCGTCTCCAGCAAGGATGAGATGGTCGTCGCCTGCTACGGCGCGGTCCAGTCCATGTTCCCCGGCAACGACAGCAAGCTCCCCGGCGCCCAGCTGCACATCAACCTGTACGACACGCTGGTCACCATGGGCAAGGACGGCACCATCCTGCCCCAGCTGGCTGAGAGCTGGGAGCAGCTCACCGACACCACCTACCGCTTCCACCTGCGCAAGGGTGTGAAGTTCCACAACGGCGATGAGCTCAAGGCCAGCGACGTGGCCTTCAGCCTTGCCACCCTGCAGAACACCCCCGGCGCCAAGAGCAACGCCTCCCAGTTCGACCCCGACAACTTCGTGATCGAGGACGACTACACCATCGTGCTGGCCACCAAGGAGCCCTTCGCCCCCTTCCTGGCCATCCTCTGCCACCCCACCATGAGCATCTTCCAGCAGTCCTTCTATGAGGAGCACTCCGCCGCCGGCGATCTGGACCTCGTGGAGAACGGCACCGGCCCCTTCATGCTGACCGAGTGGAACGAGGGTGAGAACATCGTCGTGACCCGCTTTGACGACTACTTCGACGGCCCCGCCAAGCTGCGCACCATCAACTTCCGCTACATCCCCGAGATCAGCACCCGTCTGATGGAGCTGGAGTCCGGCGGTGTTGACCTGATCCAGGAGGTCTCCGGCACCATCATGGAGGACATCAAGAACAACCCCGACCTGACCCTGTGGACCTGCTCCGGTGTGAACACCAGCTATCTGGCCCTGAACTTCGACAAGATCTCTGACACCACCCTGCGTGAGGCCATTGCCCACTCCATCGACATCGACCTGCTCTGCTCCGTGTGCCTGCTGGGCGCGGCCGAGCCTCTGCACAACTACCTGCCCGACACCGTCCCCGGCGCCTATGAGACCGGCGGTTACACCTACGATCCCGAGCTGAGCAAGCAGCTGCTGGCCGAGGCGGGCTATCCCGATGGCTACGAGCTGGAGCTCTCCTTCTACAGCAGCGCCGACAACCGCCGCATGGGCGAGTTCCTGCAGAACATGATGGCCGCCAGCGGCATCACCGTGAAGCTCAACGAGATGGACAGCTCCGCCTACTCCCCCATGCTGAACGCCCGTGAGCAGACTGCCGCCATTCTGACCACTGTCTGCACCCTGCGTGATCCCCACCAGACCCTCGGCAAGCTCTACTCCAACCTCGTCGGCCCCGGCGGCAACCGCGTGAACTACGTGGACGAGGATCTGGACAAGATGCTGGACGAGGCCGCGGCCGAGACCGACACCACCAAGCGCATGGAACTGTACGCCACCATCCAGCAGTACCTCTATGACCGCGTGGTCTACATCCCCCTGTACAACATGATGACCATGACCGCCACCACCGCCAAGATCCGCGGCTTCGATCTGGTCCTGCCCACCAACTACCAGAAGTACAACAACGTCTACTTCGTTGACTGAAAGATAGGAGAATAGCTGAGTATGGAAGTCATCCATCACGAGCCCCACGGCCGCGCCAGCCGCATCGTGGAGTACAACGGCGTCCTTTACTTTGAGATCCACGCGGCGGCCGGCGCCACCCAGCGCCCCATGACCATGTACGAGCAGGCCACTGCCCTGCTCCACCGCTACGACGAGCTGCTGGAACAGTATGGCTCTGACAAGCGGCACGTGCTCCGCGCGGAGATCATCCTGAAGAACGCGGAGGATCTGGACGAATTCAACCGGGCTTGGACCGAGTGGGTGGAGGACGGCTTCCAGCCGGCCCGCGTGACCCACACCGGTTCCGTCCTTGGCGAAGGAATGCTTCTCGGCATCGTGATCACTGCCGCGAAGAAGGACGCGTAAGAACTTAGATCGAGAGGCTGTCGTGAGCGGGGACCGTTTATGGCAGCCTCTCGCTGTAAAAGGGGGATGCGCTTTGCGAGTTATTACCCATGAGGATTTTCTGAACTATCGTTTTTTCTCCGCCCTTGAGATCATGCCGGCGAGCGATTCCGCCGTCTTCTGCCTGTCTCAGGCGGTGAAGGAGAGCAACTCCTACGACACGGCCCTCTGGCGCTGCGGACTGGACGGCAGCGCCTTTGAGCCCATTCCCGGCACCGAGGGAGCCCGCAGCTTCTGCTGCCCCGGCGGGGCCCGGATCGTGTTTCCTGCCCTGCGGGAACAGGCCGACAAGGACTACGTCCGTCAGGGTGGGTATCTCACCGTCTTCCAGGAGCGGGACCTGAGCACGCAGGAGGAGCACGAGCTCTTCCGGGTGCCCCTGCGGGGCGCCACGGCCCGGGCCGTAAAGCCGGGGCTGTTTCTGCTTGCCTCCATCCGGGACAACGCCCGGCCCGACATTGAGTCCCTGCCCGAATCTGAGCGGGCACAGGCGCTGGCGGAGTGGAAACTGGAGGACGACTTCGAGGTCTGCGACGAGCTGCCCTTCGTGGCCGACGGCCGGGGCTTCGTCAACAAGGAGCGCCACTCCCTCTACCTCTACGACACGGACCGGCAGCAGCTCACCGCCTTGACCGAGCCCGAGTTCGAGACCTCCCAGTCCACCGTCAGCCCCGACGGCCGGTACATCGCCTTCAGCGGCGTCAGCTACGGCCGCATGTATGTGCGCACCCATGGGGTCTTTCTGTTCGATACCCTCTCCGGGCAGACCAGGACTCTGCTGACCCCCGGCTCCTACCAGATCATGGGTCTCGCCTTCCTCGGCAAGGAGCTGGTGGTGGCCGCCGCCCCGTGGAACGGCGAGGGGCCCTTCCCCAATCACCACCTGTACACCCTGCCCCTCGCGGGGGGTGAGATGCGTCTGCGCCACACCCACAGCCGGGAGGATTTCGGCAGCAAGACCTGCTCCGACTGCCGCTACGGCAGCGGGACCACTTTCCGGGCGGCGGACGATGGTTACCTCTACTACTTCACCACCTGCGACACCGCCGCCTACATCAACCGCTGGAAGCCCGGCATGGAGCCCCAGCGCCTCAACAGCGCGGACTTCATCCCTGACAGCTTCGCCATCCGCGGCGGGGTCCTGCTGGCCACCGGCACCACCGGGGCCCTTCAGGAGCTGTTCCGGGTGGAGGATGGCAGCGTCCATGCCCTCAGCCAGGTAAACACCGCCGCGCTGGAGGGCTGCGCCCTCAGCACCCCCCGCAAGTTCCAGTTCCGGGATAAGGACGGCTTCCTCGTCAGCGGCTTCGTCATAGAACCCGTGGGCTACGACCCCGCCAAGACCTACCCCGGCATCCTCGAGATCCACGGCGGCCCCCGGGCGGCCTTCACCGGCGGCTTCTTCCACGAGATGCAGCTGCTGGCCGGCAAGGGCTACTTCGTCTTCTTCTGCAACCCCCGCGGCTCGGCCGGCAACGGCGAGGCCTTTGCCGATATCCGCGCCTGCCGGGGCACCCGGGACTTCGCCGACATCATGGAGTGGACCGACTTCGTGCTGGAGCAGTACCCCGCCATCGATCCCCAGCGGCTGGCGGTGATGGGCGGCTCCTACGGCGGGTATATGACCAACTGGTGCATCACCCACACCAAGCGCTTCCGCGCCGCGGTGTCCATGCGGTCCATCTCCAACATCACCGCCGACTACGGCGTGACGGACTGCGGCGTGTGGGGCACCCCCGGCGTATACGGCGGCACCCCGTGGGATCACGAGGAGCTGCTGCGGGAGCAGTCCCCCTACACCTACGCCATGAACGTGGTGACCCCCACCCTGTTCCTTCACTCCTTTGATGACCACCGCTGCACCCTCAGCGGGGCCATGCAGATGTACACCGCGCTGCAGCTGCGCGGCGTGCCCACCCGGATGTGCATTTTCCGCCACTCCTGCCACGAACTGTCCCGTTCCGGCGCGCCCCGCAGCCGCATCCGCCGACTGAACGAGCTCACCGCATGGGTGGACCGTTACCTGACCGAAAACTGAGCCCCATGGCTCGCAACCCAAAATCAATGTAAAGGAGAACTTACCATGAGTCACGAAAAAATTCAGGAGAGACAGATCAAGATCATGCAGGCTGGCGGCGCCACCCGCGGCCCCATCGTGATGGACGAGGATATGCTGAAGGAGGTCGAGGCCAAGCTGAAGAAGGACCCCAAGGACTTCATCGCCTGGGTCTCCCGCGGCATTCTGTACTTCAACGACGACTTTGAGAAGTCCATCGAGAGCTTCTCTCAGGCCTTGGCCCTGCAGCCCTTCAACGGCGACCAGTACTACAACCGCGGCCGCAAGTTTCTCTCTCAGGACCGCTATCCGCAGGCTCTGGCTGACCTGACTCTCTCCACCCGCCTGGACGACACCGATGCCTGGAAGTGGCACTTCCGCGGCGTGGCTCACTACTTCCTCGAGCAGTATGAGGAGGCCATTGAGTGCTTCCGCCGCGGCATCGAGTGGCACGTGAAGAACGGCACCAACAACACTCCCCCCGAGCGCGACTGGATTTTCATGTCCTACCTGCACATGGGCCAGACCGACAAGGCGCTGGCCTCCATCGCCGACATCACCCCCGACACCCCCGTGGAGAAGGGCGACCTGATGTACCTGAAGCGCTGCCTGCTGTACACCGGCCAGACCAGCATTGACGAGTTCGACCGCGAGGTGGACCGCAGCATGGCCAAGCGCATCATCACCGAGCTGTACGGTGCCGTGGTCTACTGCCACTGGATCAGCGGCGATGACGAGCGCGCCGCCGGCTACCTGAAGGAGATCCTCGCCGTGGATGAGGACCACCACGCCTTCGGCTACAAGATGGCTCTGCAGGACAAGGCGACCTGGGCCAAGAAGTTCTTCTAAGCTCCTTCGGATGGTCGGCAGTAAACGATAAAAGAGGAAAGCGCTATGGCAAAATATATAATCAAACGGCTCATTGCACTGATCCCCGTTCTTCTGGGAGTGACGCTGATCATCTTCACCCTGCTCTATATCACTCCCGGAGACCCGGCACAGGCATTGCTCGGCGACGAAGCGGCCACCCCGGAGGCCATCGCCCAGATCCATGAGGAGCTGGGGCTGGACGATCCCTTCTGGGTGCGCTACGGCAGATATGTTTGGAACCTGCTGCACGGAGATCTGGGGCTGTCTTACCAGAACGGCAAGCCGGTGATAAACCGTCTGCTGGAGTGCCTGCCCAAGACCTTGACGCTGGCCTGCGCGTCCGCGGCACTGGCTGTCGTTCTGGGCGTGACCTTCGGCGTGATCGCAGCGGTGAAGCACAACTCCATCTTCGATAACCTGTGCATGCTCTTCGCGCTGGGCGGCGTGTCCATGCCCCACTTCTGGCAGGGCCTGCTGCTGATGCTTCTGTTCGGCGTCAAGCTGAGATGGCTGCCCATCTCGGGCTACGGGACCTTTGCCCAGATAATCCTGCCGGCATTGACCATCGGCTACGGCTGTATGGCCATCATCGCCCGCATGACCCGTTCCAGCATGCTGGAGGTCATCAATCAGGACTACATCAACTTCGCCAAGGCCAAGGGCCAGAAGAAGTTCATCATCATCACGAAGCACGCCCTGCAGAACGCCCTGATCCCCATCATCACCACCATTGCCCTCCAGTTCGGCGTGCTGCTGGGCGGCTCGGTCATCACGGAGAGCATTTTCGCCATCCCCGGCATCGGCAAGCTGATGGTGGACTCCATCCGCTCCAGCAATTACCCGATGGTCATGGGCGGTGTGCTGATGATCGCCTTTATCTACTGTATCAATAACCTGCTGGTTGATATCATCTACGCCTTTATCGACCCGCGGATCAAAACCAGCCTGAGCAACGGGAGGTGAGAAGCATGAACGCTGCAAAACCCCAAAAAATCAAAAACGAGAGTTATTTCATCTCCGTCTGGAACGAGTTCCGCAAGAACAAGGCCGCCGTTGTGGGCATGGTGATCCTGCTCCTCATCATCTTCGTGGCCGTCTTCGCAGACAAGCTCGCCCCCTATGACCCCTATGAGCAGGTCTACGCCGAAGCCCTGCAGCATCCCAGCTCCGCCCACCTGTTCGGCACGGACGAGTTCGGCCGCGACATCTTCAGCCGTATCCTCTACGGCGCGCGGGTCAGCCTGCTGGTGGGTCTGGTGTCGGTGGCCATCGCCTGCGTATTCGGCAGCATTCTGGGCGCCACCGCCGGCTACTACGGCGGCGCTTACGACGCCACCATGATGCGCTGCATGGACATCCTGCTAGCCATCCCCAGCCTGCTGCTCAATCTGGCCATCGTCTCCGCACTGGGCAAGAGCACGTTCAACATGATGCTGGCCGTGGGCATCTCCAACATTCCGCGGTACTGCCGCATCATGCGCGCCTCGGTGCTGCAGATCAAAAACGCCGAGTACGTGGAGGCCGCCCGCACCACCGGCGCCTCCAGCGCGCTCATCATCATGAAGCACATCATCCCCAACTGTCTGGCCCCCATCATCGTGCAGGCCACGCTGAGCGTCGGCTCGGCCATCATCGCCTGCGCGGGCCTGAGCTTCCTCGGCGTGGGCATCCCCGCCCCCATCCCGGAGTGGGGCGCCATGCTCTCCAACGGCAAAGACTTCCTGCGCCACAATACGTACATCACCATCTTCCCCGGCCTTGCGATCATGCTCACCGTCCTCTCCCTTAACCTGATGGGCGACGGTCTGCGCGACGCATTCGATCCGAAGCTGCGGCGCTGATCCCAGGAAAGGAGCATGCGGATGAAAACGCAACAAGATAAAATTTCATCACAGGCGGCGGCTGCCGACCCTAATGCCCCTGTGCTGTCGATCAGCGGCCTGCGGACCTGCCTGGCCACCCGGAAGGGCAGCCTCTACCCCGTAGACGGCGTGGATCTGGAGATCCCCCGGGGCAAGATCGTCGGTCTTGTGGGTGAGAGCGGCTGCGGCAAGAGCATGATGGCCAACTCCATCATGGGCCTGCTGCCCACCGGCGGCAGAATCGCCAACGGCTCCGTATCCTTCTGCGGGAACGATTTTCTGGCCTACACCCCCAAGGAGCGCCGCGAGCTCTACGGCGACCGGCTGACCCTGATCTTTCAGGAGCCCATGAGCAGCCTGAACCCCGTCCTCCGGGTGGGGCCGCAGGTGGCGGAGGTCCTGCGCCTGCACCAGCAGGTCAGCAAGGCTGAGGCCCGGGCCCGCGTGGTGGAGATGTTCCGCAGCGTGGGTATCCCAGAGCCGGAGAAGCGCTATTCCTGCTACCCCCACGAGCTCAGCGGCGGCCTGCGTCAGCGCGTGATGATCAGTGCGGCCATGATCTGCAAGCCCGACCTGCTCATCGCGGACGAGCCTACCACCGCCCTTGACGTGACCATCGAGGCCCAGATCCTCCAGCTGATGCGCCGGCTCCAGCAGGAGTCAGGCACCTCTGTTCTGCTCATCACCCACGATCTGGGCGTGGTGGCCGAAATCTGCGATCTGGTCTACGTCATGTACGCCGGCAAGATCGTGGAGCGGGCGGATGTCTATGAGCTGTTCCACCACCCCACCCATCCGTACACCCGCGGCCTGCTGAACTCGCTGCCCAGCCGCAACGAGAGCAGCCGCCTCCAGAGCATCCCGGGCACAGTGCCCATGCTGTCCGAGATGCCGGAGGGTTGCCGCTTCGCCCCGCGCTGTCAGTACGCCACCGACGCCTGCCGTCAGGTGCTGCCTGATATGTGCGAGATCTGCCCCGGGCATCAGGTCCGGTGTATCCAGTGCCAGAAGGAGGGCTGACCATGTCGCAGGAAAAAACCATTCTGCTGCGCGGTGAGGGACTGGTCAAGACCTTCCCCGCCGGGCGCAATCAGGTCCACGCCGTCTCCGATGTGGACATCACCATCTATCAGGGCGAGACTCTCGGTCTCGTGGGCGAGAGCGGCTGCGGCAAAAGCACGCTGGGCCGCCTGATCCTCGGTCTGCTGCGCCCCACGGAGGGCAGGATCTGGTTTGAGGATCAGGAGATCACCGCCATGCGCAAGCGGGAATTCCGAAAGGTCCGCCGGAACATCCAGTGCATCTTTCAGGACCCCTACGCCAGCCTTGATCCCCGGCTGAGCATCATGAACTCCGTGATGGAGCCTCTGGCCATCAACCACGTGGGCACCCGCCGGGAGCGGGAGGAAGCGGTGGAGGAGCTGCTGCGGGTGGTCGGCATCCCGGTGGAATACAAGAACCGCTTCCCCCACCAGTTCTCCGGCGGCCAGCGCCAGCGCGTGGGCATCGCCCGGGCTCTGGCCCTCAACCCCAAGCTCATCGTCTGTGACGAACCGGTGTCCGCACTGGACGTGTCCATTCAGGCGCAGGTGCTGAACCTGCTGGCCGACCTGCAGGCAGAGCGCGGGCTGACCTACCTCTTCATCTCTCATGACCTGAACGTGGTCCACCGCATTTCCGACCGGGTGTGCATCATGTATCTGGGTCGGGTGTGCGAGTGTGGCCCCACGGAGGACATCTTCGCCCATCCCTGCCATCCCTACACCAGCTTTCTGCTGAACGCCGTGCCGGTGAACGACCCCGACGACCGGCAGGAAAAGTCCCTCATCTCCGGCGAGCTGCCCAGCCCGTCCAATCCTCCTTCCGGCTGCCCCTTCCACACCCGCTGCCCCTACGCAACGGACATCTGCCGGCAGGAGATTCCCGTCGCCTCCGAGGAGAGCGGCCACCTTGTGGCCTGCCACCACCCCCTGTGACCCCTCCGGACCCCGAAATACCCTCTCCGACAGCCCCCATCCGGGGGCTGTCTTTTTCTTTCTACGCCCGGCCTGTCAAGATTTTTTGTATTGGCTCCACCGCTGTGATATGATGTGTCTGTGATATAAACCAAACATTTTACCGCCAAAGCGCAGATAATATGTCGATTCTCCCAGATGAAACAGGCATCCTATTTTGTTCTTCCCCGTGAAGGGCTACAATGTCACGGTCTGCGCATCTCCAACATCGCCGCAAAGTCCACCATCCCGAGCGTTATGTGGGCGCGCACCCCTTCAATCCGCCCCAACTCATCCCCCTTGTGGAGCTGACCAAGGGCGACCGGACCAGTAACGATGCGCTCGATCGGGCGCTGGCGTTCTACCGCGCCATGGGCAAGGATCCCATCGTGCTCCAGATCGGCTTCGTCGCAAACCGTATCTCCCACGGAGAAACCTGTTTCTCCCCGCCGAAACTATTTATCTTAGATGAAAAGCGGGATTTCATTAAAATAAGACTGTTTTCAAGAATTTTTCCGAAAAGCCTTGACAGTATATATATATTATGGGATGTACAATTTGCGCTTGCGTGGCGCGGCTCGTACATTTTTTATGCGGAGGATGGCAGAAATGCGCGTGTCACGCAGGTCGAAAAAGGCTTGATGTGGGAACTCTATCAAAAGCGCGGCAGTTTCAAAGAAGTGGCAGAGATTGTGGGACGCAGCTCTGACACCGTTTCCCGCTATGTGCGCGAACATGAAGCTGCTGTAAACGCGGTGCGCGTTGTAGTTGACGCAAAAAATATATGAAATGAGGAATGATTGCCGATTTAACAAAAGCATACGATTTGAACAAACAGCCCCTTTTAGACGCTTCTGAGTTGGAAGCCCTTTTGCCGCAAACAGGGGAATGAACGACAGGGAACTGGCAAGACTATTTTGAAATCAGGCAAAAACATTCGTGGAGATATAACCCTCCAAAGCTTTCCCAATAATAGTAAGGAGCGGGGCGCATGTCCCGCTCCTTTCTCTTTGTTCGCAAGAGTAGCAGAACGGCAAGAAACTTGGCAGACCGTCTCTCGTTTTTCCTGCCAATTGGGACAGCGTTTACATCTCTTGGAAAGCAGGAGACATCACAGCAAAGACCGCAATGGAGCAGACAGGCACAAAAGAACGAGCTTTTACAAGCTCGTCAACATGACCAAAAACAACTAAATTGAGGACACATTTTCGCAAGACACATTTCTCTTGCTTTCGGACCAATCCGTCCAACAAAGGACACAGGCGGGACACACAAGACACCAAAAGAGAGGGCGGGGCAAACGCCCCACCCTCTCAAAAATATCGGTTTTATGCGGTTTTTTCTTACTTGAAGTACCGGTCCAGCAGACCCTTCAGGGCACGACCGTGACGGGCTTCGTCGCGAGCCATCTCGTGGACGGTGTCGTGGATGGCGTCCAGACCGTTCTTCTTGGCGCAGAGAGCCAAATCGAACTTGCCCTGGGTGGCGCCAAACTCGCAGTCCACACGCCAGGCCAGATTCTTCTCGGTGCTGGCCTTCATGTTGGGCTCCAGCTCCTCACCCAGCAGCTCGGCGAACTTGGCGGCGTGCTCGGCCTCCTCATAGGCGGCCTTCTCCCAGTACAGCCCCACCTCGGGATAGCCCTCACGATGGGCGATGCGGGCCATGCAGAGGTACATGCCGACCTCGGAGCACTCGCCGGTAAAGTTGGCCATCAGCTGCTCGCGGATATAGGCCTTGTCCTCATCGCTGATGTCGGGGTTGTTCTTCACGGTCTTGGCGTAGATACCGTACTCATGCTCGGCGGCCAGCTTCAGGTCGCCCTCCTGCAGGATGAAGCGGGAGCCGGAAACATGGCAGACAGGGCACTCGCTGGGGGGGGTATCGCCGGTGTGAACGTAACCGCAGACGGGACAGATCCATTTTTTCATGTGAAATTCCTCCTAAAAATAATGTGTGTATTTGTTTATACTTCTCGGTGTTGGCATTGATCGCACAGGCCGTGGAGCTTGAACTCATAGCCGTTCACCCGCAGGCCCATGCTCTGGGGGAGGGATTCAATGTATCCCTCCGGGGGCGGGCTGTCCGGCAGGTCAAGGACCCGGCCGCAGCCCTCGCAAATGAAGTGCGCGTGGGGGGTAACGCAGGCGTCGAACCGCTCCTGCCCGTTGACCACACCGATACGGATGGCATAGCCCTCCTCGCAGAGCTGGTTCAGGTTGCGGTACACAGTGCCCAGACTGAGGTCGGGGTATTCCCCCTTGAGCTCCTTGTAGATCCATTCCGCAGTGGGGTGGGTCCTGGTGGAGCGCATGCGGGCCAGAATAGCGTCCCGTTTTCTGCTCCGTCTGACAATGGGCATCGTGTTCACCTCCGTTAACAAGAACGAGAATCATTTTCAATTAGAATATAGCACACTCTGCGGCATTTGTAAAGAGGAATTTTTCTTATTTACAAAAAAATTTTTGAAGGGGCGGATAGCAGTCTCTCCCGGCAGCAAAAAGGGCGGCCAGCAAGGCCGCCCTTTTCCTGTTCAGCTTTCGATTTTCAGCGGCCGGTCGAAGCCGTGGACCCAGTTGGAGAACAGGTAGTACAACAGGAAGATCACCGACGAGATGGCCCACGTAATGGGGTAGGCCCAGTAAATGTACCCGATCTCGCCGTACACCCGCATCACCGTAAGGATGTAGCAGATGCGCAGGAGGCACCAGTCCCCCAGCATCACCAGCATAGGCACAAAGGCTTTGCCCGCCCCCCGGCACACGGAGGCCACCGCGTGGGAAAAGGCCAACAGCCCGTAGAACAACGCGCAGGTGTGGGCGTGCCGCACCCCCAGCGCCACCACCTCCGGCGTGGAATCGAACAGGCCGATGAGCACAGGAGAGAACCAGTAGTACAGCGCGCCGATAAGCTCCGCCAGCAGCACGGCTGCGACAATGCCGAAGCGTGCGCCCTGCTTGGCCCGCTGATGCTCTCCAGCACCGAGGTTCTGGCTGACGAAGGTAGTGATGGCGGAGGTAAAGCTGTTGATGGGCAGGAAGGCAAAGCCCTCGATCTTTGCGTAGGTGCCGTAGGCGGCGGTGGCGAACTTGCCGAAGGAGTTGATCTGGGTCTGGACCAGCACATTGGCAAAGCCGATCACCGAATTCTGCACGCCGGAGGGCAGGCCGTAGCGGAGGATCTCCTTCAGGGTAGCCCAGTGGAAGCGGATGCGGCGCAGCTCCACGGTGTAGACCTGTCCCTTTTTGAACAGATGGATGCAGCACAGCACCACACTGGCCGCCTGCGAGATGACGGTGGCCACTGCGGCAGACCACACGCCCCAGTGGAAGGCCCCCAGAAACAGCACATCCAGCACCACGTTGAGGACGGAGGAGAAAATGAGGTACCACAGGGGCCGGCGGCTGTCGCCTACGGCGTTCATGATAGAGCGGCAGGTGTTGTACATGATCATGGCAATGGCGCCCAGAAAATAGTAGCGGAAGTACTCGATGGCCTGGGGCAGCACATCGGGGTCGGTCTTCATCCACACCAGAAAGGTGGGGGTGAACAGCACACCCACCACAGACAGGATCACGCCCGCCGCCAGCCCGAAGGCCATGTTGGTGTGGATGGCCAGCGAGACCTTTTCATCGTCCCGGGCGCCGAAGTCCCGGGAGATGACCACGCCGGCACCCAGCGAGGTGCCCATGAAGAAGCTGATCATCAGATAGATGAGGGTGCCCGAGGAGCTGACGGCGGCCAGCGCGTCGGTACCAAGGAATTTGCCCACGATGAAGGTGTCCGCGGTGTTGTAAAGCTGCTGAAAAATCTGGCTCAGCAGGATGGGGAGGGCAAAGCCCACCATGTGGCCGTAGGGGCTGCCGGTGGTCATGTCCCGCACGGTAGTCTGCGGAGCGCGTTTGGAGGGTGAGGATTCCATTCTGTTTCTGTTCTGCCTTTCCGGCACGTTGTGCCTCGATATGTCGTAAAGTTTATCATAACTCTTTCAGGCGCGAAATGCAAGAGAGCGCCGCGCAAAAGCGCCCCCCGATCTTGCGATCTGGGGGGCGCTTTTCTCAACCGGTGACTTTGATGTACTCGCCCTTGATGTAGCCGGTGGTCTCCCGGCCGCCGGAGCCGGCGAAGGAGATCTTGTACCAGCCGTCCCCGGCGTCCTCCACCACGGTGATGGACGCGCCGTTGCGCAGACTGGCCAGCACGCTGTAGCTGGTGCCGGGGCCGGAGCGCACCCGCAGGCCGCCGCTGGCATTGGCGATCTCGCCCTTGGCTCCGGGCTTGATGTCCCCGCTGACGACAGGCGTCTGGCTGGGGCTGGGCTCCGGGCTTTCGCTGGGGCTGACGCTGACGTCAGGCGCATCAGAGGAGGTCCCTGCACCGCGGCAGTACACCACGCACTCCTGACTCACCCCGCCGGCGGTGGCAGTGATAATGACCCGGTGGAGCCGGGCGTCAGTGTTCACGTTGGCCACGGTGCCGTCGGCGCTGACGGTGGCATAGTTCTCGTCAGAGGAGGTCCACTCCACGGTGCCGTCCCAGTCGGCGGGATCCACGGTGGCCTTGATGGTGTATCTCTCCCCTGCCCGCAGGGTGAAGTCGTAGCTGCTGAGGGTCAGGCTGTCCGGGGAGCTGACAGGCTCGCCCGTGGGCTCCACGCTGGGCTCAACCGTAGGCTCCGGGCTGACCGTGGGCTCCACCGTCTGAGAGGCGGAGGGGCTGGGCGAGGGGCTGGGCTTGGGGTTTTTGTGCAGCTTGGGATAAATCACGCCGAACACGATGATGAGGGCGGCAATGATGATCACAAGGGAGATGATAAAGGTAATGAGCCGGGGCAGGTTGAGCTTCACCGGCTGGGACGCCCGGGCCGGCCGGCCGGTGCGGGCCGCCAGCCGCCGGCCACCGTTGCTGCGGGGGGCGGATTTGGCGTCCTTGGGCTCGTCAAAGAGCGCCTCTCCTTCAAAGACGAAACCGTCGTCAAAATCCTCGTCGCTGTCATCCACCGGGCGGACGTTGAGCTTTTCCCCACAGAAGGGGCAGCGTTTATAGGTGGCACTGTAATCTTCGCCGCAGGCGTTACAGTGGATCAAGCCTTCTGCGTTCGTTCTTCGGGCCATGGCTGAAAACCTCCTATCAGGCAGTGTGGTATGCGTGCTGTGCCGGGCGGACCCAAAGGGCTCTGACACATCTACTTTATACTACACGCTTTGACCCGGCTCGTCAATCTTTTTTCCGCCGCGGGCAGGAAATGGATTGACCCGGGGCCCTCCCTCGCCTATAATAGAACAAGCAAATCAAAGGAGATGTTGCCAATGGCACAGCCTATGACCCCCGCCTCGGCCCACAAGCAGTATGACGAGGCGATGACCGCCTTCCGCCGCCAGCTGGCCGACGGCGGCTCCCGCGTGGCCTTTGGCCTTGAGGCGGATAAATTCATGCGCCAGTGCGCCTGCGGCGTGTGGCAGAGCGATGAGGGCCTCACCCCGGCCCACGTGGAATTCTACAACGCCATTTACAGCAAGGGCAACCCCGTGCCCACCGCCCTATACTGGGAGTTGGTGTCCATGGTCAGTGACTACCCCGGCTTCGCCTTGCCCAACTTCTTCCGGCGGATGGTGCAGGCCGATCTGGAGCGCGGCGAGTGCAAGAGCCGCCGCTTTGCGGACACCTTCACCCTGATGCTGCTGCTGTTCGCCGCAGTGGACGGCAAGGTCAGCGAGGCGGAGGCCGCCTTTGTCAACGCCTGTTCCGACTCCATGAGCCGCTTCTGCGACAAGGCGGGCGTCACCGGCGGCAAGACCCCGCTGGACGTGGAGGACTTCGTCACCCGCCGCACCGACGGCATCCCCATGCCCACCGGCAGGCCCGCCGACGAAAAGACCGCGCAGGAAGAGGCCAAGGCCGAGGAGGAGCCCGCCCCCGAGCCCGAAAAGCTGGAGGACGTGCTGGCCGAGCTGGACGAGCTGTGCGGGCTGGAAAAGGTCAAGGAGGACGTCCACAGCCTGATCAATCTGGTGAAGGTGCGCAAGCTGCGGCAGGAGGCCGGCCTGCCCACCCCCGCCATGTCCCTCCACCTGGTGTTCATGGGCAACCCCGGCACGGGCAAGACCACCGTGGCGCGGCTGCTGGCCCGCATTTACCACTCCATCGGTGTGCTGTCCAAGGGCCAGCTGGTGGAGGTGGACCGCTCCGGTCTGGTGGCGGGCTTCGTGGGGCAGACCGCCCTGAAGACGCAGGGCGTCATCGACAAGGCCATCGGCGGCGTGCTGTTCATCGATGAGGCCTACGCCCTCACCAACCACGACTCCCCCAACGACTTCGGGCAGGAGGCGGTAGAGGTCATTCTGAAGAACATGGAGGACCACCGGGACGACCTCATCGTCATCGTGGCGGGCTACACCGACCTCATGGGGGACTTCATCCACTCCAATCCCGGTCTGGAGAGCCGTTTCAACAAATACTTCTACTTTGAGGACTACAACGGCGACCAGCTGATGGAGATCTTCCGCTCCCAGTGCAGGCGGGGCGGCTACACGCTGGACGACGAGACCGCGCGGGCCGCGGCGGAGGGCTTCCGCCTGATGTACGAGCAGCGGGACGAGAACTTCGGCAACGCCCGTGATGTGCGCAACATCTTCGAGTCAGCCATCGCCCGGCAGGCCAACCGGGTAGCGGCGCTGGAGGCTCCCAGCAAGGAGGACCTGATGGCCCTCACGCTGGACGATCTGGACATGAAGGACGACGGCGTCAGCGAGCAGTCCGCCGCCGCGGAGGTCTCCGGTGAGATCGCCGCGGAACTGGAAAAGGAGCTCAAGGATTGAGCCCTTCGGCATCGCAGAACAAACAGGCGTGGGCAGCTGCCCGCGCCTGTTTCTTTGTCCGCGGCAGGACATACACCCCGCAAGGCAAAGTTCCGCCCCTGCGCTTCGGCGCAGGGGCGGAACTCATTTTACAGGTCCTTGATGTAGCAGCGGCGGCGCTTATGCTGGTCCTTGTCAAAGAGCTTCCACTGGCTGAGCTCCTTGATGTTGGTCTCCAGCTGGGGGCCGGTCTCGGCGTACTGGATGCCGTTCTTCACGCAGCCCCGGAGGATGTGGTCGATGATGACGGCGTTCATGCCCAGCCCCTGCAGGTCGGGCCGCACGGCGATGAGCAGCAGGTCCACCACCGTGTTCTTCTTCAACGCCCGCAGCACCCGTGCCCAGCCCGTGGGAAACAGGCGGCCGCGGCTCTTCTGCATGGCCTCGGCCATGGAGGGGGCGCACACGCCGAAGGCCACCAGCCGGTCGTTTTTATCCACAATGAGACAGGCAAAATCCGGATTCACCAGCGGCAGGAACTTGGCGGCGTACTTTTTGATCTGGGACTCGTTGAGCTCCACCACGCCGTACAGAGGGGCGTAGGCCTCGTTCACCAGCCGGAACACGTCTGGTATGTAGGGCTTGAAGTCCGCCGCACGGCTGGCGGGCACCTTGCGGTAGTCCCCCCGGCCCAGCACCCGGCGGGCGATGCGGTGGAGCTTCCGGGCCAGATCGCTGTCCTCCGCGGGGATGTCGATCTTGTACTCCAGCCAGTCAACGTCCTTCTGATAGCCGAGGGCGGCCAGATGGTCGTTATAATAGGGGTGGTTGTAGTAGGTGATGAACATGCTGCGTTGGTCAAAACCCTCCACCAGCATGCCCTCCCGGTCCATGTCGCAGAAGCCCAGGGGCCCGTGGACCTGCGTGCAGCCCTTCTCCCGGGCCCAGCGCTCCACCGCGCGGAACAGCGCCGCGGACACCGCCGGGTCGTCGATAAAGTCCACCTGGGAGAAGCGCATGCGCTCCGTGCCCCATTTTTCGTTGGCCTTGTGGCTCAGGATGGCGCCGATGCGCCCCACCACCTCGCCGTTCCGGTAGGCCAGAAAGCGCTTGGCCTCGCAGTAGGCCATAGCGGGGTTTTTCGTCTCATCCCAGTCTGCCAGATCGTCCCCGTAAAAGGCGGGCACAAACTGGGGCACATCAGCGTACAGCCGGTTGGGGTAGTCTACAAAGGTCCTCAGCTCGGCTTTGCCGGTCACCTCGCGGATCTCAACGTCCGCGGCGGCAGCAATCGTCATATTCTCCTCATTTCTCCGCCCCTTTCCCGGGCGGCTGTTCCTCTCTCGATTCTCTCAGAATCCCTTTAACTCTCTCTTTGTTTCCTCTTAAATTTCTCTTAACTCCCGCGGACCAGCGCCTCGCCGGCCAGATAGATGTCCCCGGCCCCCACGGTGAGGATCAGGTCCCCGGGCTGGGTCAGTTCCCGCAGGCGGGCGGTGACATCCTCCAGCGTGGGGCAGAACTCGCTGCCCGGAATGCGCTGGACCAGATCGTTGGAGGAGATGCCGATGGTGTTGTCCTCACGGGCGGCGAAGATCTCCGCCAGCAGGGTCACGTCGGGCTGCTTGAGCACCTCCACAAAGTCGTCGAACAGCTCATGGGTACGGGAATAGGTGTGGGGCTGGAAGGCGCAGACGATGCGCTTGTAGTCCAGCGTGCGGGCCATATCCAGCAGAGCCTTCAGCTCACCGGGGTGGTGGGCATAGTCGTCGTAGACGGCGGCGCCGTGGTACTCGCCTTTGAACTCGAACCGCCGGCCGGGCAGCCGGAAGGCTGCCAAGCCCTCCGCCACTGCCGAGGCGGGCACGCCCAGCACCAGAGAGGCCGCTGCCGCGGCCACGGCGTTCTTCACGTTGTGGACACCGGGGACGGACAGCTCGATATGGGCGAAGAACTGCCCGTGCTCTACCAGATCGAACCGGGCCAAACCGTGGTCGAAGGTGAGGTGCTCCGTGTGGACGTCACCCTGCTCCACACCGAAGGTCAGCATGGGCCGGGTCTCCCCCGCCAGCGTGTCCATCGTGTTCTTATCCTCGCAGTTGGCCACGATGACGCCGTTCTCCGGCACGAGGTCAGCAAAGGCCCGGAAGGAGTGCTCCACGTCGGCCAGATCCTTGAAGAAGTCCAGATGGTCCGCCTCGATATTCAGGATCACCGCCACCGTGGGGAAGAAGGACAGGAAGGAGTTGCAGTACTCGCAGGACTCCAGAATGATGGTGTCCCCATGGCCCACCCGGTGGCCGGAGCCCAGCAGAGGCAGCGTGCCGCCGATCATGACGGAGGGATCCCGCCCGGCGGCGAGGAAAATGTGGGTACACATGGAGGTCGTGGTGGTCTTGCCGTGGGTGCCGGAGATGCACAGGGCGTTCTGATACGCCCGCATCAGGGCGCCCCACGCCTGCGCCCGCTCGAACACCGGGATCCCGGCGGCCCGGGCGGCGGCGATTTCCGGGTTGTCGTCATGAGCGGCGGCGGTGCGGATGACGCAGCCCGCGCCGGCGATGTTCTCCGCCCTCTGGGGGCCCACGAACACCTTGATACCCAGAGAGCGCAGGTGCTCCACCTTGTCGCTCTCGTGCCAGTCGGAGCCGGAGACGACCACGCCCGCCCGCTGGAGCACCTCTGCCAGCGGGGCCATGGACACGCCGCCCACGCCCACCAGATGGGCCCGGCAGCCGGGCTTGATATAATCACAGATGTGACGGTCTGACATGCAAACACCTCATAACGCTCCGCGGGCTCTCCCGCCGGAGTGGTTTTTATAAAACACCAGAATCAATGTATTATACTACGGAACGGCCCGTCTGACAACCGGAAATTACAAGCCACGCTCATTCTCCAAGTTTTCCCGGTTTCAGAAGCGTCCAAACGGGGGGCAGAGCCGGCCCCGCCTGCCGCCGGCAGATGAAAAAACAGAGGGCCGCTCCCGCGGCCCTCTGCCTGTAAACGATCACATCATCTGCTTGCTTCTGGAGATATTCATGGTGCCGTCCTGCATGTTGCCGATCCACTCAAGGCTCTTGCCGGTGCCCTGCGCCACGCAGGAGATGGCATCGTCGGCGATGTAGGTCTCGATGCCGGTGTGGGACTCGATGAGCTTGTCAAAGCCCCAGACCAGAGAGCCGCCGCCGGTCATCACGATGCCGTTGGTGGAGATATCAGCCACCAGCTCGGGGGGCGTGCGCTCCAGCACGCCGTGGACGGCCTCCAGGATCCGGCTGCAGGGCTCTTCGAATGCCTCGATCATCTCGCTGGAGGACACGGAGAATACCCGGGGCAGGCCGGTCATCAGGCAGCGGCCCTTGACCTCCATGGTGATCTCCTCCGGCCGAGGGAACACACAGCCGATGGTCATTTTCAGCTCCTCGGCGGTGCGGTCGCCGATGAGGACGTTGTGGCGCTTGCGGATATATTTCACCACCGCCTCGCTGAAGGCGTCGCCCGCCACCTTGATGGAGGCGGACTCCACGATGCCGGACAGGGAGATGACGGCGATGTCGGCAGTGCCGCCGCCGATGTCCACCACCATGTGGCCGTCGGGCTGGTCGATGGCGATGCCCGCGCCGATGGCTGCGGCCAGAGGCTCCTCAATGAGATACACCTTCCGGGCGCCGGCCTGAATGCCCGCGTCGATGACGGCGCGCTCCTCCACCTCGGTGATGCCGGAGGGCACGCAGATGATGATGCGGGGCTTGAACAGCCGCACGGGGGCCACCTTACGGATGAACTCCCGCAGCATCCGCTCAGTCATGTCGTAGTCGGAGATGACGCCCTCCCGCAGGGGGCGGATGGCCACGATGTTGCCGGGGGTACGGCCCAGCATCTGCTGGGCGTCCGTGCCCACCTTCAGCAGCTTGCCGGTGTTCTTGTCCAGCGCCACCACGGAGGGCTCGCGCAGAACGATACCCTTGTCCTTCACGTAGACCAGTACGCTGGCAGTGCCCAGGTCGATGCCAATATCTTTTACAAACATAGCTTTCACTCCTGTATTCGTTCCGGTCACCGGGCTGCGCCCGCCGCCGCTGTGTTCCTTGGTGTTTTCTTATTATATCGAATTCTGCCCGGTTTTGCAACGGAAATTTCCACATTCATGAAAGCCCGGAAAAAACACCGGGCCCCCAGCCGTCCTACACGCGGCTGGGGGCCTACCTCTGGTTCGGATTTTCCAATGGACCTTCCTCGACTTTCTTAGGATCTGCGCTGGGTATCGCCCGAATATACGCCTGTGTCTGCTTCCTCAAACTGATAGACCAGCTGTCAACAGGGTCTCATGCCCAATGGAGCGCGTTTGGAACAGAGCCGGGTATTTCGCTGCGTTCCCATCGTCTGGGGAGTTGGCTTACTTCCACATGGGACTCACCCCTCCTCTGGCTATAGTGTACTATATATTTGTACCGTTGTCAATAGTTTTTAGCTGAAATATCCAAAAAATCTCCATCCGCCTGCCGGCGGATGGAGATTTCACAGTACTCAGGCCTTCCACGTGGCCAGCTCATACCAGCTCCGCCCCGCAGCGGCCGCCGCGCCCCATGTAGGCAGGCGCTCCGCCAGCCCGGCCCAGCTGTTGTACCAGAAGACATAGGTAATCTCCAGGTGGCAAGGCAGGATGTCCTCGATGATGGCCCGCAGGGCCTGAAAGCCGGCGGGTATGCCCGCCGTATCGGGAAAGGATACCTCCACATACCCCGGCTGGTCCCCCTCGGCGGCCCGGGCGTTGATGCCGCAGCCGGAGAGCGTGTCGTTCACGGCAACCAGCGTGAAGCTGTCCCCGCCGATGCGCAGCAGGGCCGCCAGCGCCCGCCGGCGCTGCTCCGGAGTGTCGCTCACCGGACGGTAGGGCAGCAGGTCCTCCACGGCGGCGAGGCCGAAGTTCTCCGCCGTGGCCAGCGACATCTCCCGGGCCGTGTCCTCCAGCTCTGCGCCCCCTTCGTCCAGCAGCGCGCCATAGGCCGCCAGCTCCCCCCGGTTGAGGGCGGCGGCACTCAGGTCGTACACCCCGAGGGGCCGCAGCAGGTCCACCAGATTCTGCTCGTGATCCATGCCGCACCCCCTCAGCTCTCTGCCCGGGTGACGGTGCAGGTCCCCAGCACAGGCAGGGTGCTCCCCTCGCCCACGGTATCTCCGCCGCCGAGGGTCACGGCGCAGTTGGCCACGCCCTCCAGCGCGAACACCAGCGCCGTCAGTTCCGCCTGAAGCACCGGCCGGCCCAGCTTATCCCCGGTGAACCAGCCGGCCACCGCGGTCTTCACCCGTTCGGACAGGGTGGAGAAGTCCTGCCCTTCCGCCGCCGTCAGCACCACGGACACGTCTGCCGTTCTGGCCGTGGGCTTCAGGACGCTGACGCTGACAGCGATCTCCCGCACGCCATCGAAATAGTCCTGCACCCGTGTAATGAGGCCGTCGTCCGGCATCCCCTCCGGGGCGGCGACCACCACGTCCACCGTACCCACACCCCGGCTGCGGGGGAGCACCTTCACCGCGGCCACGCCGTCCAGTGCCAGCGCTGCCTGCCGGTAAAAGGCGCTGTTGGCCCCGTTGGGCAGGCGGCGGCAGGTGGCAAGGATGCGCTCCCGCAGGGTTTCGTCGTCCTCGCCGTCCTGTCCGCCGGTCATGGCGGCGGGATTGGTGCAGGCGGTGACGCCCACCGGGGCCACCGCCAGATAGAGCACCGTGCCCGGCCCCACGTTGCCGGCAGCGCCGGCCTCGGCGGCCTCCACGACCACGTCGGCCTGACTCTCCTCCACCCCTATGGCGGCGGCCGCCACCGTGAAAAACCGTGCGCCCTCCGCCGTCATGCACACGGTGCCCGTCGGGATCTCCGCCGGAACGGCCCGGTCTCCGGCGGCGAAAAAGCGCACCGTCCCTGCGGCCTTCACTGGCTGGCGGCGCTTCAGGCCCCGCAGCTGGGCGTGGCTGTCCAGCGCGTCCCCCTCGGCGCTCTGGGGAAAGCACTGGCGTCGGGTCCAGTCCGCCTGCACATACAGGCCGTACAGCTGGGCCGCCACGGCGTAGAACCGGGCGGCCAGGTCGGCGTTTCCCGCCGCGGACAGGCCCGTGCGGGCCCGGAACTCCTCTGCCAGCGCCTGATAGATCTCCTCTGCTGTCTTCATCCTCATCCCTCCCATTCCACGGCAAGGGGCTCGCCCTGCCAGACGAGCTCCACCCGGATGGACAGGCCATCCCCCCGGTCGGTGACCGCCGCGTCCGTCACCGTCACGTCCTCCAGCTCCGCCAGCGCCCGGGCGGCATATTCCCGGGCCAGCGCCTGCCGCTGGGAGGGCTTCACTCCCCGCAGGCGATACAGCTCGCTGCCCAGCTCCGGCATCAGGGGGAAAGCTCCCCGCCGGGCTGTCAGGCGGAAGAGCACCTCTCCCAGCAGGGCCTCCGCCCCGTCTGCGGACAGCAGGCCGCCCGCGCCGTCACTCCGGTAATCCATATCCACCAGTCGGATGCTCATGTCTTCCCTCCTGTCAGGGCCAGAATGTACTGCTCCAGGGGCATGCCGTTCACCGTGACCGCCCCGTTCAGGGCGATGGTCTCCGCCTGAATGGCCACCGCCCCGGCGGGGGAGCCCTGCTTCACCCCGGCTACGCAGGGCCGCTCCCCCCGGCCCTTGATGACCAGCACCTCCTGCCCCGGCCCCGGCGTCCATGTATAGCCGCCGGGCCCATAGACCGCCAGTCCGCGGACCTCGCTGTCCAGCCGGACAGCTATCTGCCCCTCGGCGGAGGTAACGGTGCCGGTTCTGCCGCCGTCCTCCCCGTTGGGACGCTTCTGCTGTCTGCTCAGCCACATGAATCTCTCTCCTTTCAGATCATCACATCTGGCGGGGCCAGCTCCAGCGTGGTGGACAGCCCCTTGGCCCCGCAGGCCACCGTACTCTCCGCCACCCGGTACTCCCCCGCCGGGCCCATGCCGGTGCGGCTCACCGCCACCAGCTCCCCCGGCCACGCGGCAAAGGCACCTGGCAGGGTGACGGTCAGGCGCACCCGGTCCCGCCGGCTGGCCTTCAGCTGCCAGTCCGCCGAGTAGCGCATGGCCGCCCCGGCGGTGGTGTTGGGCACTGTGACAACCCGCCTGGCGCAGCCGCCCTGCGCGATAAAATTCTCGTCCCGTACCCACTGGACCCCGGCGGCGGTCCGCCGCCGCACCGCCGCCTGGCTCAGCACCCCGTGGCGCTGGTCCCGGTACTCCCACGCCGTCACCGCCGCCCGGTCGTCCAGCGTCAGGGTCCGCTGATTTTTGTGCCCCGCCAGCACCAGCCGGCCCTGCCGGTCGAACCAGGGCACCACCCCGCCATGATAGCAGGCGAAGTCCCGCAGCACACTCCACTCGCTGACGCCGCTGCTCACCTCAAATCCGCTCACCGCCGGCAGAACCGCGCCCTCCACGGTCTGGATCCCATAAGGGGTCACGTGGTCGGCCAGAATATCCGCCAGCGCCGCCCGCTGGTACTGGGCGGGCATGGCCTCATTGTCCAGCAGCAGGGCAGCCATTCCCCGACCGGACAGCTCCAGCCATTTGCCCTTGCCGCCGCAGCCGCAGCGGCACTCGTCCACCACGCCGGTGAACACCCGCTCCCCCTCCCAATAGGCGTAGAAACGGCTGATCTCCGCGAACAGCTCCTCCTGTCCGCCCTCCCAGAGGCAGCGGACCGTGAAACTGTCGCAGGGAGTGCCGGTGCCATAGCGAAAGGTCCATTCCTCCGGCTGGGGCAGATCAAACATCCGGCCGGAGCCCAAGCTCACCCGGCACTCCATCACCGCACCCTCACCTTCTGTCCCGGCAAAATAAGGTTCGGGTTGCGGAGGGCCGGGTTCAGGGCCACGATGACTGCCACCGTGGTGGAATACCGCCGGGCGATAGCCCACAGGGTATCCCCCCGGGCCACGGTGTGCCACACCGGCGTCTGCCCGGCTCCGCTCCCCTCTGCCCCGGCGGCGGAGCCCGTGCTGCGCTCGGTGAGCCCGGTCTGCACCGGGATGTCCAGCACCTCCCAGAACTCGAAGCTGTACCGCACATAGTCCGGCCGCGGCTCCTCCTCCAACCGCAGAGAGACGAACCACGCCCGGGTGGACATCCACACCGGGTGGATCAGGGGTCCTGGGCTCTCCTCGTGAAACACGGTGGCCAGCCTTTTGAACGTGTCATAGGCCTCCGCGCCCACAAACTCCCCCTCGCCCCGGAATACCCGGCAGGTCTGCCCCAGGCTCTGGAGCAGGTGCCGCCCGAAGGGGATCTTGTGCAGGGCCAGCTTCCGCTCAAAACGGATGGCGTACACCCGGGGGTTATGGGGCCAGACAAAGGTTTTGAATCGCATGGGGGCAAGCTCCATCCCGCCCACTCCTTTCAGTAAATGCTCATCCCGCCGTCGTACCGGCGGCTGTCCCGGCAGATCAGCCGGTCAAAGTCTTCCGCCGTCAGGGGCTCGTCCGCGGTGTTTTCCGCCGTCGGCCACTGTCGGGCGGAGGCTGTCATTGCAGCAGGGGACACCGCCTCCACCGCCCGGCGGTACACCTGTCCCATGGCGGACAGAGCCTCCGCGCTCTGCCGCTGTCCGGGCAGCGCCATGCCGGCGGCCAACCTCTGCACAGCCCCCGGCATGGCCAGGGCGGTCCTGTCCGCCCCGGCCATGGGCTCACCGGAGGGCAAGGCCCAGGGCCCCATCTCGGGAAGCTGCTCCTCCGCGGCCAGCTCTAACTCCGCCCCGGCGATGGTCGGAGCGGTGGTCAGCAGGCCGAGGCTGAGGGCGGGGACTTCCCCATCCCCCTCGTCTTCCCGCGCCAGTGCCAGCAGGGCGGCGATCCAGTCGGTCATACCGTCCCGCCCCCTTCCAGCTCACGGAAGCGGTTCAGGTCGAACCCGGCGCTGTACCCCCAGCTCTCCCGCTCCGCGCCGCAGACAGGGCAGGGCTCCGCCTCTGCCCGGCGGCGGCAGTCGGGGCACAGCCGGGCCAGTTCCTCCTCCCGGTCCAGCGCCAGATTCAGGGCACACCAGAGATAGTCCCGGTGCTTCATGGCCTTGGCCCGTTCCTCCGTGGGCAGCGCGCCAAAGCTGCGGAGCACACGCCACTGAAGGCGCGCATAAGGCGTGTGCTCCAGACTTTTTTTCGCGCTTCGGTCTGCTCCGCCCCGTCCAGCAGGGAGGGATCGAACTCCCGGTCAAACCTGCCCCATACCTCTGCCAGCCGGACGATATCCTCCACCCGCAGGGCGGCCAGCACCGCCCTGCCGTCGGGGTAGACGGGCCTGCCGTCCCGCTCCAGTGCCCGGGCCACAAGGCAGGCGTTGGCGCACAGGGCGGCCTCTGTGCCGTCGGCGGCCAGCTCCAGCCCCTCCCGCCGGGCCTCTAAAATTTCACGGGCGGAGAGCAGACGGAGGGTGCCCTCGGGCACCTCCATCCGCTCCCGGCCCAGCCAGAACGCGCCGCCCTCCATCAGGCTTTGCTCTCCAGCCGGCGGCGGGCCACAAGGGTCAGCTTCTCCGCCACGGTCTCGTGGAGCTTGGCGCTCTCCTCGATGGCGCTCCACCGGCAGCCGGTGTAGATCACCCGGCGGTCAGGCTTGCAGATGACCAGCGAGAAGTCCTCCAGATCGTAGAAGCTGATGCCGTCGGCGATGGCCTTATCCGTGGCGTACAGCCGGGTGAGCTCTACCACGTGGCGCTGGGGCCCCTCCATGGTGGCCACGGGCTCCCGCTCGCCGAAGGCCTCCACGGTGGACGCCTCCCGGGTGGACTTGCAGTGGTAGCTCTGCACCACCGCCACCTTTTTACCCTCCAGCTCCAGCCAGATGTCGCAGCTGGTAGGGATGGGATTGACAGAAATACTCATGCTCCGCCCTCCTTACACAGTGATGTGGGCCGACAGCCAGATCTGGTTCAGCCCATGGGTCACGGCGAAGGCGAACTCCACCCGGCACACGGTGGGGTCGCCGCGCTCGGCCTCTACGGTCACGTCCTCATAGCCGTTGATGATCTCCCGGCTGACCCGGTCCTCCAACTCCAGCACCACCTGAGAGCGGATGGCCCCCCGGGTCTGCTCGGTATTTTTCACCCGCTGGAACTTGGCCCGCAGGGCATTGCGGATGGCGGGGATGACCTCGTCCACCACCAGAATGGTGGACAGTTCCCGCCATGTGGCGTCCGCCGCACCGCCGGTGGTGGTCCGGGTGGTCACCGCCCGCACCACGCTCATCGCGCCGTTGACGCTCTCCAACGGAGTTACGCCGCCCCGGATCAGCTGGTCCACCGCATCGTCGTCATACTCCGCACCAAGGCCATCCAGTCCCTTCAGCTCTGCGCCGCTGAGGGGCAGAGCCGGATCAGTCTGCCCGGCGATGGTCCCTGCCAACGCGGCGGCACAGGCGGCGCCATCCCCGCCTGCGGCGTTGGGGCCCACCAGCACCATCCGCTCGCTGTTGAGGGCGGCGGCCCGCTCCACCAGCTGGTCGGCGGTCTCGCCCTCGGCCCCGGCCACCACGGCGATGCGCTCTCTCCGGGCGGCGGCGCAGGCCACTACCGACTCCTTCAGCTTCTTCTGTACGGCTAGGTCGGTGCTGCCGCACACCACCACGCCGACCCCCTCCAGCTTGGCCGCCTCAGCAAAGGCGGCCTCATAATCGCTGCCCGCAGGCACACCGTACACCACGCCTGCGCCGTTTTTCAGGGCCAGCCGGGCCAGCTCACTGAGTCTACAGGCTCCGACATCCGCTGCTGCCCGGCTGTAACTGGTCCAGCGGAAGGGGCCGGTCCCAGCCCCGCTGCCCGCCTCGGCCACAATGACCGCCGCACTGCCGCCGGAGGCGGCCGCAGACAGGGAGGACGCCTCATACACCGAGTAAACCCCCGGCCGCTCCCGCGTTGTGATCTTGCTCATCAAACAGTTCTCCCCTCTACCTTAAAGTCCATGAAGGCGCCGCTGTCGTCCACCCGGGCCACCATCCAGCCACCGCAGCGGCAGGTGACCGGCAGGCGGTACAGCCCGTCCTTCGCCAAAAATTCCACTCGGCCCCCGGAGATCTCCGTCACCGTCAGGCCCGCCAGATCGCCGCAGGTCAGGGCCTCCGCCAGTGCGGCAAAGGCCGTCTGGCAGGCGCTCTCGCCCCCGTCCCGGGGGGCGTACAGGTCCAGCGACAGGGTCAGCTCCACCGCCCGGCCGTACAGCTCGTCGCCGTCCTTCACGCCCAGATAGTCCTGAAAGCCCCCGGCGGCGCACACCACCCTGCTGAGGGACACCGCCGCCACCGGACCGGACTGCCTGACCCTCGCCGCCGGCTCCATTCCCGCCACTGCGGGAACCCCGTACCGCTCCAGCAGCTCCACTGCGGCGGCGCGCACGGCGTTCATTGCCCCGGCCATCATGTCTGTGCCTCCGCGGGCCGCAGGACCATCCACAGATGGGTGGTCACGCCGCCCACCCACACCGGGCGGACGGTCATCACCTCGAACCGCTCCCCGTTCCAGCTCACGTATCCGCCGGCTCCCAGCGCACCGATGGGGAGCTCCGGCTCTGCCAGACAGAGGAACCGGTCCGCCCGGTAACTGCCCAGCGCCCCCGCCGTATACTGCCAGTCCGCCTCGGTCATGGGCTGGACGATGGCCATGCCGCCGCCCTGCTCCGCGCCCGCCGCGTCATGGCAGGTCATGCGCCGGCCATAGGCCCGGATCACCCACGCAAATGCATCCGTCATCTTCACACCCCCTGAAATACAAAGCCCGCATCCCGCAGATGGGGGCCCATCAGTTCCATGGCCCGCCGGGTCAGTTCGCCGCCCCGGCCGCCCTCCCGGTGGAGGGATATCCCCCCGGCGGTGAGAGCGGTAATATCGCCGTTCCCGTCCGTCAGGCGCATCCAGTCCATGACCAGCCACGCCGCCGCCAGGATGTAAGCCTCGCCGCAGTCCTCCGCCGTCACACCCTCGGCCAGCAGGCCGTTCAGCCGGGCGCAGGCTGCGGCGCACAGAGCCGTCAGTCCCTCCTCCCCCATAGCGGGGGAGCACAGGGTCTTCACCCGCGCCAGCACCTTCTCTACCATGGCCGCCACCTCAGATCCGGAAGGGCTCCGCGCCCGCCCGGTCAGTCTCGGCCTCTCTGGGGCGGAGCTGCACCGCCGGGAACAACAGCCGGTCCGCCCGCTCCCGGTAGACCTTGCTCAGTTCCAGCAGTTCCGCCTCCTCCAGCCGGTCCGCCACCCGGGCCATCAAGTCCCGGTCAGCCTCCGGCTCGGCTATGAGGGTCAGCCGCACCAGCTCCTGCCGCAGGCCCTTGAGATAACGCCGGCCCAACTGGGCCTCGTCAGAGGCGGCCCTAACACTTTTTACCACGCCGGCACGCCGCTGGGCGGGCACCGCCACGAAGGACCACTCATAGGCGTCGGTGGCCCCGGTGAGCACACCGCAGCACACCTGCCCGCCGTAGACCTCGCCCTTCTCGTGGCCGCAGGAGCCCAGAGTCCCGCCGCAGACAGAGCACCTGACCTCCCGCACGGCGCAGCCCACGCTGACCTCCCGCTTGATGCCGCCGTCGATCTCGGCGATGAGCCCGGCGTTCTCCTCCGTGCGCATCATATAGGCCCAGCCCTTCAGCCAGCAGCAGGCCCTGCCGTCTGAGGTGGCCTCACCGTCCCGGACCAGCTCGGTCCGGTAGATGCGGGCAGTCTGCCCGTGGGCGGACCACTGGTGGTCAAACACGCCGGGGGCGCCCACGAACAGGCGGCCCAACTCCTCCAGCGTCTCCTCGTCAAAGCGCTCATTGTCCCGGTCGATCTCATTGTCGCACAGGCGTACCCCGAAGGTGTACACCTCGTCGGCGCTCAGCTCCCGCCGGGCCATAGCGTTGATGAGGGCCAGCTCCTCTCCGCTTACCGCACCGGCGGCGCTCACCTGCGCCTGCTTATTCACGTCCATGTCTCTCGCTCCCCTCTCCGTTCACGTTCAGTGCCGCGCTCTGGGCCCGGTAGAGCTCCGCCCGGGCCAGCGTCTCCTCGTCCTGCAGGTTCACCGTGTCCCAGACCACATCCACCCGGCCGTCATGGCCGTGCAGCCGCAGCCACAAGGAACAGATGCGTTCCACCACCGGGGTCAGGCTGCGGCGGATGGCGTCGATCTCGCTGGTGAGGATGTCCGCCTGCTGGCTGCTCATCCGCTCAGTGGACGACCACGTCAGCCCCAGCAGGAAGGGAGGTATCCCTGTGCGGGAGATGAGCTGCTCCAGCAGCTGCCGCACGGGCACCTCACTGTCCAGCACCTGATTGTCTGCGCCGATGACCTTAATGTCCACATCGCCGGAGGTCACAAAGTCCCGCACCGCGCCGGGCCCGGCGCTCATGGCCTCGGACCACTCCCGGGCCACCCGGGCGCACCGCTCCTCGGCAGAGCCGTCCTCCCCCTTGCAGGAAATGGCAAAACGCACATTGCCCACCCGCTCCCAGTTGAGGCCCATGGTCTCGTAGATCTGCATGAGGATGCCCGCCAGATAGGGCATGGACCGCAGCATGGACACCCCGTAGGGCGAGCCGCTCTCCGGCTGGAAGGGGGTGAACAGCAGCAGCTCCTGCCGGGGCAGGGGGCGGACGCTGCCGTCCGCCTCCCGCCCGCACAGCAGAAAGTCCAGTGGGCTGTTCCCCTCCTGCACGCACACGCCGTCCACATCGCCGCACAGCACGGCGGCCACGTCCCGGCCGCTGCGGGCGGGGACGATCTCCCCCACCGCCCGGCCGCAGGTGAGCATGGAGTCCAGATAGCAGTCCAGAAAGGACTGAATGCCCCGCTGGCCCCGGCCGGTGGGCACCGTGCGCAGGAACTGCTCCAGCCCGGGCTGGGCGCTCTCGTCCCGGCTGCGGACGCTGACGCCGCCGCATAGCCGCACCATCTTGGCAATGGCCGCATCGATCACCGGGATGGCCTCCCGGATGGAGCGGTATGTCACCGTGTCCGCTCCCTGCAGGGGCACATAGCGGTCCAGCGCGGCAAAGGGGTGGCGGCGGGCATCCCGGAGCTGGACGGTCCCGGCCTCAGCCGGGCGCTTCTCCCTCCGTTTCAGAAGGCCCATGTTCCCGCCCCCTTCTCTCACAGGGACAGCACGCCGCTGGCCTCGGGGAAGATCTTGGCAAAGCCGGACACGGTGGTGATGGCCGCCCGCTCCAGCTGGCGGTCGATGATCTTGTCATACTCCACCAGTACGTCGCCGGCCTTCACCAGCTCCAGCGCATAATTGCGGTCCAGACCGATGATCTTGCCCGCGGGCACGGCGGAGGACCGCAGCACCTGCGCGCCCATGGGGGTCACCAGTCGGCCGGTGCCGTGGAAGTCCTGGCCAGCGGCGGCGTCCTGCAGCTGGCTCAGCTTCAGCAGCTTCACCATGGTGTCGCCGTTCACCAGCAGGGTGTTCATCTGATAGGGGTCGAAGGTGTTCCAGAAGGCCAGCAGATCGTCGTAGGTCAGGGTACCGGCGGCGGCCACGCTGGTCACCGCAGCGGCGTTGCCGCTGCCGTCGCCGTTGAGGATGACGTCCACGGCGTCCTCCAGATGCATGCGGCCGATCTGTGCGCCCATCTGGCGCAGGGTAACGGAGAACAGGTCCAGCTTCTGGAATCGGATCGCCTCGTAGGAGGCCACCAGCATCCGGCCCCGTTTGTTCAGCTTCACCAGCGTGTCACGGGTCTTCACCATGGTCTGAGGGATGGCGGCGCCCTCGGCCACCTGCTTCATCTGCTTCTCGGACTCGGGCACGGACAGGATGGAGCGGTAGTCCATGCCGTCGATCATGGTCTCGGTGGCGGTGATCTGGGGCAAGATGTTGGCCTCCTCCATGCCGGCCTTCACCGCCCGGGCGATGTACTCGGGAAAGAGCACGGCGGACTGGGACGTGGAGAAGAACTTGTCCACCCGGTCGGAGCCCGCGCCCTTCACCTTGATGTCGAAGCGCTTCAGCTGGCGCTGAAAGGCGTCCAGCCCTTCCAGCGCCGTGCCCTTATACTGCTGGTCGGGGTCCAGCTTTTCCAGCACCTGAGTAAAACTGCGGCCGGCCTCCCGGTACATGCCCTTTTCCAGCTTGATGTTCTCATACTGATAACCCATCGTAATATTCCTCCTTCAGATTACAACATTACAGGCGGATAACCGCGGTTTTGGCCGCAGTGTCCACGCTCAGCACCAGCAGCTTCACGCCGCCGCTGGTGACAGTTTTGACCGCGCCCTTGCCGTCTCCGGCCAGCGTGGCCCAGCCCACAGCAGGGGCGGTCCCGGAATAGCTCACCTGGGCGAGGCCGAACAGCTGCACGGCGGCCATGCCGTCCGCCGCAGTCAGGATCACGCCGCAGGGCAGGGCGCCATCGCTGCCCACGCCCACGGTGTCCCCGGCGGCAACGGTCACCGCCATGCCGGGCTTCAGGCTGCCGGAGGCCTTCATGGTTGCCGCCGTCTGGCCGATGCCCTCATAAGAAATCGTCATACTTCCTTCTCCTCTCACGTTGTGTATTTGGAATCCCTTCCGGGAAGTTCCCTGTTTCATGGTGCGCCTCTCAAAACCTCTGCCGCTCCACGCTCACTGCCGCCACTGGCGGCTCCCGCTCCAGACTCATTGCAAAATACCGGATGTCATCCATGGCGTGGTCGTGTTCTTTGACCACCCGGTCCTCGCCGGCGGTCAGGTCCCAGCAATACATGGAAAATTCCCGGATGGCGGCGGCGCAATTGCGGCACACCACGATCTCCCCATCCCGCAGGGCCCGGGCCGTCCGCCGGATGCCCTCCAGCACCCGGTTGTCCGCCTTCCGCACCCGCCAGCCCGCCCGGCGGAGCACCTCGATGAAGCTGGCCGCCGACGGGTCCACCACCACATACTCGATGGGCCGCCCCCCGGCCAGCCGGGCCAGGGCCTGGCCGTACTCGCCGTCGGTCTTCTGGCTGCCCTCCGCCCGGGCATCGTAATAGTACTCGTCCACCCGGTACCACACCCCGTCCCTCCTGCCCCACAGGCCGAAGGACGCCGGGTTTAGCGTGCCGTAGTCACAGGAGATGCGCCAGCGGTCGAAGCCGTCCTCCGGTGCCTCCGGCAGACCCGTCAGATCCAGCCCGTCGTACACCAGGCCCTCCGCCGCCACCCACTCCCCCAGCACGTACCGCCGGTAGAACACGCCGCGGAACATCCGCCCATACTTCTCTCTGGTGCGGTCGGACAGGGCGGGGTTGTCCGCCATGGTAAAGTGCAGGTACAGCGCCCGCTTCTCCTCCGGACGGCAGATCCACTCCTTATAGAACCAGTGCTCCGGCCCCGCGGGATTGCAGGAGAACCACAGCCGCCCCCCCTCCACGGAGCAGCGGGCGCAGGCCTGCTCCACAAAGGAGCGGGGCATCAGCGCCGCCTCGTCCAGCAGCACCCCCGCCAGGGTCACGCCCTGGATGAGGGCGGCGCTCCCCTCGTTGCGGCCGCCGTAGATGTAAAAGACGTTTTCCCGCCCGCCCCGGCGGAGGGTCAGCTTGCCCTGGCTCACCCGCTCCTCCGCCTGAAAGCCCAACCGCCGCAACAGCGGCAGCACCGGCGTCAGCACATTGCGGCGTACCCCGTTCTGGGTGGCGGCGCACAGGCCGAACTGCCGGCGATCAAAGCGGCTCATGGCCCAGAGGAAAAAGGCGATGGTCATGGCGTAGGTCTTGCCGGAGCGCACCGCCCCGTCGCAGATGACGGCGTCGTAGTCGTTCCACCAGCGGAACAGCTGCCGCTGCTTCGGGGACATCTTTGGCAGTCTCACGGGGCCTCATCGCCCTGTAAGCCCTCGAGGAAGCGCTCCATCTCCGCGCCGCCCTCGTCCTTTTCGGTCAGCCGCTCCAGCAGCTCCAGCGCCCGCAGCCTGTCCACAAAGCGCACCTCGAAGCAGCCCTTCTCGCTGCGCTTCAGTTCGGTCACGCCGGCCAGATCCAGCCGGCCCACGCCCACTGCGCCCTCCTCACCCAGATAGGCCAGCTTCACGGCATCGTTCCCTCTGCTGTGGATCAGCTTCCACAACTCCCGCACGATCTCCTGCCGGTCCATTCTCACATTCCCCCTTCATACGGAGCCCGCCGGGCCGGGATTTGTTGCATGTTTTCGTGCAAGGCATAAAAAATCTGCCATGAGCGTCGGCTCACGGCAGATTTTTTATTCTCAATTGCCCCACAGCAGCAGCGTCCCCAAAAAGCGCCTGAAGATCTTCCCCACGGTGAGCCGGCCCACGCCCTCGGCAGCCACCAGCTCCACAGCGTCCACCTGCTGGCCGTCCACATAGACCTCCAGGGCGCCGATGTGCTCCCCCTCCACCACAGGGGCCTCCAGTAATTCCGGCAGCACCAGCTCGGTACTCACCGCCCCGGCCTTGGCCTTCTCCACCAGCACGGTGCAGGCCCGGGCGGGTACGGGCTGGACGGTCTCACTCTCTCCCAGCTCCACCCGCACCGGCGGAATGGGCCCGTCGGGCCACACGGACAGCAGCGCGTAGCTGGCAAAGCCGTAATTCAGCAGGGCCTTGGCGCTCTCGAACCGGTCCTTGGAGGTGGGGGCGTGCATCACCGCGGCGATGAGCTCCATGCCGTCCCGCTCCGCCGTGGCGGAGAGACAGTAGAGGGCTGCATCGGTGGAGCCGGTCTTCAGCCCCGTGGCCCCTTCATAATAATAGATCAGCTTGTTTGTATTGGACAGCTGAAAGGCCCCGTCCCGCAGGGTGTCCATCCAGATGGTGGTGAACTCCCGGATGGCCGGGTGGTTCAGGATGAGCTCCCGGCTCATGATGGCGATGTCCCGGGCGGTGGTAAGATGCCCCTCGGCAGGCAGGCCCGTACAGTTGACAAAATGGGTGTTGTTCATGTCCAGCTCCGCCGCCCGCTGGTTCATCCGCTGGACGAAGGCTTCCTCCGTCCCCGCCAGATGCTCCGCCAGCGCCACGGCGCAGTCGTTGGCGGACACCACCGACACCGCCTTCACCATGTCGTGGACGGTCATCTGCTCATGCTCCTTCAGCCAGATCTGGCTGCCCCCCATGCTCACCGCGTGGGCGGAGGCGGTCACCGTGTCGTCCCAGCTGAGGCTGCCGCCATCGATAGCCTCCAGCACCAGCAGCAGGGTCATCACCTTGGTCACGGAGGCCGGCTCGTACTTCATGTCGGCGTTGTGCTCATACAGCACCGTCCCCGTGGTCTTTTCCATCAGGATGGCCGACGGGGCAGTCAGGCCCGGCAGCTCCTCCGCCCCGGCGGGCAGGGTCAGCGGCAGGGCGCACAGCAGCGCCGCAAGCAAAAAAGCGATCCGTTTCATCGCGCTTCCTCACCTTTCTCAATGTGGTCTGTACTGTCATCTTACGGAATTCGGCCCTGTCCTATGCGGACAAAAAGCTGGAATTTCCGCTTCCGCCTTGCCAGACGGCCGAAACCCGCGTATAATTAAAGCATTCTAACGTAAAACTGAGGGATGCTCTATGCGCAAACGCGCGCCCACCTACAATCAGCTGTTCCGCTGCATCGGCGGCGCCTGTCCGGACACCTGCTGCCGGGATTGGTCCATCGTGCCCGACGAGGCCGCGCTGGCGGACTACCGGACCGCCCCGGAGCCTCTGCGCTCCGCTCTCGCCGCCGCCCTCACCACCGATGACGACGGAGACGTCTGCTTCCGCCTGCGGCCGGACGGCTTCTGCACCCTGCTGACGGAGGACGGCCTGTGCCCCATCCAGCGAGACTGGGGGGAGGCTCACCTCTGCGCCCACTGCGCCGCCTACCCCCGCTTCACGGAGGAGTACGGCCCGCTGGCGGAGACGTCGCTGGCCGTCTCCTGTCCCGAGGCGGCCCGGCTGCTGCTGGAGTGCGACGCCTTCACCCTCGCGGAGACCGACGACGGCAGGGAAGACGCTCCGCTGGACGGAGTGGACGGCGAACTGCTGGCTCAGTTGGACTGCAGCAGGGCCGCCGCACTGGCCCTGCTCACGGACCGGACATGGCCCCTGTGGGCTCGGCTGGCGCAGGCCGCCGCCTACGCCGGGGACCTGCAGGACTTCATCGACTTTGAGGACTACCCCTCCATGGCCGACTGCGCACCGGAGCCGCCGGAGTTCGTCCCCGGCGGGAACCGCCGGCTTTTCACCGCCCGGTTCATGGCCTGCTGCGCCGGGCTGGAGCCTCTCCGCCCCAGCTGGACCGCAGAGCTCACCGCCGGCAGCGAGGCCCTGCTGGCCATGAAAAAGGACTACTCTGCCGCCTGTGCCGCCTTCGAGGCCGCCTGTCCCCGGTGGGAGGGCTGGCTGGAGCGCTTCGCCTGCTATTTCGTCTTCCGCCACTGGCACAAAGCCGTCAATGACGACGGGCTGTACGGCCGCGCCGCCCTGACCGGGGCCGCCTGCCTGCTGGTATACCATCTTTGGCTCCTGCGCTGGCGGGAAACGGGCGTTCTCTTCCCCGCTGAGGCCGCCGCCGTGCTCTCTGCCTTCAGCCGGGAGATCGAGCATCTGGACGAAAACCTCACCGACCTCATCGAGGCCATGTTTGACGACCAGACGTGGCCCATCCTGTCCGCTCTCACCGATGGAATGGAGGAATGTTTATGAAATACGATCTGCTCATCGTCGGCGGCGGCCCTGCAGGCCTCACCGCCGCCATCCACGCCCGGGCCCGGAACAAGTCCGTGCTGGTGATCTCCAACGAGCCCACGGCCAGCCCCCTGTGCAGGGCCGCCGTCATGGACAACTACCCCGGCCTGCCCCACATCTCCGGCCAAGAGCTGGAGACACGCCTGCTGGCCCAGGCCAGGGAGCTGGGCGCCGAGCTGCGGGTGGGCCGGGTGCTCAACCTGATGCCCATGGGAGACACCGTCATGGCCAGCATCGGCAGCGATGTGGCGGAGGCCTCCGCCGCCATTCTGTGTACCGGCGTGACCCGGGCCACCCCGCTGGTGGGGGAGGAGCGTCTGCTGGGCCGGGGCGTCAGCTACTGCGCCACCTGCGACGGGATGCTCTACCGCGGCAAGGACATCGTGGTGGCCGGGGACGCCCCCGACTGGCAGGAGGAGTCTGCATGGCTGGCCTCCATCGGCTGCAGGACCACAGAGGTCAAGCTGGCCGGCCTGCAGATCCTGGGCGAGCACAAGGTGGACGGCGTACGCACCGCCGCCGGCGTCAGGGTCCCCTGCGAGGGGGTCTTTCTCCTGCGCGCCTCCATCGCCCCCACCCAGATGGTCCCGGGGCTGGAGCTGGAGGGCGGCTATATCAAGGTGGACGCCCACATGGCCACCAACCTGCCCGGAATTTACGCCGCCGGGGACTGCACCGGCCAGCCCCTCCAGCTGGCCAAGGCCGTCGGGCAGGGACAGATCGCCGCCCACTGGGCACTGAATCGTGAATAATTTAGAAACTTCGCATTGTTCTATTGAAATCCCGCCGCAAAAATGCTAACATAGACTCAAACGGGGACTCCCCCGAAATGAAGAAGGAGTGGTTAACATGGTCAAGGTAATTATGGGGCAGAAGGGCTCCGGCAAGACCAAGAAAATGATCGATCTGATCAATACCGCCGTCGGCACGGAGCACGGCAACGTCGTCGCCATCGCTCACGACTCCAAGCTGACCTTTGATATTAACTATAAGATCCGCCTGGTGGACACCTCTGATTACATCATCCCCAATTATGACACCCTGAAGGGCTTCCTGTACGGCCTGTACGCCGGCAACTACGACATCACCCACATTTTCATCGAGAGCCTGAACAAGCTGGTCCCCACCGTGGGCAACGAGGATGTGGAGCCCTTCCTCACCTGGCTGGACGCCTTCTCCCAGAAGGTCGGCATCAAGTTTACCGTCTCTATCAGCGAGGACGAGTCCAAGGCCAGCGAGGGCGTGCGCAAGTATTTCTGAGCCGTTCTTCCCCTGAATGAGTCAAGCGCGGGTCCCTTTGGGGGCCCGCGCTTCTTTTATCCCAATCCTTAGAATTTTTCGACACTATTCGTACCATTTTTGCAAGAAAACTACCATTTTGTAAAGTTTTCGCTGGATTTTGCAAAATCCTTGCTATACTGTCAATCGTATATAGCGCAGGGGCTCCTCGGATCTCCCTGCGTTTATCTTTGAAGGATAAATCGGCTCCGCCGGGGCCGAGAAAGGACCGCTGTGAACAGAAAGACGTCACAAAAACTGATCTGTACGTACTGGCCAACGTGCTCTTTATCGGGCTGCTGTTGGGCCATGTGGCCGCCTTTATTGCGTGGACAAGGACGTGGTGGTGGACGCCCTGCTGGACCTGTCTGGTATATGCATATTACCGCAGATGAGGAAAGCTATACCGTTGAGCTTGGCGACTTCAGCAAAATGGACCAGCAGCGGTATGTCTCTATCGGGGATGGCAATGTGAATAAAACTATTGCTTCCATGCATAGGCAAAACAATAACGGGTACTCGGCTTGCACCGAATACCCGTTATCTTATTTACCAACCCCGTCTGACAGATGCCATAATCGTAATTTTTAGAATTACTGTCTTATGAGCACCCTTGTAATGCTCCGGGGCCTTTTTGCAATTCTCAGAGCTCCAGCTCGTCCAGCGCTTCGCGGGCACGCCGGTACTCCCGGAGCACGCTCTCGTACATGGCGGGCTCAGGCATGACGTCCTTGTCCCGCAGGGCCTCAGTCATGGCAGAGCTCTGCTCCGCCAGTGCCGTCAGTCCCAGATTCAGGGCCACGCCCTTCAGGGTGTGCGCGGCGCGGAAGGCGGTCTGTGGATCGTTGGCCTCCACGGCAGCAGTCAGATTGTCCATGCTGTCGTCCCCGGGCAGCATCCGCAGGAAACGAATGATGCGCTCGTCGCTCTGAAAGCGGGCCTTCGCGTCCTCATAGCTGCCGCCGGTGCAGCGGAAAAACTCCTCCAGCTTCATCTCTTCTCCTCCCCTCCATACAGCACCACGCTGTCCTTCTTTCGCTTTGCCTTCTGCATCAGGGTGGCATCCGCTTTGCGGATGGTGTCTGTCACTTTGCCGCTGGCCTTGGCCCCGCCGATGCTGGCGCTGATCTTCAGGCCGGGGTACTCCGGCATCTCGATGCGGTCCACCGCCGCCCGGATGGCCTGCAGCTTCTTCTCCAGCATCTCGCTGGGCATATCGTGGAACAGAACAAAGAACTCATCGCCGCCATAGCGCACCAGCTCGTCATTGCCGCGTATCTCGGATTTGATGGCCTGCGCGATGCGGTACAGCGCCGCGTCGCCCGCCTGATGACCATAGTTGTCGTTGATCTCCTTGAAGTAGTCAACGTCGATCATGGCCACGGCGAACTCACCCTCCTGCTGGCTGAGCTGCTCGTCAAAATACCGCCGGTTGTGAATCTTGGTCAGGGAGTCCACGTACACCTGCCGGTTGCGCACCAGCAGCTGGTTCAGGATGTTCTCCTGCCCGCCATCGCCGACCATATCGTCGCTTTCAATGGGGTTCACCAGCTCCAGCGCATAGGGCCGGCCGTCCACCTCCACGTAAGAGGAGATGACATAAAACACCTTGGTCCCCACAGTCTCCAGCTTGGTCTGGGACTTGCGGGTGCGGAGCACTGCCTGCGAGATGCAGTTGTCGCATCGCCGCATCTGCTCCCATACAGCATAGCAGTGGTCCCGCTTCTCTATCGCCTGCCCGTCCATCCCCGTGACCAGCTGCATGCAGATATCCGGGTCCACCAGCCGCACCACCTGAAACAGCCGGCTGTAGCCGCGCAGCACGCCGTTCACCTGCGCCCGGGTCAGGCGCAGCACGCCGTCCTCGCTCTCCATCATCGGGGTGAGGAGCTGTGCCTCCGCCCCGTTTCCGTCCTGCGTCAGGCTGTCCAGCCCGCGGTATCGTTCATCAATGTTCAGGATCCTGCCCAGCAGGGAGCTGCAATGCCCATGTTCCGCCTCGGACCACGTAATGAGCACTGCCAGCTGGCACCAGCGGGGCGCCCCGTTCAGCTTCAGCTCGATCTGGGTCTCCACATAATTCCGCTCCAGCGTTCCGGCACGGACCGTATCGCAGAAGGCGTTGAAGGCCTCCTCGCTGATGACCGTGCGCAGCTCCGCGCTCTCCCGGGGTTCGATCACCACGGCGGGCAGGCCGGTGGCCCGCACCGCCCCGGGAGAAAGGGTCAGGGAGTCCGGATGGGTGGTGTACTCGAACCACAGCTCGCCGGTGATATCGGCAAAGAACTGCCGCTTGGCTCGCTCCTCCTCCAGCTGGAGGGCCACACGGGCCGCGGGGATCTCCTTCCCGTGGTAGAGCTCCTCCACCATGCGGCGGGCCACCTGATGGCTCTGGTCCTGCTCCATGCGGGCGGGCAGCTCCAGGGCCAGCTCGTCGGACAGCTCGTTCAGGCAGTCCAGCAACAGCGGGTTGAAGCTGCCGCACTCGCCGCCGTTGATCATGGCCATGGCCTTCTCGTGGGAGAATGCCTCCTTATAGGCACGCTTGCTGATGAGCGCGTCGTAGGCATCCGCAATGGACACCACCTGTGCCGCGATGGGGATGTCGTCCCCCTTCAGGCCGTCAGGATAGCCCTCGCCGTTCCAGCGCTCGTGGTGCCAGCGGCAGACCTCCATTGCATACTGCACCATCCGCTCGTTGCGGTATACCGGCAGGTCCGTGATGATCCGCGCCCCAATGAGGGGATGGCGCTTCACGATCTCGAACTCCTCCGGCGTCAGCCTGCCCGGCTTGGTGAGGATCTCCACCGGGACCAGCAGCTTGCCCACGTCGTGCAGGCAGGAGGCCGTCCGGATGGCGTCGATATCGCTGCGGTCCAGGCCGTAGCGGTCGGTCTTTTCCGTCAGCCGCCGGAGCAGCAGTTCCGTCACCAGGCTCACGTCCTGCATGTGGGTGCCCCCCTCGCCGTTGCGCAGGGTCACCACCCGGCCCAGAATGGCCGCCATCAGCTCCGTGTTCTTCTCCTCCCGGTAGTACCGGTCGGTCACAAGGCCCATCAGCTGCTGCTTCTGGTTGTGCAGCAGAATGGTGTTCATGATGCGCCGCAGGATCACGCTGGGCACAAAGGGGCGGCTGACATAGTCTGACGCGCCCAGCTTGAAGGCCCGCTCGATGTATGAGCCGCTGGTCTCCGCCGAGATCATGATGACCGGGATGTTCTCCATCAGATGGTGCTGGTTCATATAGTCCAGCACCTCGAAGCCGTCGGCCTCGGGCATCACCACGTCCAGCAGCAGCACGCCGATCTCGTCCCGGTGGGCCTGCAGGGCCGCTATGGCCTCCCTGCCGTCAGACACCTCCAGCACTTCAAAGGCGTGCTCCAATACGTCTATCAGGATCGCGCGGTTCAGCTCCGAATCGTCAGCGATCAGGATCTTTTTCTGATTCATGTTACATACCCTCTCTCCCGGCAGGCCCCTTATACCGTGCCGGAATTGACGCGTTTTACTTCAAAGTCCGCTGTGGCCAGCTCCGTACCGCCGCTGTCCACGATGCGGAAGGACACCTTGAAGATACCCCCTGTGCTGGCATATTCCATGTGGAAATCCTCCACCTGAAGTCCCTGCGGATAGGCCCGGGAGCCGAGCAGCTTGTTCTCCCCCAGCAGCAGTTCTCCCTCGGCGCTGATGCGGAAGACTTCGCCCTTCTCGTCGCCCTCCACGCTGCCCATGTCCCGGATGAAGATCTGGTCTCCATCGGGGCTGACGCTGCCGCAGTAGCGCAGCTTGTCGCTGATGGCGGCTGTGAGCGTGGAGGAGAGCACCTGCGCCTGCGAGGCGGCCATGGACCGCTGGTAGGCGCGCACGGAAAAGCGCACTCCCACTGCCAGCAGGCCGCTGATGAGCAGCACGATGACCACCGCGCACAGCAGCTCCGTCAGGGTCATGCCTTTTCGGCTGCGGAGCTTCTTCATGGCGTGGTCCCCCCCGCAGTATAGTAATAGTACCCGTTGTTTTCATAGACACTGACGTCCCCGGTCTCTGTGCCCAGCAGGCCGGACAGGGTGACGCGCCCGTCGGTGCCGGTGCTGCCGGAGTAGTGGAAGGAGACGTCAGAGCTCCTGACCCTGGCGTTGATCTTGCCTGCCGTCAGCACGGCGGTGGTCAGGGCGGCGAAGGCCAGCACCGCGATGATGATAGCCATCAGGGTCTCGATCAGGGTCTCGCCCCGCTGGCTTTTCAGCTTTTTCATGCTCATGCCCCCCCGATACCCTTGACGATCCGGGGGTTTTCCCATTTGACAGACCGCCAGATGATGTGGGTAGTGCCCTCCAGCCAGTAGTCGTCACCGCTGGAGTTAGCCTGAAGGGTGAGCGTCATGCGGCAGTCGCTCCCCTCCGGGGCCTCCAGCGAGAGCTCCACAGTGATATTATAGCTGCTGTCCATAGAGAAGGCCGCCTGCACCGCAGGCAGGTCCTCCTGCCCGGGAACGGTGACGCGAACGGTATCCCGGCAGCCGGCGGCGGCCACGCCGCGGGCCAGCCACGGCCCCAGCAGGCCGTCGGGCCGGGTCTCCGTCTCGCTCTCGATCACCGTGGTCTCTTCCCCGGTCTCCTCATTTTTCTCTTTCTTCGATACCTGCTCCCAGTAGTAGCTGTCCTTCAGCACGCTGTCGCGGATAAGCTCCGCAGCCGAACTGACGGCCAGATAGTTCTGCTGCGCCTGCCGGTCGCTGCGCAGGTGGCGGGCGGCGCTGGTGGCCGCCGTCAGGATGACTGCGCTGACCACTGCCGCCACCAGAATGAGCAGAATGGCCATCAGCATGGTGGCGCCGCTGTTATTCCGCAGTTTTTTCATGCTGATGGCCTCCTTTTACTCAGAAATTTCCTCGCCGGGCAGGGCCGACGCGTAAATGGTCACATAGGCCCGGATGCCCGATCTGCCTCTGGTATACCGGTCCGCCGTCAGCAGCACGTTGTCCACATAGACGTTGACCGAAGACGTGGCATAGCTGCGCTTCAGCCCATCGATGGTGATATCCCCGTCAGGGACTGTGACGGTTCTGGTCGTCGCACTGCCGGTCCCGCCGGCCAGCTCGATCCGAACCGTGACCTGCGTCTTCCGCCAGACGGCGTTCAGCAGCAGGTCGCCTGTGGGCCAGAGGCGGTCGCCCGCGTAGAGGCGGTCTCCGGCAAGGTCCGTGGCCGTCCAGCCGCGGAACTCAAACCCGGTCCGGACCGTGCCGGGCAGAAGGGTGCTCTCGCCGTCGATCACCTGCACGGGCCCAACGGCAGTTCCCTCACCGGTGGCAAAGCTGATGGTGTGGAGCTTCTTGAAGACCGGCGTGAACACCGTATTCCGCCGGAGGCTCCGGCCTGCCGAGAGCAGGTCGCCCTCCTCATCGGCCCAGCCGGTGAAGACATAGCCCTCCTCCGCCGCAGGGGCGTCCGGCAGGCTGGTCCCGAGGCTGCCGCCGTAGGCGAGCTCCCGGACGGCCAGTTCCCCGCCCTCTTCATTCAGAAAGGTGACGCGAACCTTGCCGTCAACGGTGTACGGAATAGTCAGCGTGAAGGTGCCGCCCTCCCGGACGTCCTCCAGCGTGACCTGCAGTTCGATTCTGCCCGCCTCACCATAGACCATCAGGGGACGGTAGCTGTAAATGCCGTTGCTCTCCGCTTCGCCCACCAGGACAGTAAAGCGGCTCTGGTCGGCCAGCACATCGGTGCTCTGGGTGCCCTCCAGCACCAGCAGCTCCTTGACCCGGAAGTTCTCCAGCCCGGAGTTATAGCCCGCTGCATACAGAAACAGCACGCTGCCGCAGTCGGGTGCGTCGTTCTCGAAGGTAACGGTCCTGGGCTCGCTCTCCCACGCGGAGAGCTCCTCGTTGGCTACTCCCTGACGGTACTCCGTCGTTGTGCCGCCGGAGGAGTTGGCGATGCCCAGCACCGTGGGCTCCACCACTGTGACGGTCACGATGGCGTCCGCCTGATAGCCCCGGTCGCCGCCCAGCTTCAGCGTGGCGGTGACCCGCAGGGATGCCTCGCCCGCCGTCAGGCCCTTCACGGTCAGGGTGGAGTTCTTCAGCACGAAGGAGACCACGTCCGGGTTCTCGTTGGACACCTGCCATGTCACGCCGCTGAGGGTGTTCCCATCTCCGTCGCGGGCAGTGAGCTCGATGGCGCTCTCCTTGCCCACATGGCGCAGCAGATAGCCAGGATCGGCCGTCACGCTCATGTCCGCCGTGACAGTGAGCAGCAGCCGGGCCGTATACCCGCCGCAGGAGGCAGTGACCTCCGTCGAGCCGGTCTTGAGGCCCTTCAGCCGCACCCGGAAGCCGCCCGCGCCGTCCGGCTGGGCCTCCGCCTCCACGATGCCCTCCGCCGAGTACTGGAAGGTGGGTTCCTCGCCCGCCGGCAGGGTAACGTATTGCGGCTTCAGCGCCAGCGTGATGGAGGACAGCCCGGTGTCCGCGTCATAGTCGGTGAGCATGTCCAGCGTGGCAATGCCCTGCTCCCAGAACAGGCCAACCTTGGGCCAGGTGCCATAGTGGAGGTTCACCGTGTCGCCGAAGGTGTCAGTCTGGGTCAGGACGGTGGGGAAGGGATAGTTCTGTCCCAGCAGGACGGCCTCGCTCCCCTGGAAGCTGTACTTGCCGTTGATGGCCGCGCCGCCGTTCTCCTCGATGGTGACCCAGCCGAAACCGTCCTTGGCGGCATTCTCGTTGTCCTTGTTCTTATTCAGCGCCTCGAGGAAGGTGCGGTACACCGCGCTGCTGCCGTTGGCAGTCTGGATGAAGTTCTCCCCGCCTTTCCGGTTGGACATCTGGTCATAGGTCAGGCCGGTCAGGCCGCTGACGGCGGCGTTGACGCCGTTGTCCCAAAGGCACTCTCCGGCGTACACCATGTGGCCGGTAAGCATGCTCTCCCGTCTGGCCGAGGCGCTGGTCGGATTGTTGAAATACTCATACAGAGGCGTCGAATCATACTTCCCGCTGCTAATATAGCTGTATGTCTTGGCCGCCTTGGTAAAATCGATCTGGTCGCTGGTACCCTTCAGGTAGTAGCAGTTGATCAGCTCCACCTGGGCCTTGGCCTGACTGAAACGGTCGGCGGCGCTGCCGATCATGGCAATGCCGTTGATGGTCCCCTTCATGTCGGGCAGACTGATATAGGTATAGCAGTTCTCGTAGTGGGGCTTACCATCGCCGTTCTCACTGTTGGCAATGAAGTTGATAAAGCTGGCGGAGAAGCCGCTGCCGCCCACACCGCCGACGAACACATGGGTTGAGGGGTTTCTGTCCCCGTTGTTATCATCGCTGCCCGTCTTCACCTTTTCCTTCGTTGTGCCGTCGCACAGTACGGTATTGGTGCCGTCGCTGGACGCGTTCATCTCTCCCAAAGTGGCATCGGATACGGTGATCTTGCCGCCGGTGTAGCAGTTGGTGGCCCGGTCACGCAGGCCGCCAACAAGGCCGCCCACGCGGATAAAGTTGCCCCATCTGGCGGCGTTCATCTCGTCCCGCTGCTCCCCATCGACGGGCTTCAGCTCCTCCCAGAAGTGGGTGCAGTTGATCTCAATGTTCACCACAGCGGAGCAGTTCATCAGGTTGACGCTGGACACGCCCAGCAGGCCGCCCACCACCGCCTCACCCAGCGCCAGCTTGTTCTGGCTGTTGTCCTGGATGGTGTAGCCGGCGATGGAGCAGTTCTGGATGGTGGCGCTGGCTCCGGCGTCGTATTCGTAGGCGATCCCTACCAGTCCGCCCAGTGCATAGGCGGTGGCGTACTTCTTCGGGTCGGTCTCCCTGTTGTTGTTCAGCCGGTCCCATGAGGTGCGCTCGCTACTGCGCTGGATGACAGAGTCGTTGTCGCTGTACAGCACGATGTTGCGGATCTCGGCGCCCACAGCGGTGCCGAACAGCCCTACGTTATAGCAGTAGGAGTCGATCCGGATGTTCTTGATGTAGTAGTTCTGCCCATCGTAGACGCCGCCGAACCAGTTGTACAGGATGACGGCGTAGCTGTCGCTGCTGTTGCGGCTCCGTCGATTCACCGCGCCGGCAATGGGGTGCACCAGCGCGTTGCTCTCCCACGCGGCAGGCTCCTCCCCGTCCTCTGCGGGCTCGGTGGGGCTGAGCCCCGTGCCGTTGATGTCGTGGGTCTGCTTCCAGGTCTGGATAGGCCGGGGGCCGCCCACAGAATCGCCCGCAAGGGCGTCCGCCTCATTCTGGTGGCCCGCTCCCGTCACGGTGGCATACTGCAGGTAGGGGAAGGTGCGGTAGTTGCTGTTCGTGACGTCGGAATCCACGCTGCCTACGCCGTTGGTGTAGCTCCAGTTGATGAACTGCAGCTGCTCCACAGAGCGGACCTCATAGGGCTTATCCACGCCGGGGATTACTCCGGCATTTGTGCCGGTGCCGTCCCCCACATAGCTGTACGCATCGGCGAAGAAGGGGCAGATGGCATAGACATACCGGATGCCGCCCTGCTCCAGCACCCACTGGCCGTTGGCGCTGCGGGCGGATTCCAGCCGCATACCGTCCCGGTCGCCCTCCGCCTTGGCGGCAGTGCCGGTCTGGTACAGCACGAAGGTGAAGCCGGGGACCTGCGCCTCCAGCATGGCCTGCGCCTCGGTGTTCTGGCTGCCGAGGACGAAGTCGCCGTACTCTGCACTGGCCTCCACCAGCTGGGCCGGCGGCTGGCCGTCCTTGTAATAGTAGCCATAGCCATAAGCCTCGATCACGCCGCCGTCATCATGGGCAGTGCAGAGGCTGCTGCCTTCCTTGTACCGGCTCTCGTCGAAGCCGATGAAGGAGAAGTGGTAGCCGGCGTTGGCACCACCGGCCTCATATTCCCAATAGACCACGCCCACGGTGCCCAGATCGGCCTTGGTAACCCAGTCGCCATAGTGGACGGGCCGGCCGGACCCATCCGCCACGGCGGAGCGGTAGGGATAGGCGTTCCCCGCCTCGGCCGGGGTCTGGTCCCGGCAGAAGGTGTGGGCGGCATCCACAGTGCCGAAGCCCGCCAGCCGCAGGGCGGCCAGCTCCTCGTCCGTCACCGGGGTCGCCCCCTTGACGCCATCATAGTCGTAGGAGTACACGCTGCCGAGGTAGGAATAGGACCCACCGTTGAGGTAATAGCAGCGGGTTACGCTGCTCGCGTCGGAGGCGAAGCCCCAGACGTTGGCGCCCTCCACTGCGCTCAGCGCCACGGCACAGTAGCTGGTCTGGATCACGCCGTGGTTCTCCGCCGCAAAGCCGCCGATGGCCACGCCGCCCCCCCGGATCACGGGGCACTCCACCACGCCTATGGCGTAGCTCTGGCGGATCTGGCCGCGGTTGCTGCCCACAAAGCCGCCCACGCGGAGGGTGGCGTAGTTGTTGTTGGCCCGGATGCCCCGGCTGCTGACGCTGCAGGCCCGAATCACACCGGCATTGAATCCCACAAGGCCGCCTGCATAGTAAGTGGAGCCGCTGTACGCGTTGCACGCCAGCTCATAGCCGGAAACGGCGCAGTTATAGATGGTCCCGGCGTTCCAGCCTGCCAGCGTGCCCACCGCTGCCGTCTGGCCGCTGGCCGTATCGGCCAGCTCCGCTGTGCGGGTGGTACTGTCCGCAAGGACGATGTTGCGCAGCGCACCGGTGTTATAGCCGAACATGCCGGCGTAATAGGTCCCTTCGCCGCTGCGGAAGGAGATACCCGTGATAATGCGGCAGCTGCCGTCATAGACGTGGGCAAAGGGCGCGTTCGCCCCAGTGCCGATGGACTGCTGGATGCTCACCGCCGCGCCGTTCAGGCCGTAGTCCGCCCAGTCGTAGACGGTGTAGTCGATGTCCCGGCCCTGCTGGAACTGAGCTCCTGCCGGCAGAAGTTCCTTATACTTCTCGTAGTAGAGGCTGAGGGCATGGAGCTGCCGCGCGGTGCGGACGGGCACCTGCGTCGGGGGCTCGGGCCGCTGCTCGCCGGCCTGCACCGTGCCCGCAAAGTGGGGCGCATAATAGTAGTTCTGGCTGCCCACCACCAGCTCCCGGTAGAACTGGGCACCGGGCAGGGGATTCACCAGCTCGTCCGGCAGAGGGAGCAGATAATAGGCGTGCTCCCCGTCCTGAATGGTGATGACATCCGTCAGCCGGTACACCGTGCCGGCCTCATCGGTGACGGAGACATTCTCCGGCAGGTCGTCCTGATAGACCACGCCGTAGCCATCCCCCAGCAGGGGCAGGGTCTCATTGTACTGCACGGACAGGTTGCCGCCGAAGAAGCCATAGCTCTCGCTGGTCCCAGCCTGATATTTCTCGTAGTAGACCAGAGAGCCGGATTCGAACTCCGCCTTCCAGTCGCCGTAGTGGGTCAGCCCCTTCAGCTTGGGGTAGGAATAAGCGTTGAGGCCCATGTTGGGCATCAGGTTATAGGCCGCCGTGCTGCTGCCGCCGGTCTCCGACGTAAAGGCATCCCCCAGCAGGGCCGCGGCCTCAGCCCGCTTCTCGCCGCTCCAGTTCTTATAGCTCACGGGGGTAGTGCCCTCCATATTGGAGGCGCCGCCGTCCAGATAGTACGCCCCCTCCACGATCGGCGGAGTGGCGGTATTCTCCCCCACCTCCGCGGTGGAGTAGGTCAGGCGGCCGTTCTCCTCATAGGGGGCACATGCGGTATAGCTGTACCGCAGGACGCCGCCGCTGAGCTCGCCGGCCACCAGTCCGGCGGTGGCCTCACCGCTGAGGAAACCCGCAGTATAGCAGCTGTTGATGTAGATGATGCTGGTGCCGTAGCAGCTGCCGATCAGGCCGCCCGCCCGGCCGTTGGCCGTGCTGGCGAACAGATAGCAGTCGGCATAGGACCGCTGGATATTGACCAGCCCGCCCCGGCTGAAGCCCAGCAGACCGCCCGCATTTCTCTGGCCGGCGATCACGCTGGAGGCAGAGCTGCCGCTGATGTTCAGCGTGCCGCTGTTGGCCTGCCCCACAAGGCCGCCCACCGTAGCGCCGCGGATCCATGCATCGTCCGCCCCGGTCAGGCTCCCGCGGACGGGCGAGGTGAGGTATACCTGACAGCTTTCAATGGTGACGGTATCGGAGGTCGTGCCCGCCAGCGCGCCAACGTAGCCGCTGCCGGTGATACTGGCATCGATCAGGGTGATGCTGCGCAACGCGCCGCCACGGATGCTCTCAAACAGGCCTGCGTCGCCGCTGGCCTCCACCGCCAGGCCGGAGATCACCGGGTGATAGGTGGTCCCTGCGGCAGTGGTGGTGCTGTCGTATTCTTTCAGCACCGTGTTGCGGATGGGACGGAAGGTCTGGTCCGGGTAGCAGGAGGACCAATCCTCCTCATTCTCCGCATCTTCAAAGCGGATGTCCTTCACCTGCGCGGCCTTCACCACCTGCTTGGTGGCCCGGACGTCGTTCACCCCGGAGCCCTGATCCAGATTCTGCAGGTGTCGGCCGCAGGCAATGGCCGCAGTGCGGCCCGCCGCGCCGTCGCTCACCCGGTCGAACAGGCTGTTGGTGGTGCGGGTCACCCGGGCCTCGTCCACCTGATTGCTCTCGCTGGTGACGCGCACCGTGATGGTCAGGTCCGCCCCGGGCACCAGCATGCTGAACCGCTCCTGCTGGCAGAAGCGCATATCGGCTCCCTCCGTCAGGTCATCCAGTACCATGGTGCCCCGGTAGGTAGAGCCGGGCGTCAGCTCGCCGCTGCGCTTCAGCTCCAGCTCGCCGGTGCTATTGCCGTACTCGTCCTTGATGGTCACGTAGAAGTGGAGCGGCTCGCCCCCCTGCATGGCGCAGGAGATATTCAGCAGCAGCCGCTCACCGTTGACTACCTCCACCTCCGGCTCCAGATCGCCGGTGACCAGCGCGCCTACGGAGTCGCCGCCGTAATAGCCCACGGTGGCGCCGTTTTTCAGCCGCTGGCTGCGGTAGCGCAGTCCGTTGAAATCCTCCGGGCGGTAGTTTATGCCCTCTTCACTGTAAAAAACGGCGTAAACACTGCCGCTCTCCGGGTCAAACTCCACCACCCAGTCGGCTGCCCGCAGCTCGCCGTCCACCTGCCCCTCGGGCAGGATGCTGTCCGCGGCGGCGTCCCGGCTGGTGATATAGCAGAGGCCGGTGTAGTCCCCCGCCTCCGTATCTGCATCCCGGGGGATCACCCCCAGCTGCCGCACGCCGGTGGTATATTCTTCGCTCTGGCCGGCGGCCCGCAGCTGGGTCAGCCGATTCTGCGCCGCCATGAAGATGATCTCCGCCTTGCCGTCCAGCTCGCTCTGGCGCAGCTCCCGGCGCAGCTTGGTAATGGGAATCATGGCAAGCCCGAACAACACCACAAGGATCGCCACGGTCAGCAGCATCTCCGTCAGGGTGAAGCCGCCGTTATGCCGTTTTGTCCGTCTCATCATGGTGTACGCTTACCTCCTCCCGGGGAATCAGGACATGACCTCAAAGTAGGTGATGACCAGATCTGTGATCACGGTATCGCTGTTCTGGCCGGAGCCGTAGCGGATATTCAGGTCGGAGATCTGGTTCAGGTTCTCGCTGCCGCTCAGGGCGTCGATGATGGCGCGGGCCTGCGCGTAGGTGTCGGTCTGGAACGAAAGGGTCACAGGCCGCAGGATGATGTAGCCGTCCACGGTGGTCTGGGCCGAGAAGTCCAGCGAGTACTCGTTGGACTCATCCAGGATCCGGTAGAGTTCCCGCATCAGGCGGCCGCTGTTGTCATATCCGGGGATGGCCTTCACTTCGCCGGAGGCTTTGATCTCCTCCACGGCCTTCTCCATCTTGCGCATTTGGGCCAGACGGACCGCCAGGCTGGCATTCTCCGTCTGCTCCTGCTCCATCCTGCTCTGGTAGTCGGCAATCTGGTCGTTGATGGGCTCATAGATCAGCTTGAAGTACCCCAGCGCGATCACGATGACCGCCAGCACCAGCAGCATGACCTTTTCCCGTGTGCTCAGTTCACGTTTCACTGTTCCGCCGCCTCCTCCCGCTGAAGGGTGATATTCAGGGAGAAGCTGAGGATGGAGGCCGGCTTGTCCTTCTCCGTCTCAGCCAGATCCAGCACGGCCTTGGCCACTATGGGCTGGGCCTCGATCACATCCACCATCTGGGAGATCTCGTCCAGGTTCATCCCCGTCATGGAGATGGACACCCGGTCCCCATAGATGCGCACAGAGCTCACCGTGCCGCGGGTCATCATCTCGGTCTCGATCAGGTCCAGCACCTTCTGCCGGCTGACGGAGACAAAGCGGTCGTCACTCTCGTCCGCGCCGGTGAGCCAGTCCATGGAGTAGGTACGGTACTCAGTGAGGACCTTGTCGTAGTCCGTCAGCTCCTCCTGCATGGACAGATACTGCTGGTGGACCTTTCCGTAGGCCGTCTGGGCGTCGGTCTGCCGCTGGTACTGGTCGATCACGCCGAACTTGGCCACCAGCCCCGCCAGAATGACGATGGCGGTGATGCCCACGATCAGCGTCACCACCGCGCCGGTGCGCTTTTCGTGCATGTTCATGTTGATGCCCGTCTTCTGGGGGCACCGGATATGCTTCCGGGCCGAAACGCCGGCCGCGGTCTTGTCCTTTCCTGCGATCATACCAGTCCTCCTCACAGCCCGCCGAACGCGCCGCCCACGGCGCACAGGTAGGTCCACGGGTCCTCCGGCGCGGCCACGCCGGCCAGCAGCTCGTCCGCGGGGTAGAGCTTCAGGCTGGTCCGCTCGGCCACGGTGTCCAGCAGGGGCGCGATGTTGCCGTCGCCGCCGCAGAAGCACACGTCCGTCAGCTCCCGGTCCCGGTTGTTGTAGTTGTAGAAGTTCACGGCCTTCACCACCTCCACAGCAATGCGGCCGTAGAGTTCCTTGGCGTAGTCCGCCGTCAGCACGTTGTTGAAGTTGCTCTTGCGGTAGTTCCGGGCCACGTGGATGTCCACGTCGCAGTGGTCGGCGATGAGCTGGTCCAGCTGGGCGCTGCCGATGTCGATCTCCCGGCGGCTGTCGAACTCGTGGCCGTGGTAGATGTACAGGTTGGAGCTGCGATAGCCCAGATCCACGATGCAGGTCTCCGGCCGTTCCGCGCCGGTCCGCTGCCCGTGGTTCTGCAGCAGGGAGGCGTAGGCGCACTCCGCCGGCACCAGTGCCTTCAGCTTGAAGCCCGCCCGGCGGAACATGGCCCGGTACTCCTCCACCGCGGACTTGAGCATGGCACAGGCCAGCAGCTCCATCTCCACCGGCCGCCCCTCCTCATCGTTCCTGATGCGGCGAACGGAATAGTCGAAAAAGTACTTGTTTTTCTCCTCAGTCAGGAAATCCCGGAACTCATAGGGCAGATTATAGGTCAGCTGCTGCTCCGTCATGGCGGGCACGGTGACGGCCCGGGTGTAGACTTCCGTGCTGGGCACGACCATGGCCGCCCCGGCCAGCGGGATGCCGTTGCCCTTGGCCATATCCTTCAGAAAGTCGGCCATGGCGTCCATGGACAGGATGCGCCCGCCGGCGACCATGGCGTCCGGCGTCTCCACCGCGACGGCCTTTTTCAGTTCTCTGCCGGCGAAATACGCCATTTTTACGCTGTCCTCGCCGACGTCAAAGCCGATCAGCTTTCCCATGTCAGAACCCCCCGCTTTCAAGTTAACAAACTCAGATACCAGCTGAAAAACCGGTCGCTGAACAGCGCGGCGGCCCACGCCGCCAGCGCGATGGACGGGCCCCACGGGATGGGGCCGCTCTCTCCCTTCCGTCTGGCGGCGAGCACGCCCCAGACGATGCCGATGAGACAGGCCGCGATCAGGCAGAACAAATTCCCCTGCCAGCCCAGAAACAGCCCCGTGACGAACAGAAGCTTCAGGTCGCCCCCGCCCATGGCCTCTTTTTTCAGCAGCTTTTCCGCCGCCAGCACGAACAGCCACAGGCCGCCCGCCACGGCGAAGCCGCCGATGGCCCCCCGCAGGAGCTTTTCCAGCGGTTTTTCCGCCCACAGCAGGGAGACCAGAAAAAGCACAATACCGGCCGCCAGAAAGCGGTCGGGAATGATGTACCCCTCCAAATCCGCGAAGGCGCAGGCCAGCAGGATACAGGCCAGCAGCAGCGCCTCAAGGGCTTGGAGCGAAATATCATATTTTAACAGCAGCGTGACGAACACAGCGGCGGACACGATCTCCCCCCAGACATGCCGGGCGGACAGTCTGGCCCCGCAGTAGCGGCACTTGCCGCCGGAGACCAGATAGCTCACCACCGGGATCAGGTCCCGGGGGGCGAGGACATGGCCGCACACGTCGCAGTGAGAGCGCCCCTTCCACACGGACTCCCCGTGGACCACACGCCACGCCATGCAGCCCAGAAAGCTGCCCATGCACGCGCCGAGCACAGCGGCAAGCACGCAGCAGTATACTGTGATGAACGGGCTCAGTCTCAGCATGGACAAGGCACTCCTTCCTCGGGAAAAGCCCTTTGGGGGGGATGGCCGTCACCCTCCGGCCACCCCCCTTTTCTTTGCGATCAGGGGGGCGTTCCTCCTGCGGCGCGGCCGCACCGCAGGAGGCTCATTTTGTTAATCTGGATGAAAATTTAGGCGGTGGCGTCGCCGAAGGTCCAAGTATAGGTCTTCGTATCAGCACCATTACCACCAGTCAGCTTGGTAGACGCATAAGTAATCGTCTTGGTGCCCGCATCGTAAGAAACCTTAGCATCCTCATTGATGTTGTAGCCAGCTTTCTCCAGCACGGTCACGATAGTCTCGCCAGCCCCGACGGTGGGAGCAGCGCTGGTGCTATTCTCAATGGCCTTGATCTGCTGCTCAGCATAGAAGGCACGGATGTTGGCCACGTCAGCGGCCTCCTTGGACTTGGTGAGGGCGCCGGAGAAGGTGGGGATGGCAATAGCGACCAGAACAGCGATGATGGCGACGACGATGAGCATCTCCATCAGGGTAAAGCCCTTCTTGTTCTTCAGTTTCTGAAGCATAGTGAAATCTCCTTTTCTGTAATATTTTAGGGTGAATCTATCTCACTCCGCGCAGGGTGGCACGGAAGGGATAACAAATCAGATGCTGCCGTACATGTTGAACATGGGCAGGTACACCGCCAGCAGCAGGATGACCACCACCACGGCCAGCACGATGGTGATGATGGGCTCCAGCATGCCCAGCAGGCGGTTGGTGGACAGCTCCACCTCGTTGTCGAAGTAGGCGCCGATCACGTCCAGCGTCTGCTCCAGCGAGCCGGAGGACTCGCCCACGCCCACCATCTCGGTGAGCATCTTGGGGAAGTAGGGCACATCGGCCATGCTCTCTGCGATGCCGCGGCCACGCTCCACCCCCTGCTTCACCCGCCGCACGCCCAGGGCGAATACATAGCTGCTGATGACCTGACTGGTGACGTTCAGGGCCTGCGGCACGGGCAGGCCGGCGGCCAGCATGGTGGCCATGGTGGAGGCGAACTGCCCCGCGGCGCTCATGGTGTGCAGCTTGCGCAGGGGCGCGCGGCCGAGGGAGAAGGCGGACAGGGCGGCCTTGCCGGGCTCCGTCCGCTTGGCCACGAGGTAGGCGATGACCAGCAGCGCAAGGATGGCGATCACCAGCCACCACCAGTTCACGAAGAAGTCGCTGACGGCCATCAGGCCCAGCGTGATGCCGGGCAGCTCGCCCCCCAGCTCGGCAAAGGCCTTGGTGAACTGGGGCACGGCCACCACCATGATGATGATGAACACGATGATGGCGGCCACAATGACCATGGCGGGGTAGGTCAGGGTGCTGACCACCTTGGCCTTGGTCTTGGCGGATTTGTCGTAGTAGGTGTGCAGCCGGCGGAAGCACTCCTCCAGCGTGCCGGACTGCTCGCCGGCGCGGACGGTCTCGATGAAGGTCTTGGGCAGGCCGGGCATGCTGTTCTCAAAGCTCTGGGCCATGGAGTAGCCGGCGCCGATCTCCTCCGCCACCTTTTCCAGGCTGCGGCGGGTGTGCTTGTTGTGGCTCTGGGCGGCGACCATCTCCACGCACCGCACCACCGGCAGGCCGGTGGCCAGAATGATGGACAGCTGGGAGCAGATCAGGGCCAGCTCCTTGTCCTTCATCTTGGTGCTGAGGGGCCGGGTGAAGACGCTGTCCTTTTTCTCCTTGACCTCTTCCAGCTTGGTGACGAAGGCGCAGGTATCCCGCAGCTTGGAGACGGCCTCAAACTCGTCATAGGCCCGGATGATGCCGGAGACCTTGCCGCCGTCGGCGGTCTGGCCCTTATAGCGATAGGTGGTCATGCTGCGTCACCCGCTTTCCTTCCTGAGTGGTGCGCCGTCAGTCGGCGGTGGAGGTGATGGTGCGTGCGGCCTCCTCCGTGGTGGTGATGCCCCGGAGCACAAGGTCGCGGCAGCTCTCCTGCATGGTGGTAAAGCCGTCAGCCCGGGCGGCGGTGAACAGCTCGTCCATGCTGGCGTCCTTGCTGATGAGGCAGCGGAGGTTCCGGTCCACCATAAGGATCTCGAAGGCGGCCCGACGGCCGGAGTAGCCGGTGCGGTGGCACTCGGGACAGCCCTCGCCCTTGTAGAAGGTCGCCTGACTGTCCTCGGGCATGCCCAGCAGGACAAGCTCCTCCGGGGTGGCCTGATAGGGCTTTTTGCAGTGGGGGCAGATCTTCCGCACCAGCCGCTGGGAGATCACGCCGCGCAGGGCGCTGGAAATAATCCATGGCTCCACGCCGATGTCCCGCAGGCGGAACACGGCGGAGACGGCATCGTTGGTATGTAAGGTGGAGAGCACCAGATGGCCGGTGATGGCCGCCCGCATGGCGATACTGGCGGTTTCGCCGTCGCGGATCTCGCCCACGGAGATGATGTCCGGGTCCTGCCGCAGGATGGCCCGCAGACCGCTGGCAAAGGTCATGCCGGTTTTCTCATTGATCTGGCACTGGCTGACGCCGGGGATGTGGTACTCCACCGGGTCTTCCAGGGTGATGATGTTGATCTCCTCCCGGGCCAGATCGCGGATCATGGTGCACAGGGTGGTGGATTTACCGGACCCCGTGGGGCCCACCAACAGAATCACGCCGCTGGTGTTCTTCAGCAGGTCGCGGTAATGCTCAAGGTCGGTGCCCTCAAGGCCGATGGCGTCCTTGGTCAGAGCCTGAGCAGACTTGTCCAGCAGACGCAGGACGATCTTTTCGCCGTAGACCGTAGGCATGGAGGAGATACGCAGGTCGAGGGCATGGCCCTTCACCTGCACGCTGGCCTGGCCGTCCTGCGGGATCTTGCGCTCGGCAATATTCATGCCGCCCATGATCTTCAGGCGGGAAATAACGGTGCTCTGCAGTTCGGCGGGGACGGTGAGCTCCCGCCGCAGCAGGCCGTCGATCCGCATGCGGACCACCATCTCGCCCTCCTGGGGCTCCAGATGGATGTCGCTGGCACGCTCGGCAAAGGCCCGCTCGATGAGGCTGTTCACAAAGCGGATGGTGGGGGCGGAATCCCCCGCGTCGGCCACCTCCTGCACCATCTGGGCAGGGACGATGTCTCCGCCGGCGCTGCCGGCCTCCCGCTTCATCTCCTCAATGACCCGGGCGGTGCCTTCGTTGCCGTAGAGGCGGCTGATGGCCTGCTCCACGGCCCGGCGGGTGGCGATCATGGGGATGACCCGTTTCTTGGAGGCGGCCTTGACCTCCTCCTGCGCCACAAAGTCCAGCGGGTCACTCATGGCCAGATACAGGGTGTCCTGCACCAGCTTCACGGGCACCACGCTGAACCGCCGCGCGATGTTGCGGGGCACATATTTGGCCAGTTCCACAGGGATGGACACGGCAGTCAGGTCCACAAACTCCACGCCCAGCTGGATCTGCAGGGCGTCGATCAGGACCTGCTCCGTGATGAAGCCGTTCTGTACCAGCACATCGCCCAGACGCTGCTTGGTCTCCTGCTGGATCCTCAGGGCCTGCTCCAGCTGCTCCTGCGTGATGACGCCGGAGGCCACCAGCAGGTCGCCCAATCGCATATATGCCATGTCCTTCACCCCCTGAACGCAAGGTCTTGATTCTGCTCGCGCAGGCATCTGTCTCTGGTGTAAAGACATGTTTAATAGACCGTTAAACAGGCGCGCTAACAGTGTTAACAACATACCACACTCTTTATTTAGAAGTCAAGGAAAATCATTTTCCTGTCGAAAATTAGTGTATTTCTCCTAAAAAATGTCCAGTTGGTCAATTGGCGTTTCGATGTCATCCGTGCCAGCTGCCTCCTATTCTTCCTGTTTGCTCCTGTCACGTGGACGTCTGAACAGATTCTTACCTTATTTCAATATTTCAATATGCTTTGCGCGCAAAATCTTGATTCCCGTCGATATTTGTGGTACGATGTCTGCGCTGGAGCATTCTGTTTGGAATTGGCAAAGAAAGCTCTGCTTTTTCACCGGCACTGGGGGCCCAGTGCTGTTTTCTTGTTTGCCCTCCACCAACGGCTCTGCCGAACAGAAAGAGGACTTGCTCATGCACTCGAAGGAAAAAATTTTGATCACCGATGACTCCGCCCTGAACCGTCAGCTGCTGGCCGATATTCTGGGCGACCGCTATGAATACCTCTACGCCGGGGACGGCGTGGAGGCGCTGGAGCTGCTCAACAGCCGCTTCGACATCGATCTGCTCCTGCTGGACATCAACATGCCCCGGCTGGACGGCTTCAGTGTGCTGTCTGCCCTGAAGCGCCGCGATCTGGGGCGGGAGCTGCCGGTCATCATCATCTCCTCCGAGGACGACGACGGCTTCATTCAGCAGGCCTATGATCTGGGCGTCACGGACTATCTGCAGCGTCCCTTCAACGTCACCGTGGTCCAGCGCCGGGTGAGCAACACGCTGGCCATGTACGCCCGGCAGAGGCAGCTGGTCCATCTGGCGGAGGAGCAGGTCTACCAGCGGGAGAAGACCAACAGCGCCATCATCAGCATCCTCAGTCATGTTGTTGAGTCGAAAAACCACGAATCCGGTACCCACATTTTACATGTGCGCACCATCACCAGCCTGATGCTGCGGCAGCTGGTCTCCATCACGGACCGCTACCCCCTCTCTCAGGAGGACATCTCCCGCATCAGCACCTTCTCCGCCCTGCACGACATCGGCAAGATCAAGATCCCGGACGAGATCCTCAACAAGCCCGGCAAACTCACCAACGAAGAGTTTGAGATCATGAAGCGCCACTCCATCATCGGCGACGAGCTTCTGCGGGACATGCCCGTACCTCAGGACGACCCGCTGATGCGCACCGCCCACGAGATCTGCCGCTGGCACCACGAGCGGTGGGACGGCCGCGGCTATCCCGACGGCCTGAAGGGGGACGAGATTCCCATCTCCGCGCAGGTGGTGGCGCTGGCCGACGTGTACGACGCCCTCACCAGCGACCGCTGCTACAAGCCCGCCTTCACCCACGAGGCCGCCATCTCCATGATCCTCAACGGGGAGTGCGGCGCCTTTAACCCCCTGCTGCTGGACTGCCTCACCGCAGTGCAGGACCGGCTGCGGGCCGCCATGGAGCGTGCCCCCTCCCTTTTCGACTATCAGGAGGAGTCCCACCGGCTGGCCGAGGAGATGCTGGACGAGGAGCCCGCGTCTGATGAGAACCCCGCGTGGCAGCAGCTCCCGCTGGAGCAGGCCAAGGCCGCCTTCTTCGCCCAGCAGTGCGGCGGCCTCCAGTTCGTCCACGACCGCTGGACCGACATCGTCACCTACACCGACTGGTCCGCCTCCGGGGCGCCCCGCCACTGGTCCTTCTCCATGACCGATCAGGTGAAGGACAGCCCCCTCACCCATGAGGATCAGGTCCGGCTCTATCGTCTGGTCCGCGCCGCCACGCCTGAGTCTCCCGACCTGTCCATGGAGGTCTCCATCACCGTGGGCGGCGAGACCCGCTCCGCCCTGCTGCGGGCCCGGGTCATCTGGAGCCCCGGCAGCGTGGCCCACGCCTGCTTGGTGGGCCGCTTCTCTCCCCCCCCCCCGCGCCCGGTCAAGATTGACCCAACCCCATTGCCGCCCTCTCCGGGCGCAGAAAGTAAGCCTATCCATGGCCCGTATCAAGGCCCGAATCGCCCTGCTGCTGGGTACCCTCGTCGTCAGCCGGGGGAACACCCGGCCGGACCTCAGCAGTGAAGACGCTCCCCCATCGCACCGGAGGCGCCGGATCTCATCAACGTCTTCCCTCTGAAGGGCTGAGCCAACATTTGCTGCAAAAATTACCAACAAGCCCGCCGCATAGAAACATGCGGCGGGCTCAAACTATGCTCGGATCAAGCGGACGGCGCACTGACCGGCACGAGACGCGTCGGAACGCGGTCCGCCTCCTGATCCAAAACACAAACCGACGAGAAAAGGAGAAACAGAAAATGGCTAATTCCAAGAGCTCCAACCGCCTTGTGGTGCCCGGCGCCCGCGAGGCCATGGACAAGTTCAAGATGGAGGCCGCCAGCGAGATGGGCGTCAGCCTCAAGCAGGGCTACAACGGTGACCTGACCAGCAAGCAGGCCGGCAGCATCGGCGGCCAGATGGTCAAGAAGATGATCGAATCCTACGAGAACGGCCTGAAGTAAGGCTGCACTCTAAACACGGCAGCGGCCGCCCCAGCTGGGGCGGCCGCTGCCGCTGTTCTGATGCCCGGGAGGTCTCTCTCACTTTGCCATGACCGCCGCCCCACAGAGCAGCACACCGTCAGGTCAAGCGGCCGATCACAGCTCGTACCACAGGGCCAAGGGCTGGGCGTCATGGGCGGCCAGCAGTGCGTCAAATTTCTCCTGCGTGACGGCCTCGCCCTCGTGATAGCAGGTGCTCCCCTCACAAAGGAGCCGCCCTCCGTCCACTGGTTGATGAACAGGTCCTCGCCGCAGCTCAATGTTGACACAGGTCCGGAACTGCACTATACTTGTTCCGCTGTCTTTTCGGCAAAATCGATCTTCAGACCGGAGCTGTTCACCATGATCGCATTGCTTATCTCGCCCCTGTATCTCGGGCTGAACGCCTACCTCTTTCATCGCATCATCAAGTGGTTCGCCTCATGGTTCCCCACTCTGCGCCGGAAAAAGGCGTGGATCATCCCCATCCTTATTTACGCCTTCTTCGCCCTGTCCCCCCTCATCGCCTTCCTGCTGCCCAACGGCGAGGCGCGGCGAGCCATGAAGCTCGTCGGCAACTACTGGCTGGGTGTCCTGCTGTACCTGCTGCTGGCCGTGGCGCTGGCGGACCTCGGCCGGCTCGTCTTCGTGAAGCTGCTGCACATGAAGCAGCTCAGCCAGCCGTGGATCCACCGGCTGGTGGGCGGCCTGTGCGCGCTGGCCATCCTCGCCATGTCCGTGGGCGGGGTGATCAATGCCCGCATCATCCGCACCACCCCCTACGACATCACCATCAACAAGTCCGCCGGCTCCATCACGGAGCTGAAGGTCATGCTCATCGCCGACCTCCATCTGGGCTATAACATCGGCGCCAGCCAGATGGAGCGCATGGTGGAAAAGATCAACGCCGAGGACCCCGATCTGGTGGTCATCGCCGGTGATATCTTCGACAACGAGTGGGAGGCCGTGCAGGACCCCGACCGCATCGCGGAGATCCTGCGGGGCATCCGCTCCAGATACGGCGTCTACGCCTGCTATGGCAACCACGACATTGATGAGACCATTCTGGCAGGCTTCACCTTCGACTGGCACGGTGCCAAGGAGAGCAGCCCGGAGATGGACGCCTTCCTGGAGCAGGCCAACATCCGCCTGCTGCGGGACGAGAGCGTCCTCATCGGCGGAGAGATCTACCTCTACGGCCGGCCGGACGCCCACCGCCCCGGCCGGGGCATCACCCAGCGGAAGACTGCCGCGGAGCTCACCGCGGACATGGACCAGTCCAAGCCTATCCTCGTGCTGGACCACGAGCCCGACGAGCTGGACGAGCTGGCCGCCGCCGGGGTGGATGCCGACCTCTGCGGCCACACCCACGACGGCCAGATGTTCCCCGGCAACCTGACCATCCACCTGTTCTGGGAAAACCCCTGCGGTTACCTGCAAAAAGGGAACATGCACAACATCGTCACTTCCGGCGTGGGCCTGTTCGGCCCCAATATGCGGGTGGGCACCATCGCCGAGGTCTGCCCCATCACCATCCATTTTACCGCCAGCACGCAGTAAGCCGCAAAAAGAGAGAAAAGGAACCATACTATGCAGACAAGAAAAGAGATGAAGCGGTCCGCCCGGCAGACGGTCCGGAAGCACTACGCCATCCTGCTGGCGGTGTGCTTCGTGGCCATTTTGCTGGGGGCGGAGTACAAGGGAAGCCTCGGCTTTCTGGAGTTCCCGTCCATCTTCAACGGATCTGACAGCACGGACTCCGGCGTCAAAGACGCCGGTGCCGCCGGCCTGAACGGCGGCGGCATCTGGAACGTGGTGGACGAGGTGCTCAACGGCGCGCTGGATCAGGGCGCAGAGGACGCCGGCCAGCTGGAGCAGCAGCAGGGCACCGCCATTCTGGGCCGCAGCCGGGGCGTTCTGGCCGGGCTGGTGAACGGCGTGTCCAGCGGGATGTTTCTGGTGAAGATCGTCCGGATGCTGTACGGCTTCGGCCTGTCGGAGGGCGCGGCCCGGGCCATCTTCGCGCTGGTTATCGCCCTTGTCGCACTGGCTTTCTGGTTCTTCTTCAAGAACATATATGGGGCCATCTCCCGCCGTCTGTTTCTGGAGAGCCGCATCTATGAAAAGGTCACACCCCAGCGGATCATGTTCTTCATCCGGGCGAAAAAGTGGTGCAACGTCAGTCTGAATATGTTCATGGTCTTCCTGTTCCAGACCCTCTGGTCTCTGACCATCGTGGGCGGCTGGATCAAACACTACTCCTATTATCTGGTGCCCTATATCGTGGCAGAAAATCCCGAGATCAGCTGGCGGGACAGCATCGCCCTGTCCAAGCGGATGATGAAGGGCCACAAGTGGGAGTGCTTCGTGTTCGAGCTGTCCTTCCTCGGCTGGTACCTGCTGGGCCTGCTCACCCTCGGTCTGGTGGACTTCTTCTACACCAACTCCTACAAGACCGCCGCCATGGCGGAGTACTACGCCGGGCTCCGCAGCCTGTCCAAGGAGCGGCAGATTCCCGGCAGTGAGCTGCTGTGCGACCGGTACCTCTTTGAAAAGGCGGACGAGGCCCTCCTGCAGGAACGCTACGCCGACATCATCGCTACGGAGAAGGCGCTCCCCCCTGCCCCCGAATACCACGGCGTGCGCGGCTGGATCGAGAAGAATTTCGGCATCGTCATGTATCCCCGCTCCACCGAGGAGAAGCTCCAGCTCTGGGGCGAAAAGCGGCTGCTGATCTCCGTGGCGCAGGACGCCGTGGCCGCCGTCAGCTACCCCGACCGTCTCTCCCCCAACCCCATCCACCAGAAGAACAACCGGGTACTGAAGATGCACTACCTGCGGCACTACTCCATCACCTCCCTGATCCTGCTGTTCTTCTCCTTCTCCTTTGTGGGCTGGCTGTGGGAGGTGAGCCTCCATCTGGTGAATGACGGCAAGTTCGTCAACCGCGGCACCATGCACGGCCCGTGGCTGCCCATCTACGGCTTCGGCGGCGTGTTCATCCTCGTGCTGCTCTACCGGCTGCGGAAGTCCCCCATGCTGGAATTCGGCGCGGCCATCGTCCTGTGCGGCATGGCGGAGTACTGGACCTCCTACTTCCTTGAGGTCACCCACAACGGCATGCGCTGGTGGGATTACAGCGGCTATTTCCTGAACCTGAACGGCCGCATCTGTGCCGAGGGGCTGTTCGTCTTCGGCGTGGGCGGCATGGCCATTGTCTACTTCCTCGCCCCCGCCATCGACAATAAGCTGCGGAAGATCAGGCCTTCGGTGACCATCCCCCTGTGCGCCGTGCTGCTGGCCGTCTTCATCGGCGACCAGATCTACTCCCACAAGCACCCCAACTCCGGCAAGGGCATCACCGACTACGACCGCACCGGCGCGTCCGTGACCGTCCCGGCGGAGCTCCCCTGCACCGCCCACGATTATACTCTCTGAACCTGCTGAGCAGGGCGCACCTGAAGGCGCGCCCTGTTTTTTCATTTTCCCCCTTGACATTTGCTTAGCTGCCGCTATAATAATCATCAGCTTAGACATTAAACTTTTATTTAGGAGGCGATTCCATGACCCAACGGGAACGCCAGCTGCTGCGCTGGATCGAAGAAGACCCCCTCATCTCCCAGCAGGAGCTGGCCCAGCGGGCGGGCATCACCCGCTCGTCCGTGGCGGTGCATATCTCCAACCTGATGAAGAAGGGCCACATCCGCGGCAAGGGCTACATTCTGTCCAACGCTCCCTATGCCGTGGTCGTCGGCGGTGTAAACATGGATATCGGCGGCAAGCCCTACCAGCACCTGCTGGATGCCGACTCCAACCCCGGCTCCGTCCGCATGAGCCTTGGCGGCGTGGGCCGCAACATTGCCCACAACATGGCCCTGCTGGGGGTGGACACCCGGATGATCACCGCCTTCGGCGACGACGTCTACGCCCGACAGATCGCCGCCTCCTGCGGAGAGCTGGGCATCGACATCAGCCGGGCCCTTCAGGTCCCCGGCGGCGCCACCTCCACCTATCTGTTCATCAACGATGAGCACGGAGACATGCGTCTGGCCGTGTCCGATATGGACATTTATGACCACATCACCCCCGCTTTTCTGGCCTCCCGGGCCCCTCTGCTGCAGAACGCCCAGCTGGTTGTGGTGGACACCAACATCCCCGCCGACAGCTTGAACTGGCTGGCCGAGCATGTGAAGCTGCCCATCTTTGCCGACCCGGTCTCCATCACCAAGGCGGAAAAGCTGCGTCCCATCCTCGGCAAACTCCACACCCTGAAGCCCAACCGGCTGGAGGCCGAGTTCCTCTCCGGCGTGGCCATCACCGACGAGGCCAGCCTGAACGAGGCCGCTGACGCCCTGCTGGCCACCGGCCTGCGCCGGGTGTTCATCTCTCTGGGGGGCAACGGCGTCTTCGCCGCCGACCACAACGAGCGGAAGCACCTGCTCTGCCTGCCCGGCGAGATGGTGAACACCACCGGCTGCGGGGACGCCTTTATGGCCGCACTGGTCTGGGCCTATCTGGAGGGCTCCGATCTGGACGCCTCCGCCCGGGCCGGCCTGGCCGCCTCTTCCATCGCCATGGAGAGCACCGAGACCATCAACCCCGTCATGAACGCCGCCGCCGTCCGCCGCCGCGCGGGTCTGGACGGCTGAACCTTTCCACATTGATTTATTTATAAGGAGGAACTGTTATGAACACCATGAACCGTTTTCTTGAGATCAATCCCGAAGTGAAGGCCGCGCTGGACGCCGGCAAGCCCGTGGTGGCGCTGGAGTCCACTATCATCTCCCACGGTATGCCCTACCCCCAGAACGTGGAGACTGCCCTGAAGGTAGAGCAGATCATCCGCGACAACGGCGCCGTGCCCGCCACCATCGCCATCATCGGCGGCAAGCTGAAGGCCGGCTGCACCCCCGAGGAGATCGAGTACCTGGGCAAGCAGGGCCAGAAGGTCGCCAAGGCCAGCCGCCGCGACCTGGCCGCCCTGTGCGCCCGGGGCGCTGACGGCGCCACCACCGTCACCACCACTATGATCATCGCCCACATGGCTGGCATCAAGGTCTTCGCCACCGGCGGCGTGGGCGGCGTCCACCGCGGGGCCGAAACCACCATGGACATCTCCGCCGATCTGGAGGAGCTGGCCCATACCCCCGTGATGGTGGTGTGCGCCGGCGCCAAGTCCATTCTGGACCTTGGCCTCACCCTCGAGTATCTGGAGACCCACGGCGTGCCCGTTATCGGCTACGGCACCGACGAGCTGCCCGCCTTCTACACCCGCAAGTCCGGCTTCGGCGTGGACTACCGGGTGGACTCCCCCGAGGAGCTGGCCGCCATGTTCTCCGTCCAGCGTGAGCTGGGCTTCGGTGGCATGCTGGTGACCAACCCCATCCCCGAGGAGTACTCCATGGACCCCGACGTCATCAACGGCGCCATCAACGAGGCCATTGAGCAGGCTAAGGCCAACGGCATCCACGGCAAGGCCACCACTCCCTTCCTGCTGGCCAAGGTCAAGGAGCTCACCGGCGGCGACAGCCTGGACTCCAACATCCAGCTGGTGTTCAACAACGCCAAGCTGGCCGCCCAGACCGCTGCCTGCCTGGAGAAAAAGTAATCTGCTCCCCCTTCAACCAAAAGGCTCCGTCCACTGTCGTGGACGGAGCCTTTTCTTTATTTCAAGAACTTTTCCAGCACACTTTCCATATAGCGCCCAAGCTGGGCATCCGAGATGTCCGGGCACTCAAAGATCACATGGGTATACAGCCCGATGAGGGCCGAGGCGAATACCACGCCCCGGATGGTAGCGTCCTGCTCCGGCAGGTTGCGGGGGCTGAGCTTTTTGCGCAGGCTGTCGGCAATGTCCCGCTTCCAGCGGTAGACAAACATGGGGTCGCCATGGGTACCCAGCAGCGCCTGGTACCAGGCCATATTCTCCCGGATGTGGGCGATGGTGCTCGCAGCGTTGTCGGACACCTCATCCGGTCTCAGCACGTCGGGCAGTTGGCCGCACAACTCCCACAGGCGGGCCAGCAGCCGGTCCTCCGCCTGCTGGAGCATGGCGTACTTATCCTCAAAGTACAGGTAAAAGGTGGAGCGTGAGATGCCGCACACCTGGCAGATCTCCGAAATGCTCACACCGTCGATCCCCACCTGGCGGTAACTCTCCAGAAAAGCTCCCTCAATATCCGCGATGGTGCGCTGTCGGTTCAAGTCCCTTCTGCTGGCTCCCACTGGGCCACGCTCCTTTCCGTTATTTCTCTGCCTGTCATTATAAAACACCGCTAGTCAAAAAGGCAAGAAAAATCGTTTTTCGGACATTTCTTTTGTATTTGTTTACTTGCTGACAAAAATGTTAGGTGCGTTCTGTACAGAAGCATCCCTAATATGGTACCTTGTTTTCAGCAAAAGCCACACAACAAAAGGAGGAATCCCTATGAGCATCCGTCCCACTCTCACCCCGGAGGAGCGTGCGCTCCCCTACTCCAAGTACTACGACCTGCCCATCACTCCCATCCCCGCCGAAAAGCTGGCGGTGCTGGAGGCCGGCCCCATCGACCCCTCCCTGGCCCTGCCCATTGAGCGGCGCAACGACCTGTTCCTGCCTGGCTACCTCCCCTGTGAGGTGGGCTACTGCGTGGCGGAAAACGGCACCGGCTACCTTGCCAACTGCACGGCAATGCCCGGCGTGACTCCCGCCATGTTCGAGTGGTGGTTCGCCTGGCACGGCCTGAACGATATGCGCTACCGCATCTGGGATCCCGAGGATCACTTCTACGCCCGGCAGCAGATGCCCGAGAAGGTGCTGGATCCCTCCGTGCCCATGCGAGAAAAGACTTGGGGTACCGTCCACCATGTGCTGGAGGACATCGGAGGCGGCCCCGACGAGCTGATCCTGGAATTCCGCTATCCCCACGAACTGGGCTATGAAGAGTCCAAGGTGGGCACCGACCTGTGCGCCACTATGATGTGCGCCAACGGCCACGGCCCTGTCCCCGGCCAGGGCGTCGCCGCCATCATGACCCACATGGTCCGCGAGATCGAGGGCGGCATCGAGCTGCGCTCCCGCTTCTGGATCGGCTACGGCCTGGTGGACGGCAAGCTGACCAAGCTCCTGCCCGACGGCGTGCGGGTGCCCACCCAGGTGCCCATGAGCCTGTTCGCCCACAACCTCAAAGAGTTCGGCCATCTGGCCGCCATTCTGCCCAGCCTGTACGCCGAGCAGAAGGACAACTGGTAAACCCAAGACCAAGATATAAAGGAGAGAGTCCCCATGTGCAAGAAAAGCAGCTTCCCCGTTGTGTTCAACGTATTCCTGGCCTTCCTCATCACCCTCGTTGTCACCATTTTTAACCTGGCAGTCAACAAGAATCTGACCGGCGAGTCCCTGCTCATCGGCATGATCCACGGCTTCTGCCTCAATCTGACCCTGGAAACCCTCATCGACCTGCCCGCCTTCGGCAACTTCTTCGTGAAGAAGTTCCATCTGAAGATGGACAGCCCCGCCGCCTACTTCGTGCGCATCTTCTTCATCGTGCTGCTGTTGGTAATCTTCATGAGCTTCTTCCTCATGTTCTGCGAGATCGGCTTTGCTATGGGCTCCGCCTTCTTCGGCTTCTGGGCCTCTAAGCTGCCCGCCATCTTTGTCGTGGCCTACATCACCGCGCTGGTGTTCTTCATCCCCAGCATGAAGGCCGCCAAGGCTCTCTGCACCAGGGAGGGCTAAGCTCCATAAACCGGAAAACCCCGGAGGCAGATGCCTCCGGGGTTTTAATTTACCGCTTTTCGCAAAAGTTTGATGAACGTCCGCTCCGCAGTGCTCACGGGCTTTCGCTGGGGGCGGATGTAGAGGTATTTCAGCCGGTACAGGCTGTCCCCCACTTGGATGGGTCGGTAGCACAGCTGCCCGGAGCGCACCATGGGGTCGTCCGTAATGACCATCTCCGTGTAGGTGGCCACCATACCGCTGGAGGCCACCGTGGATTTGATGAGATCATTGTTGTTGCTGCGCATAGCCACCCGGGGCATGGCGTCCGGGAAGAAGACGTGCTGCATCATGTAGGACACCTGCTCCTCATTCTGGAGAATGAAGGTTTCCTCTCGGAGATCCTCCGGTGTCACCACTGCTTTCCTGGCCAGCGCGGAGGAAGGGCTGCACACCGCCACCAGGTTGGACTCCATCAGCTCCGTCACCTTGACGGAGGGGCTGATGCGGTCCACCAGCTCCGGGAGAAAGCAGATCAAGCCAAAGTCCAGCTCGTGGGCGTTGACCGCATCGATGATATCCTCCACCCCGGCGTGGTCCACGGTGATCTCCGTTTCCGGGCACTGACGGCTGAACTCCGCCAACGCAGACTGAAACAGGCACTTGGTGGCGAGGGGATAGGCGCCGATATGCAGGCTGTTGCTCTCCTTCTGCCGGCCCAGCTGCCGCAGCTGCCGCTCCCGCTCCAGGATCTCCCCGGACAGGCGGATCACCTCCGCCCCCTTGGCCGTAAGGGCGCAGCCCCGGCGGGAGCGATCAAAGATCACAAAGCCCAGCTCCGTTTCCAGATTCGAGATCGCCCGGCTGATGGTGGTATGGGAAACATTACAGTTCTGCGCGGCCAGGATGATCGTCCCTGCCGAGGCCACCTCACAGACAAACTCCAGCTGTTCCAGGGTCATCGCCGTCCACCCCCGCTCCCTTCTTAGTGCGATGATTATAGCATGACTTCCAAACCCTGTCAACGCAGTGCGTCCTCTGCCCTTGTGTGCGGCTACTGCACGAATAGGTGCATAAAACCTTCTTTACCTTCCCGTGTTTTGTGGATATGATGAAAACACGACCAAGGATGCTTCTTGTGCACAAGCGCCCCGCGGAAGTTCAGCAACAAAAGGAGTTGAGCTTAAATCTATGAAACTCATTGATCTATCCGTCCTGTTTGAGCCGGACACCCTCTCTGACATCCCCATTATGCGCCCTCATTTCCAATACGGAAACCACGAACAGGGCGCCGGCGAGATGATGAAAACCTACGGATGCCGCCGGGATCAGCTCCCCGCCGGCGGCTGCTGCGCCGACACCCACATCACCTGTGCCGACCACAGCGGCACCCACATGGACGCACCTTGGCACTACGCCCCCACCATGAACAACGGCGAACCCTCCCGCACCATCGACGAGATGCCCCTGGAGTGGTGCATGGGGGACGGCGTGTGCCTGCACTTCCAGGATAAGCCCGACGGCTACAAGATCTCCGCAAAGGACCTGGAAGAATACTTTGACCACATCGGCTATACGCTGAAGCCGCTGGACATCGTCCTGCTGCACACCGGTGCCCAGAAGAAGTACGGCCAGCCCGAGTATGGCGTCACCGGCTGCGGCATGGGCCGGGAGGCCACCCTGTGGCTGCTGAACCAGGGCGTGAAGGTGGTGGGCACCGATGCCTGGAGCTGGGACGTCCCCCTCCCTCTGGTGGCCAAGGAGTTCGCCCGCACCGGCGACCCCAGCGTCATCTGGGAGGGTCACCTGGCCGGCATGGAAAGAGAGTACTATCAGATGGAGAAAATGACCAATCTCGATCAGCTGCCTGCCACCGGCTTCCGGGTCATCTGCTTCCCCATTAAAATCAAAGGCGGCAGCGCCGGCTGGACCCGTCCCGTGGCCCTGCTGCCTTGACAAGAGAGTATAGGAGGAATTATCATCATGACCGCTGCAACCAACGGTAAGCGCACAGTCCTTCAAGCGCGCATCGCCATTGCAATCCTGTCGCTGAATGCGCTGGCGCTGTCCAAAAACGTGATCTCGCTCATCATCGCGGATCTCATCAAGACCTATCCCACCTACCCCGTTTCCACCATTCAGCTCATCTTCTCCACCACCACCGGCATGGCCGTGGTCGGCTCCCTCATGTGCATCTGGCTGGTCAAGCGGATGACGCTGAAGAGCATCTCCATCCTCACCCTGCTGTGCACCCTGGCCGGCGGCGTGTTGGGTTATTTCTGCGCCAAGACCAGCGTGCCCCTGCTGTTTGTGTCCAGCGTGCTTATCGGCGTCGGCATGGGCCTTATCACCCCGCTCAACGGCATCAACATCGCCAACCACTTTGAGGGCAGCGAGCTGGTGCGGATGAACGCCCAGAACTCCGTGGCCGCCACCATCGGCAGCGTAGTCTTCCCCTTGATCGGCGGCCTGCTGGTAACCATCGACTGGCCCTGCGTCTACTGGGTCTTCCTGCTGACCATCCCGGTCATGATCATCACCATCATCTTACAGCCCAAGGAGGAGATCCGCCGGCCCGATCCCGCCGCGGCACAGAGCGGCAAAAAGGTCAAGGTTTGGTCCCCCGCCCTCATCTGCTGGGTCATCGAAGCCTTCTTCGCCGGCCTGTGCTGGATGGTGTATCAGAGCAACGCCTCCCAGCTGTTCCGCGGGCTGGAGTTCAGCAACTACGCCCAGATGGCCAGCTACGGCTCCTTTGTGTTCGCCGGCCTCAACGTGCTGGCTGCCGCACTCATGAAGCCCATCTGCCGCAAGTTCGGCAAGCCCTGCATGACCGGTGGTATCGTGCTGATGGCCTTGGGCCTGTTCATGCTCTCCGCCTGCTCCAGCGCCAGCCTGCTGTGGCTGATCTTCCTGGCCACCGCCGTCATCGGCTTCGGCTTCGGCATTTTCAAGTCCGCAAGCTTCGTCTTCCTCCCCATCACCCTGGAGAAGGACGCTGCCGCCAAGGGCTTCTCCTACTTCAACGCTGCCAACGTGCTGGGCAACTTCTTGACTCCCTATCTCGTCACCTCCGTGGTGGCCAAGATGGGCGGCACCATCTACACCCGCTACATCTTCGGTGCCATTCTCTGCGCCGCTCTGTCTGTCTTTGCCATCGCCACCCAAAAGCTCAAGGGCACGGAGAAGATCTCCGGCTAAGCTCTTCCTCCCCCGCGGGCGCAGGTAGGATCCTGCCCCGCGGGGCAGGACGCGTTTTCCCCATCTCCGGGCATCCCATCTCACCGGAAGGAGCACTCACAGCATGAAACAACGGAACTCTTTTCTGCTCGGCTATTCCATGGTGGTACATTCTTTCCTCATGTATTGGATCTACGGCACCCTCATCGGCGGCGGGCTGAGCGTCATCGTCACCCAGTACTGCGGCATGACCGGGCTGGACGCCTCTGCCGTCACGTCGGTGAACACCGCCGGCGGCTTTCTGTCAGTGGCCATGACCTTTCTCATCGGCCGCTGGGTCATGAAGCACGGCGTCCGGGTCATCACCGCCTTCAGCTGCGTGGGTACGGCCATCGGCCTGTGCATCCTGGGCAATGGGCACACCCTGGGCGTCTACATTCTGTGGTCGGCCATCAGCCAGGGACTGTACAACGGGTACAGCTTCACCGCCACCAATGCCCTCATCACCAACTGGTTCCCACGGAAAAAGGGCTGGGTCATGGGCATCACCACCGCCGGCATGATGGCAGCCTCCTTCACCTCCGTCCTGTTCATCACGGTCTACAGCCCCAAGATCGGCTTCACCAACGTCTGCTACATTCTGGCTGCGGTTATCGCCCTGCTAGGTCTGATCTCCCTCAAGTGGATCGTGGAAACGCCGGAGCAGTGCGGGCTGCTGCCCGACAATCTGCCCGTCAGTGATGCGGAACGGGCCACCTTCGGCGGCGGAGCCGCCCGGAAGGACTGGACTGCCCGGCAGCTTCTCCTGTCCAAGGATGGCCTGTGCTTCATCTTCGGCTTCGGCCTGCTCTTTATCGCCACTACCGGCGGCATCACCGCCTTTGTTCCCTACATGATCGAGCGGGGCTGCTCCCCTGTGGCCGCGGTCGGACTCATGTCGCTGACCAGCCTGGTGTCCCTGGCCGGCAGCTTCCTCATCGGCATGATCGACTCCAAATGCGGTACCCGGGCCGCAAGCATCCTCTTCGCCGGGCTGTATGTGGTGGGCTATCTGGGGGCTTTTCTTCTGCGGGAAACCCATGCTCTCTTCTTCATCCCCCTGTGGCTGGCCATGGCCAGCGGCGGCGCCAATGCCAACCTAATGGCCTCCACCCTGGTGAGCCAGTACGGCCGGGCCAACTACGCCCACGTCTGGTCGGTGCTTTTTACCGGCTGCAGTCTGATCCGCAACCTGTGCTACCTGCTCATCGGCACCATCGTCTCCCTGTCCGGCTCCTACGCGCGGGTCTACCTGGTGTGGGGACTCATCTCCGCCGCCGCGCTGGTGCTGATCCTGCTCTCCAACTTCAACTACCGCGCCGCGCCGGGCGCCGCAGCTTAACCGCGCAGAAAGGCCCCGCCTCAGTGAGGCGGGGCCTTTTTCTTCTCTGTTATGCCCGCTTGACGTGCTGGCGCAGCGTGCCGATCCCCTCGACCTGGATCTCCACGGTGTCGCCGTCCTGCAGGAAGGGGAACTTCCCTCCGCTCTCCGCCAGGCAGCCGGTGCCCACAGTGCCCAGGCCGATGATGTCCCCCGGCTCCACGGCGGAGTCCTGGGTCACCACCTCCAGCAGCTGGGGCACGGACCAGTACATACTGCCCGTGCGGGAATCCGTGGTGTGCACGCCGTTGACCCAGGCGTCCACCTTCAGATCCAGCTTTCCACCGTTCCAGCGGTCGGCCAGCTCGTCCATGGTAACGATCCAGGGGCCCATGCCGGCGGCAAAGTCCTTACTCTTGTGCATTCCCAGGAACCCCACCTCGGCGCCGCCGATGGCCCGGTCCGTCCAGTCGTTATAGATCATCACGCCGAAAATGTGGTCCAGTGCGTCCTCGGCGCTGACGTTTTTGCCCCCCTTGCCGATCACCACGGCCAGCTCCGCCTCGTAATCCAGGGTCACAGAGCCGGACTTGCGGGTAATCTCCGCCTCCGGGCCGGTGATGCCGTGGGTGGTTTCGTAGAAATAGATGGGCCGCTCATACCAGATCTTCGGGGTGGAGTGAGCGTTGCTCTTGCTCACGCCATTGGAGTGCGCCTCAAAAAGGCTGGAGTCCCGCACGCAGGGCGGCTCCGGAATGGGCGGGCAGAGGGTCACCTCACTCAGCGGCAGCCAGGGAAGCTCCTGCCGGTCGGCCAGGGCCGCCCAGATGGTGGTCAACGGGTCGTCATACCGGCGCAGCAGGGTGCCCACATCGGTGATGACGCGGTCCGCGCCCAGCAGGGCAGTCAGATCCACCACCCGGTCCTCCTGCTTCAGTCCCGCCCGGGGGCCGAAAAAGCGATATTGATAAGTAAGCAGCTTCAAAACAATTCCTCCTCGTGTCCCGCCAACGTATTCTGCCATGCGGGTTTGATAATTCTATACTAAAATCCCCCGCCCCAGAAGTAAAGAACGCTTTGGGCACACTGATGTGCAGCCCGGGTGCACAAAAAGGAGGCTGCCCGTCGGCAGCCTCCTCTGTTCTGATCGTGTACTATCCCTCATCCACGTTTTGAGCTCTCCGCCAGGCAGTCCAGATACCCCGCTACGTCGAAGGGCTCCAGCAGGCTGTCCTTCCGCAGATACAGGGGGTGGTGGGGGTGGCCCTTCTTGGACCGCTTCCCGGCGGAGTACCACCGGGCCCCCCGGACCTCCCCCAGGGCGATCATGTCCCGCACGCAGGCGGGCAGGTAATCCCGCTTCTCGATCACCGTGCCCCACGCGGCCCACACCGCCGGCGCCGGCGACAGGGAGAGTACATAGTCAAAGGCCTTCATGTTCTCTGCGTGGAGGGCGGCGTTGCAGGCGCGCTCCATGTCGTCCGGGTCAGTGGCCCGCTGGGCGTAGACGTTGAACATGAGGAAGCTGTCGTACCCGTTGAAGCGGGCCACACGCTCCACGGACTTGAGGGTGTTGTCCAGATCGTCCGGCGCGGCAGTGGAGGGATTGATGCCCACGCAGATCAGGGGCTTTTCCCCCCGGGTGCCCAGAATGTAACGATACTCCGAGTAATAATTCGGCGTGTATATCCATTTTGTAATGTCATAATCGGGGTTTGGCCGCTCTGCGGCGGCCAGCGCGTCCTCAAAGCGCACCAGCTCCAGCACGGCGGTATCCCCAGACGGAACGTGTCCCATAGCAGTTGCCTCCCTGCGAAAAATCGGTTATACTGACACGATACCACACAAGGCAGGGGTTGTCCAATGAAATATGACCGCATCCATCCGGCAGTCTTCCTCGACCGGCCCAACCGCTTCATCGCTCATGTGGAGCTGGACGGGCGGACGGAGACCGTCCACGTCAAGAACACCGGCCGGTGTAAAGAGCTTCTCCTGCCCGGCCGGACGGTCTGGCTAGCGGAGGGGACCAACCCCGCCCGCAAAACAAAGTACGACCTCATCGCCGTGGACAAGGCCGGGCTGCTCATCAACATGGACGCCCAGGCCCCCAACAGGGTGTTCGCCGAGTGGGCGCTGGCCGGCGGCTTCGTGCCCGGGCTCACCCGGCTGAAGCCGGAGGTCACCTGGGGCTCCTCCCGGTTCGACTTTTACTGGGAGGCTGGGGACCGCCGGGGCTTCGCGGAGGTAAAGGGCTGCACACTGGAGGACGGCGGGTCGGCCCGCTTTCCCGACGCCCCTACGGAGCGGGGCGTGAAGCATCTGCGGGAACTGGCCGCCTGCCGGACAGAAGGGTACGAGGCGGCGGTGTGCTTCATCCTCCAAATGGAGGGTATGAAGCGGTTCTCCCCCAATGACGACACCCACCCCGCCTTCGGCGAGGCCCTGCGGGCGGCCGCCGCCGCAGGGGTGCTGGTGCTGGCCATGGAGTGCGCCGTCACGCCGGACACCCTGGCCGTCACCCGGCCGGTGCCCGTGGTCCTGTAAGCACCCAAATTGCCAGTTGAAATTCCCTGCAGCATCCATTATAATAATAAAGTTAATTTTACTGTAAGGAGTGGAACCACATGCCTGAAGAACTGAACCCCACCGTTTCTCAGAACTTTATCCATAATTTCATTGACGAGGACATCGCCCAGGGCGGCCAGTATGAGGGCATGCAGGTACACACCCGCTTCCCGCCCGAGCCCAACGGCTACCTCCACATCGGCCACTGCAAGGCCCTGACCATCGACTTCGGCACCGCCGAGAAGTACCACGGCCTGTGCAACCTCCGCATGGACGACACCAACCCCTCCAAGGAGGACGAGGAGTACGTGGAGGCCATTCAGGAGGACATCCACTGGCTGGGCTTCGACTGGGGCGACCGCTTCTACTACGCCTCCGACTACTTCGAGAAGATGTATGAGTACGCCGAGGAGCTCATCCGCAAGGGGCTGGCCTACGTCTGCCAGCTCTCCCCGGAGGAGTTCAAGGCCCACCGGGGCGATGTGGGCGTGCCCGCCACCTCCCCCTACCGGGACCGGCCCATGGAGGAGTCTCTTGACCTGTTCCGCCGGATGCGGGCCGGCGAGTTCCCCGACGGTGCCATGACCCTCCGGGCCAGGATCGATCTGGCCAGCGGCAACTTCAACATGCGGGACCCCGTCATCTACCGCATCAACCACTCCCGCCACCATCGGCAGGGGGACAAGTGGTGCATCTACCCCATGTACGACTTTGCCCACCCCCTGGAGGATGCACTGGAGGGCATCACCCACTCCCTCTGCTCCCTGGAGTTTGAGGATCACCGCCCCCTCTACGATTGGGTGGTGAGCAACGTGTCTATCCCCTTCCACAAGCCCAGGCAGATCGAGTTCTCCCGACTGGGCATCGACCACACCGTCATGTCCAAGCGCAAACTGCGCCAGCTGGTGGAGGAGGGCCGGGTCTCCGGTTGGGACGACCCCCGTATGCCCACCCTCTGCGGCCTGCGCCGCCGTGGCTACACTCCCCAGTCCATCCGCAACTTCTGCGAGCGGGTGGGCGTCACCAAATCCACCAACACCATCGAGTACGGCTTTCTGGAGCACTGTCTGCGGGAAGACCTGAACGAGAAGGCCCGCCGGGTGATGGCCGTGCTCCGCCCGGTGAAGCTGACCATCACCAACTACCCGGAGGGCCAGTCCGAGGTGCTCACCGTAGAGAACAACCCCCTGGACCCCGCCGCCGGCAGCCGCGAGGTGACCTTCTCCCGCAATCTGTGGGTCGAGGCAGAGGACTTTATGGCCGAGCCCATCCCCAAGTACAAGCGGCTTTACCCCAATGGCCCCGAGTGCCGCCTGAAGGGGGCCTACCTCATCCGCTGCGTGGGCTATGAGACAGACGAGAACGGCAACGTTACCGAGATCGCCGCCGAGTACGATCCCGACTCCCGGGGCGGCGACCCCGCCGATGGCCGCAAGGTGAAGGGCGCCACCATCCACTGGGTGGACGCCGCCACCGCGCTGGATGCCGAGGTCCGCCTGTACGACAACCTCTTCTCCGACGCCGACCCCGATGCCGCCGGAAAGAACTTTCTGGACTGCCTGAACCCCGACTCTCTGGAGGTCCTCACCGGCGCCAAGGTAGAGGCCTCTCTGGCTGAGGCTCAGCCCACTGACCGCTTCCAGTTCCTGCGGCAGGGCTACTTTTGCGCCGACAGCAAAGATTCCGCCCCCGGCCATCTGGTGTTCAACCGGGCCGTCAGCCTGAAGGACAGCTTCAAGGCGTAACACACCCCGAATTTTCAGAGCCCTCCGCCGGCGGCGGAGGGCTCTTTTCGCCTTTCAAGGACCGGGAGCGCAGATGGCTCTAAGGCTTCCCGCCCGTCACCTCCGTTTTTTACAATCACTTTCCGGCCCGTAACCGCAGGAAAAATCGGATAATTTGTGAACAAACATTATTTCCTTTGTTAACATTAGCACTCTCCTATTGACAGTGCTAATTTTCGTGCTATGATGGAGACGATCCAAGGGAGAGGGGATCAGAGGTCCCCACCCGAGGGTCGCAAAACGTATTTTATATGCGGTAACAACGCAGACGAATGGAGGCTTTTCTATGTTACCCAGCATTTTCAGTGAGAACCTGTTCGATGATTTCTTCTCCGATCCCTTTGCCATGATGATCCCTCAGGGCCGCGGCCCGCTGTACGGCAAGCACGCCAAGAACCTGATGAAGACCGATGTGCGCGAGACCGAGGACAGCTATGAGCTGGATGTCGATCTCCCCGGCTTCAAGAAGGACGAGGTCAGCGTGGAGCTGAAGAACGGCTGCCTGACCATTCAGGCCGCCAAGGGCCTCGACAAGGACGAGACCGATAAAAAGGGCCGCTACATCCGTCAGGAGCGGTACGCCGGCTCCTGCAGCCGCAGCTTCTACGTCGGCGAGGACGTAGAGCCCGGTGAGGTCTCCGCCAAGTTTGAGGACGGCATTCTCCGCCTGTCCATCCCCAAGGTGGAGCACAAGGCCCTGCCCAAGACCTCGACCATCGCCATCGAGTGACCTGCAATAGAAAACAGCCCCCGCACCTGCGGGGGCTGTTTTACTCCCGGTATTTTGGAAGGAAGATGCTTTTATGAATAAAACTGCTACCCGTGTGCTCTGGATCCTCGCCGGTATCGCCCTGATCGTCATGGGCGTGGTGTGCATCGCCAACCCGGACTCCACCCTCAGCGGCCTGTCCGTCCTGCTGGGGCTGGCCATGATGTTCTCCGGCATCATCGACATCGTCATTTTCGCCGCCGGCGGCCGGCTGATGTACGGCTCCGGCTGGTTCCTGCTGGACGGCATCCTCACCGTGCTGCTCTCCATCTTCATTCTGGCCAACAACCTGTTCACCTCCATGACCCTCCCCTTCATTCTGGGCATGTGGCTGGTGTTCTCCGGCATCAGCCGGTTTGTGAACTCCTTTGACCTGCGGCGCTTCGGCGTGCAGGGCTGGGGCTGGTTCACGGCGCTGGGCATCCTGCTGACCGTTGCCGGCTTTGTCTCCATGACGGACCCGCTGGCCGGCGCCGTAGCCCTGGCGTGGATCGTGGGCATCCTGCTCATCCTGCAGGGCATCGGCTTCATCCTCTGGGCCTGCTTCACCGGCCGGTTCTGGAGAATGTAACATTCATCGTCCCCTAAAAGCGCGCCCCCCGGCGGAGATCCGCCGGGGGGCGTACTTGGCTTTGCCGGAACAGTCTGGTATGCCGAAGGGAAAATCCAGCAAGGGAGCACGGCCCATGAACATCGCAGAGATCATGGCAAAAATGATTGCCTTTTCCGACGAAAACATTCACGACATCGACCACCTTATCCGCGTCTGGGCCTACGCCAAAACCATCGGCAAACTGGAGCAGCCGGACCCGGATACCCAGTACATCCTCGAGGCGGACTACATCGCCAACGCCTCCGAAAACGGGTACAGCAAAGAAAACGTGGCGAGCTTTGTCGCAAAAATCATGCGGACGGACAGCGGCAAGTCCCTGACCCGGAGCATCTTCGGTATCTGAACACAAAAATCCCCGCGGCGTGTGCCGCGGGGATTTTTTCAGCTCAACAGCAGCTTGTCGTCCGCCTCCCACCTGGCTTCCGCCGGGCGGGAACCCTATTTTTTGACCTGCTCGGGCGAAGTGAATTCGCCCTGCGCCAAGATTTTGCCTGCGGCAAAATACTTGTACGGCGCATCCGCGCCGCCCGCTGCGCGGCGACTCGGCGGAGCGAATCTGTCAGCTCAACAGCAACTTGTCGTCCGCCTCGTCGGAGCCCGTGGCCTGACCGAACTTAGCCAGCAGGTCCTCCACGGTGAGCTTCTTCTTGTCCTCACCGGCAATATCCAGCGCCACCCGGCCCTCATACATCATGATGAGGCGGTTGCCGTGGACGATGGCGTCCTTCATGTTGTGGGTGATCATCAGGGTGGTCAGGTGGTCCCGGCCCACGATACGCTCCGTGGCGTCCAGTACCTTGGCCGCCGTCTTGGGGTCCAGGGCGGCGGTGTGCTCGTCCAGCAGGAGCAGCTTGGGCTTCTGCAGCGTGGCCATCAGCAGGGTCAGCGCCTGGCGCTGGCCGCCGGACAGCAGCCCCACCTTGGAGGTCAGCCGGTCCTCCAGCCCCAGATCGAGGATCTTCAGCAGCTCCCGGTATTCCTCCCGCTCCGCCTTGGTGATGCCCGGGCGGAGGGTTCGGCTGCCGCCCCTGCGCTTGGCAAGGGCCAGATTTTCCTCGATCTGCATGGTGGCAGCGGTGCCCATCATGGGATCCTGAAACACCCGGCCGATGTATTTGGCCCGCTTGTGTTCCGGCATATGGGTCACATCCACGCCGCCGATGGTAATGCTGCCGCTGTCCACAGGCCACACGCCCGCCACGGCGTTCAGCAGGGTAGACTTGCCCGCACCGTTGCCGCCGATAACGGTGACGAAGTCGCCCTCGTTCAGGTGGAGATCCACGCCGTTCAGGGCGGTCTTTTCATTGACGGTACCCGGGTTGAAGGTCTTGTACACATTCCTGACGTCAAGCATGGCGGTCATCCCCCTTCTTCACAGGCTTGGCAAAGTAGCGGCCCTTCCAGTAGGGGGTGGCAAGGAACACGGCCACCACTGCGGCGGACAGCAGCTTCAGGTAGTTGGGATTCAGTCCCAGCGCCAGCACCGCCTGCATCACCACGTAGTAGATGATGGCGCCGATGGACACGGACAGCAGCTTCAGCGCAAAGTTGCGGAACACTTTGCCCAGCAGCACGTCCCCGATGATGACGGCGGCCAGGCCGATGACGATGGCGCCCCGGCCCACGTTGATCTCGTTGGCGCCGTTATACTGGGCCAGCAGCGCGCCGGACAGGGCCACCAGACCGTTGGACACCATCAGGGCCAGCACTTTGCTGAAGCTGGTGTTGATGCCCTGAGCCCGGGCCATGTTCTGGTTGGCGCCGGTGGCCCGGAGGGAGCAGCCCAGCTCTGTGCCGAAAAACCAATAGAGGATGGCGATGATGGCCGCCGTGAACACCCCCACCACAAAGATGGGGTGCCGGTAGAAGGGCATGGTCCCCTTGGCCACCTCCTGCACGAAACGGAGGGAGATCAGCAGCTTTTTCAGCACCTCCGGATTGGTGACGCTGATGGCCACGCTGGCCTTCATGCCCATGATGGCCATGTTGACGGACCACAGGCCCAGCTGGGTCAGGATGCCGGCCAGAATGGCGGGGATGCCGCAGGCGGTGTGCAGCAGGCCGGTGACCAGTCCCGCCAGCAGGCCCGCGGCAAAGGCGGCCAGCAGAGCCAGCCACAGGTTGACCCCCTGCCCAAAAAGCACGGCGAACACCGCGCCGCCGGTACAGAAGGAGCCGTCCACCGTCAGATCGGCGATGTCCAGAATCTTGTAGGTGATGTATACGCCGATGGCCATGATGCCCCAGATGAGACCCTGTGACACGGCCCCCGGCAGGGCGTTGATGAAACCAAGCATATCGTTTGCTTCCTCCTCACGGGCGGCCTCCGCCGCCTTCGTTTGAACACTTCAACAGTATAACGCAAAAGAGCGGAAAAGGGAAGCCTTTTTCGCTCTTTTGGTTCGGTTTTTATTCCGGGCTGACGGCGTTCCCGTCAGCGGGCGGCTGCTCAGCCCCCGATGGCCTCGTAGCCTTCGGGCGGGGTCAGGCCCAGATCGGCACAGGTGGCGGGGTTGTACTTCCGGGTGAAGTTGGCGGCGTACTCGATGGGCATCTGGCTGACGTCGCTCTCGCCGGTGAGGATCTTCACCGCCATCAGGCCGGTGGCATAACCCAGATCGTAGTAGCTGATGGACAGGGTGGCCACGCCGCAGCCGGCGCAGATGCCCTCCTCGCCGACGAACACGGGCACTTTGCCGCGGCAGATGTTGTCCACGATGCCGGTGTTGTTGGCCACGGTGTTGTCGGTGGGCACGTAGATCACGTCACAGTTGTCTGCGGCGTTCTGAGTGACGGAGGCCATGTCGTTGGTATCAGAGAAGGGGTACTGGGTGCAGGTAAAGCCCAGCTTCTCCAGATAGCCCTGCACGGTGTCCACCTGATACTGGCTGTTGGGCTCGGCAGAGCAGTAGAGCAGGCCCACGGTCTTGGCGTCGGGGCACCAGTCGGTGATCATCTGGGCCTGCTGATCCAGCGGGGCCAGATCGGAGGTGCCGGACACGTTGGTGCCCACCAGACCGTTGAAATTGGGGATGTTCAGGGCCACACCGTACTCGGTGACGGAGGTGCCCAGCACGGGGATGTCACCGGTAGCAGAGGCGGCGGCCTGCAGGGCGCTGGTGGCGTTGGCCATGATCAGGTCCACCTTGTCGGCCAGAAAGCCGGTGACGATGGTGCTGCAGGTGTTGGACTCGCCGGCGGCGTTCCGCTCCTCGATCTTCACGCCGTCCTCGCCCAGCTTCTCCACCAGCGCATCCTTGAAGCCCTGCGTGGCGGCGTCCAGCGCCACATGGGGCGCCAGCTGGCAGATGCCGACGGTATAGACCGTCTTGCTCTCACCGGGGTCAGTAGGCTCGGCGCTGTCCGAGGGGTTCACGCTGGGGCTGGGGCTGTTGGCCGCCCCGCCGGAGCATGCAGCCAGGGCAAAGAGCATGGACAGGGCCAGCAGAGCCGCGGCCAGCTTTTTCATAGCTTTCATGATTCATTCCTCCATCGCCGCGCACACCGGCGCGGACTGTTTTCACGGACGGTCGGTCCGTCCTCTTATGGTGGACAGTATATTGCTTTAATGCGTTGATGTCAACTGTCATTTTTCACAGTTTTGCGCGCTCCGCTCTGGTGAGGTTTTTCCTGTGCTGGTGCTTGTTTACTTTTGGGGCAGACTATGGTATACTGGGCAGGATAATTGGGTTGATATGCCCACGGTAGGAGGAACGGCATGCGCACGGAGATTTTGGGCGTTGCCTTTGATAATGTGGCCATGGAGGAAGCAGTGGACCGCGCCATGGCCTTGATCGCGGAGGAGGGCCCCCATCTGGTGGTCACCCCCAATGCAGAGATCGTTCAGGCCACCCGGAAGGACGGGGCGCTGGCGGACATCATCGCCGGGGCGGATCTGGTCCTGCCCGACGGCGTGGGGGTGGTATACGCCTCCCGTATTCTGGGCCGGCCGCTGAAGGGCCGCGTCCCCGGGGTGGACTTTGCCGCCGCCCTGATGGACCGCATGGCCCGGACCGGGCAGAAGCTTTACCTGCTGGGCGCCAAGCCCGGCGTGGCGGAGGAGGCCGCGGAGAAGCTGACCGCCGCCCACCCGGGGCTGACCATCTGCGGTACCCATGACGGTTACTTTAAAGAGGACGGCCCCGTGGCCGATGCCATCCGGGCCGCCGGGGCGGACGTTGTGTTTGTCTGCCTGGGCTCCCCCAAGCAGGAGAAGTGGGCGGCCTCCAACGGCGCGGCCACCGGGGCAAAGCTGCTGGTGGGCCTGGGCGGTTCGCTGGACGTGTTCGCCGGCCGGGTGGAACGCGCCCCCGAACGCTGGCAGAAACTAGGGCTGGAATGGCTCTATCGCACGGTGAAGGAGCCCGCCCGCTTCAAGCGGATCGTGAAGCTGCCCGGCTTCCTGTGCGCCGCAGTGGGCGCGCGTATCTCCGGAAAGTAAGGTGACCACTTTGAAAGGCAAACTCATCGTATTCGAGGGGACGGACGGCTCCGGCAAGTCCACCCAGTTCAAGCTGGCCTGCGAGGCGCTGACCGCCGCCGGCCGCAGCTTCCGCACCTGCGTGTTCCCCCAGTATCAGGAGGACTCCTCCGCCCTGGTGCGGATGTATCTGGGGGGGCAGTTCGGCACCCACCCCTCCGACGTCAACGCCTACGCCGCCTCGTCCTTCTATGCCGTAGACCGCTACGCCGGCTACAAAAAGCACTGGGGCGGGTACTACGAGAACGGCGGCCTGATGGTACTGGACCGATACACCACCTCCAACGCCGTCCATCAGGCGTCCAAGATGGCCCCCGAGGATCGGGAGCCCTTCTTCCGCTGGCTGGCGGATTTCGAGTACGACAAGCTGGGCCTGCCGGCCCCCGATCTTGTGCTGTGGCTGGACATGCCCATCGAGCAGGCGGTGGCCAATCTCCGACGGCGGGAGACCGTCACCCACACCACCGCCGACATCCACGAGGTGGACAATGCCTATCTGGCCGCCTGCCGGGAGGCCGCCGCGCAGGCCGCCGGGTTCTACGGCTGGCACCGGATCCCCTGTGTGGATGACGAGGGCCGCCTGCGCACCGTGGAGGACATTCATCGGGAGATCATGTCCCTGATCTGACCCATTACATTTGAGAAGGAGGACCCCTGTATGGTCTATATTCTGCTGGGTGCCGGTTTTGAAACGGCCGAGGCACTGGTCGCTGCCAACATTCTGCGCCGGGGCGGCGTGGCGGTCAAGCTGGCCGGCATCGGCGGCCCCACCGTCGCCAGCTCCCACAACATCGTTGTGACCGCGGACTGCCCGGTGGAATCCGTGACCCTCTCTGCCGGAGATATGGTCGTTCTGCCCGGCGGCATGGGCGGGGTGAGCTCCATTGCCGCCTGCCCCGCCGCCATGGCGCTGGCCGAGCAGGCCGCCAAATCTGACGAGCTCTGGCTGGCCGCCATCTGCGCCGCCCCCGCCATGCTTGCGGAGGCCGGCGTGCTGCCCGCCGGCAAAAAAGCGGTGTGCTATCCCGGCATGGAGGGCGCGCTGACCGCCGCGGGGCTCGTCCCCTGCATGGGGCTCCACGCCGTCCGGGATGGAAAACTCATCACCGGCCGGGCCCCCGGCGCCGCCTACGAATTCGGCTTTGCCCTGCTGGAAGCGCTGGCCGGGGCCGACACTGCCCGCTCCGTGCGGGAGCAGATGTGGGTCTGAGCCGGCAGGGCCAAAGGAAAGGGGCGGGAGGAACCCCCCGCCCCATGTGTAGCCCGCCCCCGGCGGGCTCTGACCATCAGCAGCCGCAGCCGTTGTTGCAGCCGCAGCCATTGTCGCACCCACAGCCGCCGCAGCCGCAGCCGTTGTTGTAGGTGCCCCAGCCGCCGCAGCCACCGCAGCAGCACAGAATGAGGATCAGAATGATGATCCACCAGCAGCCTCCGCCGAACCCATTGTTACAACACATGATTCAGTCACCTCACATTAGATTCCGGCCGCAGCCGCCTCTCCCGCTCCGCGGGGTCTGGTCGTCTGTCCCGGTTCTGCGTTATCCTATGTGAGTCCTCCCGGTTTGGTTCCCGCCTGCCGGCACGCGATTTAGGAGTGATACCATGGCAGAAGAAAAACGAACCCAGCGGCCCCGCAAGCACAAGCACCGCAGCGGCGGCGCCAAGGCCCTGATGGCCTGCGCCTATGTGCTGCTGGTGGTGGGCGTATCCGCCATTCTGGCCACCCTCGGCTGGAACTGGGCCAGCGACCTGCTGGCCCTGAACAAGGATTACAGCTCTACCATCATCACCTTGGGCGAGGATGTGTTCAAGGAGCAGCAGGTGAAGAACGCCGACGGCGAGACCGTCACCGTCTCCCGGGCGGACATTGGCGCCATCACCGACCAGCTCTATCAGGAGGGTCTCATCAAGTACAAGTTCCTCTTCAAGCTGTACAGCCGCTTTTCCAAGGCGGACCAGAAGATCGTCCCCGGCCAGTACGCGCTGGACACCGAGATGGACTACCGCGCGCTGGTGACCAATATGGGCACCTCCTCCACCACCCGGCAGACTGTGGACGTCACCATTCCCGAGGGCTACACCGTGGACCAGATCTTCCGCCTGCTGGAGAAGGAGGGCGTTTCCACCCAGACCAAGCTGCAGGAGATGGCCGCCGACTGGGACTATGCCTTTGACTGGCTGCAGGACATCCCTCTGGGCGACTATCACCGGTTGGAGGGCTACCTCTTCCCCGACACCTATAAGTTCTACAAGGGCGAGGACCCCAAATATGTCATCAACAAGATGCTGGTGAACTTCGACAGCAAGATGAAGGAGTATTTCGAGCTCTTCGAGGCCGACGAGAACGGCAACACCAAGAGCCCCTATACCCTCCAGCAGATCGTCACGCTGGCCTCCCTCATTGAGAAGGAGACCGACGGTCAGGACTACACCAAGATCTCCTCCGTCCTCCACAACCGGCTGGAGAACCCGGGGGCCGAGACCGTGGGCCTGTTGCAGGTGGACGCCGCGCTGGTGTATATCAACGGCGGCCGGGTCCCCACCAACGAGGACAAGCAGATCGACTCTCCCTACAACACCTACCTCTACAAGGGACTGCCCCCCGGGGCCATCTGCAACCCGGGCATGAGCTCCCTCTACGCCGCCATGAACCCGGACAGCACCAGCTACTATTACTACGCCCTCAATCCCACCACCGGCCTCCATGAGTTCAGCCGCACCTACGAGGAGCACCAGCGGCGGCTGGCCAGCTTCGGCAATGGTTAAGCCGGAGCTGCTCGCCCCCGCCGGGGACATGGAGCGGCTGACCATGGCGCTGGCCTACGGCGCGGACGCGGTCTATCTGGCGGGGAACGCCTTCGGCATGCGGGCCTTTGCCGGCAATTTCGACCGGCCCGGGCTGGCCCGGGCGGTAGAGCTGGCCCACGCCAAGGGGGCCCGGGTCCACGTGACCTGCAACACCCTCGCCCGCAATGACGAGGTCGCCTGTCTGCCGGAGTATCTGGAATATCTGGACGCCATCGGCACGGACGCAGTCATCGCCGCCGGGGTGGACGTGCTGGCACTGGCCAAAAAGTACGCCCCCCATGTGCAGGTCCACATGTCCACCCAGACGGGCATCACCAATTACGAGATGGCCCGCATGTGGCATGAACTGGGGGCGTCCCGGGTGATCCTGGCCCGGGAGCTGTCCCTGACCGAGGTGGCGGAGCTGTGCGCCAAAAGCCCTGCCGGACTGGAGGTGGAGGCCTTCGTCCACGGGGCCATGTGCGTATCGGTGTCCGGCCGCTGCCTGCTGAGCAACTACATGACTGGCCGGGACGCCAACCGGGGCGCCTGCGCCCAGCCCTGCCGGTACAAGTACGCCCTGATGGAGGAGAAGCGCCCCGGCGAGTTCTTCCCGATGTTTGAGGATGGGGAGCAGACCTACATCCTCAACAGCCGGGACATGTGCATGATCGACCACGTGGGCGAGCTGATGGCCGCCGGGCTCACCTCCCTGAAAATCGAGGGCCGGGCCAAAAGCGCCTACTACGCCGCCATGACCACCGCCGCCTACCGGGACGCCATCGACGCCGCGGCAGAGGGCCGCGCCCCTGACCCCCAGTGGCGGGCCGAGGTGGATAAGATCAGCCACCGGCCCTACTCCACCGGTTTCTACTTCGGCCAGCCAGGGCAGTACACCGAAGACGGCCGCTACATCCGGGACTGGCAGGTGCTGGCGGTGGTGACCGCCTGCGGCCCCGACGGACTGGCCACCCTCTCCCTGCGCAACAAGTTCACCGCCGGGGATGAGGTCGAAGTGGTGGGCCCCGGCGTACCCGCCTTTTCCATGACCGCACCCATGATGGAGGACGAAAACGGCGAGGCCCTTGCGGAGCCCCGCCATCCCCAGATGCTCTTCCGGATGCAGCTGACCCGGCCTGTCCCGCCCCTGTCCGTGGTGCGGGCCTGCCGGCCCAATTCGTAAAAAATGCCCCTGCGGCCTGCCGCAGGGGCGTTTTCCTGCCTTATTTCAGCTCTTTGCCGACCTCAAATGCCTTCCCGGCCACGCCGTCCACCTTGAGGCAGTCATAGGTGGCATGGTCGAACACCAGCGGCTCGAACTTCTCCATGGAGATCCTGCCGTCCCCGGTCAGGACCCGTTCGCTCGCGCTGACATTCACCAGCCGGCCCAGCACGTTGCCCTCCTCCGTGATCCGCACCAGCTCGCACTCCCAGGTCACCGGCAGCTCCTCAAGCACCGGCGCGTTCATGGCATCCGGTACGCCGTTTTCATCGTAGGTGCCGACGATGAGGACAGGTAGGGGATAAAGCCAGGGCTTCTTTCCAAAATCTCTGCGCATCTTCATCTTCCTCTCTGTCGCTCACAGCAGCTCCACGCTGCCGAACTGGACGGCCTCAGCCGTGCCGCCGTGGTCCACCAGCAGGCCGAAGCGGCCGTCGATGCCCACGGCCACCCCCTCGCCCTGCCCGGTCCGCACCCGGCGACCGACGGTCAGACAGTGGGCCCGGTAGTCCGCCAGATCCTCCGCCAGCCCCGCCGGGAAGGCGCGGGTGAGCCCGTCCAGCTCCGTCAGGATGGCGGCGCACAGGGTCTCTCGGGCAACGGGGTATCCCTCCGCCGCCAGCGAAGTGGCGATGTCCCCCAGCCCGAGGGCGGCGAAGCTCTCCCGGCTCTGGCTCACGTTGACGCCGATGCCCGCCACCACATACTCCGCCCGCTCTCCGCGGACGGGTCCCAGCTCGCTCAGGATGCCGCACAGCTTGCGGCCCTTGAGCCACAGGTCGTTGAGCCATTTGACCTCCGCCGGAGCACCGCTGGCGTTCTCCACCGCACGGCGCACCGCCGCCCCCACCCGGCCGGTGAGGGTAAGCAGGTCATCCAATGGGGCCTCCGGCCGCAGCAGAACCGACAGGTAGAGCCCTCCCTCCGCCGAGGCAAAGGAGCGGCCGTGAGTGCCCCGGCCGGCGGTCTGCTCCGCCGCCGCCACTGCCGTTCCCTCGGGAGCGCCGGCCTCCGCCAACTGGCGCACCCGGTCGTTGGTGGAGTCCGTCCGCGCCAGTACCGTCACCCGTCCGGCAGACAGGCAGCCGGCGGGCAGCAGGGCGTTGATCTGTTCCTCATTCATGCGGTTTGCCTTCCTTCCAACAAAAGGGCCCGCCTGTGCGGGCCCTTTTGTGATGTCCTTATTCCGATCCCGCCTCAAAGGTCAGCCGGTCATACAGCGCCACAGTGACGGTGATGCGCTCCCCGTTCCGCAGGACCATCAGGTCCACGGTGTCGCCGGGGTCCAGCACCGCAAAGATGCGGGTCAGGTCGTCTACGTTCCCGGCCATCACGCCGTTGGCCCCGTAGATGAGGTCGTTCTCCCGGATCAGCCCCTCCGCGGGGGTGCCCGCAGTCACCTCTTTCACCAGCACTCCTGCCACGCCGTCTGCCTCCACATTGTAGCAGGAGATGCCGATAGAGGGCCGGGCGGTTTTGCCCGTGCGGAGGATGCGATCCAGATAGGGCTTGGCGTCCGAAATGGGGATGGCGAGCCCGAGGCCCTCCACCACCACGTCATCGTGGACGCCGGTAATCTTGGCGGAGTTGATGCCCACCACCCGGCCCGCGGCGTCCACCATGGGCCCTCCGGAGTTGCCGGAGTTCAACTGCGCACTGGTGAGAATGAGCCGACCGGGGTAGTCCAGCTCCTCCACACGGTCGGTGACGGCGGAGACGATGCCGTCGGTCATGGTGCCGTAGAGGTAGCCCATGGGGTTGCCGATGGCATAGACGGTATCGCCCACCTCCAGAGTGTCGGAATCGCCGATCTCCACAGGTGTGAACGTGCCGCCCTCGGCCTTGAGCACCGCAAGGTCCAACTCCTCATCGTATCCCACCAGAAACGCGTCATAGGTAGTGCGGTCGCTGAGCAGCATCACCGCCAGATCCAGCCCGCCGTCCACCACGTGGTAGTTGGTGATGAGATAGCCGGACTCGCTGATGAAGAAGCCGGAGCCCACGCTGTACCCGTCCGCCGTCTTCACCTCCACCAGCACCATGGAGGGGATGACCTTCCCGTAAATCTCCCGGGCAGTCAGGACCGGCCCCGCGGCGGCGTTCAGCTCCAGCTGCACACTGGGGTCCAGCTGGGCGCTGGGCAGCTCTGCCGGGGTCCAGTCGCCCGTCTCCTCCCCCCACGGAAGGGAGGGCTTGGTGCTGTGACCGGGGCCCGGGCTCTCGCTGGGGTTGTTGCCCTCCGCCCAGCGGGTCACATAGTCCGCCGCCCGCTGCACGCCCCAAAAGCCCGCGGCGGCTGCGCCGCCCAGCACCAGCACGGCCAGCACGGCCACCAGCAGATTCTGCCACAGGCGGCGCTTTTTCCGCTTCTTCGGCTCAGGCGCGGGCTGGGGGACAGGCGCAGGCTGCGCCCCCGGCCAGCGGTGGGAAAGATAGTTGTCCATGGGTCGTGCCTCCTCAGGCTCTGGTCAGCGTAAAGGTAAAGCGGGTGACGCCGTCTTCACTGGTGCAGGTGATGTCTTCCTTGTGGGTGTTCAGGATGGTCTTGACGATATACAGGCCCAATCCCACGCCGTCCCGATCCTCGCTGCGGGAGTGGTCGGTCTTGTGGAACCGGTCGAAGATCAGGGGCAGCTCCTCCGGCGGGATGGTGTTGCCCTGATTGCTGATGGAAATGGTGGTCTTGGGCCCCTTGGCAGTGACGGAAATACCCAGCGTACCCTGCCGCTGGGAGAACTTGATGGCGTTGTCCAGCAGGTTGTAGCACACCTGCGTGATGGAATCCGGGTCGCCCCATACCATCACGGGGTCCTCGGGCAGGTCGGTGGACACCTCCAGCTCTTTGGCGGTGACCTTGCTCTCCAGACTCACCAGCACCCGCAGGAGGGTCTCACTGATGTCGAACTGCTGCTGGGCCAGCCGCTCGTCCGACTGGAGGCGGGACAGCTCCAGCATGGAACGCACCAGCCGGGACAGCCGCCGGGTCTCCGACGAGATGACCTGCAGGTACTCGTTTTCCTTCTCCCGGGGGATGGTACCGTCCAGGATCCCATCGGCAAAGCCGGCGATGGTGGTCATCGGGGTCTTCAGCTCGTGGGAGACATTGGCGATGAACTCGCTGCGCCGCTGCTCGCTTTTAGAAAGGGAGTCCGCCATGGAGTTAAAGGCATCGGCCAGCTCGCCGATCTCGTCCTTCCGCTCCCCCACGTCCACCCGGACGTTGAACTCCCCGTGGCCGAACTGGCGGGCCGCCGCGGCGATCTCCTTCATGGGCTTGGACTGATGCATACTGGTGACCGAGCTGATCACCGCCGCCACCAGAATGACGGCGCAGGCCGTCAGCAGGAAAATGCCCGACAGGTCCCGCCACATGGCCACGAAGCTGGTGGTGTCCGATGTGAAGAACACCAGTCCCTGTAAGTAACCGGTGGCCTTCATGATGGGCAGGCCCACCACATACCGGGGCTCGCTGTACAGCCCGCCAAGGCTGGACCGGCCCTTGAAGGAGCCGGCGACGGCCGCCTCCACCACGCCGGAGGGGACCTTCTGCCCCTCCATGGTCTCCAGCTCGGTGGAGCCGGCGGTGGCGAAAAGCACGTCGCCCTCGCCGGTGGTGACCAGAACGTGGGCGTCGGTCAGCTGGGCCACGTTGCTCAGATACTGCTGGAAGTTGGAGGTGTTCCAGACGAGGCCGCCGCTCTGGGCGGCGGAGTAGGAGGTGTAGTCCGCGATGTAGCTGGCGTTGCGGGCCAGGGTCTCCTGCGTCTCCCGCAGGGTGTACTGATAGCTCAGGGCCACAAAGGACGCGCCCAGCATCAGGAAGGACAGCAGGATCATCCCCGCCATGGTGGCGAACTGTCTGCCGTAGATGCTTTTCACTGGCTGACCACCTCGAACTTATAGCCCACGCCCCACACGGTCTTGAGGGACCACTTGTTGCTGACCCCCTCCAGCTTCTCCCGCAGGCGCTTCACGTGGACGTCCACGGTGCGGGAATCGCCGAAGTAGTCGAAGCCCCACACCTCGTCCAGCAGCTGGTTCCGGGTGAACACCCGGTTGGGGGCGGAGGCCAGATGGTAGAGCAGTTCCAGCTCCTTGGGCGGGGTGTCCACCCGCTTGCCGTCCACCAGCAGCTCGTAGGAGTCCAGATCGATGACCAGCTTGTCAAAGGTCAGGCGCTTGCTCTGCTGTTCCTCCTCGCCGAAGCGGCGGAGCACCGCATGGATGCGGGCCAGCACCTCCTTCATTTCGAAGGGCTTTGTGATGTAGTCATCGGCGCCCATCTCAAGGCCGTTGACCTTGTCCTCCAGCTCGCCCTTGGCGGTGAGCATAATGACCGGCACCTTGGAGGTCTCCCGGATCTTGCGGCACACGGCCCAGCCGTCCATACCGGGCAGCATGATGTCCAGCAGCACAAGATCAGGCTGGAACTCCTTGAACTTCTCCAGACCCACCAGGCCGTCCCCAGCCGTCTGGCAGTCCATGCCCTCCTTCTCCAGATAGAGCCGGAGCAAGTCGGCAATGTTGCGGTCGTCCTCTACGATGAGTACTTTACGGGGCATAGCGCACACCCTTTCTGCAATATTTCTTATAAATAATACGGATAGTTTTTGATTCTGCGGCCTTCACCGCACGTAGGACCGGTCCACGTCAATGACGGCATGGTACCGGGGGTCCGCGGCGGACAGGCCGGCGGCCAGCCGCTCCTTCACCTCGTCTGCGGTGAGGGGCACATCATAGGGCAGTACCAGATCGAAGATGAGATTGGTGGCTCTGGGCCCATCCGTGATGCGGAAGTCGTGGATGGTGATGGAGGGGTCGATCTCTCCGGCCAGCTCCTCGGTGAGGTGGAGCAGCCGCTCCACCTTAGGGTCGTCGGTCTGCACCGGATCCATGTGAATGATCGCCTCCAGCTGGAAGCGCTCTTTCAGCTCCCGCTCGGCGTGGTCGATCACGTCGTGGACCTCCATGATGTCACAGCCGGCAGGGACCTCCGCGTGGACGCTGAGCATCCGGCAGCCAGGGCCGTAGTCGTGAATGACCAGATCGTGGATGCCCCGGATTGGCGTGAAAGAGAGGATCAGCTCCTCAATGGCCCGGACCTCCTCCGGATCAGGGGGCTGGCCCAGCAGGGGGTTCAGGGTGTCCTTGGCGGAGATGAAGCCCGTCTTGACCACGAACAGGGCCACCAATACGCCCACCCAGCCGTCCAGCGGCACCCGCAGCAGGGCGGACAGCGCCAGCCCCAGCAGTACGGCAGCGGTGGCCACCGCATCCGACCGGGAGTCTGCCGCCGCGGCCCGCAGGGCCTCGGAGCGGATGCGCTTGCTCAGGGCCCCGTTGAACCACCCCATCCACAGCTTCACCAGAATGGAGGCGATAAGGATGCCGGCGGTGAGGGCGGTGAGGCGGGTGTCCTCGGGGTGGAGGATCTTCTCGATGGAGCTCTTGCCCAGCTCCACCCCAACCACCAGAATGGCCAGCGAGACGATGAGCCCCGCCAGATATTCGATGCGGCCGTGGCCGAAGGGGTGCTCCGCGTCCGCCTTCTGCCCCGCCAGGCGGAAGCCCAGCAGGGTCACCACGGAGGTGGCGGCGTCGGACAGGTTGTTGAAGGCGTCCGCCGTAACGGAGATGGCCCCCGTCAGCAGACCCGCCGCCAGCTTCCCTGCGAACAGCAGCAGGTTGAGCACGATGCCCGCACCGCCGGCCAGCACGCCGTACCGCTGGCGCACCGCCGGGTCGCCGGTCTGCTCATAGTTGCGGACAAAACCCCGCAGGATGCGGTCCAGCACGGCGGTCATCTCCCCTCGATGCTCTGCATGGCAGAGAATTTTAATATTATAACGTATTTCAGGGCAAAACGCAACCGTCGGAGGAGAAACAGTTGAACAGTTGGACGGTTGACAGGGCCGCCGCTTTCCCTATAATAGAAAGGGAGTACATAAGGAGCGCCCCGCGGAGGCCGCGGGGCGGAGAGGGGACTGGTTTTATGAACAAATTCAAGGCATTTCTCGCCCGGAAGGACATTGTCATCTCCGGGCGGCGGTACGGCATCGACGCCATGGGAGCCATGGCGCAGGGGCTGTTCTGCTCCCTGCTTATCGGCACCATCCTTAACACGCTGGGAACCCAGCTGAGCATCCCGTTTCTGGTCAGCGTGGGTGGCTTTGCCTCCGCCATGAGCGGCGCGGCCATGGCCGTGGCTATCGGCTGGGCCCTGAAGGCCCCGCCGCTGGTGCTCTTCTCCCTGGCCACGGTGGGCTATGCCGCCAACCTGCTGGGCTCCACCACACTGGACGGCGGTAAGGGCGCAGGCGGCCCACTGGCGGTGCTGTTCATCGCCGTCATCGCCGCGGAGCTGGGCAAAGCCGTGTCCAAGGAGACCAAGGTGGACATTCTGGTGACCCCGCTGGTGACCATCCTCTCCGGCGTGGCCCTGTCCTATGCCATCGCCCCCGCCATCGGCACCGCCGCCTCGGCGGTGGGCACCTTTGTCCGCTGGGCCACGGTGCTCCAGCCCTTCTGGATGGGCATTCTGGTCAGCGTGGTCATCGGAGTAGCCCTGACGCTGCCCATCTCCTCTGCCGCCATCTGCGCCGCCATCGGCCTCACCGGGCTGGCAGGAGGCGCCGCCGTGGCAGGCTGCTGCGCCCAGATGGTGGGCTTCGCTGTACTCTCCTTCCGGGAGAACCGCTGGGGCGGTCTGGTGAGTCAGGGGCTGGGCACCTCCATGCTCCAGATGGGCAACATCGTGAAGAACCCGCGGATCTGGCTGCCCGCCATTGCCACCTCTGTGGTCACCGGCCCGCTGGCCACCTGCGTGTTCCATCTCGAGATGAACGACCCGGCCTCCGCCGTGGCTTCGGGTATGGGCACCTGCGGCTTGGTGGGGCCCATCGGCGTGTACGCCGGCTGGGTGAACGACGTGGCCGCCGGGGCCAAGGCCGCTGTCACCGCCTTCGACTGGGTGGGGCTGGTGCTCATCTGCTTTGTGCTGCCGGCAGTGCTCACGCCGCTGTTCGGCCTGATCTGCCGCAGGCTGGGCTGGATCAAGGACGGCGACCTGAAGCTGGATTAACCGCTCTCCGGCTGCAGGCGGCGGTAGACGTGCCCCGGCTGGGGCTCCACGCCCTGGATGGCGAAGAGCTCCTCCACTGTGACGAAGTAAAACCCTCGGGCCATCAGGGCATCCACCACCCGGAGGGCGGCCTCCACGCTGGCATTATAGATGTCGTGCAGGAGAATGATGTCCCCGTCCTTCACCTGACTGACGATCTCCGCCACCTCCCGGTCGGTGTTCCTGTCTGACCAGTCCATGGGGTCCACCGACCAGAGGATGATGGGCATGTCCACCCGGCGGAGCAGGGCGTTATCCACCATGCCATAGGGCGGGCGGAGCATCAGGTCCTCCTCCCCCAGCAGGGCGGTGAGGGTGCGGCGAAGGGCGCCCACCTCCCGGTCCAGCTCCCCGGCGCTGAGTCCGGTGAGCATCTGGTGGCTCTGGGAGTGGACGCCGATCTGGTGTCCCTCCCCCGCCATGCGCTGGAGCAGTTCCTCGCAGCCGTCCACACAGTCGCCAATGACGAAAAAGGTGGCGTGGACGCCCCGTTGGGACAGACCCTCCAGCAGCAGCGGCGTGGTGGAGACCCGGGGGCCGTCGTCAAAGGTGAGGGCCACACAGGGCCGGTCCACCCCGCCCATGGCCTCCGCCGCCGGCCGCTCCAGCCAGAGCGCGGGCATCGCCGCCAGCACTGCCGCCAGCAGGGCCAGCAGAGCCAGTCTTCCCCACCACAGCCGCACTGCCCATCCCCCTCTCCGCGGATACGCGTATTTGGCGTCAGTATGCGCCGCAGGGCGGGAGCCTATGCACCTGCGGGGCTTTTTCACACTTTGACGCGGGCCAACGCTGCATTTTTATGCGCTTTTGCGATTGACAAAGCCCATGGACCACTTTATAATGAGGCAGACAATTAAATCGTGCAGCAAAAAGCGATGATGAGAAGAGTAGACGCGGAGATACGGCACAGAGAGCCCGGGCAGCTGGAAACGGGTACGGAGGGCCGCGGCGAACATGGTCTCGGAGCAGCGCGGCTGAGTGGGAACTCCCCTTTAGGCCGCGACGGGGGCGCCCGTCACAGCGCGGGAGTATGTCAGTACTCTGTAAGGCCCGGTCCGCGAGGTCCGGGTAAAGCAAGGTGGTACCACGAAGCGGAAAGCTCTCGTCCTTGACTGCGGTCAGGGGCGTTTTTTGTGCCCTGATCAGCCTGCAACGGAGGTCGTTTTATGATCGAATTGAAGCATATCACAAAGGTGTTCCCCACGGCCGAGGGGCAGTTCGCCGCCTTGAAGGACGTGAGCATCACCATCCCGGACGGCTGCGTGTTCGGCATCGTGGGCATGAGCGGCGCGGGCAAGTCCACTCTGGTGCGGTGCATCAATCTGCTGGAGCGCCCCACGGAGGGGCAGGTGCTCATCGACGGCGCGGATCTGTGTACCATGAGCCGCAAGGAGCTCATCACCCAGCGGCGGTCCATCAGCATGATCTTCCAGCAGTTCAACCTGCTGATGCAGCGCACCTGCCTGAAGAACATCACCTTCCCCATGGAGATCGCCGGGGTCCCCGCCGCCAGGGCCAAGGCGCGGGCGCAGGAGCTGCTGGAGATCGTGGGCCTGCCCGACAAGGCGGATGCTTACCCCGCCCAGCTGTCCGGCGGGCAGAAGCAGCGCATCGCCATCGCCCGGGCGCTGGCCTCCGACCCCAAGATCCTGCTGTGTGACGAGGCCACCTCCGCCCTCGATCCCAAGACCACCCGGGACATCCTGCGCCTCATCAAGGACATCAACCGGCGGCTGGGCATCACCGTGGTGGTCATCACCCACGAGATGGCCGTGGTGGAGGAGATCTGCTCGCAGGTGGCCATTCTGGACCACGGCGTGCTGGCCGAGACCGGCACCGTAGAGGAGGTCTTCTCCAACCCTCGGACCGAGGCCGGCCGGCGGCTGGTCTACCCCGACGGCATGCCCGCCGAGCAGCTGCTCGCCGGCAATGTGGTGCGTCTGGCCTTCAACGGCGGCACCTCTACCGAGCCTCTCATCGCCTCGCTGGCCATCGACTGCGGCGTAAAGGCCAGCATTCTCAGCGCCGACATGCGCACCATTGACGATACGCCGGTGGGCACCATGCTTCTCAGCCTGCCGGACGACCCCGCGGCGGCGGAGCGGGCCAAGGCCTACATCCGCAGCCAGCCCAACGTGACCATGGAGGAGGTTTCCACCAATGCTTGAATTTTTCCAGGACCCTAAGGTCGCCGAGCAGGTCCAGTACCTGCTGCACAACGTCCCCTACGCCATCTGGGAGACCATCTATTCCACCGTGCTGGCCACCTTCTTCGCCTACATCATCGGCCTGCCGCTGGGCATCATCCTTGTCACTGGGGAAAAGGGCGGCATCCGCCCCCTGCCCTCCCCCCTGATGAAGCTGCTGAACATCATCATCAACATCCTGCGCTCCGTGCCCTTCCTCATTCTGATGGTGGTGGTCTTCCCTCTGGCCCGGGTCATCGTGGGCACCTCCATCGGCACCAAGGCCTCCATCGTCCCCCTGACCATCGCCGCCTTCCCCTTTGTGGCCCGGTTGGTGGAGGCCTCCCTGCGGGAGATGGACGGCGGCGTGATCGAGGCGGCTCAGGCCATGGGCTGCTCCACCTTTCAGGTCATCTGGAAGGTCATTCTGCCGGAGTCCCTGCCCTCCCTGCTCACCAGCTTTACCACCGCCTTCGTCACCATCCTGGGCTACGGTGCCATGGCCGGCGCCATTGGTGCAGGCGGTTTGGGCAGCATGGCCCTCAACCGCGGCTACACCCGCCACATGATGGTGGTGCTGTACGTCAGCGTCATCTTCCTGGTGATCCTTGTGCAGGTATTCCAGTCTCTGGGCGGGCACTTCGCCGCCGCGCTGGACCGCCGCAACCGCAGCCCCAAGTCCCTCACCCGGGCCGCCCGGGCCCACGCAGACAAAAACCGCCGCTCCGGCGATCCCACCCTGTGACAGAAAGGCCGCCCCTTCCAGTTGGAGGGGGCGGCCTTTTCCGCCGGACCGCCCGTGCAGGGCGACGAAACATACCGCAGAAGTCGGTTTTCTTTTGTGAATATCCCCGATTGACAAAACGGTCTTTCTTCGGTAAAGTATAGCCATCAACTGAATAACGGTTGCGAAAAGCGATGAAGAGAAGAGTAAGCGCGGAGATACGGCACAGAGAGCCCGGATTGCTGGAAACGGGTACGGAAGGCCGCGCCGAACATGGTCTTGGAGCTGCATGGTCGAGAGGTTCTCCTTTAGGTCATGACGGGTGTGCCCGTGACAGCACAGGAGTATGTCAGTACTCTGTAAGGCTCAGGCCGTGAGGCTCGAGTGAAGCAAGGTGGTACCACGAAGCGCAAAAGCTCTCGTCCTTGACTGTTCAAAGTCAGGGGCGTTTTTTGTTGCCCCTGCAAACCCACCAAATTCCGAAAGGAGCAAACAAAAATGAAAAAGAAGCTGTTCTCTCTGGCCCTTGCGGCCGCCCTGTCCCTGACCCTGCTGGCCGGCTGCTCCGGCGGCACCCAGCCCTCCGCCTCCCCCAGCACCGAGCCCTCTGAGACCCCCAGCGCCTCCACTCCCACCGAGTCCACCCCCGTTGAGAATGTGAAGCTGCGCGTCGGCGCCTCCCCCACGCCCCACGCCGAGATCCTCGAGTTCGCCAAGTCTCTGCTGGCTGAGCAGGGCGTCGATCTGGAGATCGTAGAATTCGACGACTATGTTCTGCCCAACACCGCCGTGGAAGAGGGCGATCTGGACGCCAACTACTTCCAGCACCTGCCCTATCTGGAAAACTTCAACACCGAGAACGGCACCCATCTGGTGAGCGTCGGCGCCATCCACTATGAGCCCTTCGGCATCTACGCCGGCAAGACCGCTTCTCTGGCTGACCTGCCCGACGGCGCTACCATCTCCGTGCCCAACGACGGCACCAACGAGGCCCGCGCCCTGCTGCTGCTGGAGCAGGAAGGCCTGATCAAGCTGAAGGAAGACGCCGGTCTGAACGCCACCAAGGAGAGCATTGTGGAGAACCCCCACAACTACAACATTGTGGAACTGGAGGCCAAGCTGCTTCCCGAGACCCTGCAGGACGTCGACGTCTCCGTCATCAACGGCAACTACGCCATCGGCGCCGGTCTGAAGGTCTCCGACGCCCTGGCTACCGAGTCCGCTGAGGGCCTGGGCGCTTCCACCTTCGCCAACATCATTGCCGTCAAGGAGGGCAACGAGGACAACGCCGCCGTCAAGGCTCTGCTGGACGTGCTCCAGTCCGACGCTGTCAAGGCCTTCATCGAGGAGACCTATCAGGGCGCCGTGGTGCCCGTGTTCTAAGCAAATATCCCGAACTGGCAGACGCCGCCCGGATCCCGCTGGGACCCGGGCGGCGTTTTTCTGCGTCTGGGTATTTACAACCGCCCCGGAATCCGATATGATGGGTGGTATATTATAGAAAGATAGGCGGACTGCTCTATGAATCTTACACAGTATCAGGAAAAGCTCCGTACCCCGGCGGAGATCGCCGACATGATCCAGCCCGGCTGGGAGGTCTGGACCGAGATCGCCCTGTCCCAGCCCAAGGAGATCATCGCCGCCCTCGGCGCGCGCCGGGCAGGGGGCAACGGCCCCGACATCACGGTCCACAGCCTGCTGGACCTCTATCCCTTCCCGTGGTTCCAGCCAGACTCCGGCTCTGAGGTGCGGGGGGTCAGCTGGTTCTCCGGCGGGCAGGCCCGGACCGCGGTGAACAAGGGCTTTGCCGATGTCATGCCCAGCTATTACCGGGACGTGCCCTCCATGCTCCGGGCCAATCCCCAGATCGAGACCGTCTGCATCGCCGTGTCCCCCATGGACAAGCACGGCTACTTCAGCATGGGCACCAACAGCTCCGCCACGGCAGACATCCTGACCCGGGCCCGCCGCATCTTCCTCGAGGTCAACCGGCAGATGCCCCGCTCCCTCACCGCCCCCATCATCCACCTCTCCCAGGTGACCGCCCTGTGCGAGTGCGACTATCCCCTCCCTGTCTCCGCGCCCCCGGTGCTGGACGAGGTGAGCACCCTCATCGGCAACGCCATCGCCGCGGAAGTTCCCGACGGCGCCACCCTCCAGCTGGGTATCGGCGCCGTGCCCGATGCAGTGGGCATGGCCCTGAAGGGCAAGCACGACCTCGGCATCCACACTGAGCTCTTCACCGACAGCATGATGGAGCTCATTGAGTGCGGCGCCGTCACCAACACCCGCAAGCCCATCCACAAGGGCAAGAGCGTGGCAACCTTCGCCTTCGGCTCCAAGCGGATCTATGACTACGTGGACGACAACCCCGCCATCGAGATCCTTCCCGTGGACTACGTCAACGACCCCAAGGTCATCGCCCAGCACCCCAACTTCATCTCCGTGAACGCCGCAGTGGAGGTGGACTTCTTCGGGCAGGTGTGCGCCGAGTCTCTGGGCCGCCGCCATGTCTCCGGTACCGGCGGTCAGGTGGACTACGTCCGCGGCGCTGTGGAATCCGACGGCGGCAAGAGCTTCATCGCTTTCCCCTCCACCGCCAAGGGCGGCGAAGTCAGCCGCATCCAGCCCATTCTCACCCCCGGCTCCATCGTCACCACCAGCAAGAACGACGTGGACTGCATCGTCACCGAATATGGTATCGCCCGTCTCCGGGGCCACACCCTGTCCCAGCGGACCCGGGCCCTCATCGCCATCGCCCATCCCAAGTTCCGGGACGAGCTCACCTTCGAGGCTAAGAAGGCCGGCATCCTGTAAAACCGCAAAACGCCCCCGGAGCCATGGCTCCGGGGGCATTTTCTCTTATCTCGTTCCCTCCGGCAGAAGCTCGACCGAGCCGTAGCTCCGCAGGACCTCGCCCTCTACAAGAAGCTGCACCGTCTGCACATAGCTGAGGCTGCACAGGGATTCCATGATCGAGCGGATGATCAGCTCCTGCTCCACGGCGGAAGTCGGCATTTTCTCCGTCAGCGCGGCGGAGAAGTCGGCGTAGCACACGCCGTCGTCCACCCGGGCGGAATAGGCCTCCACTCCGCTGGGGATCAGCCGTTCCAGCCCCTCGTCCGATGGGCCGGCCAGCAGGGCCTCCAGCACCGCCAGCGCGGCGGACTCGTCCTCCGTCAGGCGGAAGGTGCGCAGCTCCACGCCCAGCTCATTGGCCCCGGCCCGGCGGAAGCACAGCATGGCCGTCACCTCCACGGGCTCCTCCTCCACGCCGGAGAACACCACATCCTCCCGCCGGAGGATGCGGCGGCTGCGGTCGCTGTCCTCCGCGGCAATGCGCACGCCGTCCACTCCCGCCAGCTGGGTGAGGGTCAGGGCAATACAGTAGTCGGCCACGGTCTGCTCCACGCCGCTCAGCGTGCCGTAAGCCGTGGAGAGCGTCACATGAACGATGCTGCCGCTCCGCTTCCAGCCCAGCAGCTCCGTCCCTGCCGGGAAGGGGGAGATCAGCCCGCTGACCTCCGGCGGTCCTGCCAGCAGAGCCGCCAGCAGACTGCCCACATTCTCCTCTCCGGTGTAGGCCACGGTGCTCACCGCCTGAGCGGCGCCGGTCCAGCCATTCTCGTTCGTCAGGGCGGAGGCGAACCACAGGCGGAGACCCTCCTCCTGCCGGTCTCCGCCGGCACAGGCGCACAGAACCCCCGCCAGCAGCACAGCAGCCAGCAGGGCCGCCAGCTTTCGTCTCATGGCTGCTCCTCCTCTCCGGCAGCGGCGGGGAATTCCACCGCAAAGCAGGTGCCCCGCCCGTCCTCGCCGGGGCGCACCTCGATCCTGCCGCCGTGAAGGCGGACGGTCTCCCACACGATAGAGAGGCCCAGTCCCGTACCCCCCGCCGCCCGGGAACGGGCCTTGTCCACCCGATAGAAGCGGTCAAAGATTTTCTCCCGCTCGTCCTCGGGGATGCCCACGCCGGTGTCGCTGACGGCAAGGAGCACGCACTCCTCCGCCCGGCGGGCGGTCACGGTGACGCGGCCGCCGGGCAGATTGTATTTGATGGCGTTCTCTACCAGATTGAACACCACCTGATAGAGGTCGTCCCTGGTGCAGAGGATGGTGCAGCCGGGCTCCAGCTCCAGCTGCAGGGTCACGTCCACCGCCTCCGCCAGCGGGGACAGCATGTGGGAGACCTTCTCCACCACAGCCCCCACGTCCACGGGGACCTGCTCCCGGGGCGGGGCGGCGTCCAGCCGGGTGAGGGTGAGCAGCCGCTCGCTGATGCGGGTGAGGCGGTCGGCCTCCTCCCCGATGTCTCCCACGAAGTCCCGGACGGTCTCCATGTCCACATTGGGGTTCTGCAGGATGGAGTCGGTGAGCAGACGGATGGAGGCCAGCGGGGTCTTCAGCTCGTGAGAGGCGTCGGACACAAAGCGCCGGCGGACCTCTTCAGTAGTCTGGAGCCGGTCGGTGAGCTCGTTGAACTCCTGCGCCAGCTGGGCCAGCTCGTCCTTGCCGCGGGGCTCAACCCGGTGGCTGTACTCGCCCTCCCGCACCCGGCGGATGGCCCCCAGCAGCTGGGAGGTGCTGCGGGTCAGGGCCTTGGACAGCACCAGCACCAGCAGCAGGGCGATGGCCCCGATAAGGATGGAGATGTACCGCAGGTTTGACTGGATGGATTGCAGCAGGGCCGCCTGCTCCGTGTCGTACTCGTAGAGATAGACCGCACCCAGCGTAACCCCGCGGTACACCATGGGCACCGCCACGCGGGAGCGGAAGGCCCCGTCCCGGTACTCGGTGCGGAACACATCCTCCCCCTTCAGGGCGGCCGCCACCTCGCCCATCAGGGCGTAGGCCCCCTGCCGGTCGTCCAGCGTAGAGCTGTCATAGAGGATGCGGCCGGCGGCGTCTGTGACCAGCACCCGGGTGCCCTGCAGGTCCTCCAGCAGGGCCATGGCCTGCTCCACGCCCTCCTGTGTCACAGTGTCCGTGACGGCAATGGCGGAGCCGATGGTGAGGGCCTGCCGCTTCAGCCCCCGCTCCTTGGAGGTAAACACCATGTTTTCCGCCATGAGCAGCGGGTAGGTGTTCATCACCAGCAGGATGGCGGCCACCACCAGAATATAGGTCAGGGCATATTTCACCTGCACGCTGCGGAAAAAGGGCACGCGGCCCTCCCGGCCCGGCTTGGCGGGGGTATTCATGGGTGGTCACCTCCTCAAAGCAAATCAGAACGTACCATTTCTTTTCCCTCTGGGAAAAAGAAGCGGTAGAATTCCCGTCGGAGACATTCCCCTCTCAGGGATTGCTCAAATAATACCCCACGCCCCACTTGGTCAGGATATACTCCGGGTTGGCGGGGTCAGGCTCCAGCTTCTCCCGCAGGCGACGGATGTGGACGTCCACCGTGCGCAGCTCGCCCACGTACTCATAGCCCCATACCACGTTGAGCAGATTTTCCCGGCTGTACACCCGGCCGGGGTTGCGCAGCAGCAGCTCCATCAGGTCGAACTCCTTGGCCGTAAGGTCCACAGGGGTGCCGTCCCGCCAGGCGGAGCGTTCCACTGCGTCCAGCACGATGGGTCCCCGGGTCAGCCGGTTGGCGGCCTTGTCCTGCTGACCGGACTGCGCCGCCCGACGCAGCAGGGCCCGGATGCGGGCCTTGACCTCCAGAATGTTGAAGGGCTTGGTGATATAGTCGTCGGCCCCGCACTCAAAGCCGATGATCTTGTCCGCGTCCTCGCTACGGGCGGTGAGCATGATGATGGGCACATTGGAGAACTCCCGGATCTTCATGCAGGCCTGGAGCCCGTCGATCTTGGGCATCATCAGGTCCAGAATGATCAGGTCGTACTGTCCCGCCCTGGCCTTGTCCACGGCCTCCTGCCCGTCAGAGCCGGTGTCCACCTGATAGCCCTCGTTCTCCAGATTGAACTTGATGCCCTTGACCAGCACCCGCTCGTCATCCACCACTAAGATCTTCGGCATGTCATGCGCCTCCCACTGTGATCAGGTCCAGAAATCCCGCCAGCGTCTTTTCCCCGATGCCGGGTACCCGCAGCAGGTCCTCCGGGCGGCGGAAGGGGCCGTTGGCCTCCCGGTCGGCCACAATGGCCTCCGCCCGGGCGGGCCCCACGCCGGGCAGCGCCGTGAGAGCCTCCGCATCCGCGGTGTTCACGTCGATCTGCCCCTCCCGGACGGGATGGCCGGCGCCCGCAGGCTCCGTGGGCGCGGGAAGAGCCGCCAGAGGCCGGGCAGACCGCTCCGTCCCCAGCAGGGAGCCCCCCATGAGCAGGGCGGCCAGCGCCGTGGCCGCGATGGCGGTGCAGAGGCTCGCCTGTCCACGGTCCATTTCCGTCCCTCCCATCAATTTCCCGCCGGTTGACCGTTGCGTCAGCCGGGGATTTCTGGTATACTTGAATTCAGTTTTACAGTATATCACAGAAAGCGGGGAATTCCTATGAAAAAATTCCGACTGCCCTCAATTTTCCTGTGCCTGCTCCTCGCGCTGTCGCTCTTTACCCCGGCGCTGGCGCTGGAGGACCCCCAGCCCCATGCCGGCGCGGTGGTCATCGTGGATTCGGACAATGACGAGGTACTCTACGACTTCAACGCTCACCAGAAGATGTATCCCGCCTCCGTCACCAAGATCATGACCTCCCTCGTGGTGCTGGACGCAGTGCGGGACGGCGAGCTCTCTCTGGACACGCCCATCACTGCCTCCGCCCAGGCTGTGCGCCTGCCGGAGGGCAGTTCCACCGCGGGCATCAAGGCCGGCGAGGTGCTGACGGTGGAGCAGCTGCTCTACTGCGACCTGATCCCCTCCGCCAACGAGGCGTGCAACATTCTGGCCGAGGCCGTGGCCGGCACGCAGGAGGCCTTTGTGGAGCGCATGAACCAGAAGGCCGCGGAGCTGGGCATGACGGGCTCCCATTTCGCCAACCCCCACGGCCTCCACGACCCGGACCACTACACCACCGCCTACGACCTCTATCTGGCCGCCAGGGCCGCCATGGAGTACGAGCTGTTCCGCACCATCGTCTCCACCGCCGCCTACACCCTGCCCGCCACCAACCTGTCCGCGCCCCGGGTGCTCCACACCACCAACGCCCTCATCGGCAACTGGTACGTGCTGGGCTATACATACAGCCGGGCCATCGGCATCAAAACCGGATACACTGAGGAGGCAGGCCGCTGCCTCGCCTCCGCCGCCGTGGACGATCAGGGCCGCACCTTCTACTGCATCCTGCTGGGCTCCGAGTTCTCCAACGATGAGAACGGCAACTTCGTCCGCTGGTCCTTCTCCGAGTCCAAGCGCCTGCTGGAATGGGCCTTCCAAAACTTCCAGCGCACCACCCTGCTGGACGAGAACACCCCCAACGTCATGCGGGAGGTCCCCGTGACCCTGTCCGACACCGACCACGTGCTGGCCGAGCCCGTGGGCTCCATCCAGCACACCATGCCCGTGGATTACGACCCGGACAAGGCCGAGCTGGTCATTGACCTGCCCGAGAGTCTGGAGGCTCCCGTGGCCGCCGGCACCAAGCTGGGCACGGTATCCCTGGTGTACGAGGGTGTCAACTACGGCTCACTGGACCTCATCGCCAACGCCGACGTGGAGCGGTCCGACTACCTCTACTATAAGCAGCAGATCGGCATCTACTGGGGCAAATGGTGGGTCAAGGCTGCGGTGATCGCCCTGATCGTGCTCATTCTCGTGCTGATCTTCCTCATCATCCGGGGCCGGAAGCGGTCCAAGGCCCGCCGGTACACCTATTCCGGCGGCCGCCGCAGCAGCGGCTACCGCGGCAAACGGTAACGGACAGCAAAAAGCACCCCCGGGGCCGAGGCTCCGGGGGTGCTTCCCGTTACAGGTAGTTCTCAATGGGCATGTAGGTGAGGGCGTAGTAGGGATTCGTAGTGTGGTACCGGCCGTAGACGTAGGTCATGGCGGCCCAGCTGACGGTGTTGGTGTAGCCCAGCGAATCCAGCGTGCCGATATACTGCCGGAAGCTCTTCAGCCCTGCCGGGACGTTCACGCCGCAGCCGAAGGTCTTGAAGTCCGTTCCGGCGTACCAGCTGCTGTGCCCCTCCGCCGCCAGCTTGAACAGGGCATTGGCGATGTCCATGTTGCCCTTGCTGTGCCCCACAAGGAGCTGGGGCCGCGCCCCTGCCTCGTAGAGCTCCGCCAGCGTGCGGGAGGCCGGCTCCTCATACCACACGCCGGCCACATTGGACGGGCGGCCGATGTAGTACCCCTCGGGGCCCTCCGTATAGACGGAGCCGTCCCCGTAGCCCACCACGATGCCCGCCACCGGCTGGCTCTTGATCCGGGCGATGTGCTTGGCGAAGGCCGCCGTCCCCACGGAGCTGCTGCCCACCCCGGCCACAGAGATGATCTGCACCTCTCCGGAGAGGATCATCTGCCGGGCGGTCTCGCCGGTGTAGAAGGTCCCGCTGGTGGGGGTCATCACCACGACCGCACCCTTGGGGAGGCCGGCGAGGGCCGCAGCCTCGGCCGGGCTGAGCACCCCCGTGTTGTAGTAGGTGGCGTCCACCGTTCCGGCGGATGCCGGCAGGATCAGGAGGGAACCGAGGAGCAGAACTGCGAGAAGCACGCGAAGGCGCGAACGGGTTTTCTTTCCAGCTTGCATGGGTACTTCCTCCTTTTTCCGGGACATAGTCCCTGTGATGTCTCCAGTTTACAATAACTGGATTATTTTTACAATGGGTGTAGACAGGGACTTTTTGTCTGACTGGAGGAAATTTCTGAAAAAACGGGGTCGCCGGCGGCCTCTCCACGGGGTCGGACAGCCTTCGACAAAGCCCGCGGAGACGTTCACACTTTCGTTACAAAAGGTTCGCAAATTGTCCACCTTTCCCTGCCGGGGGTTTGTTATTATAATGGCGTCAGGAACGAAGTCAGCAAGATAAATTTTCTCCCTCTCTCTCTTTTCTTAAAACACCGGGAGCCCTGCTCAGCAGGGCTCCCGGAACTTTTTATCCGCGTCTGAAAAATCCCCGCCCGGCGTATGCCGGGCGGGGATTTTTTGATGTCTGTTCAAACCACCGCGCGCTCCAGATGGGCGGCACGGAGGGCCTTACGGATGGCCAGCCCCAGCAGCGGGGCGATGATGATGGCCACCGCACCGTTGAAGAAGGAGGACGGCATCTTGGCCACCGTGGCCACCCACGCAGCGGAGGGGGTCAGGCCGCCAAGGAACAGCCCCTTGTAAAAATAGGTCTTGCCCAGGTAGAAGATAATGTAGTACACCGCGCCGGCAATGGTGGACACCAGCATGGGCACGTAGCTCTCCCTCTTCTTAAAGATACAGACGAAGAACACGCCGGCCACCAGACCGTAGAGGCCCTTGCTGATAAAGGTCACCAGAAACTCCGATGCGAAGGCAGGGCTGGTCAGGTCATAGAACATGGAGCCCAAACCGGCGGCCAGGCCGCCCCACCAGGGACCCAGCAGAATGCCGGACAGGGCGCACATGATATTGCCCAGATGGAAACGGGTGAAGCCCAGGATGGACGGGATCTGGATTTCCAGCTTACTGCCCAGGAAGACCAGGGCGGCCATCATGGCGGTCACGCACAGACGGAGGACGAACTTTCCGGTTTTTGACTGATTCATGGGATCATCTCCAAAGTTTTCACGTTCTGCCGGGGGATTGACCTCACCCGGCAATGGTGCTATTATAGCGCCATCTGAACACATTAGAATATCCAGTTTTCATCTTTTTTATATGGTCAGTTTGGAGGAGTGCCTATGGCTTCGCTCAATATCACCCTGCCTGTGTTCGAGACGGGGACGCCGCTGTACGAACAGCTCTACCGCCATCTGGTGGGGGAGATCGCCTCCGGGCGCCTGCCCGCGGGGGGCAAGCTGCCCTCCAAGCGCCAGCTGTGCGCCCTGCTGGGGGTAAGCATGTCCACGGTGGACACCGCCTATGCCATGCTGGCGGCGGAGGGCTACATCACCGTCCGCCCCCGCAGCGGCTGCCGGGTGGCCGACCTGCTGCCCCTGTCCCCGCCTCCCGCTGCCGACCTGCCGCCAGAGGTGCCAGAGCCCTCCCCCTGGCGGTACGACTGCTCTACCTCCGCGGTGGACACCTCCCTGTTCCCCTTCTCCTCCTGGGCGCGAATCAGCAAAGAGGCCATCTACCAAAACCCGGAGCTGCTCCAGCGGGGGCACCCCCAGGGCGACCTGCCCCTGCGGGCGGCGCTGGCCGACCTGCTGGGGCAGTACCGGGGCGTCCGCTGTGGGCCGGAGCAGATCGTGCTGGGGGCCGGGGCGGACTGGCTGCTGTCCATGGTGCTGCAGCTGCTGCCGGAGCAGGGGGCAGTGGCGCTGGAGGACCCGGGTTACCCCGCCGCCTATGCCGCCGCGGAGCGGCTGGGCCGCACCGCCCTCCCTATCCCTGTGGACGGCGAGGGCATGGACCCCGAGGCACTGGAGGCCAGCGGGGCCGGGGTGGCCTACGTCACCCCCTCCCACCAGTTCCCCATGGGGATGACCATGCCCGCCGGCCGGCGCAGCCGCCTGCTCCACTGGGCCTATGGCGCGCCCGGCCGCTGGCTCATCGAGGACGACTACGACAGTGAATTCCGTTACGCCTCCCGTCCCATTCCGGCCCTTCAGGGCATGGACCGGGAGGGCCGGGTGATCTACCTCGGGACCTTCTCCCGCTCCATCGCCCCCGCCATCCGCATCGCCTACCTCATTCTACCCCCCGCCCTGCTGGAGCGCTACCGGGCCCAGTTTTTCCACAGTGCCTGCACCGTCTCCCGGTTCGAGCAGGAGGCCCTCCGCCGCTTTCTGGTACAGGGACTGTACGGCCGGCATCTGCGGCGGATGAGCAGCCTGTACCGCAAAAAATGCGCCCTCTTCACCGAAGCGCTGGAAAGGATCGACAGTGTCTCTCTCAGCGGCCAGCAGGCAGGGCTCCACTTTCTGCTGACTCTCCCCCGCTTCACCGAGGGAGAGCTGGCCGCCCGGGCGGTGGAGCAGTCCGTGCGGGTGCTACCCCTCAGCCGGTACTGCCACAGCGTCCCTCCCCTGCCGTCCACGGTGGTGCTGGGCTTCGCCGGCCTCAGCGAGGAGGAGCTGGCCGGGGCCGCAGCCGCGCTGGCCGCCGCGTGGCGCTTCTAACCTTTTTTGCACAAGCCGCCATATTTGTTAAATGTTTAACTTGCCATTTTTTCTGCCTTGTGTTTTCAATCAAACTGTGCTATACTTCGTGTTGACGAGAGATTCACCTTTTGCCCTCCGGTATATTTTCCATGGATAGCAGAAGAATGCTCTCTCAAAAAATTGCGTATTTTATTCTATTTGTTATTTTTATAACGAATAGCGGGAGGTATGGCCATGCGCAAATTCGACACCAAGGTACAGCATCTGAAGTACAAAGTTCTGCGGGAGGTAGCCCGCCACGCGTGGGCGGGGACCCTGACAGAGAATCTGCTGGACCTGCCCCAGCAGATCATTCCCGGCAAGGAGCCCACCATGCGCTGCTGCATTTATAAGGAGCGGGCCATTCTGGCTGAACGGGTAAAGATGGCCATGGGCGGCCACCGGGACAACCCCAACGTCATCGAGGTCCTCCCCATCGCCTGCGATGAGTGCCCCATGGGCGGCTATGAGGTGACCAACGCCTGCCGGGGCTGTCTGGCCCACCGGTGCGAGGATGTGTGTCCCAAGCACGCCATTGAATTCGACCGTGACCACGTGGCCCACATCGACAAGGACAAGTGCATCAACTGCGGCCAGTGCGCCAAGGTCTGCCCTTACACCGCCATCATCAACCGGGTGCGCCCCTGCGAGAATGCCTGCAAGATCAAGGCCATCTCCGTGGGGGACGACCTGGCCGCCCGCATCGACAACGACAAGTGCATCGCCTGCGGCGCCTGCGTGTACCAGTGCCCCTTCGGCGCCATCACGGACAAGTCCTACATTTTGGACGTGATCGGCCTCATCCGCGGCAGCGAGGACAACAGCAACTACAAGGTTTGGGCCGTGGTTGCCCCCGCCATCTCCAGCCAGTTCACCTACGCCAAGCTGGGGCAGGTGGTGGCCGGGCTGAAGCAGCTGGGCTTCTACTCCGTCACCGAGGCGGCGCTGGGCGCCGACATGGTGGCGCTGGCCGAATCCGCCGAACTGGCGGAAAAGGGCTACCTGACCAGCTCCTGCTGCCCCGCCTTTGTGGAGTACGTCAACCGCGCCTTCCCGGAGCAGGCCGGCTATGTCTCCCACACCCTGTCCCCCATGGCCACCATCGCCAAGCATGTGAAGGAGAACGACCCCGATGCCCGGGTGGTCTTTGTGGGGCCCTGCACCGCCAAGAAGATGGAGATCAAGCGGGAGGCCGTGGCCCCGTGGGTGGACGCGGTCATCACCTTTGAGGAGCTTCAGGCCCTGTTCGACAGCCGGGACATCGAGATCACCACCCTGCCGGAGGAGGAACTGACCTCCGCCTCTTACTACGGGCGCATCTTCGCCCGGTGCGGCGGTCTGGCCGACGCAGTGGCGGAAGGTCTGAAAGAGCGTGGGGCCGAGTTTGAGCTGAAGGCGCTCTCCTGCGACGGCATCGAGGAATGCCGCGCCGCCCTGATGAAAGCCAAGGCCGGCCGGCTGGACGCCAACTTCGTTGAGGGCATGGCCTGTCTGGGCGGCTGTGTGGGCGGCGCAGGCTGCCTGAGCCACAGCCCTCGCAGCCGGGTCCACGTGGACAACTACGGCAAGCAGGCGGGCGAAAAGACCATCTCTGACGCGGTCTCCGCAGTCACGCAGTAAAAAACAGGAGCGGCGGACGCCATGGCGTCCGCCGCTCCTTTGTTTATCCGCGCGCTGTTCTCTTCAGGGCTGGGATGCGCTCCAGTCCCTTCAGCAGGACCGTCCCCAGCACCCAGCAGACAATGGCCTCCCCCACCGCAAAGGTGAAGACGTTCCACGCCCATGCCCGCCAGAAGGCGGCGCCCATGGCGCCCACCTCCGCCCACGCCCAGATGGGGGGCAGGATGACCATGTTCACCACCACCGGCGGCAGAGCCGCCAGATACCACTTGGGCATCTTCATGGTGAGCCACGCGGCAATGGCCGTGGCCAGCGTGCCGAAGATGATGTCGATGGGCCCATAGGGGGACAGCAGGTTGGTGATCAGGCACCCCAGCGCCAGCCCGGGGGCCGCGGCGGGGAACAGGAAGGGCAGCACGGTGAGGGCCTCGGCAAAGCGGAGCTGGATGGGCCCGAAGGTCAGGCCAAACAGGTCGCCGAAGTAGCCCAGCACCGCGTACAGGGCGGCCGTCACAGCGGCGACGGCCAGATCGCGGGTGGTAAATCTGCGCATAAAAAAACCTCCATTTTAGTATTTAGAGTGCCTGCGCCGGCACAGCAGCGGGCGTCCCTTCCGGAGGACAGGCGCATCCGTCCTCCGCGGCAATCTGCCCGCTGTTTGGACCGGGTTGGAGACCGGTCAAAGCTACTATACCACACCCCGCCCACCGAAACAAGGGAGAAATTTTGCTTGCTTTTTCGGTTAAACGGTGTTAACCTTATGGATAATCACCATAGAAAGGCTGGTACCCTCCATGCAGATCCTGAAATCCTCTGAAGACTATCTGGAAACTATGCTGATGCTGCAGGAGCAGCGCGGCTACATCCGTTCCATTGACGTGGCGGCCCATCTGGGCGTGACCAAGCCCAGCGTCAGCTACGCCACCAAGCGGCTGCGGGAGAACGGCTACATCACCATGGACCCCGACGGGCTCATCACCCTGACAGAGTCCGGCATGGCCATCGCCGCCAGCATGCTCAACCGGCACCAGACCCTGACTAACTTCCTGATCGCCCTCGGGGTGGACAGAGAGACCGCCGAGGCCGACGCCTGCAAAATGGAGCACGACATCAGCCAGCAGACCTTCGACGCCATCTGCGCCCACGCCGCCAAGCACTTGAGCTGAACGCACAAAGCCCGGAGGAGCCACGCCCCTCCGGGCATTATTTACATTTTTCCTCTTGACCCCCCCCGGTTTTCTGGCAGAATATACATAGTCCATCTAAAAAGCCACAGAAGGAGGTCACACTCACATGAAAAAGAAACCCGCCCTTTGGATCACGCTGGGCATTGTTCTGGCCGTGGCCTGTGCGGCCGCCATCTATTGCTGCGCCTATCCCATCCCGGCCCGTTCCGCCGATATGACACAGGTCATTCAGAACTACTACTCTGGCCGCTAGGACGCTCCCAGCCAGATTGCTGTGCGCAGCAGCATCGCTCTGGGTGGCCGGGAATACTACCTCATCGAGCTGGACGGGAGCTTTGGCCGCGCTACCCTCCAAACGGGGCTCTTTGGCCGCCGCCGGCTCACTCACATCGGCTGCGGCGGAAATTTCGCCGACGGCATTGTCGAGGCCAACGGCAAGCACTACTTGGTCATTGGTATGCGGGACTTCGCCGAGGAAGTTGAAACCATCACCGCTACGATAGCTGGCGAAACGTATGAGCTGCGTGCCGGCGGGAACAGCGGGTACATTCTCTCTCACACCGAGGTCAGCCCCTTTGTGGAGGACAATCACATCGACCTCAGCTGCATCTAGCTCTATAACGCCTCCGGCACAGACATCACCGCCAACTACAGCCTGCACGGCGGCGGCATCTAAAGTTCATAGAGAAAAAGAGCTTGCCCTTCCCATAGGAGGGGCAAGCTCTTTTTACTGCCGCTGATCCAGTCTGAGCACCATGACGGTACGGTCGTCTCCCCGGCCCGCCCGGCGGCCCCCGGCGGCCAGAATGTCCTGAGCCAGTGCCTGCGGCGACCGGCCGTCAAAGGCCCGAAGGGCCTCCCGCAGCCACTGGTCTCCGCCGCCGTCGGTGACGCCGTCGCTGACCATGACCACGCAGTCCCCGGAAGAGAGCTCCAGCGGGTAGACGTCGGGCCGTCCCCCCTGCCCCGGGACTCCTGCGGGCAGGGTGCCGCCCCCTTCCAACCGCTCCACGGTGCCCTTGCGGCGGACGTAGGTGGCCGCCGCCCCCAGCTTGTACACCGCGCCGGCCCCGGTAAACAAGTCCAGTTGGAACAGGTCCACCGCCGCGAAGCCTCCCTTCTCCTCCCCCCGGAGGGCGAGGGCCTCCCCCACGGTGGCCAGCGCCTCCTCCGGGGCGAGGCCCGCCCGGAGGAATTTCTCCAGCAGGGCCCGGGCGCAGCCGCTGTCCGCCCGGGCCTCCTCCCCGCTGCCCATGCCGTCGCACAGTACCACGGAGAGCACGCCGTTGTCGTCCTTGAACCACGCCCCGGTGTCGCCGCTGACGCTCTGACCCTCCCGGCTGGCGGCGGCCAGGCCGGCTACCGCCATAAAGGGCTCCCGCTGGGTCAGGCGCAGCCGCCCGGCGGAGCGCTCCTCCACCCGGAGGGGGCATTCCAGCAGGGCGGACAGGCGGGCCAGCTCCTCCTCATCCCCCAGCCTGTCCACCCCGCGGCCCTCCAGCTCCGCCCGCAGGCGGCCTCGGCCGTCCCGCCAGACGGCACAGGTTCCTTCCAGCCCCAGGGCCGCCAGCCGCTGCTTCAAAAGCCGCTGGGCGGTGGGGTCTACCGGCTCCTCCCGGGCCAGCTCCGCCGCCGTGCGGTCCAGCACGCTGGCCAGCTGGCCATACTGAGCGCACACCGCCGCCCGGCTCTCCCTCACCCGGCTGTCGTACTGCCGACGGCAGAGCAGAGCGGTCAGTTCCCGGTCGGCGGCCTCGATGAAGGCATCCAGCCGGGGACACTGATCGGCAAAGTGGGCGGGAAAATCCTCCCGGGCCCCCTCTCCCCGGTCCAGCATGGGGCCGAGGGCGTCGGCCAGCGCCGCCCGGGTGGACTGATACTCCCGCTGCCAGCAGCGCTCTCTCTGGCGGCACCGGGCACACACCCGCTCCGCCGCCCGGTCGAAAATGCGCTGGACGTCGCCGTCGTTGGGTTTGTCCGGGGCACGGAAGGCCCCCGCCAGATCCCCGGACACGGAGCGGTAGGCTTCCGCCGTCCGCAGCAGCCGCCGGGCGGCGGCCTGCCGGGGGTCCCCGTCCGCGGCGGCAGAGGGCCGTTCCTGCCGCACCAGCCCCGCCAGCCGGCGGAGCAGTCGGTCGGGCAGGATGAGGAACAGCACGATGCCCGCCACCATCTCATAGGCCATGGCGGGCAGCAGGGCCTGTCCCCCGCTCCACAGCAGCACCGCCCCGCCGGAGGCCAGATAGGCCAGCGCGCACAGCAGGCGGCTCTGCCCGGCGCACACGCCGGTGATCAGCCCGGGGAAGGCACACACCACAGTGTACCCCGCCCCGGTGCCGGCGGCCAGATCAAGAGCCAGCCCCGCCGCCACCCCGGCGGAGGCCCCCACGCCCACGCCGCCCTTCCAGCCGGCCACGGCTACGGCCAGCACCGCCAGCACCCGACCCAGAGAGCAGGTGTCCGCCACCGTTACCCGGGTGAGGGTCAGCAGCACCGTGGCCCCCAGCACCAGTACCCCCGCCGTCCCACGCACGCCGATGGTCTCACCGGCGCGGGGCTCCTCCAGCACGTCAAAGGCCAGCCGGTAGAAGTACACCGCCCCGGCGGTGAGCACCACCTCGGTGCAGAAGCCCACCACCGCGGCGGCATCCCACCCGGCGGCAGACTGATATACAAAACCCACCAGCCCGTTCACCGCGCCGCACACGCAGGGCATGAACCATCGGGTCTTCCCCAGCCGGAACTCCCCCAGCGCCAGCGCTACGGCGCCGGTCATCATACAGGCGGCGATGTACCGCAGGCCCCCCACGAACCCCCGGAAGGTCAGGTAGCCCAGCGCCGCCCCCAGCAAGGCCGCAAAACCCTCCAGCCCCGGGGCGCACACCGCCGTCAGCGCCAGGGCGAAGGGGGCCCGGCCATCCAGCACCTCCGCCCCCGTCAGCACTGCCGACAGCAGGAAGCGCACCGCGCAGGAGGACAGCCGCATAGCCGCTGCGGCCCCCGCCCGCCGGGCGGGCCTGTCCCCCCGCGCCCTCTGTTTTACCGTCATAGGAACACTCCTTTATTTTCCATATTTGTCCTATATTATATGGCGCTTCCACAACGAAGGCGGTCGGAAGCTGTCTTGCAGGGCGGAAAGAAATATGATAAAATAAAAGCTATCGAATTTTAAGGAGGCACTGTTTTGGACCGATACGACCAACAACTGAGCGAACTCCGCCGTCAGATGGACGAGCAGGCCCGGCTGAACGCCCGCCTGCCCGAGCTGTATCAGCAGTGGGACGCCCTCACCGCCGCAGTGCCCGAGCTCGCCAAAGCCGCAGAGCAGGCGCAGAAGCAGGCAGACCGCCGGCCCCTGTTCCGCCGCAGCGGCGAGCAGGAGGAACAGGCTCAGCGCGAGGCCCATACCGCCGCCGCCAAACACAGGGAGGCCGTCCAGAGCCTCGCCGCCGTGGAGGAGGAGCTCCGCTCCGCCCGGGCACGGCTGGAGGCACTCGAGGGCTGCCAGCAGAAATACGACGCCCTGCTGGCAGAAAAGGCCGGGGCCCTGCGCTCCGCCGGCGGCCCCGCCGCCGACGAGCTGCGGGCGCTGGACGGACAGATCGCCGGACTGGAGGCCCAGGAGGCAGAGCTGGCTGAGACCGCCGCCTGCGGGCGGGAGGTTCTGCGGCTGTCCTCCTCCATTCTGGCCGCCCTGAACCGGGCGGAAAAGGCCGGCGGGTGGGACCGGCGGGGCGGCGGCCTGATCCCCGGAGTAGAAAAGCGCGCCGCCCTGAAGGACGCCAAAGCCGACGCCGCCGAACTCAGGGCCGCGCTGGAGAATTTCCGCGCCCGGCTGGCCGGCACGGGAGAGCAGGCCGTCTCCCCGGAGCAGGCGGACATCTCCGTTTCTTTTGGCGGGGCGGACCTGCTGCTGGACAATCGGCTGGTGGACTTCGTCGTGCAGGATGAGATCATCGGTGCACAGGGCCCCATCCGGGACGTGACCAACCGCACCGCCGCCGTTCTGGACCGGCTGAAACCGAGGCTGGAGCAGCTTCAGGCCGAGTTGGCCGCCGCCCGCGCCAGACGGGATGGTCTGACCGCCGCCGCAACCCTTTGACCTGAAAATCATCACCCCTCAGGAGGAACTTATGAACATCGGCAGCGTTGAAATACACAGCAAGATCGCCCTGGCCCCCATGGCGGGGGTGTCCGATCTGGCCTACCGCACCGTGTGCCGGGAGCTGTCCGGCTGCTACACCGTCAGCGAGATGGTCAGCGCCAAGGCCCTGTGCTACGGCGACAAAAAGACCCCCACCCTGCTGAAGCTGGGGGAGGGGGAGCACCCCGCCGCCGTGCAGATCTTCGGCAGTGAGGAGGCCGCCATGGAAAAGGGCGCGGCCCTGGCGCTGGAGCGGTCCGGAGCGGATGTCATCGACATCAACATGGGTTGCCCCGTGCCCAAGGTGGCCCAGAGCGGGGACGGCTCCGCCCTCATGAAGGACCCGGAAAAGGCCGCCCGCATCGCCGCCGCCGTGGTCCGCGGGGCCGCGGGGGTGCCCGTCACGGTGAAGTTCCGCCTGGGCTGGGACAAGGGCTCCATCAACTGCGTGGAGTTCGCCCGCCGCATGGAGGACGTTGGGGTGTCCGCCGTCACCGTCCACGGCCGCACCCGCACCCAGATGTACTCCGGCACCGCCAACTGGGACTATATCCGGGCGGTGAAGGAGGCGGTGTCTATCCCCGTCATCGCCAACGGCGACGTGTTCGAGGCCAAGGACGCCGTGCGCATCCTCAGCTACACCGGGGCGGACATGGCCATGATCGGCCGGGGGGCCTTCGGCAACCCGTGGCTGCTGCAGCAGTGCGCCGCCGCGGTGGAGGGCCGGGAGGTCCCGCCCCTGCCCCCCCTCAGCCAGCGGTGCGACGTGGCTGTGCGGCAGTTTGAGCTCATGCGGGAGCAGAAGGGCGAGAAGATCGCCTGTCTGGAGATGCGGCGGCACTACGCGTGGTATCTCAAGGGAGTGCCCTACGCCGGCTACTGGAAGGAGCAGATCTGCAAAATGCAGACCGCCGAGGACCTCTACGCCGTCACCCGGGGCATCAAGCGGGATCTGGTGTAAAGGTCCGCATGATAAAAAATCCCCCTCATGGGGCGCAAGGGAGGTGTTCCCATAGACGAAAAAGAGCTGATCCGCCGGGCCAGCCGGGGCGACCAGTCCGCCTTCGAGGCGCTGGTAGACCGCTGGCAGAAGCCGGTCTATCATCAGGCCCTGCGGATGCTGAATTCGCCGGAGGACGCCGCCGACGTCACGCAGGAGGTCTTCCTCAAACTTTGGCGTGCCCTGCCATCCTTCCGGGGGGACAGCACCCTGTCCACATGGCTCTACCGCCTCACCGACAACGCCGCCATCGACCTGCTCCGCCGGGAAAAAAAGCGCCGGGGCGACCTCTCGCTGGACGACGGCGAAAACCCGCCGTCCCTCCCCGCCGACGGCGCGCCCTCCCCGCAGGAGCAGGCAGAGCGCCGGGAGCAGCAGGAGGTCGTGGCCGCCGCGCTGGCCCAGCTCAGCGCGGAACACCGGCGGGTGCTGGTACTGCGGGAGCTGGACGGCCTCTCCTATAATGAGATCGGGCAGCTGCTGGACCTGGCCCCGGGCACGGTGAAATCCCGCATTGCCCGGGCCCGGCTGGCACTGGCCAAAATTTTGTCGGGAACTTTTTGCGGCGCGGGTGCGTCAAAGAAGGCAGAAGGAGGCGATGGCCATGGAGCATGAACAGTATCTGGAGTTGATGAGCGCTGCTCTGGACGGGGAGATCACCCCGGCAGAGCGACAGGCGCTGGACGCCCATCTGGCCGTCTGCCCGGAGTGCGCCGCCCTGTGGCAGGAGCTCAGGGACCAGAGCGCCGCCCTGCGGGCGCTGGACTGCGAGGTCCCGGAAGACCTGAAGGGACGCATCATGGCGGACCTGCCCCCGCAGGAGACGCCCCGCCGCTCCCCTTGGCGGCGCTGGGCCGCCGCCTGCGCCTGTCTGGCGGTCGTGGCTGCGGCCCTCACCGCGCCCCGGCTGTTCCGGGCCGGAAACAGCGCGCCCATGGGCTCTACCGCAACCGAGAGCGCCGCCCCGGGCGATCCGACCGAGAGCAAAGGCTTTACCGGCGATACCTTCAACTTCAGTATCAACAGCATCCTGGACGGCATCCCCGGACTGAACGCCGCCCAGAAGTGGAGCTCCGCCGTCGGAAGCGCGCCCCAAGCCGTCTCTGCCTGCTTCCAGACGGACTACGGCCTGACTCCGGCGGAGGGGGTCTATGTGCTGGACAGTGAGGAGGCCCTGGACGACTTTCTCACCCAGTTCCCCGCCGGGGACGAACGGGAGCCGGACAGCCTGAACAGCAGTCTGGTCATTCTGACCGAGCTCTATGACGCGGACTACTTCGCCGAGGACCAGCTGGCGGCCATCGTCCTCACCACCACCGGCGGGCGGGAGCCCGTGCTGGAGGACCTGACCGATTCAGAGGCGGTGGTCTCCCTCCCGCAGGAGGACCGGGGCGGAGACGAGCCCGCGGCATGGCTCATCGTGACAGAGGTGGACCGTTCCTTCGCCGCCGATGGGGAGATCGAGCTGATCTGCCGCGAGGAAAACTGAACCCAGAAGCACGCAGCAAAGCGCCCTGCAGAAGCAGGGCGCTTTCTCTTTTTAAATTTTTTGTCATTTTCATCAAAACACCGTTGCCAAACCGGCTTTTCTATTGTATACTTGTTGAAGTAGCCTCTTGGGGCTGACCGCAAAAGTAAGGAGTGGAAACATTATGAGCTATTCTCCGCAAAACATCCGCAATATTTGTCTGCTGGGCCACGGTGGTAACGGAAAGACTACGCTGGCAGAGAGCCTGCTCTATCTGACGGGCGCGCTGGACCGCATGGGTAAGACCTCCGAGGGCAATACCGTCTGTGATTTCGACCCCGAGGAGATCAAGCGCCAGATCTCTATCTCCGCTGCTGTCGCCCCTGTTGAATATAACGGCTGTAAGATCAACGTGCTGGATACGCCGGGCAACTTCGACTTTGCCGGCGAGGTGGCTGAGTGCCTGTCTGTGGCGGACGCCGCGGTGCTGGTGTGCGCCGCCAAGGGCGGCATGTCCGTCGGCACCGAGCGGGCCTGGAAGCTGCTGAACGAGCGGAAGATGCCCCGTATCATCTATATCTCCAAGATGGATGAGGACAATGTGGACTTCAACTCCGCTTTCGATACCCTCCGGGAGTACTTCGGCAAGAATATCGCCCCCCTGATGGTCCCCATCTGGGATTCCACCAAGACCGTCACCGGCATTGTGGACGTGCTGCATAAGCGCGCCTACGAGTTCCACAACGGCAAGCGGGTAGAGATCGCCATTCCCGAGGATAAGGTCAGCGTGGTGGACGAGATCTTCGACCAGCTGATGGAGTCCGTGGCCGAGACCAGTGAGGAATTCATGGAGAAATTCTTCTCCGGCGAGTCCTTCACCTACGCCGAGATCATGCAGGGTCTGAAGCACGGCGTGCGCGACTGCTCCCTGATCCCCGTGGTGTGCGGCTCCGCCGTCAGCGGTCTGGGCTCCCTGCTGCTGATGGACACCATCGTGGACCTGTTGCCCAACCCACTGGAGGGCCACCCCTATCACGGCACCAACCGCGAGGGCGAGCCTGACGAGTTCATCGTCTCTCAGGGCGCCGTCCCCGCCGCCTTCGTGTTCAAGACCATGTCCGACCAGTACGGCAAGTTCTCCTTCGTGAAGGTGCTGTCTGACCGGATCACCCCCGATATGACCCTTGTGAACTCCACCACCGGCGCCAGCGAGAAGCTGGGCCGCCTGTACGTGATGAAAGGCAAGAAGAACGTGGAGGTCAAGGAGCTGCTCTGCGGCGACATCGGCGCCATCGGCAAAATGGACAAGGTCAAGACCGGCGACACCCTGTGCGACGCCCGTAAGTTCATGAAGATCGACCCCATCCCCTTTTCCGAGCCCAACTACTCCAAGGCCATCGCCCCCAAGACCCGCGGGCAGGAGGACAAGGTGGCCGCCGGCCTGAGTCGTCTGAACGAGGAGGACCCCACCTTCACCGTGGTCAACAACGCCGAGACCCACCAGATGGTGGTCACTACCGCCGGCGACATCCAGATGGACGTGCTGGTGAGCAAACTGAAGAGTCGCTTCGGCGTGGATGTGGACCTGTCCGAGCCCCGGGTGGCCTACCGCGAGAAGATCCGCAAGACCGTCTCCAAGCAGGGCCGCCACAAGAAGCAGACCGGCGGTTCTGGCCAGTTCGGCGACGTGTGGATCCGCTTCGAGCCCAACCCCGAGGAGGAGGCCCCCGTGTTTGCCGAGGAGGTCTTCGGCGGTTCCGTACCCAAGAACTTCTTCCCCGCCGTGGAGAAGGGCATCAAGGAGGCCTGCGTCCATGGCGTGCTGGCGGGCTACCCCGTGGTAAACCTGAAGGCCGTGCTGTACGACGGAAGCTACCACCCCGTGGACTCCTCCGAGATCGCCTTCAAGACCGCCGCGCAGCTGGCCTACAAGGCCGCCCTGCCCGAGGCCAACCCCTGCCTGATGGAGCCCGTGGGCGAGCTGAAGGTCACTGTGCCTGACAGCTACATGGGCGATGTCATCGGCGACCTGAACAAGCGCCGCGGCCGTGTCATGGGCATGGACCCCGCCGGTGACGGCACCCAGGTGATCACCGCCGAGGTGCCCATGGCCGAGATGATGACCTACGCCATCGACCTGCGCGCCATGACCCAGTCCCGCGGCTCCTTCGTGCTCCACTTCGTCCGCTACGAGGACTGCCCCCCTGCTGCTCAGGAGAAAGCCATCGCCGCCGCCAAGGCCATGGCCGAGGAGTAATTCCGGCTATTTTAAGCGCCCCCATCCGTTTGGATGGGGGCGCTTTTTGTGCTTTGATGTAGGGGCGGCCAGCCCCTCGAACGAGTCTTAGGTTTCTTTCTGCTTGCACAGAAAGAAACCGCTGCCCGCGCGGAGCGGCGCCCTCGTCCTGCCGGGCGGCGAAATCTCCTCATAGCTTCTCCGGGTCAAAGCGGCTCTCGGGCAGGAGCACGCCGGAGCGGAACACCGCTGCCGCTGCGGATTCGTACTCCTCCGGACGGGACGCCTTGCGGATAGGCTTCAGCAGCCTGTCCCGATCCTCGAAGAGGAACAGCAGGTAGCTCCAGACCTCCTTCATCCGGGCCAGAGCAGGCTTGGGACCGGGCATCATCTCCCGATATCCCGCCCACAGCCGGGCGTGGAACTCCCGCAGCTCGTCCATGCTGGCCGCCGGGCCGCCCTTCAGTCTGCGGATGAGGGCCGGGTCCGCCAGCACCCCCCGGCCCAGCATCACCTGCTCCACCGTGGGAAAGCTGGCGGTCAGGGCCGCTACGTCCGCCGGGCGGAACAAATCGCCGTTGTAGCACAGGGGCGCCCGGGCCCGCTCCACCGCCAGCGCAAAGCTCTCCAGCCGGGGCGCGCCCCGGTAGTAGTCCTCCCGCACCCGGGGATGGACGATGAGCCGGCTGATGGGGTAGCGATTGAAAAGTTCCAGCAGCGCCGGGAACTCGTCTGGGTCGGAGAAGCCTACCCGGGTCTTGATGGAGATTTTCCCCTCTGCCGCAGAAAAAATGGCGTCCAGAAAGGGCTCCATCCGGTCCGGATGGGCCAGCATCCCGGAGCCCTTGCACTTGGAGGTCACCGTGCCCGACGGGCAGCCCAGATTCAAGTCCACCTCGCTGTAGCCCATGGCGTGAAGGGCATGCTCCGCCCAGATGAAATTCTCCGCCGAGGCGGCGATGAGCTGGGGCGTCACGTTCAGGCCCGCGTTGTGGACGGGGTCCACCTCCCGCAGCTCCCGGGCAGAAAAGCAGCGGGACTGGGTGGGTGCCAGAAAAGGGGTGATATAGCCGTCGGCAGGGCCGAAGGCCGCCGCGTGGGCGTTGCGGTACACATAACCGCTGACCCCCTCCATGGGGGCAAGGTCAAAGCGCATGGGACGTCCTCCCTGATACAGGTTTTCCTCCATTGTACCCGGTTTGTCCCCGCCCGTCAACCGAAGAACAGCCGCACCGCCACCCCCGCCATAAGGAAGCCCGCCGCGTCACCGCAGAGGGCGGCGGGGACGGCGTAGCGGGTGCGGGTAACTCCGGCCGCCCCGAAGTACACCGCCACGGTGTAAAAAGTGGTCTCGGTGGAGCCCAGCATCACTGCGGCAATGCGGCCCACGGTGGAGTCCGGCCCACAGCTCTGGATGATGTCCGCCCCCACCCCAAGGGCGGCAGAGCCGCTCACCGGCCGCACCAGCAAGAGTGGCACGGTCTCCGGCGGGATGCCCAGCCGGGTGAGCACCGGGGACAGAGCCCGGCCCAGCAGCTCCAGCGCACCGGAGGCCCGGAGCATATACACTGCCGTCAGCAGCCCCACCAGGGCCGGGGCGATGCGGGCGGTGACCCGCAGGCCCTCCCCCGCGCCCTCCACCAGCGTGCCCCACAGGTCTACCCGCCGGTGCATCCCCCACAGGGCCGCCGCCAGCATGATGACGGGCACCAGCATGTTCATCGCCAGCTCCACAGCGCTACCTCCATACCCGGGCAAAGAACTTCGCCGCTCCAAGTCCCGCGGTCAGCGCCACAACGGAGGTGAGCCATACAGCGGGCAGAATGTCGAAGGGCGTGGCGCACCCCGCGGCGGAGCGCACCGCCGCCACAGTGGTTGGGATCAGTTGGATGGAGGCCGTGTTGCACACCACCAGCATGCACAGGCTGTCCGAGGCCACACCGGGAGTACGCTCCGCCATGAGGCGGGCACTCTCCAGCCCCAGGGGCGTGGCGGCATTGCCCAGCCCCAGCAGGTTGGCGGAGAGGTTAGCGCTCACCGCATCCATCACCCGGCGGTCCCCGGCGAAATCGGGATAGAGCCGCCGAAGGGCCGGCCGGAGCAGACGGCTGACCGCGGACGCCGCACCGGAGCGCCGCAGCACCTCCATCACCCCCATCCACAGGCAGAGCACCCCCGCCGTGGACAGGGCCAGCTCCACCCCCGCGGCGGCCCCCTCCAGTGCGGCAGCCGCCACCCCGCCGCCATTGCCCGTCAGCAGGCCGCACAGGATCGCCGCGGCCACCATCACCGTCCAGATCACCGACATTGCCATCGTCCGCACCTCCGTTCTCTGCTCCATGGTACGGCGGCTGGCCGCCGGTTATGCCCGCCGGCATCTTGAGTGCTGTCGATTTTTTTCGAATCCGACCGTTTTTATTCCGTTCTCTCCCTTATCTACATTTTTCTCCCGTTTTCGCATTTTTCTGGTTGACAAGACTATACAGTCTGTTATAGAATACCATTTGAAAGGTCAATAATTTTCAGGAGGAATCATCATGAAATCTACCGGTATTGTACGTAAAGTGGACGAGCTCGGCCGCATCGTCCTTCCCATCGAGCTGCGCCGCACACTGGACATCGCGGAGCGCGACGCTCTGGAGATTTATGTGGACGGAGCCTCTATTATCCTCCAGAAGTATGAGCCTGCCTGCGTTTTCTGCGGAAATGCGAAGGATGTGACCGTGTTCAAGGGAAAAAATGTCTGCGCTGAGTGCATTGCAGAATTGACCAAGTAATCATTGATTGCTTATTTTTCCCAAATTTAAACATAGTGTAGAAAACCCGCCGGGTGTTTATATACCCGGCGGGTTTTTTGCAGTTTAAAGTTACTATTTGTATTCATTTCCCCAGCGCCGCATCATAGAGCTGCCGCTTCTTCAGGCCGAACTCCGCGGCGGCCTGCGCCGCCGCTTCCTTCAGGGAGAGGCCGCCGGCGCGCAGTTCCTCCACCCGGGCGAGGGCAGTCTCCGGGTCGGCCTCCACTACCTCGGGAACAGCCCCCTCCACTACCAGAACGAACTCCCCTCGGGGCTCCCGCTCCCGGTAGAGGGCGGCAGCCTCCCCCAGCGTTGTGCGCAGGACCTCCTCATGGAGCTTGGTGAGCTCCCGGCAGAGAGAAATGCGCCGCCCGGGGCCGAAGGCCGCCTCCAGATCAGTCAGAGTATCCCGCAGCTTGTGGGGTGCCTCGTAGAAAATCATGGTACGCTCCTCTCCCTGCAGGGCGGTCAGCTGAGCCCGGCGGTTTTTCTTGTTCTGGGGCAGGAAACCCTCAAAGGTGAAGCGCCCGGTGGGCAGGCCGGACACCGACAGAGCCGTCACCAGCGCGCAGGGGCCAGGCACGGCCACCACGGGCACACCCTCGGCGGCGCAGAGGGCCACCAGATCCTCTCCCGGGTCGGAGATAGCGGGAGTCCCTGCGTCGGTGACCAGCGCGCAGCTCTCCCCGGCCAGCAGGCGCGCCACGATAGCGGGGCCTGTCTGCGCGCAGTTGTGCCGGTGGTAGATCACCATGGGCTTGCGCAGCTCCAGATGATTGAGGAGCTTCACGGTCACCCGGGTGTCCTCCACTGCCAGAAATTCCACCGCCGCCAAGGTCTCCGCCGCCCGGCGGGAGAGATCCCCCAGATTGCCGATTGGGGTGGGCACCAGATAGAGCGTTCCTGCCATAGGTCATGCCTCCAGTAAAATCAGGATTTTTTGTGTCGAATGGTGCGGATCAGGCCCATCACGATGAGGACAGCCGCCGCAGCCAGCAGTACAGCAAAGGTCAGAATGTTGATCCAGTCCGGGTCGCCTGTGAAGATGGCCCACCAGCTCCACCACGGGATGGGGCGGACGCTGCCGGGGGCCAGCAGCCCGGCGAGGCCCGTGCCCAACGGCAGCAGGGCGGCTGCAAGGAGGGTGTAGAGCCCCGCCTTGAGCCAGCCGCTGGCCGGCAGCCAGCGGGCAATGGCGAAGCACGCCCAGTACGCCGCCCAGACAAAGGCCGCGATGGGCCACGCCAGCGTCAGCAGCCAGTGGCCCCCGGTGAGGCCGCAGATGGAAGCCAGCAGGCCGAAGGTCCACACAGTGGCCCAGCCGGAGCACACCACCGGCAGATGACAGCCGTAGAACCGCCACAGGGCCCAGCAGCCCCAAGGCAGGGTCAGGCTGACAGCAGTGATGGCCAGCGCGGTGAGGAGGTTCCCGCTGCCCGTGACCAGCCAGCACACCGCCAGCAGAAGGAACAGCGCCCCGGTGGCCGCCGCCAGCGTGACAGTACCCCGGCGCTTTTCCACATGCAGGGGCAGATTGGTGAAGCAGGCCCCCTGCAGCAGCGACGCCAGCACGATCAGCGACCACCGCAGCCCGCCGCCGTCACAGATATCGCAGATGAGGCAGGTCACGGCTGCGATGAGGTAGCTGCCGCCGAAGCCCCACCGCCACACGTTGGTCAGCCGCCGCCATGAACGGGCCGCCCGCTCACGGGCGTGGGCCTTGTCGTCGTCGCAGGCGGTGAAAAATTCGTGCTCGCTGATGGCCAGCACCCGGCACACCTCCGGAATGAGGGAGACATCGGGATAGCTGAGCCCCCGCTCCCACTTGCTGACGGTGGACTCGGTGACATACAGCGCCTCCCCCAACGCTCTCTGGGTGAGGCCGGCCTCCTGCCGCTTCCGGCGGATGTAAGCCCCGAAATATTGTTTGTTGTTGTCGTCCATGTGGACATCCCCTTTCTTGGTTTCGCAAACGACGTCCGCAGGATAACCATCCGGTCCGCAAACGTCAAGCGATCCGGGGAAATTCGTCCCTCGACCGCCGGTCGAGTGTTGGGGCGCAGGGGCTTGAGCGGTCCCATCCGCTCCGTCGGCGGGCAGAGGCGGGCGGCTGGGGCGGGCTCAGCGGGGCTTCTTCATGGTCAGGGAGATGCGCTTTTTCCCTTCGTCCACCTCTTTGACCCACACGGTGACCACATCGCCCACGGAGAGCACCTCCGAGGGGTGCTTGATGAACCGGTCGCAGATCTGGCTGATGTGGACCAGCCCGTCCTGATGGACTCCGATATCCACAAAGGCGCCGAAGTCGATGACGTTGCGGACGGTGCCCTTCAGCTCCATCCCCGGCTTCAGGTCCTTCATCTCCAGCACGTCAGTGCGCAGGACGGGGGCGGGCAGCTCATCCCGGGGGTCCCGGCCGGGCTTGAGCAGCTCCTTGGCGATGTCCGTCAGGGTGGGCACGCCCACGCCGCACTGCTCCGCGGCCCTGGCCCGGCCGCAGGCGTCCAGCCGCCGGTCCAGCTCGCCCAGTCTACCGGCCTTCACGTCGGCCATGGTATACCCGCAGAGGGAGAGCAGCTTCTCCGCCGCGGCATAGCTCTCCGGGTGGACGGCGGTGTTGTCCAGCGGCGACTTGCTCTCCGGCACCCGGAGGAAGCCGGCGCACTGCTCAAAGGCCTTGGGGCCCAGCTTGGGCACCTTCAGGATCTGCTTGCGCGTGGTGAAGGGGCCGTTCTCCTCCCGGTAGGCCACAATGTTCTTGGCCGTGGTACCGTTGAGCCCTGCCACCCGGGTGAGCAGGGGCGCGGAGGCGGTGTTCACGTCCACCCCCACAGCGTTGACGCAGTCCTCCACCACGCCGTTGAGGGTCTCGTCCAGCCGCTTCTGGGGCATGTCGTGCTGATACTGGCCTACGCCGATGCTCTTGGGGTCGATCTTCACCAGCTCCGCCAGCGGGTCCTGGAGCCGCCGGGCGATGGACACGGCGGAGCGGAGATTCACGTCGAAGTTGGGGAACTCCTCGGCCCCCAGCTTGGAGGCGGAGTACACCGAGGCCCCCGCCTCACTGACGATCATATAGCTGACCCCGCCGCCCACCCGGCGGATGAGCTCTACCGTCATCTGCTCGGTCTCCCGGCTGGCGGTGCCGTTGCCGATGGCGATGTGGGCCACCTTGTGCTTCTTGATGAGGGCGGCCAGCTTTGTGATGGCCTCCTCCCGGCCCCGGTCGCCGTGGGTGGGGTAAACCACCGTGGTGGCCAGCACCTTGCCCGTGGGATCCACCACCGCCACCTTGCAGCCCATGCGGTAGCCGGGGTCCAGCCCCATGGTAACAAAGCCCTTCACCGGCGGCTGCATCAGCAGGGGCTTGAGGTTCAGGGCGAACTGGCCGATGGCCCCCTCGTCCGCCTGCTCGGTGAGGTAATTGCGGATTTCCCGCTCCAGAGAGGGCCAGATGAGCCGGTCCAGGGCATCCTCGGCGGCGTCCTGCACGAAGTTCATGGCCGCGCTGCCGGGCACCACCACCGCCCGACGGACCATGGGCAGCAGGCGCTCCCGGTCCTCCAGCACGGTGACGGTCAGCTTGCCCTCCCGCTCGCCCCGGTCCATGGCCAGGATCTGGTGGCCCTGAAGCCGGGGAATGGACTGCTCAAAGTTATAGTATAGGCGGTAGACCGTGTCCTCCTCCGTGGCGGCCCTGGACACCAGCTTCCCCTGCCGCAGGGTGTACTCCCGCAAGGCCTTGCGGATGGCCGCGTCGTCGGAGATCCACTCCGCCGCGATGTCGTGGGCCCCCTGAAGGGCATCGGTCACGGTCTCCACCCCCTTGTCGGGGTCGAGGTAGTCCCGGGCGGCGGTCTCCGGGGCCGGGCAGTCCCGCCCCTGGTCAAACAGCAGCCGGGCCAGGGGCTCCAGCCCCTTCTCCCGGGCCACGGCGGCCCGGGTGCGGCGCTTCTGCTTGTAGGGGCGGTAGAGGTCCTCCACCTCCGCCAGCGTGGCGGCGCCGTCGATGGCAGCGGCCAGCTCGTCGGTGAGCTTGCCCTGCTCCCCGATGGCCTTTTTCACCGCCTCCCGGCGCTCCGCCAGCCCCCGCAGGTACTGGAGCCGGTCGGCCAGCGTGCGGATCAGCTGGTCGTCCATGGCGCCGTGGAGCTCCTTACGGTAGCGGGCGATGAAGGGCACGGTGTTGCCCTCGTCCAATAAGGTGATGATGTTCTGTACATGCTGCTCCGGGCGGTCCAGTTCCCGGGCAAGAATGGTTGCGATGGTATCCAAGCAAAGCGCTCCTTTTTAATGTGATCCCCGCCACTCCTTCTTCAAAATGGCGTACTGCATGGTATTTTCATAGAGGGGTGTGCCGTCCGGGTTGTTGACAAAGGCCACGAATTCCATAAACAGGCCCTCCCGGCGCATGCCCAGCTTCTCGCACAGGTGCTGGCTGGACAGGTTGTAGTCCTCCGTGTAGGCGTAGATCCGCCGGGCGCCCTTTTCCCGGAAGAGATAATCGAAAAAGGCGAGAGCTGCCTCATAGGCATAGCCCATCCCTTGGTAATCCTCATTTAGCATCCAGCATGGACTGAAGGTGTCCCGCGATGAATCTTCGCTGTGGGCGTCGCCCTGCTCCGGGTAGGCGTCGATTTCTCCGATGACCTTGCCGCCCTCCTTCAGCGTGATGGCAAAACAGTATTCTGTTTCCTGCGCCCGCTTCCTCATCTCCGCTTGAGCCTCCGCCAGGGAAAACAGCCTCATGCTGGCAAAGCAGTTCACCGCCGGCTCTCCCAGATATTCCATCACGTCCTGTGCATCCTCCTCCCGGAAAGGGCGCAGGAGCAAGCGCTCTGTTTCAATCACCATTGTCATTCACACCTCATAGGTCATATTTTCCGGCCCGTCCTCAGTTCAGACTGTCGGCCTCCATTTCAAACATTTCCCGCACCCGCTGGCGCAGAACGCGGTGCTCCGGCACGGAGAGATCCGGGTCGGCAGCCACCAGGGCCTCCGCCGCCCCCTTGGCCTCCTGCAGCAGGACCACGTCGGCGGCGAAGTCCGCCACCTTCAGCCGGGGCAGGCCGTGCTGCCGCCGGCCGAAGAAGTCGCCGGGGCCCCGCAGGCGCAGGTCCTCCTCAGCGATCTTGAAGCCGTCGTTGGTGCCTGCCAGCACCCGCAGCCGCTCCCGGGCGGTGTCGCTCCGGCTGGCGGACATGAGCACGCAGTAGCTCTGGTGCTGCCCCCGGCCCACCCGGCCCCGCAGCTGGTGCAGCTGGCTGAGGCCGAAGCGCTCCGCATTCTCGATGACCATGAGGGAGGCGTTGGGCACGTCTACCCCCACCTCGATCACCGTGGTGGCCACCAGAATGTCCAGCTTCCCGGCGGCGAAGGCGGCCATGACCATCTCTTTCTCGGCGCTCTTCAGTTTGCCGTGGACCAGTCCCACCCGCAGGTCGGGAAACACCCGCTCCCGCAACTCGGCGGCGTAGGCGGTGACCGATTTCAGTTCCGGCCCGTCCCCGGCACTCTCCGGGTCGTCCTCCACCGCGGGGCACACCAGATAAACCTGCCGGCCCGCCGCCACCTGTCTGCGGACAAAGCCGTACATCCGCTGGCGCTTGTCCTCCCCCACCACGTAGGTGAGCACCGGGGAACGCCCGGGGGGCAGCTCGTCCATGATGGACACGTCCAGATCGCCGTAAATGATGAGGGCCAACGTCCGGGGGATGGGGGTGGCGGACATGACCAGCACATGGGGCCGGGCCCCGCCCTTTTCGGCCAAGGCCGCGCGCTGAGCCACGCCGAACCGGTGCTGCTCGTCGGCGATGACCAGACCCAGATCGTGGTACTCCACCCTCTGAGAGAACAGAGCATGGGTGCCCACCAGCAGATCGATCTCCCCGGCACGCAGGGCTGCCAGCAAAGCCCTCCGGGCTGCCCCCTTTACCGAGCCGGTGAGCAGGGCCACCCGCACCCCGGCGGGGTCCAGCAGGGCCTCCAGCGTCCGGGCGTGCTGCTCCGCCAGCAGCTCTGTGGGGGCCATCATGGCGCACTGCACGCCGTTTTTCGCCGCGGCCCACACCCCGAAGGCAGCCACCGCTGTCTTGCCCGAGCCCACGTCTCCCTGCACCAGCCGGTTCATCACCCGGCCGGAGGTCAGGTCGGCGGCGATGTCCGCCATGGCCCGGCGCTGGGCCCCCGTGGGGGGGAAGGGCAGCAGCCCCTCGAACTCCGCCGGGTCGGCCCGCAGCACCGCGCCGCTCCCCTCCTCCCGGCACTCCTTCAGCAGGGCCATACCGCAGGTGAGAGTGAGCAGCTCCTCAAAGATCAGCCGCCGCCTGGCCAGCTCCAGCGCCTCCCAGTCCGCGGGAAAGTGGACGCTGCGCAGGGCATATTCCAGCCCGCACAGGGCGTGGGCTTGGCGCAGCTCCGCCGGGAGCGGGTCCGTCAGCCCGGACAGGCCGCAGTCCACCGCCGTCCGGGCCAGCGTAAGCATCAGATTGTTCCCGATGCCGGCGGTGAGGGGATACACCGGCAGGATGCAGCCGGTCAGCCGCCCCGCCCCCTCCCGCTCGAACACCGGGTTGGTCATGGACCGACGGCGGCCCATGGCCTCCACCTTACCATAAAAAACATAGGTCTCCCCGGGCCGCAGGGCATTTTTCAGGTAGGGCTGGTTGAAAAAGGTGAGATAAAGAGTGCCAGTGGCGTCCACCGCCCGGGCCTTCACCAGCTCCAGCCCCCGGCGCACCCGGGAGAGGGTGGGCGTCTCCGCCACCATGGCCGCCACGCAGCAGGGCGCATCCGCCGGGGCCTCCATGACGGCGCACACCCGCCGGCGGTCCTCATAGCGGGTGGGGTAGTATTCCTGCAGATCCCCCAGCCGGGTGAGCCCCAGCGCCGCCAGCTTTTTCCCCCGGGCGGGGCCGATGCCGGGCAAATCGGTCAACAGGGTGGAACGGTCAGGAGCCATGAGCTCACCTCCCAAAAGTGATATTTAATCAGTATACCATTTTTTCAGCCCGCTGCCAAGGGCTCCGCCGGCGGCGCAGGACGCTCTTCCGCCTTTTACACGAAAAAAGCGAAAAAAGGAAACGTTTTCATAGCCCGAACGCCGATTTTTCCGCCGCCGCCTTTGCCGCCATTGAAAAGCAGGCGGCGGACGCTTATAATGGAATCAGAAATGTGAATGATTCTTCAGTGGAATGACGAAAAAGGGAACAAAACGCTATTTTATCAAGGAGGATCTTGCTTTGGCAGTCGAATTTTCCAAAGTCCTTGCCGCCAACCGGGGAGAGATCGCCATCCGTATTTTCCGGGCCTGCTACGATCTGGGCCTGCACACGGTGGCCATGTACTCCAATGAGGACACCAACAGTCTGTTCCGTACCAAGGCCGATGAGGCCTATCTCATCGGGGAAAACAAGTCCCCGCTGGGCGCCTATCTGGACATTCCCGCCATCATCGACCTTGCCCGCCGCCGGGGCGTCAGCGCCATCCACCCGGGCTACGGCTTCCTGTCCGAAAACGCCGACTTCGCCCGCGCCTGTGAGGAGAGCGGCATCAAGTTCGTTGGTCCTCCCTCCCACGTGCTGGCCCAGATGGGCGATAAGCTGGCCGCCAAGGCCACTGCTATCGCCTGCGGCGTGCCCATCATCCCCGGCTCCACCACTCCCCTGAAGGATGCGGACGAGGCGGTGGAGAAGGCAGTAGAGTACGGCTTCCCCATCATCCTGAAGGCTGCCGCCGGCGGCGGCGGCCGCGGCATGCGCCGCTGCGACAGCGAGGAGGATGTCCGCCGGGAGTTCGTGCTGGTGAAGAACGAGGCCCGCAAGGCCTTCGGCAATGAGGACATCTTTATCGAGAAGTTCCTCGTGCAGCCCAAACACATCGAGGTCCAGATCCTCGCCGACGAGCACGGCAACGTGATGCATCTGGGCGAGCGTGACTGCTCTCTCCAGCGCCGCTACCAGAAGGTGGTGGAGTACGCCCCCGCGTGGTCCGTGCCCAAAGCCACGGTGGAAGCCCTGCGGGCTGACGCCGTGAAGATCGCCAAGCACGTGGGCTACGTCAACGCCGGCACCGTGGAGTTCCTGGTGGACCAGTCCACCGGCCGCCACTACTTCATCGAGATGAACCCCCGTATTCAGGTGGAGCATACCGTCACCGAGGTGGTCACCGGCATCGACCTGGTGCGGGCCCAGATCCTGGTGGCCGAGGGCTACCCCCTGTCCGACCCCCGCATCGGCCTGAGCAGTCAGGACGACCTGCACATCAACGGCTACGCCATCCAGTGCCGCGTGACCACCGAGGATCCCGCCAACAGCTTCGCCCCTGACACCGGCCGGATCACCGCCTACCGTTCCGGCGGCGGCTTCGGCGTCCGGCTGGACGGCGGCAACGCCGCCGCGGGTACGGTGATCTCCCCCTACTATGACTCCCTGCTGGTAAAGGTCACCTGCTGGGACAACACCTTCGAGGGGGTCTGCCGCCGGGCGGTGCGCGCCATCAACGAGGAACACATCCGCGGCGTCAAGACCAACATTCCCTTTGTCACCAACATTCTGACCCACCCCACCTTCCGGGCCGGTGCGTGCCACACCAAGTTCATTGACGACACCCCGGAGCTCTTCGACATCGAGGTCGGCCGCGACCGCGCCACCAAAGTGCTGAAGTACATCGCCCAGATCCAGGTGGACAATCCCGATACCGAGCGCCGCCAGTACGACACTCCCCGCTTCCCCGAGCCCATGGGCAAGCCTCTCCACGGCCTGAAGCAGCTGCTGGACTCCGAAGGCCCCGAGGCGGTGAAAAAGTGGGTACTGGAACAGAAGAAGCTGCTCATCACCGACACCACCATGCGGGACGCCCACCAGTCCCTGCTCTCCACCCGGATGCGTACCCGCGACCTCGTCAAGGGCGCCGACGGCGTGGCCGAGATCCTCAACGACTGCTTCTCGCTGGAGATGTGGGGCGGCGCCACCTTCGACTCCGCCTACCGCTTCCTCCACGAGTCCCCCTGGGAGCGGCTGGACCTGCTGCGCAAGCAGATCCCCAACATTCCCTTCCAGATGCTGCTGCGCGGCTCCAACATGGTGGGCTATTCCAACTTCCCCGACAATCTGGTGCGGGAGTTCGTCCGGGAGTCTGCCAAGTCCGGCATCGACATCTTCCGCGTGTTCGACTCCCTCAACTGGCTGCCCGGCATGGAGGTGGCCATGGACGAGGTGCTGAACCAGGGCAAGCTGCTGGAAGCCACCGTCTGCTACACCGGCGACATTCTGGACCCCAAGCGGGATAAGTACACCCTGAAATACTACGTGGACATGGCCAAGGAGCTGGAGCGCCGCGGTGCCCACACCCTCTGCATCAAGGATATGTCCGGCCTGCTGAAGCCCTACGCCGCCAAGAAGCTGGTCGCCGCCCTGAAGCAGGAGGTGGGCCTGCCCATCCACCTCCACACCCACGACACCACCGGCAACCAGGTGGCCGCCTACCTCATGGCCGCCGAGGCCGGGGTCGACATCGTGGACTGCGCCACCGCGTCTATGTCCTCCCTCACCAGCCAGCCCTCCCTCTCTGCCGTGGTGGCCGCGCTGGAGGGTCAGGAGCGGGACACCGGGCTGGACCTGCAGGAAATCCAGCGGCTGGACAACTACTGGGCCGACGTGCGCCTGCGCTACCGCAACTTCGACGAGGGTCTGCGCAGCCCCACCACCGACATCTACCGCTACGAGATCCCCGGCGGCCAGTACACCAACCTGTATCCGCAGGTGGTCTCTCTGGGCCTCGGCCCCCGCTTCGAGGAGGTCAAGGAGATGTACCGCACCGTCAACGAGATGCTGGGCGACATCGTGAAGGTGACTCCCTCCTCCAAGATGGTGGGCGACCTGGCCATCTTCATGGTGCAGAACGACCTGACCCCCGAGAACATCGTGGAAAAGGGCAAGAACCTCTCCTTCCCGGACTCTGTGGTGTCCTACTTCAAGGGCATGATGGGTCAGCCCGCGTGGGGCTTCCAGCCGGAGGGCCTGCAGGAGGTGGTGCTCAAGGGCGAGGCCCCCATCACCTGCCGCCCCGGCGAGCTGCTGGAGCCCGTGGACTTCGAGAAGGTCCGGGCCGAGATGGAGCCCTTCATGGGCGGTCAGCTCATCAACCGCCGGGCCATGATCTCCTACTGCCTGTTCCCCAAGGTCTACAAGGACTACCGGAAGCACCGCAAGGAATATGGCTACATCATGCGTATGGGCAGCCATGTGTTCTTCAACGGAATGGCCCTTGGCGAGAGCAACAAGATCAACATTGAGGATGGCAAGACACTGGTCATCAAGTATCTGGGCCTCGGCGACCAGAACGATGATGGCACCCGCACCGTGAACTTCGAGCTGAACGGTATGCGCCGTGAGGTGGCCGTGCCCGACAAGAACGCGCAGGTCAAGGGCCGCACCGTGGTCATGGCCGACCCGGAGGACAAGAGTCAGGTGGGCTCCTCCATCCCGGGCATGGTGTCCAAGATCAACGTGAAGCCCGGCGACACCGTGGAGGAGAATCAGGTCCTCGCCGTCATCGAGGCCATGAAGATGGAGACCTCTGTGGTGGCCCGCATGGCCGGCGTGGTGGACAAGGTGCTGGTAAGCGACGGTGCCAGCGTCAAGGCCGGCGAGCTGCTGATGACCATCAAGGTCAAATAAATGCGCAAAAAACTGAGGAACGTTTTTTGCGGTCAGGATGCAGGCCGACGCGCACACTTGCGGCCTGAGCAGTGTTTTCCGCCCCGCGCATGTCGCGGTGGAAAACAGATCTGAATTTTTTCGCCGCTGCGGCGGCGAACTCTGTGAGACATTTTAGCAATAAAAAGGATGCGGACCGTGTGGCCCGCATCCTTTTTTATTTTTCCTTCTTTTTGAACACCAGAAACTTGCTCAGCACATAGTTGGCCACGATCACGGCCGCCTGTACCACCAGCTTTGCGATCTTGTCGTTGCACTTCAGCAGCGTCACCAGCAGGAACATGAGGGCCATGTCCAGCACCAGCGTGGACAGCCGGGCGGCGAAGAAGGCCGCGGCCTCCTTCAGCATGTTCTGGCTGCGGCTCTCAAACACGAAGCGGCGGTTGGTAAAGTAGGCGAACACCACCGCGGCGATCCACGAGATCACGTTGGCCGCCTGCAGCTGCACCGCCTTCTCCGGGTCCAGCACCGTGAGGGTCAGGCCGTAGTACACCAAAAGGCTCACCACCGTGGTGAGCACCCCCACGATCAGGTAGTTGACGATCTCCTTGTGCTTCCGGTAGAGGTCAATCAGCTTTTTCATCGGTATCCTCCAGCACCTCACGGATGATATACCGGGGGCGGTCCTTGCTCTCCAGATACAGCTTGCCCACGTACTCGCCCACCACGCCCAGGCACAGCAGGATCAGCCCGCCCAGGAACCACACGGAGCAGGACAGGGACGCCCACCCCGCCACCGTGGCCCCGCAGGCCCAGCGGATGATGTTGTAGATGATCATGACGACGGACACGAGAAACACCCCGCACCCCAGGGCCGTGATCATCCGCAGGGGCTTCACCGACAGGGAGGTGATGCCCTCCATGGCGAAGGCCAGCATCTTTTTCAGGGGGTACTTGCTCTCGCCGGCGAAGCGCTCCCCCCGCTCGTACTCCACCGTGTCGGAGCGGTAGCCGATCATGGGCACGATGCCCCGGAGGAAGAGGTTGACCTCCCGGAACTGGGCAAGGCCCTCCAGCGCCCGGCGGGACATCAAGCGGTAGTCCGCGTGGTTGAACACGGTCTCCGCCCCCAGCCTGTTCATCAGGCGGTAGAATGCCTCGGCGGTGAAGCGTTTGAAGAAGGTGTCCTTCTTCCGGGAGGAGCGCACACCGTAGACGATGTCGCACCCATCCAGATACTTATCCACCATGGCGTCCACCACGTCCACATCGTCCTGAAGGTCGGCGTCCATGGAAATGGCCATGTCCGCCCGGTCCTTGGCGGTCATCAGCCCGGCCAGCAGGGCGTTCTGGTGGCCCCGGTTGCGGCTGAGGTCCACCCCGCAGAACAGGGGGCACTCCCCGTGGAGCCGGGAGATGATCGCCCAAGTGTCGTCCTTGGAGCCGTCGTTGACAAAGAGCACCCGGCTGTCCCGGCTGATCCTGCCGGCATCCATCAGCTGCTCCAGCTTTTCCCGCAGGCGGCGGGCCGTCTCGGGCAGGACCTCCTGCTCGTTATAGCAGGGGACCACGATGTACAGCGTATTGTTCAATGCACAGCACCTCGCGTGTAAAGTAGTGCCTATATTTTACTCCCCCGGAGGGAAAAAGTAAAGAGCCAACGGCGGGCCGGGTCCGGCCCGCTATTTTCCTGCCTCTCCCCCGTTTTCGGCAGGTCTCGCCTGCGGCCGGGAGTATAATCCTTCCAAACAGCCAAGAGGAGGACAAGCCATGCCCATTTCCATCACCGGCCGGGAGGGCGGGATCACCCTGACCCTCTCCGGCGAGATCGACCACCACGGGGCCCGGACCATGATGCGGGAGCTGGATCAAGCCATCTCCACCCTGCTGCCCCGGCGGCTGACCCTGTGCCTGTCCGGCGTCACCTTTATGGACAGCTCCGGCATCGCCCTGCTCATGGGGGCCAAGCGGGCCATGGACCGGCTGGGCGGCACTCTGAGGGTCACCGCCATCCCCACCCAGCCCCAAAAGGTGCTGGACGCCGCCGGCCTCGGGCGGCTGATTCAACTCGACTAAGGAGGGCTACATAGATGAAAGCCATCGACCATGTGACCATGACCTTCCCCTCGCGCTCCGCCAACGAGGGCTTCGCCCGCACTGCCGCCGCCTGCTTCGCCGCCCGGCTGGACCCCACGCTGGACGAGCTGGCAGACATCAAGACCGCCGTCAGCGAGGCGGTGACCAACGCCATCGTCCACGCCTACCCCGACCGGCTGGGGAAGATCACCCTCCGCCTGCGCCAGCTGGAGGGGAGCCGGCTGGAAATTCAGGTAAAGGACGCCGGTGTTGGCATCCCCGACGTAGCCAAGGCCCGGGAGCCCCTGTTCACCACCGGCAGTGAGGAGCGCTCCGGCATGGGCTTCACCATCATGGAGAGCTTTATGGACACCCTGCGGGTGCGCTCCGCCCCCGGAAAGGGCACCACCGTCACCATGGTCAAGCGCATCGCCCCCCGGGCGGGCGCTCCCCGATGAGCCGGCTGGACACCCCCTCCCTGCTGGAGGCCGCCCGGGCCGGTGACAACGACGCCTGCGAACGGCTCCTGCTGGACAACAGCGGGCTGGTCTGGTCGGTGGCCCGGCGGTACTACGGCCGGGGCGTGGAGCCGGAGGACCTGTACCAGCTGGGCTGTCTGGGCTTTCTCAAAGCAGTGCGGGGCTTCGACCCCGCCTACGGCACCCAGTTCTCCACCTACGCCGTGCCCAAGATCGCCGGGGAGATCCGCCGCTACCTGCGGGACGACGGGGCGGTGAAGGTGAGCCGCACAGTGAAGGAGCGGGCCGCCGCTCTGAGTCAGGCCCGGCAGCCCCTCAGCCAGCGGCTGGGGCGGGAACCCACTCTCTCTGAGCTGGCCGAGGCCACGGGCATGGAGATCGAAGACATCGCCGCGGCAGACGCCGCCATGCAGTCGGTGGCCTCAATTCAGAGCGAGAGCGAGGACGGTTTCTCGCTGGAATCGGTCCTCACCAGCGGCGGCATCGAGGAGGAGCTGGTGGAAAAGCTGGCCCTGCGGCAGGCGGTGGCTGACCTGCCCGAGCGGGAGCGGATGGTCATTCTGCTGCGGTTCTACCGGGGCTTCACTCAGGACCGGGCGGCCCGGGTGCTGGGCGTCAGTCAGGTGCAGGTATCCCGGCTGGAGCGACGGGCGGTGTGCCACCTGCGGGAGCTGATGCTGGATGGGCAGAATTAAAGCCCGGCGGGGTATCCCGCCGGGCTTTTGCGCGCCAAATCGCTTCCGGGCAAGCCGGACTTTCCTTGCGTTAGGGTGTGCCCCTCGCCCAGCCTGCGCCGCTTGCGCACCTCTCTGAAATAGAGGATGCGGCCGGCGTAGTGGAGCATCCGCTCCACGCTGGGGGCTGGCGGAAGCCGCCCACGCTGGTGATGACCGCATCGTGGAGCTTCTGCATCTCATATCCCACGCCGGCACGCCTCTTTTCATTCCCATTTGGGATTTATGGCCGCCATTATAATCCCATTTTGGACTTAAGCCACTGGCTGCTTTTACAAAAACAATGCCCCACCCGGTCCTCCGGGAGGGGCATTGCGCTGTATTTTGGAAGTCGATCTTACTCCATGGCGGAGAGCTGCTCCTGCAGCTTGGCCAGCAGGGCCTTCAGCTTTTCCGCCCGGTCCTGCTCAGCGGCCACCACCTCGGCAGGGGCCTTGGACAGGAAGCCCTGATTGGCCAGCTTGCCCAGCAGGCCCTTCAGCTCGCCCTCCTTCTTGCCCAGCTCCTTCCGGATGCGGGCCTTCTCCTTCTCCAGATCCACCAGCTCGGCCAGCGGCATATAGATCTTGGCGTCATGGGTCACGTCGGAGACCATGCCCTTGGTGTCGCCAGGCTCCGCATCGGTGACGGTGATGCCCGCGGCGCCGGCCAGCCGCCTCAGGAAGCCCTGACCCGCCCGGAACACGTCACCCATGGCGGTGACGATGGTCAGATCCGCTTTGCGGGAGGGGGGCACGTTCATCTCCGCCCGGCGGGAACGGACGGCGTTGATGACCGCCATGACGGACTCGGTGGCCGCCTCAGCCTCCGGGAAGTCCAGCTCCGCCTGCCACACGGGCCAGGCGCTGGTCATCAGGTAGTCGCCCTTGTGGGGCAGGGCCTGCCAGATCTCCTCGGTAATGAAGGGCATATAGGGGTGCAGCAGCTTGAGAATGTCCGTGAGGACGTACACCAGCACCCGCTGGGCGTTCTCCTTGGCCTGCTGGTCCTCCCCCTGCAAGCGGGCCTTGGTCAGCTCGATATACCAGTCGCAGAAGTCGCTCCAGATGAAGTCGTACACCTTGGCGGCGGCCACACCCAGCTCGAAGGCCTCCATGTTCTCGGTGACTTCCTTCACCACCCGGTTCAGCTTGGACAGGATCCACTTGTCCTCCTGCTCCAGCGTCTCGGGCAGCGCGCAGTCGTCCACGGTGAGGTTCATCATCACGAAGCGGCTGGCGTTCCAGATCTTGTTGGCGAAGTTGCGCATGGCCTCGCACTTCTCAACATAGAAACGCATGTCGTTGCCGGGGGCATTGCCGGACACCAGATTGAATCGCAGGGCGTCGGCGCCGTACTTCTCGGCCATCTCCAGGGGGTCGATGCCGTTGCCCAGGGACTTGGACATCTTGCGGCCCTTGTCATCCCGCACCAGCCCGTGGATGAACACGGTGTGGAAGGGAGGCTTGCCCATGTGCTCGCAGCCGGAGAAGATCATCCGGGCCACCCAGAAGAAGATGATGTCATAGCCCGTCACCAGCACGTCGGTGGGGTAGAAATAGTCCAGATCGGGGGTCTTGTCCGGCCAGCCCAACGTGGAGAAGGGCCACAGGGCAGAGCTGAACCAAGTGTCCAGCACGTCGGGGTCCCGCTCGATATTCTTGGAATGGCATTTCTCGCACTCGCAGGCGTCGGTGCGGCTGACGGTCATGTGGCCGCAGTCGGCGCAGTACCACACGGGGATCTGGTGGCCCCACCACAGCTGGCGGGAAATGCACCAGTCGTGGACATTCTCCATCCAGTTGGTATAAGTCTTGGAGAAGCGGTCGGGCACGAAGCGGGTCTCTCCGTCCTGCACCACCCGCAGAGCCTCGCGGGCCAGCGGCTCCATCTTCACGAACCACTGGGCGGAGATGATGGGTTCCACATCGTTGTGGCAGCGGTAGCAGGTACCCACATTGTGGTTGTAGGGCTCCACCTTCACCAGATAGCCCTGCTCCTCCAGATCGGCCACAATGGCCTTCCGGGCCTCGTAGCGGTCCATGCCCAGGTACTTGCCCTCGAAGCTGACCCTGCCGTTGTCGTCCAGCACACGGATGACCTCCAGATTGTGCCGCAGGCCCACCTCGAAGTCGTTGGGGTCATGGGCGGGGGTCATTTTCACCGCGCCGGTGCCGAAGCCGATCTCGCAGTACTCGTCGCCCACGATGGGGATCTCCCGGCCCACCAGAGGCAGGATACAGGTCTTGCCGATGAGGTGCTTCAGCTTCTCGTCCTCGGGGTTGACGGCCACGCCGGTGTCGCCCAGCATGGTCTCCGGCCGGGTGGTGGCCACCACGATCTCGCCGGAGCCGTCGGACAGGGGATAGCGGATGTGCCACAGGGAGCCGGGCTTGTCCACGTACTCCACCTCGGCATCGCTCAGGGCGGTGACACAGTGGGGGCACCAGTTGACGATGCGGCTGCCCTTGTAGATGAGGCTCTTCTCATAGAGGGAGACGAACACCTCGCGGACGGCTTTGGAACAGCCCTCGTCCATGGTGAAGCGGGCCCGGTCCCAGTCACAGGACACGCCCATCTTCTTCTGCTGCTCCACGATACGGGCGCCATACCTGTTCTTCCAATCCCACACCCGCTCCAGGAATTTCTCCCGGCCCAGATCGTGGCGGGTCAGCCCCTCCTTGGTACGCAGCTCCTCCTCCACCTTGATCTGGGTGGCGATGCCGGCGTGGTCGGTGCCGGGCACCCACAGGGCAGCATAGCCCTGCATCCGCTTGAAGCGGATGAGGATGTCCTGCAGGGTACAGTCCATGGCGTGCCCCATGTGCAGCTGACCGGTGACATTGGGGGGCGGCATGACGATGGTGAAGGGCTTCTTATCCGGGTCGCGGACGCCCTTGAAACAGCCGGCGTCCTCCCACATCTGATAGATGCGGCCCTCGGCCTCCTGGGGCTCGTACACCTTGGGAAGTTCTCTGTTCATCTAATACACTCCTTTTCGGGGCAAATAAAATTCGCCCCGAGCATAGTTGCTCAGGGCGAACGAAAGTCCGCGGTACCACCTGAATTTCCCTCCCTGCGGGAGGGACGCTCTTGGCCTCTGTAACGGGAGGACCCGGCGGGCCCTACTGTCTTCAGGCCCACGGCTCAGGGACGACTTCCGCGCGGCGGAGACCGCCTCGCACCGGACCGGCGGCTCTCTGGACTCCGTGGGGGCGCGTACTGCTTCCCATCTCTGCCATTTAACTGTATCAGTATAGAGGATGGGGCCGGCTTTGTCAAGCCTCGCCCTCGTCCTCCGGGCTGTTCTCCCTGGGCTCCCGGCCCAGCAGGTGCTCCATCCAGCGGAAGGTGAAGCCGCCGGGGAACAGGCTGTTCACCACCATGGCCACCAGCACGCCGAAGCCCGTATCCACGATGCGGTAGATGGAATAGCTGATGTAGGTCTCCACCGGCGTGTTGAACAGCAGGATGCACAGCACCACGCCGCCAGGCTGCACGCCGCCCACCCAGAACCGCTGGCACAGCATGATGAGAACGACCGTGCCGATGAACACCAGCGGGATCTGCAGCAGGTGCCGTCCGCCCTGCGGATAGAAGATGAGATAGATGCGGAACAGGCCCATGCCCAGCAGGCCGCCGATGAGGGTGCCGAAGAAGCGGTTGCCCCCCTGGAGCTTAGAGTCGCCGTAGTCCCGCCCGGTGCCGAAAATGGCGCCGATGCATGCGAAGGCAGGGCTCCTGCCGATGAAGAAATAAATGAGCGCGCAGAGGGCGGCAGCTACCGCCGACTTGATGTTGCGCATTCCGATGGTGGGCAGATGCTTTTTGATCCCGGTCTTGATCTCTTTCTCTTCTGTGTTGTCCTGCATGGTCGTGTGATCCCCTATTTTTCTGGATTCGAATCGAATATCTAACAGAATAGCACACCCCGCCGCCGGATGGAAGGGGGTCAGCGCAATTTCATTCATAAAATTTGCCACGATCCGTCGGGCTCAGTCATGTAAAAAGGCGCGCGGGCCGACCAGCGGCCCGCGCGCCTTCACGCAGTCGATCTCAGCGGCAGAGGGCAGGGTTGGGCTCCCGCGTGCCGTCCTCATGGTAGACATAGAAGCCGATGCCGGTCTTCCGGCCCAGCCAGCCGATGCGCACCATGTCCCGCAGCAGGCCGGCGGGGCGGTACTTGGGGTCGCCGGTCTCCCGGTAGAGGACCTCCATCACAGCCAGCTCCACGTCGATGCCCGCCATGTCCAGCAGCTCCAGCGGACCCATGGGGTGGTTCAGGCCGCACTTCATCCCGGTGTCGATGTCCTCAATGGAGCCGGTGCCCGCCTCCAGAATGGCGATGGCCTCGTTCAGCATGGGGTCCAGCATCCGGTTCACGATGAACGCAGGCTTGTCCTTGGACACGATGCAGGTCTTGCCCAACTTTCCGCCCACGGCCTTGACCGCGGCCACGGTCTCATCATCGGTGGCAATGCTGCGGACGATCTCCAGCAGACGCATCAGGGGCACGGGGCTGAAGAAGTGCATGCCGATGAAGCGATTGGGGTTCCTCACCGCGGAGGCCAGCTCCACAATGGAGATGGAAGAGGTGTTGCTGGCCAGAATAGCGTCCTCCGCGCAGATGTCAGAGAGCTTGGCAAAAATGGACTTCTTGATCTCCACCTTCTCCACCGCGGCCTCGATGACCAGATCGGCGTCCGCCGCCGCGCTCAGGTCGGCGGTCACCATGAGCCGCGCCATGGCGGCCGCCATGGCCTCCTCGGTCATGCGGCCCTTGGAGACGTTCTTCTGCAGCATTTTCTCAATGCCCGCCTTCGCCTTCTCCACGATGGCGTCGTTCAGGTCGTTTAGGGTGACCTCATAGCCGGCGGTGATGGCCGTCTGGGCAATGCCGGAGCCCATGAAGCCGCCGCCCACCACAAAAATTTTCTTTACGTCTTTCATAAAGCAAGCCTCCCGCTCAAATCATTCCGTGGGCCTGGAGCAGCTTGACCAGTCCCTTGTCCCGGAAGACCTCCAGCTCCTGATTGTTCCGGCCGTGGAGCTCGTCCCGGGCGCTCAGCATGCGGTCCATCTCCTCCTGACAATTGGCGAAAAACGCTTTCGCCTCGGGGGACCAGTGCTGCCAGTTGCAGAAGGAGCCCAGCCACTTGTCCGTGGACTGACCGATTGGGCCGCACAGCATCCCCTGGATCCCGCTGGCGCCGCCGCCCAACTGGAGGGTCGTGTAGATGCCGAACAGGCCATACCGCATGCCGGGGCCGTAGGTAAAGGCATCGTCGATGTCCTCCATGGTGCACACCCCGTTGAGGATCATGCTGGTGCTCTCCCGCAGGAGGGTGGTCATCAGGTGGCTGCCGATGTAGCCGTCCGACTCCTTCTTCAGCAGCACCGGCTTTTTGTCGATGCTCCGGAAGAAATCCATGGCGTCAGCCAGCACTCCGGGGTCGGTGTGCTCGCTCTTGACGATCTCCAGCAGCGGCAGCAGGTACACCGGGTGATAGGGGTGGGCGCCGAAAATGCGCTCCGGGTGGCGGGCGTTGCAGACGATGTCGCTGATAAGGATGCCGGAGGTGCTGCTGGTGATGACTGCATCGTCCCGGCACTCGGACTCGATGGCCGCGATGATGCCCTGCTTCACCGTCAGGATCTCCGGGCCATTCTCAATGATCAGGTCCGCGTCCGCCACCGCCTCCTTCACGGAGGTGGTCGTCCGGATGGAGGTGATCCAGCTGTCGATCTCCCCGGCATCCAGCACCTTCTCCTCCGCGAGGAAGGTCAGGTTCTGCCGCAGGATGTCCATTCCCTTGCCGAGGCCGGCCTCGTTGATGTCGAACATCGTGATGTTCCGGAAGCCCTTCACCAGCAGGTGAGTCGCCCAGCCCGCACCGATCAGGCCCGCCCCGTAGAGGGTGATCCTCTCAAATTTCCTCGCCATACGATTCACCAGCTTTTCCGGTGGATACCCAGCATCTCGCGGGCCTCTGCCGCCGTGGCGATCTCACGGCCGGCCAGCTTGCCCAGCTCTACGGCCCGCTTCACCAGCTCTTCATTGGTGGTCTTCACACCGGCGCTGTAATAGATGTTGTCCTCCAGCCCCACGCGGATGCCGTCGCAGCCCATGGCCAGGCCGGCCAGCATCATGGGGATGTGACCCTTGCCGATGCCGGTCACACTCCAGGTGGACCCCTCCGGCAGCCGGTCCACAAGGAACTGCAGGTCCCGGGCGTTGGGATCCAAGCCGCCCAGCACACCCAGTACAAACTGGTAGTGGGTGGGGGTCTTCAGCAGGCCCTTCTTTGCGTAGTAGGCGGCGTTGGCCATCATACCAGCGTCGAAGATCTCCACCTCGGGCTTGATATCGTTCTCCGCCGTGCATTTGCACAGCTTTTCCAGAAACTCCGGGGGATTCTCAAACACCAGCCCGCAGCCCCAGTTCATGGTCCCCGCGTCGAAGGAGCACATCTCGGGCTTCAGCTTTTCCAGATGGCCCAGCCGCAGGGCGTCGGGGGCGGTACCGCCGTAAGCGCCGGAGGTGGTCAGGTTGATGATCACGTCGAGGCCCTCCTTCTGGACGGCCTCCTTCGTGGCGCAGAACGCCTTCTCGAACTGGGCGGTGTCCATGGTGGCCCGGCCGTTCTCGTCCCGGACATGGATATGGACGATGGAAGCGCCTGCCTTCACCACCCGCACGACGTCCGCCGCGATCTCCTCGGCGGTCTCGGGCACGGCAGGGACCATGGATTTCAAAGTGGACGTCCCGGACAGGGCCGCCGCAACGATCAGTTTTTTGCTCATAGCAGATTACTCTCCCTTTAAATACCCAAGTATGCCTTCTTCAGGTCCTCATTGGCCATCAGCTCACCAGCGGGACCGTTCATCACGTTCTCGCCGATCTCGATGATATAGGCCCGGTCCGCGATCTCCAGCGAGGACTGCACGTTCTGCTCCACCAGGAAGATGGTCATGCCCTGCTTGTTGATCTTGACCAACGTCTCAAAAATGCCGTCCACCACCACGGGGGCCAGACCAAGGGACGGCTCGTCCAGCATCAGGATCTTCGGGCACTGCATCAGGCCGCGGCTGATGGCACACATCTGCTGCTCGCCGCCGGACAGAGAGCTGGCCAGCTGGTTGCGCCGCTCATAGAGCTTAGGGAAGATCTCGTAGCAGAGCTCCAGATTTTCCTTGCGCTTCTTGCGCACCTCGGGCAGGTAGGAGCCGATGAGAAGGTTTTCGTAGACTGAGAGCTGGGGGAAGAGTTTGCGGCCCTCGGGCACCTGTACGATGCCGCGCTTCACCCGCTCGTAGGTGGGCATATGGGTGATGTCCTCGCCCATAAACTCCACCGTGCCGCCCACCAGCTGCGTCAGGCCGGAGACCGTGTTGATGGTCGTGGTCTTTCCGGCGCCGTTGTTGCCCAGCAGGGCCACGATCTCGCCGTCCTTGACCTCCAGCGAGATCCCGCGCAGCGCCTCGGAGTGGCCGTAGTTCACATGAATATCGTTAATTTTCAGCATGGCGTTTCTCCCCAAAGTAAGACTGAATGACCAGCGGATTCGCGGCCACCTCTGCCGGGGTCCCCTCCGCGATCAGCTTGCCTTGATTCAGCACGTACATACGGTCGGAAATGTTCATGATCACGCGCATGACATGCTCAATGATAATGATGGACACGCCGCTGTCGCGGATGTCGCGCACCAGCTTCATGAAGGCGGGGTGCTCCTTGGGGTTGACGCCCGCGGTCACCTCGTCCAGCAGAAGCACGTCCGGCTCGGTGGCCAGAGCCTTGGCCACCTCCATGCGCTTGAGCTTCACCAGCGGCAGGTTGTCGCCCCGCACATCGCGCACGTCGTAGAGGCCGGTGAACTTCAGCACCTCGTCCGCTTTGCGCTCCGCGTCCTGCAGCTTCGGGTAGCGCAGGAAGGCGCCCACCATCACGTTCTCCCGGACGGACAGGGTGGTGAAGGGCTGGACGATCTGGTAAGTCCGGCCAAGGCCCAGCTTGCAGATCTCGTTGGCGGGCTTGTTCTGGATCTCCTTGCCCTTGTAGATGATCTGCCCGGAGGTCACGCTCAGCGCGCCGGAGAGCATGTTGAACATGGTGGTCTTACCGGCGCCGTTGGCGCCGATCATGCCGAGGATCTCGCCCTTGTTCAGGTGGATGGACACGTCCTCATTGGCCACCAGACCGCCGAACTTCTTGGTCACATTTTTGGCTTCCAGTACAATCTCAGGCATTTTTGCCACCGCCTTCCTCAGCCGATTCCTGACTCGCCGGCGCCTCGCCGGACTTTTTCCGGCGCAGCGCCTTGAACTTCTCCACGCAGAAAGGCATGACGCCCTGAGGCATGAAATAGATGACCAGCATCAGCAGCAGTCCGTACAGTGCGGTGGCCAGACCGGCGGCAGAAGTGCCGATCAGGGTCCGCAGACCCTCGCTGGCGGGATAAAGGATCAGGCCGCCCAGCACGGGGCCCCAGATGGTGCCGGAGCCGCCCACAATGGCGTAAAGCAGGATCTGGATGGACATGCTGTAACCCAGCACGCGGGTGGGGTCCAGATACATGATGTAGACCACATAGAAGCCGCCGCCCACCGCGGTGAAGAAGGCGCTGAGGAACTGAGCCTTCATCTTGTACGCCGTGGCGTTGACGCCCAGCGCCCGGGCCGCCTCCTGATTGGTGCTGATGGCGGAGTAGTAGAAGCCGCTCTTGGAATTCTTGATAAAGATGGATACGCCGATGATGATGATCAGCATGGCCAGCATGATGTAGTAATAGGGCACCTTGCTGACGAACTGCATGTTCTTGAACCCGCCGATGTAGGACAGGCGCAGGCCCATGGAGCCGCCGGTCTTATAGCCAAGCACCTCGTTGTTGTTCGTCATGAAGATCTTCACCACGTACAGGATGGCCACCGTAGACAGAGAGTAGTAGGTCCCCCGCAGGCGGAAGCACGGGTAGTTGACAATCATGGCCAGCAGGCCGGTGATCACGCCGGCGATGAGGATGCCGAACCACGGGGAGACGTTATTGAACTTGAACAGACACGCGGCAATATAACCGCCGATGCCGATGTACACGCCGTTGCCCAGCGAGAACTGGCCCGCAAAGCCGCCGATGATATTCCATGCGGAGGCAAGGTAGGCAAACAGCATGGTCATCACCAGCATGTGGATGAGATAGCTGGCCCGGGCGACCAGCGGCAGCAGCAGGAACACCGCTGCAAATACGATCAGGGTGAAATAGGGCTTCAAGGTCCGCTTTAAAGTCATACCTTTTCCCTCCCTTTCTCAGGTATTGCTCTTGCCGAACAGTCCGGAGGGACGGAACAGCAGCATCAGCACGAAGATGACGAACTCAATGAGCTGGGCATAGGCGTCGGTCAGGAACACGCCGCCGACCTTCTCCACAAGGCCGAGGATCAGACCGCCGCAGAGGGCGCCGGGAATGCTGCCCATGCCACCCAGCACCACGATGATGAAGCATTTGATGCCATAGGTATCGCCGATGGTGGGAGACACAGAGGCATTGGGGATCAGCAGCGAGGCGGACACGCCGATGAGGGCCAGACCGAGGCCGAAGGCCACGGCGTAGACCTTCTTATAGTTGATGCCCATGAGCTCCGCCACCTGACGGTTCTGGGCTGTGGCGCGCAGCGCGCGGCCGTACTCGGACTTCTGGATGATGATATATAGCAGGATCGTCACGCCCAGCGCGATCAGGAAGGAGATCAGACGCGGGATGGAGACGATGATATTTCCTACCGCAAAAGAGGTGGACGTATAGCGGGTGATGGCGGCCTGAATGTTGGAGCCGAAGATCACCGTCGCAATGTTGGACAGGAACATGCTCAGGCCGGCCGTAAAGATCAGGATGGACATGGGCTCCACGTCCTTGGAGCGGCTGAGCATCCGGTTGAAGATGCCGCGCTGGAGCAGATAGCCGACGATAAACATGGCCGGCACGGTCACGATCATGGACAGATAGGGGTCCATCCCAAGGTCAGACACCAGAATGAACGCCAGATACATGGCGACCATCAGGAACTCACCATGGGCAAAGTTGACGATACGCATCACGCCGTAAGCCAGGCTCAGGCCGACTGCGATCGTTGCATAGACGCCGCCGATCAGGATACCGTCCAGCGCGCCCTGCATCAATAGAAACATAAGTTGCCTCCTCCCATCTTTCTTATGGGTTCAGTAGATAGCTGCCATCAGATCAGGCAGAGGGTCCCGCACCCCGCCGCGGCCCATGGCCGCGGCGGAGGCGGTAAAAAGACGGTTTGCTTATCTGTGGTTCTTATTTGCCCCAGACGGGGGTCTTGGTGTTGTCGCCGGCGGGGAAGACCAGAGAGTACGCACCGTCCTGGATCTGGCCGAACTGCATGCCGGCGTAGGTGTTCTGGTTGTAACGGCCGTTATCGTCGTTGTAGACGACGCCCTCCATGGTGGGGTGGAACAGCAGGGCGCGGTCGCCGGTGGTCAGGCTCAGGGAATCGATGGCGTTGGCGATCTCATGGCTGTCGCTGCTGCCGCCGGTGGCGGCAATGGCCTCCAGCAGGGAGTACATACCAAGCCAGCCATTGGCGAAGGCCTCGTTCATCTGGGTATACTCGGTGGTGGAGACGAACTGGTCGGCGATCTTCAGGGCGTCCTCGCTCATGGCGTTGGGGTCGTAGATGTAGGAGGCAGAAGCGAAGATCAGTTCAGAGGCGTCGCCGGCCTGAGTCAGGTAGTTGTCCGCGATGAAGCCGCCGCCGTAAGCAATGGTGGGCAGCTCCACGCCGTACTCCACGGTCTGGCGGGTGTACAGCAGAGCGTCGTTCTCAGACATGACCACGAAGGAGGCGTCCGCGTTGGATGCCTTCAGCTTGTTGATGACGGAGGACAGGTCGCCGGAGTTGGGGGTGAAGGACTCGGCCATCACGACGTTGACGCCCACCTTGGGGAACACATTCTCAGTCAGGTTGTCGTAAGCGCCCTGACCGTAGTCGGAGGACTCGTAGATCACGGCCACGTTGTCGATCTTGGCGCCCAACTCGTTCTTCAGGTAGTTCAGGAACTCGATGTAGGAGGGGGCAGCGTCGCAGTCGCCCATGTTGGTGCGGAAGACGTAGTTGCTGTCCTCGGCCAAGATGACGTCGGCCACGGCGTTGGTGACCATAAAGGGCACCTGATACTTGATGGCCACAGGGGCGATGGCGGCGGCAACACCGCTGTTGTAGGTGCCGATGACGGCGCTGATGCCCTCGTTGTTGACCATGCGCTCGAACTCGGACACGCCGGTGTCGGCCACGCCGGTGGAGTCGCCGGTCACCAGCTGGATGGTCTTGCCGTTCAGCTGGTCTCCATAGTGCTCCATAAAGTCATTCAGGGCATACTGATAGCCAGCGTACTGGGCGTTGCCCACGTAAGAGCTGGCGCCGGAGAAGGGCAGGACGACGCCGATCTTGATCACATCGGAGCCGACGGCAGGATCGGTGCTGGGAGTTGCGGAGCTGCTGGGCTTGTCGCCACCGCCGCAGCCTGCCAGCAGCGCAAGGGACATGACTGCCGCGAGTACCAGAGCAAATACTTTCTTTGCCGTTTTCGTTTTCATCTTGTTGTTCTCCTTCCGATTCCTTGTTCTTCTTTATCTTAAGCGTCGGTGTTCTCGAGGACCAGAGAGAATCCCTGGCCGCCGCCGATGCAAAAAGATACCAGTCCGCGGTGGAGGTTGCGGCGGCGCAGCGCATACACCAGCCGGGCCGCCAGCATGCCGCCGGAGGCGCCGTTGGGATGGCCGATGGCAATGGCGCCGCCCTCCACGTTCACGCGCTTGGGGTCCAGTCCCAGCTCCTGAATGCAGGGGAGCGACTGGGCCGCGAATGCCTCGTTGAGCTCCACCAGATCAAAATCATCGATCTTATAGCCGTGGCGCGCCATCAGCTTGCGGGTGGCGTACACGGGGCCGATGCCCATGATGGTGGGCTCCACGCCGCAGGCGCAGAACTCCCGGACCACGGCCAGCGGCTTCAGTCCCAGCTCGGCGGCCTTTTCCTCGCTCATCATCAGGACCACGGCGGCACCGTCGTTCATGGGGGAGGCATTGCCGGCCGTGACCACGCCGCCCTCCATGATGGGCTTCAGCTTGCTCAGGCTCTCCATGGTGGTGTCGGGCCGCACGCAGGCGTCCATACGGACCACCTTGGGCTCACCCTTGCGCTGGGGGATGGTCACGGGGACCACCTGCTCGTCAAACCAGCCGTTTTCCCACGCCTTGGAGGCCTTCATCTGGCTGTCCAGCGCGAAGGCGTCACACTCCTCACGGGTCAGGCTATACTTCTTGGCCAGATTCTCCGCCGTGTTGATCATGTCGGCGCTCAGCCGGCCGCCCACGAAGCGCTCCGGCGCCACCTTGTAGGGCACCTGCTTGATGCCGCTGGGATAGGCCACGGAGGGGCGCTCGATATAATAGGGCTGCTGGGAGTAGCTCTCCACACCGCCGGCGATGATCACATCGGCCATGTCGGTCTGGATCATGGCGGCGGCAATGCCGATGGCGTTCACGCCGCTGCTGCACTGGCGGTCCACCGTCACACCGGCCACAGACAGGGGGAAGCCCGCCTCCAGCACAGAAGCCCGGGCGATATTGCCCCAGTCAGAGGCAAACAGGTTGCCCATAATGACCTCGTCTACGTTGGCGGGGTCCAGATGGACCTTGTCCACCACATCCTTCAGTACGATCGCGCCCAGCTGGGGGAAGGTCAGGCTTGCCAGATCGCCCTTATATTTCCCAATGGGAGTTCTGGACGTGCTTACGATCACCGCGTCTTTCATCGTCAGTCTCTCCTTTTGAATCAAAATCTGTTGCAACGCCGATCTGCGTCATCGGCTCTATTCTAAGCAAGGGCTGTGCCAAAACGGCACAATTGGGATTTATTTCAAGATTCTTTGTCCAGTTCGGATAAATCCACTTCGCCGTTTTTGCGCAGATACGACAAAACAAGACCTCATTTTCGCCCTTTTATGGCATTTTTAACAATCTCAGCTGTTGCAAATGTGTTGCATAACGCGACATTCTGCAACAGTGTTCCGCGCATGTGTTGCAAATCGTTACATCCCGCCGCAGGCCCCTTCCGGACGGTGGGCGCTTCTCCCGCCAAATCACAAAGGTCCGCTTGAAAAACACGCCGCACTTTGCTACACTGCGTGGTGAGGTGAGCGCTATGTACGAGGAACAGCTCCATGCGATCCTGTTCGATCTGCTGGAATCCTTCCATTGTCCCATCATTACAGACGACTCCAACCGCATCATCTTCTTTGGCCATGACTACGCCGACCTGCTGGACGTCCGGGTGGAGGACGTCATCGGTCAGGACGTGCGGAACGTCATCAAAAACACCCGGATGCATCTGGTGCTGGAGAGCAATGAGGAGGAGTGCGGCAAAATGTTCTACTCCGTCAGCGACCTCTCTGACAGCGCCATGAAACGCACCCCCCTGCACATGGTAAACCGCATCCCTATCCGGACCGGCGGGCTGCCCAACGGCAAGGTGCTCGGCGTGTTCGCCAGCGGCGTGCTGACCAACTTCGGCGATATCGAGGCCCTTCAGGCCCAGATCAGCGAGCTGCAGAAGGAAAACGCCATGATCGCCTCCCACCTCCACTCCGTGTACAAGATCGAGAACTCGCTGAACAACATGCGGGGCTCTTCCGCAGTGATGGAGGGCATCCGCAGCATCATCCGCCGGGTGGCCTCCAGCACCATCACGGTCACCATCTCCGGCGCCACGGGCACCGGCAAGGAGGTTGCCGCCGACGCCATCCACTACCTCAGCCCCCGGAAGGACGCCCCCTTCATCAAGGTCAACTGCGCCGCCATCCCGGACACGCTGATCGAGTCCGAGCTCTTCGGCTATGAGCCCGGGGCCTACACCGGCGCCTCCTCCAAGGGGGCCATCGGCAAGTTCGAGCTGGCCCACCACGGCACCATCCTGCTGGACGAGATCGGCGACATGCCGCTGGCCGCTCAGTCCAAGCTGCTGCGGGTGCTGCAGCAGCGGGAGGTCACCCGCATCGGCGGCCACAAGGCCATCCCGGTAGACATCCGCGTGCTATGCAGCACGAACCGGAACCTGCGCCAGATGGTCAACCAGGGCACCTTCCGGGAGGACCTCTACTACCGCATCAACGTGCTGGAGATCGAGCTGCCCCTTCTGCGGGACCACCGGGAGGACATCCCCGAGCTGTGCGACTTCTTCATCGAGCGCTTCAACGCCCAGCGGGACACCTACATCACCGGGGTGGACCCCTCGGTTTACGACTTCCTCTCCGCCTACTCGTGGCCGGGCAACGTCCGGGAGCTTGAGCACGCCGTGGAGACCGCCTGTGTGCTGGCCTACGAGGGCAAGCTGTACCCCCAGCACTTCGACTTTCTGGCCAAGCGGGCGGGGCACCAGCCGGAGCCCGGCGCCGCCAGCACCAACGACTTCCACACCAGCGGCGGCAGCCGCTTCAACCTGAAGGAGACAATGGCGGAGCGGGAAAAGAGCGAGATACTGGCCGCCATCGAAAACTGCGGCGGCAACATGAGCGCCGTTGCCCGGGCCCTGCAGATGAACCGTACCACCCTCTACCGCAAGCTAAAGCGCTACCAGATCCCCCTGCCATAACACAAAACCAGCCCGCCGTTTCAAGCCGGCGGGCTGGTCCATCAGGTCTGCATTACTTACGTTTATTGCTGCGGCCCAGAATATAGTCGGTGGTCACACCGTAGTAATCCGCCAGACGGATCAGCGCCCACACCGGAATATCATGGATGCCCGCCTCATACCTCCGGTAGACCTCCCTGCGGCAGGTCAACAGCTCCGCGATCTGCTCCTGCGTCTTGTCCGCGTCCGTGCGCAGGTCCTTCAGTCTCGGAAAATACATGTGCATCACCTCTGATGGTGATGCTACTATTATGTTGCACTCACATGGTCGATATGCTACAATTTAGTGGCACAATTTACTATTTGGAGGGGATCTTATGTCAAAACAAATCGACTCTGAACGCATCGAATTCGTCTGGCAGCAGATCAACGGCTTTTACAGCGAGGGGACGCTGGCCGGTGTGGCCGATCAGTCCGGCCCGGGCGGAGACATCGCGCAGGCGGTGGACCGGCTCTACACCGCCCGGGACAGATTGTGCGCCCGGCTGGCCGCGAACCCCGTCCGGGACCGGGGCGCGGACGAGCTGCTCTCCGCCGCCGAAGCGCTGGCCCGGGCCTGCGGCGGGCACGTGTACCGGCAGGGCTGGGCGGACAGCCAACAGCAGGAATAACAGGACGGACCTCCGGCAGCTGCCGGGGGTCCGTCTTTTTCAGGTATGCAGCAGCGCCTCAAAGGCCAGACCGTACCAGTGGCCGGGGCGCTCCGCCGTGGCGGCCACCGCCCGGGCGCAAAAGTCCGCCGCCCGCTCCAGCGCCGCAGGGTAGTCCCCGCCGCCCAGCAGGGCCCCGCACAGGGCGGAGGCGAACACGTCCCCCGTGCCCTTGAAGCTCCCCGGCAGCCGGGGCGTGTCCAGCGCCATGCGCTCCGCCCCGAACCGGGCGCGGTAGCCGATGCGGTCCCCCGCCGTCACGCCGGTGACGATCACATTGGGGACGGTCAGGGCGTCGGCCAGGGCCTCCGCCGGGGTATCCATGGGCAGACCGGCCAGCAGGGCGGCCTCGGTGGCGTTGGGGGTGATGACCGACGCCCGGGCGCACAGCCGGCGGAGGGCGGCCTGATAGCCCTCGTCAAAGCAGGAAAAACGGGCCCCGCCGTCCCCCAGCACCGGGTCCACCAGCACCAGCGTGTCCGGCCCGGCGAACCGGTCCAGAAAACGCTCCGCCAGCGCGATCTGCGCCGCCGAGGCGAAGAAACCAGTGTACACGCAGTCGAACCGCAGGTCCATGGCCTGCCAGTCGTCCATGGTCTGCTCCAGCTCCGCCGACAGGTCCCGCAGCACCCGGCCGCCGGGCACGCCGGTGTGGGCAGACAGGAGCACCGTCGGCAGGGGCACTGCCTCCACCCCCATGGCGGACAGGATGGGGGCGGACACGGTAAGGGAGCACTTGCCGAAGCAGGACAGGTCGTTGAGCAGGACGGCCCGCTTCAGGCCGGGGGCGTTGACAGGGGCAGACATGGGCGTCACCTCGCAGAGTTTTTCTTTAGCTTACCCCATCGGGGCGGGAAAATCAAGCCTTGCACCGGGCCAGAAAGGCCCGGAACAGGGCTGTACCGTCCGCTGCGCCCGGCCAGCCGAGGGCGGGGCGCATGCGCTCCGGGTGGAATTGCACGGCGAGGATGGGCAGGCTCCCGTGCTCCAGCCCCTCCACAACGCCGTCCGGTCCCCACGCCGTTGCCCGCAGGTCGGCTCCGAGGCGGTCCACCGCCTGATGATGGGCACTGTTGGCCCAGAAGCGGCGGCCGTACAGCGCCGCCAGCGCGGAGCCCTGCGCCGCCTCCACCGGGTGGACCCGGTCGGCCCCCGCCCAGCGGTGGGTCAGATTGCGCCCGCCAAGGTCCTGAATCAGGGAGCCGCCCGCCCAGATGTTGAGGATCTGCATCCCCCGGCAGATGCCCAGCACCGGCTTGCCCGCCCCGGCGTAGGCATCCAGCAGAGCCAGCTCCGCACGGTCCCGGCGAGGGTCCGGCGGGACGGAACCCGCGGACCGCTGGCCGAAGAGCGCGGAGTCCGGGTCCCCGCCGCCGGCCAAAATCAGGCCATCGAAGCGCGTATCCGGGGCGGGGCAGTACAGGGCCGCGCCCTCCCCGCCGGCGGCGGACAGGGCGGCCAGATAGTTCCCGGCGGCACCAGGGGAGATGGAGACGAGGATGCTCAGCATGGGGCGTCCCCCCTCCGCCGCAGCCGGGGCAGATAGTCCCCGGGGCTGGCCCCCTGCGCCAGCATGGCAGCGGCATACGCCGCCAGCCCCAGCGCCGCACAGATCAGGCAACTCCACAGGGAGCCGAAGGCCGCCCGCTCCAGCAGGCCGAGCAACAGCCGGCAGCACAGGCCCATCAGCGCCGCCGACAGCAGGGGCCGCACCAACCAGTGATACCACCGGGGCCGCAGGCCCGTACAGCCCAGCACCGCCGACAGATCCATCCCGGCTCCCACCAGTCCGGAGAGCACGAACCCGACCACGAAGCCCCCCAGCCCCCAGCGGGCCACGGTGATGGCCGTGAAGGCCAACTGCACCGCATCGCTGACGATGGCCCCGAGGGCGGCCCGCCGCTGGCGGTTCAGGGCGTTGAGGGCTCCGGAGAGGATGGACTGCCAGCAGGCCAGCAGGGTCCCCACTGCAAGGGCGGGCATCCAGTCGCCCACGGAGGGCTCCCGGTACACCGCCCGGCCGATGGCCGGGCCCAGCACCGCCAGCAGAGTCATGGCCGGGGCCAGCACTGCGGAGGAGGCCCCCAGCACCCGGTCCAGAAAGTGTCCGGCCGCTCGCAGGTCTCCCCGGGCGGTGCGCTTGGCCAGATCGGGCACCATGGTCAGGCACAGGGCCCCCACTGCCACGGTGGGCATGGCCAGCAATGGCATGGCCATGCCGCACAGCACACCGAAGGCGGACATGGCCGCCGCCCCGTCCATCCCCCCGGCCACCAGCCGGGCGGGGATGAGCACCGCGTTGGCCGAGCCCAGCACCGTCCCCAGCAGGGAGGTGAGCCCCACGGGCACGGCGATGCGGACGATCTGGCGGTATGCCGTCCGGCTGCGGGCGGGGCCCGGAGGCTCCCGCCGCCAGTGCCGCCGGAGCAACAGGGTCAGGGTCACGGCGGAGAACACCTCGCACAGCACCATCCCCGCCGCCACAGCCCCCACCCTGCCCTCGCCCCCGGCGGGGCGCAGCACCGCCAGCAGGAGCAGCACCGCTCCCGCCCGCAGGACCTGCTCCACCGCCTCGCACAGGGCGGGCGGGCCCACCCGCTCCAGCCCGTAGAAGCAGTGCTTGTGGAGGTTCTCCACCCCCGTCAGCAGCATGCACGGCACCAGCAGGACCACCCCCAGCCGGGTGCGGGCATCCCCCAGCAGGTAGACGGAGATCGGGTCGGACAGCGCAGCCGCGGCCAGCCCCAAGGGCACCGCGACCAGGAAAAAGCACCCCAGCGCCCGGCGCAGCATGGAGCCCACCGCCCCGTCATCCCCCTGGGCGTGGAGCCGGGCGGCGAGGGTGGACACCGCCACCGTCAGTCCCACCGCCGACAGGGACATCAGGGTGGAGTATACCGGCATGATCAGCTGATAGAGGCCCATGGCCTCCGCCCCCAGCATCCGGGATAGGGCCACCCGGTAGAAAAAGCCCACCAGCTGGGAAAACAGCCCCACCGCGGTGAGCAGAAGGGTCCCGGCAGCCGCCGCAGACATGAAAAAGCCCCCCTTCCAGGCAGAGGTTCGGTTGCTCTCAGTCTATGAAGGGGGGCCTGTCAGTTATGTTGCCGCGCTGCGGCTCTCCGCCGCCCGGGTCAGTTCGCCGGTAACGCCGTCCAGATAGTAGTCCGCCGTGTTGGTGGAGATGCGCCAGACGGAGGTCAGCCGCACTGCACCGCTGAAGGACTGGGTCATGCGGTAGCCCGGCTCCACCGCCCGGATGGAGGAACACACATCGCCGCTGGAAAGGATCTCGTCCAGAAAGCGCATGAGCACCGTGGGCAGGGCGAGGAGCTTGGCGCTCTCCTCCGTGCTGCGGTCCGCCGCCAGCAGGCTGCCTGACAGATCCGTCAGCCGCCCGTCCTGATAGGTCAGCGTCACCTGACAGGAGAAGAGAGGCGCGCCCGCCCACTGCTGGCGGTAGGTGACATCCGTGACGTCCCCATCGGTCTCCGTCCGCACCAGCTTGGTTTTCACCGGCAGGGCGGCTACGAGGGCCGCGGCGTGACTCTCCGGGTCCTCCGTGACCCAGAAGGCACTGTCAGATGGGGTCAGCGAGAGCTCTCCCCCCGCCCGGACGTTCACCTGTCCCCGGGCCCCTTCGTAGGTGTACAGGCCGCCGCCCCGGTGGATGCCGGTGAGACTCTCCCCCATGAGGGCGGACACCAGCCGTCCTTCGGCGGCCACGTCGCGCTCGGCGCCGGCAGGCTCCACGCCGCCGCCGGCAGGCAGGGCGCCCTCGTCCACCTGAATTCCGTTCTCCGCCAGTACCTGCACGCTGCGGTCGATGGCGGACTGCTCATACCGGCGGACCTCGCTGGTCCGTGCACCCACCAGCACCAGAAGGAACCCGTTGATGAGCAGCAGGATCAGAATGATGATGTTTTTGACTTTGCCCCACTCCATCCGGGCTCCCTCCCTTTCTGATTATTGGGCCACCCAGACCGGCCGGGCGGCGCTCTCCCCGGCGTCCTGATAGCGGATGACCAACTCGCGACCCTCCTGCCCAAGGCTGGGCAGCATCACCGCCGCCCGGTCCATGGGCAGCAGCAGCGCCTTCTCGCCGGAGGCGGCGTAACTGCGGAAGTGCAGCGTAAAGTCCGTAATGCAGCCGGACCGCACCCACACCTCAGAGGCCCAGCCGTCTTCGTACAGCCAGACAGTGCTGCCGTTGAGCCGGTAGCCGAAGCGAATGAGCCAGCCGCCCTCCGCCGAGAGGGCCGTACTCAGATAGAGCTGAGCCGCGCCGCAGGACGCGCCGATGGTCCGCTCCGTCAGCTCCCGGGCAGCCTCAATGGCTTCGGCCACGGTGGGACTGTCCCCGGCGGATGGCACAGGGTACTTCCCCGGCTCCGCCGCGGCGTAGATCACGGTGCCGTTGTTCTGCACCAGCAGGCGGTCGTTGCCGTCCAGATACCGCTCGCCGCCGCTGACGGAGGCATGGTTGCGGCCGGTAAAATCCAGCGTGTTCAGCAGGGCGGTGAGAGCATCCCCCGCCGAGAGGGGGTTAGAGGCGGTATAGATCTCGCTCCCCTGCTGATCGGTGATGAAGGTATAGGGATCCAGCAGCCCGGTGTATACGTCGCTTTCAAAGGCAAACCGGGCCCCGTTATCGCTCAGGTCCTGAAGGGCGGGGCTCAGGTGAAGGCTGGCCGTCAGGCCGGTGGAGCAGAAGAAAAACTGCCCGCTGCCGCTGTCCTCCCAGCAGAGGAGAACGCTGTCGCCCGTCCCCTCGCACAGCAGGATGCGCCGGGCGCTGCCCGGCAGGGCGCAGCGGCCCTCTGCGTTCAGCCATGTGCCCAGCGCAGACAGGGGGACCTGCCCGCTGAAATCGAAGTAGAGGTTCACCGTCGTCAGGTTCTGCCGCCAGCGGGCCTCGTCAATGGCCGCCGGGTCCCCGGCGGAGGTGAGCGCCTCGCCCAGCAGGGGGCCGAGGCGGGCAAAGAGTTCATCCACGGCGGTCTGGTCGTACTGTAGGCCGTACCGCCCGGCGGGGAATGTCACCGCCATCCGGGAGGGACGGGCCGCCGCCGACAGGGTCACAGAGGGACTGCCCTGTGGGTCCTCCTGCCGGGGCCGCAGCAGGTCCCGCACGCCGCTGTCCTGCACGAGGGGGGTCATGGTCAGCAGGTAGACCGCCGACGCCGCCAGCAGTAGAATGAGCACGTCCTTCCCGATCTCAAGAAGCCGCCGGCGCTTATCCATGGGCGGCCTCCGTTCCCGGTCCGTTCACAGGCAGCTCCATACGGATGGTCAGGCCGGGGCCCTCCTTGTCCACCAGATAGAGGTCGCCCTTGTGGAGGGCCATGATCTCCTTGGCGATGGACAGGCCCAAACCAGTGCCGCCGGACTGCCGGGAGCGGGCCTTGTCCACCCGGTAGAACCGCTCAAAAATGCGGCTCCGGTCCCCGGCGGGGATGCCGATGCCATTGTCGTCCACCTGCATCCACACCTTGTCCCCCGCCGTGCCGGCGGAGATAACGATGGCGCCCCCGTCCGGGGTGTACTTCACCGCGTTGGACACGATGTTCACCATCACCTGCACCACCCGCTCCCGGTCGGCCAGGATCTCCGGCAGATCGTCGGGCATGTCCAGCGTGAGGGTGTGGGCGTGCTTCTGGGCGTCCATGAGGAATGCCTGATAGGTGTCCTGCACGGCCTTGCCGAAGGGGAAGCGGGTGATGTTCAGCTCGCTCCGCCCGGAGTCGAATCGCGACAGGGTGAGCAGGTCCTGCACGATGTGGGTCATGCGGTCGGACTCGCTGAGAATGACCCCGAGGAAGCTCCTGGCCGTATCCGGAGGCAGCTCCCCGTAGCCGTCCTCCAGCGTCTCGGCATAGCTGCGGATGTTGGTCAGGGGGGTGCGCAGCTCGTGGGATACGTTGGCCACGAACTCCTTGCGCATCTGCTCTGCCGCCCGCTGCTCCGTGACGTCGTGGATCAGCACCAGCACACCGCCCTGATTGGCCCGGGCAAAGGGGGCCATCAGCAGCTCCAGCGCCTGCCCGTCCACCGCCAGCTCCGCGCTGAGGGGCGCGGGGGCGGACTCCACCTGTTCAAAGGGGAACAGGGTCCCGAAAATGCCGCCGTAGGAGTCGCCTTCGCCGATGGTGCGGCGGAGCATCCGCTCGGCAGCGGGGTTCACATGGATCACGGCCCCCTCCCGGTCGAAGGCCACCACGCCGTCGGCCATGTGGAGGAAGAGGGTGTCCAGCTTGTTGCGCTCGTTCTCCACGGCGGCGATGGTGGACTGCAGCTGCCCGGCCATGGAGTTGAAGCTCTCGGTCAGCAGGCCGATCTCGTCCCGCGATGTGACCTCCACCCGCTTGGAGAAGTCGCCGGCGGCCACCTCCTGCAGGCCGCGGGTCAGCCGCTGAAGGGGGGTGACCATGGTCTTGGCCAGCAGGAAGGACAGCAGCACCGAGATCACCAGGCCCAGCGCCAGCGCCTCCAGGATCAGGTGGAACATCTGGCTGTTCAGGTTCTGGACCGTGGTGCGGTCATCCAGAATGTAGACCACGTAGCGGTCCCCGCCCCGGGTGATGGGGATGGCGGCGTCCATGTAGTCGGCGGTGACGTCGCTGTCAAAGCCCACCTCGCCCAGCAGGGCGGCGGAGATGTTGGGGGTGATCTCCACGCCGCCCTCCGGTTCCTCGGCGGAGCCGGTGATGTACCGGCCGGTAGAACCGTCCAGCACATAATAGTTGCGGTTGCGGCCGTCCACGCCCAGCACGCCCACATAGGCGGACAGCACCTCGCCCATCTGGATGCCGCCATCGGTCTCCCCCTCGGTGGGGGTCTCCAGATCGCGGACGAAGTCCACGTTCTCCTGCCCGAAGGCGGTGGCCACCTGACTATAAAAATCGTTGATGTAATAGCCGGTGACGGAGTTCATCAGGAAGGCGCCCACCACCGTCATCAGCGAGACGATGAGCAGCACCATGATGAGCACCAGCTTCATGTGCAGATTGCGGCGCACGGCGGCACCTCCTTTTCCTGTTCAGGCTGGCTCAGCCGACAAAAACGTAGCCCGCGCCCCGGCGGGTGACAATGAACCGGGGGTCAGCGGGGTCGCGCCCCATCCGGCAGGCCGGACGGGGGCCCCCGTTTGATTTGATCTGCGCGGCGGAAGTGAATTCCGCCTTGCGCTGAGGTTTTGCTCCGCAAAACACTCATACGGCGCACCCGCGCCGGAGAGGACTCCCCCGCGGTCAGTCTGCCTCTCTCACCCGCCGAACACATAGCCCGCGCCCCGGCGGGTGACGATGAAGCGGGGATCGGCGGGGCCGCGCCCCATCCGGCAGGCCGGACGGGGACCCCGTTTGATTTGATCTGCGCGGCGGAAGTGAATTCCGCCTTGCGCTGAGGTTTTGCTCCGCAAAACACTCATACG